>CALDPR010000052.1 GCA_937911575.1 uncultured Porphyromonadaceae bacterium | reverse complement strand
ATTGAATCGCTGTCGCTCTCCGGTGCTTCGCACCCGATACCATCGGATTGTAGTCCGAGGAGTCGCACCCTATGCAGTTGGAGGTTCACCCAATGAGTAGATAAATAATTACACAAAATTGGGAGGGGTTAAAGTTTGTCAGAAAGGTTCTGGTTTAGATTTTGATTTTATCAGACACTAATAAAATATTTTTTGTATCTTTGTGGTTGGAAGTATTTGTAATGTATAATAAGCAGATAGTTGGTCAGACAATATAAATGTAGGTAAAAGATGAAAAAATTGGTTGTTGTTTTAGCAATACTTTTAAATTTCGGATTGAGTTTATCGGCACAGTATAGTGAAGAGTATCTCGAAAAGGTGGATTCAGCCGATTACTATATTAAGCAGAAAAACTGGGTTGATGCAGAACGATTGCTTAAAGAGGCTATGCGAATTGAGCCGGGTAATATTAATAATTCGTTGTTGTTCTCAAATTTAGGTATTGTGTTGCATAATCAGAATAAATTGGATCAGGCAATAGAGAGTTTTACGGTCGGGTTAGCGATGACGCCCAATTCTTTTGTGTTATATAAGAATAGGGCGGCGGCATATATAGATGCCGGAATGATAAATGAAGCGTATGAGGATTTGACTTCGGCATATCATATCGAACCGAAAGATTTATGGGTTAGAAGCTATCATGGACTGATTGCAATTGAGAAAGGAGAGTTGCAAGCAGCAAGGAATGACTTTATGTATATTCTTGATACAGATGTGAAATCTGTTGAGGGCCTTCGAGGAATGGCAATTTTAACGGAGGCAGAAGGAAGTTTGTCTGAAGCGATAGATTATTATACGCAGATTCTTGATATCGAGCAGACAGCAGAGAATTATTTTGCCAGAGCATTTTTGTATATCCGTACAGATGATTTTTTGTTGGCAGATGAAGATATCAGAGAGGGTTTGAAGATAGATCAGTATTACGGAGATTTGTACCTGTTGAGAGCATATCTTAATAAAATTCGATATCGATATGAAGATGCACAGATAGATAAAAATCTTGCAATAAAGTATGATGCTGATGTTCAATTAGTTCAGATATTGTTTCCTGAAGAGGAGTATAGAAAGTAAAAAAAATCATTTGGAACTCTGCAGATTTATATTTAACTTTGCAGAGATAAAGCACTAAAAGGAGTTGTAAGTTGATAGATATAATCCGACATATAGAGTATTTGATTCGCCGGCATGATTGTGTGATTGTGCCAGGAATAGGAGCATTTATAGTGTCGTATAAATCGTCGTATATCAATGAAGAATGGGGCATAATGACTCCTCCCAAAAGAGAAATAACATTCAATTCGTCAATAGTCAATAATGATGGATTATTGGCTAATTCAATATCACGAAAAGAGGGTATATCTTTTGAAGTAGCAAATAAGTTGATGTTTCAGGAAATTGATAGAATGCGAGTTCTATTGATGGAAAACGAGGTGCTTTCAATTGGTCGCATAGGGAATTTGTCTGTTGGTGTTGAAAATAATCTTAGATTCGAGCCTTTCAAAAATTATGATTGTATCGATGAATATTATGGATTGCAATCATTCAAGTTGCAGACATTAGACGAATTGAAGAATCAACACTATGAATATAATATAGGAACAGAGCAATTGCAATCACACGTTCTTTCGGATAAGAATTACTACATACCGGTTAGTAAGCGATTGGTAAGATATGTAGCAATGCTGATTATTGTCTTTATGGCAGCAATATCAATGTCGTTGCCAACTAATCATACATCTTATACCAAGGATTATGCATCTGTATTGCCAATCTCAACCGATGTAGTCTCAACGATTGTGGAGAAAGTTGATGAATCGAAAGAGCAAAATGAAATATGCGATGATGATAATATTTCACAAACAAATGAATGTTGTTTTGAACCTGCATTGAAAGATAATTATTATCTGATAGTTGCTTCATTGACATCAGAGGCAGAAGCACTAAAGTTTATTGAGGGACATATTGATGGAGAAGCACTTAGAGTTGTTGTAACACCAAGTATGTGCAGAGTTTATGCAGCAAAGAGTAGAAATAAGACAGAATTAATAGATATTTTCAATTCAACAGAATTTAAGAAAAATTTTGCAGAGGCATGGATTTGGAAGCCTCAAAATTGAAATAATAGCAGATATTTTTTCTGATTGAAACAGAGTGTCTTAAGTGGTTTGTGGATAAAAAAGTTTAAAAATATCTATTGAAAATTTGCATAGGTGAGAAAAAGATTGTACCTTTGCAACGCAATTCGAGAAATGAAGAATTGTAACGGACATTGAAGCCAAATAAAATGCGAAAATAGCTCAGTTGGTAGAGCACGACCTTGCCAAGGTCGGGGTCGCGGGTTCGAGCCCCGTTTTTCGCTCTAAGTGGCGATTTAATCAGTCCGGGTGGTGGAATTGGTAGACACGCTACTTTGAGGGGGTAGTGGCCGTAAGGTCGTGTGAGTTCGACTCTCATCTCGGACACTATCTTAAAAAATTAAAGACGTTAACTTCTAAATATATCAGTTGTTAACGTCTCTTTATTTTTAACCATCTGATGGTCGTTTCATAAGTGCAGTGTAACAGATGTTTTGCTGTAAATATTATTAATATATTTTGTTGTTGCCCATGCCTATGGCGTAAATTATGACTTAAGCAAAGCTATCGCCTTTTATTTACTATGATGCGACTATTATCGGTGCTGATCGATAAATGGACATTGTATATGCATTGTCAAAGTTGGAGTATTAAGATGGTAGGTGTTTTCAATCTTTATATTTAGGTAATTTGGTTGATAGCTTGTTCGTATTTACGGATATTTATTGATTTTTTTATTTGTTTGTATATCTTCCTGCTAATTGTCGGTTCCAAATATTCCCAAAAAGTTTTTATTTTCATTAATATTTGGTTTTCTCCTTGTAGGGTTTGGCAATAATAGTTGTAGATTTCAGAATGCATTAGCATTATTTTTTGTAGAAGTTCAGTGTCATTGCATATATTATCGGTTGCATATTCATTAGCAAGCGATGGACGAGAAAGTAGGCCTCTGCCAATCATTATTTCCGATATGTTTGAAAATTGTTGATTTATTAGCTTAATATCGTCGATACAAGATATATCACCATTATAGATGACTTTGTGTTTGCATTCGTTTAAAAAGAGCTTTAAAACGCTTAAATTTAGTTCTCCTTTGTGTTGTTGTGTTGCAATGCGAGGGTGTATGGTAATATGTGAAAGATATGTAGAATTTATAATTGGAATAAGATTGATAATCTCAGAAGGAGAGCTTAATCCTAACCTCATTTTTAAAGAGAATTTGATTTCCGGATATGATTCTGTGTGTTTTAGAATGTTGGAGAATATTTCCGGATTTGATAATAGTGCAGAGCCACGTCCACGGTTTGTCTGCATAGGGAAAGGACAACAGATGTTTAAATCTATTTTATTATAGCCATAATTACTAATCTGTTTGACTAAAATATCAAATTCTTCAATATTTTTGAAGATTATCTGAGGGATTAATGATATATCTAAATTATTTTCCGGTAGTATGTCGCGAATGTCTTTGCGACGTATTTCGCCATTTTCAATGCGAATGAATGGCGTGTAGTAGTTATTTATCCCTCCGAAAATTCGATTGTGAGTGGTGCGATATATTGCATCAGTATATCCTTGTATAGGAGCAAAATCAATTGTTGTCTTATTATGTATCATATTGCAAAATTAGAAAAATTAGTGGCATTGAGCAACATTTTTAGTAAATTTGCAGTTGAATCATACAGAAGATATATTATATGAAAAGTGAATTCGAAAAAATGAGAAGTGAACAATTATATTCGTTTAAAGACAGCGAAATTGTTGCAAGTATTCGCCGTTCACAATCATTATGTGCAAAGTTGGTAAATATGACCACTTTTGATGAATCATATAGAAGTGTAATTGAAGAACTGATACCTTCAATACCCCAATCTTCAATAATATGTCCGCCTTTCCATTGTGATCATGGAACAGGCATACGTCTTGGAGAAAACGTATTCATTAATTATAATGCAACAATGCTTGATTCAGCTTATATTACTATAGGAAAGAATACGAAAATAGGTCCCAATTGTCAATTTTATACACCGAATCACCCAATAGATTTTAAAGAGCGTAGGAAACCTTATGAAACAGCATTCCCAATTACTATAGGCGAAGATTGTTGGCTGGGAGGTGGAGTGGTGGTTTGTCCGGGAGTAAATATAGGAGATAGATGTGTAGTTGCAGCAGGATCAGTTGTGATTTCCGATATTCCTGATGATTCTCTTGTTGCAGGTTGTCCAGCAGTCGTGAAGCGAAAGATATGATTTAATCCAGCATATTTTATAATATAGAATTATGAAGAAAGAGGAATTGAAAAAACAATTAATGAATTTGTGGAAAGAAACATTTCAGGATTCTGATGATTATATATCATTAGTGTTTGATAGCTATTTTGATAAATCATTCGTTGAGTTTGAAGAATGTGATGGTGAAATTGTGAGTTCATTAATTGCAATTCCGTATAATTTTATAGATGTAAATAATGATCATTTGAAAGTTTTAAAGGATTGTGATTTTTTGATGTCGGAGAAGAAAAAATTAAAAGGATTATATCTTTGTGGACTGTCAACTAAAAAATCATTTCGAGGCAAGGGTATAATGAAAAAGTTGATTAAAAATATTATATCTAAATTAGAAAAATTAAATTATGATTTTTGCTTCCTTATTCCTTCAGATGATCGTTTGAGAAAATATTATGAATCATTGGGTTTTATAAATGCTTTTAATAGAAGTGAGTTGCTGATAGATGGATATGAGATTGAAAAAAATATTAAAAAAATAATTGCTGATGATTGCGATTCTGTTGAATTTTTTTTGAGTAAATTTAATATTTCTGAGTTGCTTGTATTTGATGAAAAATTAAAAAGAAATAAAGATATTTGTTCTGCAGATTATAGTGATATTAATATTGAAGAATTATTTGAATTTTTTAATGAATGTGAATTAAAGGGTTGTGGTTTGCAAATTATTCATAGTTTAAGAGATTTTAAAAATGTTTGTTTTGAAAATTATATTTCAGGAGGGAAAATAATTATATCGAGAGATAGTGAAAATAAAATTAATGGAATATCTTTTATTGAATTTCAAAAAGATAAAACAGATTCCTGCGTGGTAATAAAAAATATATATTATGATTCACTCTCAACAGGTATTGCACTCTTATTTTATCTGATTAAGAACTATGAAATCAATCAAATTTGCCTTTATGAAAATTCTATTAATCCATCGTTATCTTCATTAATTAAAAATATATGTCCGGAATGTAAGTTTTTTGCAAATAAACCCTATGGAATGCTGCAATTTTCCAAACCTCTTGAGAATTTAAAATTCTGCACAAATCGTATAGTTTCTTGTAAATTTGAAAACCTCGTAAAAAATAATGGTCAGAGTGTTTCAGATGATTTTTACCTTAAAACAGATCTTAATGAAACATTGAATATAAGTATGTGCGAAAATGAAATATATCGAAAGGAGAGTGGTGTGCTAAAATCTATTAAGGACAGTGAAATTTCCAAATTTAAAACGTATCCTATCGGAACAATATCGTTAATGCTCGATTAACATCGAATTTCGAGCCAAAAGTGCGATTATAATCTATTTTGTTAATTTTTTAATTGTTGCGTATTTTGTGTTATCTTGTTGATATACTGAAATATACGACGATAATTGCGTTTGTTAACTCCCTGAGAATTAAATTTAATTAACAAAACGCAACAATGTACGTGAAAATGCCAATGTAAGTAAAACAACGAGTTTTGAATCAAAAAACAGAACTTTTTCTCTTCTTGTTAAAAAATTAGGATTGGTCAATTTATAACCTAACTCAAATTTCTCTAACTGTTGTTTTTGGTAATTTGCATTTTGGATATAAAAATGTAAACAGTGCAATTGTAAATTGTGTATTTTTTTACAAATAAGAATCAAAACATAGTCGAGACAGTTAACAATAAAACAATGTAAATAGGTGTTTAGATTTTGTAATTAACATTTTGACATAGTTCACAAAAGTCAATTTACTGCTTTAACAAAAATTAACATTAGTTGTAAGTAGTTGATTAAAAGCAAATTACACAATATAATTAAAGTTATTATATAAGGAATAGTAGAAAATTGCTTCTTTAGCTTGTTTTGTAAAAGAAAGTTTAATGTAACTTGCAGATATACAGCAAGATGCATGTGTGGGTTAAAGTGTTTTATAGCTTAAAAAATAACGAATGTTAATTATGATTCCCTTTTAGTGTTAAGAAAAATAGTAAATTTTAAACATTGTTTTTTTGAAAAATAGTTTGCAGTTTGCATTTAATTGATTACATTTGCATATTAAAATAATTAACAGAAAATATGTCATGGAAGAAGATAATGCAGCGATTCGTCTAAAACTCTTTATGGATTATCTGCAAATTTCGAACTCGCAATTTGCAGATCAGTGTGGGATACCCCGCCCCTCTTTGTCTCAGTTACTAAATGGACGAAATAAAAAAATCAGTGATGTCTTAGTAAAACAGATTCATGATCAGTTCCCAAGGCTGTCGATAGTCTGGTTACTGTTCGGTGAAGGTGATATGTTAGTACCAACAGAAATCAATTCAGCTTTAGCTTCCGACACTTCAAAATTCCTTGATGATGACACAGAAACAAATGAAAATGGCAAGGAAATCGACTTAAATCAATCTCAAAATATGGCTAAATCCCTTTATTCATCAGCATTTTCAGGGGGATCAAACATGTTAAAAAAAGAGAATGAAATAGAAAATTTAGCGAAAAATCCGAGAAAAGTTGTTAGCATAACAGTTTTTTATGATGATAATAGTTATGAGACTTTTCAGCCGGCAAAAAAATTATAGTATTTCGCTATTTAAATTTTGATCTTGTCTTTTTCTCTTCTTCCAATAATTTTAATTTTAATATTGTGAGTGCTATCTGGGAGTTATAATCTTAGATGAACAAAGTGCTATATAGTGATATTATTAGTAGTGTAAAATGTAGAATTTATTTTATAATTGAATTATTTATATATAATATTGATTTTTACATTGAAGTAATCCATAAGTTCTATTATGATATTTTAATTTACTTGAGAAATAATTTAATCTAATACTGAGCAATTAAATAAAATATATTGAAATATTAAATATATCAAGATTGAAATTTATTTTGTAAAAAACATTGTTTATTATGTGATATAATAAATTAATTTAAAGAGATGATTTTATAAAATACAATATATTTATTGAGATTTTAATATAACAAATATTGTAAATATAATCACGTCTATCACGCTCAAAAATCTTTTATGTGTATCTATAAGTTTTGATTTTTTATCTGTTATTATCACTGGATCTTCTATCGTAAGTTATTAGATATTTGAAATTTACAAAAAATGTATTCTATTTCTCAAATGTTTTCTTTTTAATTATTTATATTGCAATATAAAAGATTGCTGTGCCACATTATTTTCTTATTTATAAGTTTAATTCATTATTCTTCAATCTAAATTATCTTATTCCGATATTGAAAAATTTGTTGTAAATTATTACTTTTTAATTTATTTTGCAGCTACATATATTTATAATTTTAGTTGTGTTTATCTGATACTATTTTGTGTATTATAATTTTCAATTTTCAATTATCCAATTAATTCCTGTAAGTAAGGAGCATTTATACTTAGTTCGTAAGTGATGTATTATAAAATTGTAATAGGCTAAGTCTTACGAGTCTCCTTTGTATTGTCTAAAGCTACGTTTTTTTATCTACCATATAATCCGTATGCTGAGGCATTATGTTACTGAAAGCCGGAAGCTTCATTGAGATTTAAGATTTTTTAACATAGGTATGCTTAATTACGGCATACTATAAATTATATCTTTGTATCAAGAGTTGTCTATTATAAGAACAGAGTTCATTAGATATAATAGAAATTGGATACGATTATTAATAATATTAAATGGAGAATGTCTATGCTTTTATGTGTTATTATTTTTTTAGGGATTATTTTCAATGTATTAGGTCAAATCTTTGGAGGTAATGACAAATGGGGTGAATGAAACTCTCTGAAGATGTTGGAATACAGGGAATGTTTCATTGGCTGACATGCTATTATGTTAGTAATCAATAGGGAAGAGAACGTAATAGTTCGTTGTCCTGTATTGTTTTAACTTGTATAAAACGTTCTTGAACAAATAGAAAGGTAATTATAGAGAGATTTCCACCGAGCAACTATTAACTAAAATATGATAATTATGAAGAAAATCAATTTATTAGATTACGAAAAAGAGTTAAGCAAAGTGCTTGAAACTGCTCGTCAGATTAGAAATCGCAAAAAGGTCAGTATTGCAGAAAGTACAGGATTAGCACGCCCGACTTGTGATTCAGCTTTTAACGGTCGAATTCGTAATCTAAGTACGCTCGTAAAAATCTTGTATGATTTAAATATTGAACTATATCTACGCATTAGAGAATGAGTATTATTGAAGAGAGCTACCTCACCTAATAATCATTTGTCATTTACAACTTGTAGAGATTTTAAAGCAAATCACAATAAGGATTTTTTTCGTTGTGAAAACATTTAGAGAGGAGCATATTTCAAAGGATTTATGTATTCTCTCTTTTGTGTTCTCATATATTTTTCAAATTTCATGCTAATTTAATTCTTAAAAATGAGAATGGCAACTGAATTGTGAATTATTTTAATTAGTGAATGCTAATTGTAAAAATTTTTTATCAATAATTATTAATTGTCAATCTCATGTTGAAGAAAATTGAGAATTATATCCTTAAAATGAACTTTTAAGATATATTGGTGTCCGAAAAAAAAGGAGGCTTTGTCAGCCTCCCGTAAAATAAATATATTTTTTTTAATATCAAAATTTGAATCCCATTGAGACAACTATTTGATGGTTTTCAGATGTGAGTTTCGCTTGAGGAGAAAGATTTATTGTTGATGTAATATCAGGTGTGTATGCATGATATTCACTTGTGCGATTCTTGTATACGTATGCTAAATCAGTATAGAATTTCTTGTATTTGAAACCGAAACCACAAGTTATATAGTTGGTTGTATTATCAAATGTATAATGAGGGCGTGTGCCGGCTGTATAAATAATCATATCATTATTTTTTGTTTTCTCATTTACAGGCGATGATACATTTGCATATCCAAGTCTTGCACTAATTTGTGGAGTGATTCGATATTCAGCTCCAATTCGAATAGTATTTGTTGATTGATAATAGTCGTCGATGTCTTTGTTAGTGTAGTAGTATGACGATTGATTTTCGGGTGTGACAGGTCCCCAAAAATCATCATCGTAATATTTTTGATCAAAACTCATGCCTTGATAATTAGACCATTCATAGTCTGCACTGATAATGAATTTGTTGCCTATTACTCCGGCTGCACTTGCTATAAGACGCCATGGAGTGTGGAATTTATAATCGTTGTATCCATCATATCCGTTGTTTGTTTGTGCACCTCCGGGACGAATGTCTTTTACATCATAGTCATATTTTGTGTCTGCGTAGAAGAGTTCTTCCATAGCATACCATGTCGGTGTGTGGAATGCAAATCCAAGTCTAAGTTCTTGTATGGGTTTGACAATAATGCCCAACTTATAGTTAAATCCGGCACCTTTCACATAGTATTGGTTATACAAATCCCAATCGGCTGCTGCTTGAGTTGTTTTGCCATTTTCATTCATTACATAGGCATTTGTGAGGTTTTCTGTCCACAATGATGTTTGAGAGTATTTCATATCAATGATACCAAAATCCATACCCCAATATACTATATTAGCTATGTTGCCACCGAAACTGATATTATATTCATCTATACCACCTTTTTCAAGGATATTATAATATCCTGAACCGGCAGTGTTATTTCCCCATAATCCTGACCATTTAGGATTGTTGTTGTTACCGTCCGGATTTATCAGATATGAATCGTAGGCTAATATAGCAAGCCATGGAGCTACATATCCTCCGTCCATAGGGTTGTATGGGTCGTATGAATCAGTGCTTGTCAGGTCTGCAACTGTGATGTTTTCATTATTGGCAATTCCAGCAATATAGTTGCTCATAGAGTTTCCAAGTGATTGAAATCCTCCTGTATATCTGCGATTGAAAGATGAAACTTTATTATATGTGAATCCCCAATTAAAGTTTGGCATTACAGAACTATTGAGTTTGAATGTGCCTATATATCCTGCATTATTAAAAAGGAATTTGAATTGATTGTCAGTTGCTCTCATATCATTAGACTGAGTTTCACTGTTTTGTATGTCAAAGTCGAGTGTAAATCCTATTTCAGAACTGCGATATACACCTATTCCTGCAGGGTTTTGTGAGATAGATGATAGGTCGCCACCTAATGCTCCAAAAGCACCACCCATTGACATGAAACGTGCTGTGCCTTTTAGATCCGGTTGAGAAAATTGATATGCATCTAACGCACTTTGTGCAAATGTCGTGCAAGACAATGATAATAGTGTTGATAATAAATATATTTTTTTCATATGAATTAATTATAAAGAATTAATATATAAAGTCTCGAATGTCAAAATTTGTTCATTCGAGACAATTATTTTTTATTGATTTTATCTTCTGTGTCCACCGCCACCACCACGATGGCCACCTCCGGTTCGTCCACCTCCAAATGAGCCTCCACTGCCTCTTCCGGAGCGATTACCTCCTCCTTGATTGAAAGAGCCTTGTGAATGGTTGTTTAAGTTTTGATAATTATTTAATTGGTTGTTGTTCCTTCTGTTGTTGTTATTGCGAACTCCCGAATTGCGATTGTTTGAACCATTGTTTTGATTTACGACGGTTGTGTTTTGTCGTTGAGTATTAGTTGTCCTTCCGGATACTTGTTGATTATTATTGTTGTTTGTAACACTACTTACTCTATGATTATTACCATTATATTGCACATTGCCATTATTTGAATGTCCATTTTGAGGAACTCCATTCACACGATGTCCACCATTTCCTCCAGGTCGTGAATTCCCACTCCAACCAGGACCAGGTCCGTGAGGTGTATTTCCTCCCGGTCGCCAATTAGGCGATGGGTGAGGGTTATGTCCGGGTCCATGATGAGGAGGGTGATATCCCGGATAATGAGGAGGATAATATCCCGGACCATAAGGAGGATATGGATATCTCCACCAGTAGCTATATGGACCATACCATGAATAGAATGGGTCGAACCAATAAGGATTCCAAGCCCAGCTTGTTGTAAAACTCCAATACCATGGATTAAATGTATAATATGGATATGGAGCATATGCATTCATTGAATAAATGATGTTGATTTCCGGTACACCACAGTTATAAACGATATCAACATTACCATACGAATTATTCAAAATATCTTCCAATATTTTGCTGTTGTCAACAATAATCGTCGGATTATAAAATTTTTGAATTTGTTTTGTATAAACAAAATCTTCTTCACTGCTTACTGTTGCACCTATTTCATCAATTGGTGTGTAGTAGTATCCTCCATATCGATTATATTCATCAACATCTCTACCATTAATCTCTGTTCCACTGGTATATGAATCTGTAGTTGTGATAACCACTTGTTCAACTTTTGAATTAGGATTATAGTAGATATCATCTTCATATTCGTCTGCATATATAGCAATCGAATATGTGATAATTGCTGTTAAAAATAGAAGTTTTTTAATTCCCATATCGTAATTATTTAGTTTGTATTATTTAGAGTGATTATATTATCAAAAGTTTAATGCTGTAAAATTAATAATTTATTTTCTAAATACCCAATTTTCCAAACTTATTAATATCCAATCTACTCTTAATAATCAATATGTTTGGATATAATTATCTGATAAACAGTATTTCTCGATATTTGGGTAATGGCCAAATCTCATTGTCAACCATTAATTCAAGTTTATCGATATATTTTCGAATTGTTTCCATGCATGGGACAACTGTGTTATAGTATGCAATAGCTTTCTCCCTTTCACTATTAATTATATTGGCTTGTTTACGAGCCTCAATCATTCTATCAACTTCAATGCGTATTGTCGACATATGCTCGGCAATTTCTTCAATAGAAGCCATATCCTCTTTTGCTATTTTGTTAAACTTGTCGGTAGTGAACAAGTTTTTTATTTTATATACATTATCAAGAAGCACACTTTGATATCGTGTTGCTGCCGGAAGGATATGATTAATGGCAAGGTCGCCGAGTACACGAGCCTCTATTTGTACTTTTTTGGTATACATCTCCCATTTCACTTCATTGCGAGCAGCAAGTTCAATCTTTGTGAATACATTTGTTTTTGCAAACATCTCGATACTCTCTTTTCGTAAATAGGCATCATATATGAGTGGAACGGACGTTTCTGTATCAAGACCTCTTTTATGGGCTTCATGTATCCATTCTTCGCTGTATCCATTACCATCAAAATGGATTGGTTTAGTCTGTTTGATTAAATGTTTTACTACACTGAATATCGCATGTTCGGTAGTTTCTCCTGCTTCAATTAATCTGTCTACATTGTCGGCAAAATCATTTAATTGTTCGGCTACAGCGGCATTGAGAGCAATCATTGCCGACGCACAGTTTGCAGATGAGCCAACTGCCCGGAATTCGAACCTATTGCCTGTAAATGCAAATGGACTTGTGCGATTGCGATCGGTGTTGTCAACAAGAATTTCAGGTATTTGTGCCACATCGTGCTTTAGACCTTCTTTACCACTGAAATTTATAATGTCATCGTGTGTGCTATTTTCTAATTTATTCAATATTTTTGTTAATTGAGAACCTAAAAACATTGAGATTATAGCCGGAGG
The DNA here is from genome assembly GCA_937911575.1 of uncultured Porphyromonadaceae bacterium. GTDB lineage: Bacteria > Bacteroidota > Bacteroidia > Bacteroidales > Muribaculaceae > Lepagella. The sequence goes on along the minus strand of CALDPR010000052.1, from coordinate 20,252 downwards.
TGCTTCATTTGCACCTAATCGATGAGTATTAGTTGCCGATGCTATAGATGCTTTTAGAAGTCCGTTATGCTTATGAACTGCCGCCATAACATTGACAATAAAAGTAATAAATTGTAAATTGTCTTTCGGTGTTTTGCCCGGTGCAAATAGTTGAGTGCCTGTGTCTGTGCCAAGACTCCAATTATTATGTTTCCCAGAACCATTTATTCCGGCAAAAGGCTTTTCATGAAGCAAGACCCTGAAATTGTGTCGCCGAGCCACCTCTTTTATTAACGACATTAGCAATAAATTATGGTCGTTTGCTAAATTTGTTTCTTCATATATCGGAGCCAGTTCAAATTGCCCCGGTGCAACTTCATTATGTCGGGTTTTTGCGGGAATGCCTAATTTATGACATTCAATTTCTAATTCTAACATAAATGCTTTGACTCTCGAAGGGATAGAGCCGAAATAGTGGTCTTCTAATTGTTGATTTTTCGCACTTTCATGTCCCATTAGTGTCCTACCCGTAAGCATTAAATCCGGACGAGCAGAATAGATTGCATCATCGATAAGAAAATATTCTTGCTCCCAACCCAGATATGATGTCACGTGATTTACATTTTTGTCAAAATATCGCGAAACTCTTGTGCCTGCTTTGTCAACGCTGTTAATTGCTCGTAATAGGGGAGTCTTATAATCAAGAGATTCTCCGGTATATGATATAAAAATTGTCGGAATACATAGTGTGTTTTCCAAAATGAATGCAGGAGATGAGATGTCCCATGCTGAGTATCCTCTGGCTTCAAATGTGTTGCGAATGCCACCATTTGGGAAGCTTGATGCATCAGTTTCTTGTTGGATCAATAATTTACCTGAAAATTCTTCAACAACACCCTCTTTGCCATTATGTTCGATAAAAGCATCATGTTTTTCGGCTGTTCCATCTGTCAAAGGGTGAAACCAATGTGTATAATGCTTGACACCATTGTCAATTGCCCATTGTTTCATTCCTTCTGCAACACTATCAGCTATTTCCCTGCTTAATGTTTCCTTATTATCAATCGCTTTGACTAAGGTTTCGTATGTTTGTTTTGGTAAATATTCAAACATCTTTTGTCTGTTGAACACATATTTACCATAGTATTTTTCAACATTCTCTTTTGGAATATTTACATCGATTACTTTTCGACTTGTCGCTGCTTCTATGCTTTTAAATCTCAATGTTGACATATTATATCATTCTTTGCTAAATATAAAAAATCCCCAACAGAAGTTGTCTGCTGTAAAAATTCTATTTTTAAATTTCGTAAACTAAACTAAACAATAAGATTATTTCAATCTTTCTACCTTTTATATCTAATTAAACTATTAAAATATATCTGCAAATTTACAAAAATATTTCGACAGAAACAAGAGCTGTTTTTCTGCAACCACATAAAATAACTTGGCAATGTATGATTTCTTTCGTATCTTTGCATCTAATTAGAGATGCTTAATATGATTTCTATTCAAAATTTGTCTGTGGAGTTTTCTGCACGTCCTTTATTTAAAGACGTTAATTGTGTCATTAATCCTACTGATAAGATTGCCCTTGTCGGAAAGAATGGTGCAGGGAAATCTACTATGTTAAAAATTATAGCCGGTTTGCAACACCCGACATCTGGAATAGTTGGCAAACCAGAAGAAATGACCATCGGTTATCTGCCTCAGCAAATGAATGTGGCAGATGATACAATAGTTATTGACGAAGTTAAAAAAATATTTAGTAAGATTCTCAGCCGACATTTGGAAATAGATAGGATCTCTTCTGAATTAGCAAATCGCTCGGATTACGATAGTCCGGAATATAATAAACTCATCGAACGCCTATCTTACCTTAATGACCGTGTCGCAATAGAGGGCTCTCAAAATATGGATGCCGAGATTGAACGAACCTTACTCGGACTCGGATTTAATCGTAAGGACCTAAACCGTCCGACGTCTGAATTTAGTGGAGGGTGGCGTATGCGTATAGAACTTGCAAAAATTCTTTTACAGAACCCCGATGTGCTTCTGCTTGATGAGCCGACAAACCACCTGGATATTGAATCAATTCAATGGCTTGAACAATTTTTAATTACAAAATCAAAAGCTGTTGTGCTGGTTAGCCATGACCGAGCATTTATCGACAATGTTACTAATCGTACGATTGAAATCTCTTGTGGTAGAATATATGACTATAAAGTGAACTATTCCCACTTCATTGAACTTCGTAAAGAGCGAATCGAACAGCAAATGCGAGCTTATGAAAACCAACAAAAGCAAATTGCTGATATAACAGATTTTATCGAACGATTTAGATATAAAGCTACCAAAGCAATTCAAGTTCAAAGTCGCATTAAGCAACTTGAAAAGATTGTCCCGATAGAAGTTGATGAAGTTGATAATTCACATTTGAACCTAAAATTCCCCCCTGCACCTCGTTCAGGTGATTATCCATTAATTCTCGATAATGTAGGCAAAGCGTATGGAAATCACCAAGTTTTTGATAATACAACATTCACTCTTAAGCGTGGTGATAAAGTGGCTTTTGTAGGTAAAAACGGCGAGGGAAAATCCACTCTTGTGAAATGTATAATGAATGAAATCCCTTTTACCGGTTCTTTGAAATTAGGACACAACGTAAAAATAGGGTATTTTGCTCAAAATCAAGCACAGCTTCTTGATCAAGAAATCACCGTATTTGATACTATTGATCGTGTGGCTGTTGGCGACATAAGATTGAAAATACGCGACATTCTTGGTGCATTTATGTTTGGAGGTGAAGCGAGTGAGAAAAAAGTGAAAGTATTATCTGGTGGAGAAAAAACTCGCCTTGCAATGATACGCCTGCTTCTCGAACCGGTGAATCTATTAATCCTTGATGAGCCGACAAATCACCTCGATATAAAAACAAAAGAGATACTAAAAGATGCAATCAAATCATTTGACGGAACTGTAATAGTTGTGAGTCACGACAGAAATTTCCTTGATGGGTTGGTTGAAAAAGTTTATGAATTTGGAGGTGGTAAAGTTACAGAAAATTTAGGTGGTATTTATGACTTTCTTCAGAAGAAAAGATTAGAAAACTTAAATGAACTTGAATTTTCCAAATCTCCAATAAAGAATAATATCTCTAAAGAACAAGTATCAGAATCTATCCCAAAAGAAGAACGAAAGCTATCTTATACAGAACAAAAAGAAAAAGATAAACTTATTAAAAAAGCACAAAAGGCTATAGATGCTGCCGAACAAACAGTGATGCAGCTTGAAGAAAAACTTGCTGAGATAGAAGAGAAACTTTCTCAAGGAGAAACATCTTCTGAATTAATCGAACAATATGCAACATGCAAAAAAGAGATAGAAAATGCCATGAGCATATGGGAAGTAGCTCAACAAGATTTCGACAATTTAACACAAGAATTAAATAAATGAATTATTATAAAAACAAAAACAATCAAGACATGAATTTTAAATCAGTTTTGGCATGCGTAGCAATCGGATTGCCCATGCTCGCTTGTACTTCAGACAATTCCAAAGGAATTAATCGTGAAAATTTAGATCCGTCAACAAATCCCGGCGATGATTTTTATCAATATGCTTGTGGTGGTTGGATGGCTAAAAACCCACTTACTCCCGAACATTCTCGTTATGGGACATTTGACAAATTGCGTGATGATAATCTTGAACAATTAAAACAACTTATCCAAAATCTTTCTAATGACCCACAAAGTAAGGTTCAGGGCACTAATGCACAAAAGGTAAGCGATCTTTATGCAATGGGTATGGACTCTATTAAAAGAAATCAAGAAGGAGCAGAACCGATTCGCTGGCAGTTAGAGCGTATTCAACAACTCAACGAAGAGAATTTTACTGAAATCCTTTCATGGATTCACAATGGAATATCATCTCCTTTCTTCTCTACTGGAGTTGGAACAGACCTTAAAAACTCTGATATGAATATTATGTATATTAGTGAATGTGGTCTTGCTCTTGGTGATAGAGACTATTATCTTGAAGATTCTGAATCAGCTGATAAAATCAGAGAAGCATATAAGATCTATATCAAACGTCTTATGGAACTGATTGGTTATAACGTAGAAGATCAAGAACGCGTCTTTAACAACGTAATGGCGATTGAAACTGAAATAGCAAAACACAAAATGACTCGCGAAGAACGTCGTAATCCACTTCTCCGTTACAATATTCGAACTATGGAAGAAATTAAAAAAGATTATCCAAATATCGAATGGGACAAATATTTTGCTAATTTAGGTATCCAAAATCTTGAATCTGCAAACGTTTCCGGTTTGAAATTCATGGAATTTATGAATTCATATCTTCCTACGTTGTCTATGCAACAAATTAAAGATTATATGACATTCCTTGCTGTTGCTGAAGCTTCAGGCGTATTAAGCGATGATTTTGCCGCTGCAGACTTTGAAATGTTCGATCGCGTGATGAGTGGTAAAGAAGAACCGGAACCACGTTGGAAGCGTGCTATGGCTATTCCTAATTCTATGCTTGGTGAAGCTGTCGGAGAACTTTATGTTGCAAAATACTTCCCCGAAGAAAGTAAAACATACATGATTGAACTTGTTAATAATCTTCAAATTGCACTTGGTCAACACATCGATAGTCTTACTTGGATGAGTGATGCTACTAAAGCAAAAGCTCATGAAAAACTTGCTACTTTCACTGTTAAAATAGGATATCCAGACAAATGGAAAGACTATTCTGAAATTACAATTGATCCTAATAAATCATATGCGGAAAATGTCTATAATGCATCGGTTTGGTATACTCAAGATAATTATAAGAAACTTGGCAAACCTGTTGACAAAGATGAATGGCATATGACTCCTCAAACAGTTAATGCATACTATAATCCGACAACTAATGAAATCTGTTTCCCTGCAGGTATTCTTCAAGCTCCTTACTTTGATATAAATGCTGATGATGCTCTTAATTATGGTGCAATTGGTGTTGTTATTGGACATGAAATGACTCATGGTTTTGATGACCAAGGACGCAGATACGATAAAGATGGTAATCTTAAAGATTGGTGGACTGCTGAAGATGCTGAAGCATTCACTAAACTTGCAGATAAACTTGTTGCTCAATTTGATGCTATTGAAGTCGCTCCTGGTGTACATGCTAATGGAACATTTACTCTTGGTGAAAATATTGCTGATCAAGGAGGCCTTCGAGTGGCTCTGACTGCATACCTTAACTCTATGAAAGGAAAAGAAATGAAAGATATTGATGGCTTCTCTCCAATCCAACGATTCTATCTTGCTTATGCTAATTTATGGGCAGGAAACATTCGAGACGCTGAAATTCTAAGCAGAACAAAAACAGACCCTCACTCACTTGGTAAAAACCGCGTTAATGCAACTTTAAGAAACATAGCTCCTTTCTATGAAGCATTTGGATTGACTCAAGAAAGTAAAATGTGGATGCCTGAAGAGGAACGAGTTATCATTTGGTAATTTGTGAAATATGGGACTCAAAATAATATGACCCCAACCAGTTGAAAGAATTAATAATAATTCTATATTTGGAAAGAGTTCGGTACAATTACCGAACTCTTTCCTTTTATGATATTTAGTCCATTTTTATCGAATACCATCTGTTGTAAAATTTAATCTAATAACCCATTTAATAATGTTATACATCAAGTGTAGAAATAAAAAATAATCATAAAAAATTGCATAGTTAAATTATTGTTTGTGATTTTGCGAACAATAAATAATTTGAGAGTATGGCAAATAAAGATTATACCCTTAATCAAGAGCAAGTTGCACGCTTTGCTTTTGTGGCAAAGGGTATTCCTCTCGGTATAGCTATTGCCTTTATGATGGCTATTATTGGACTTTCAATACCGGAAGCTACAATGCTTAAGAAGGTAATGACTTGGCGATTGATAGGCATCTTTTTCGTAGTTGTTACGTTGTTAATTATTATATCAGGCTATTTATTTAATTGGATCTTATGAGAATATTGATTTTATGTACAGGCAGTAGTTGCCGTAGCCAAATGGCACATGGTTTTTTACAATCGTTTGACGATAGTTTGGATGTATATTCAGCAGGGACAAACCCTGCATCGCAAGTAAATTCACAAGCTATCCAAGTTATGCACGAGGTAGGTATTGTTTTTCAAGCAACAATATAAAAAAAATAACGCAACTTGAAAGTTACGTTATTTTTTTATATAAAATTATTTTCTACAATTATTCAGAGATAACTTCGAATTCGATATCAACAGAAACTTCCTTGTGGAATTTTACTGTTGCAGTATAATTACCAACTTCTTTAACAGCTTCCTTGATAAAGATAATCTTACGATCAACTTTATGACCAAGTTTTTCAAGAGCTTCAGAAATTTGAATGCTGTTGACAGACCCAAATATTGTACCTGTAGCACTTGTTTTAGTAGCTATTGTAAGCTTAACTCCTTCAATTGCTTTTGCTGCTTCCTCAGCATCAGCTTTGAGTTTAGCAATTTTGTGAGCACGTTGTCTTTGATCTTCTGCAAGACGCTTAAGAGCCGCATCAGATGCGATGATTGCTTTTCCTTGTGGGATCAAATAGTTGCGACCGTAACCATCTTTTACTTCGACAACATCGTCTTTATAACCAAGACTAGTTACATTTTCTTTTAATATTAATTTCATAATTCTACTGTCGTTTTAAAGGTGATTATTTCATCAAGTCTGTTACATAAGGAAGAAGTGCCAAATGGCGAGCACGTTTCACTGCTTGTGCTACACGGCGTTGGAATTTCAATGAAGTTCCTGTAATACGACGAGGAAGAATTTTACCTTGCTCATTCAAGAACTTTTTGAGGAATTCAGGATCCTTATAATCAATGTATTTGATACCACTGCGTTTGAAACGGCAGTATTTTTTCTTTTTAGTATCCACTGATAGTGGAGTCAAATAACGGATTTCGCTGTTTGCTTGTGACATGATTTAGTCCTCCTTTACTGCTTCTGTTACTACTGTTTGTTCACTCGCTGCTTTGCTTGCACGCACATTGCGACGTTTTTCGGCATATTCTGCGGCATACTTATCAAGACGGAATGTCAAGAAACGCATTACTCTTTCATCGCGACGGAATGCTATTTCCAATTTCTTAACAATTGTTGGTTCGCCTTTGAATTCAAACAAGCAATAGAAGCCTGTTGATTTCTTTTGAATAGGATAAGCTAATTTGCGTAATCCCCAAAGTTCTTCATTAACCATCTCTACTCCATTTTGAGTAAGGAAAGTCTTGAATTTTTCTACCGCTTCCTTCATCTGTGCATCAGACAAAACGGGAGTCAAAATGAAAACGGTTTCGTAATGATTCATACTTTTAAATTTTATTAATTGTTAATAATCTGATATTCAGTTGAATAATAATTTGGATACTACTCTTATGAAAATCGACTGCAAAATTACAAAAAATATCTTATTTATGCAACACTTAGTTTAGTTAATTCTCAATCAATCAATTAATACTACAAAAAATTAATGTATATTTGAACTAAATTCTTATTTAGTTCAAATTATTATTTAGAGCAAAGAATGTCTACCAGGTGTGGGAAAAGTAGGGTGGAGCAGGGTTAAATTTATGGGCATAAGCGTAATGGTGCTTTAATACCATACCCTTGCTTGATATCTATTAGGAATTTCCGGAAGGGGAAAAGGACTATAATAGTGACGATGCTCTTGAAACATTAAAATTAATCCGTAAATTAGGTTTTAAAATATCTCAAAAATAATTGTTGTATGGAAATTGCTAAGCGTTTTTATATATTAAATAGAAGGTAGTTTGTCGATTAATAAAAATAAGATAGTTTATACGGTATGTCATTATTGCTTGATACTTAGATTGTTATAAAAAAGATAAAAAATATTGCAAAAAAATATGTAAAAAAATTTGCGTAGAAGAAAAAAACTGCTTAACTTTGCACTCGCAAAACGGAAATAATCTGTGATGCCTGGCAAGCGAGTCAGTAAAATAAATTTCTTGGAGAGATGGCAGAGTGGTCGATTGCGGCGGTCTTGAAAACCGTTGAAGTGAGAGCTTCCGGGGGTTCGAATCCCTCTCTCTCCGCTGAAAGCGAACTAATTAGTTGAAAAATCAACAAGTTAGCTCGCTTTTTTAGTTTTTGTCATAGACACATTAGAGACAATAATAATTAGACTCAGAATTAGATTGCATTATTCTAATACAATAGCAAAAGTTACTTTGCTATTTTCATTGTGTTTTAGGCGAAGTGTCCCACCATGGAGACGGAGGATTTGGCGTGAGACAGACAAACCAATACCAGAGCCGTCAGTTTTGGTCGTAAAAAATGGAGTAAAGATATTTTCAGCGACCTCGTTGGGAATTGCAACACCATTATTTGTAACTTCAATTTGAATACGCTCTTCGGAGTCGATACTTGAATTAATAGTTATTATTCTGTCGGCAATGGATTCTTGTTCTGATAGTGCTTCAGTTGCGTTCTTGAGAAGATTAACAATTACTTGCGACATCAATGCTCTGTCTGCATAAAGCATCGTGTCTTCAGGCACAATATTTACATCTATCTTAATATTGTTACGTTGTGTCAACGCTAATGCTTCCGAAACTAATTCTGAAAGATAGAATGGTGCTTTTTGAGGTGTGGGTATGCGTGTTACGGCACGAAATGAATCGACAAAGCGAAGCAATCTGTCTGAGGTTGAATGAATTGTTTCCAATCCTTGACGCATAGTTTCAGCATCACCCGATGAAGATAGAAGAGTATGACTGATTGAAGTTACAGGTGCAAGCGAGTTCATAATCTCGTGAGTGAGAATACGCGTAAGTTTCTCCCACGATTCAGCTTCTTTACGATCAAGTTCGTCATGGATATTTCCTATGGATATAACACGCAATTCCTTCCCGTTAAAAGCCATAGCAGAACAACTAAGAAGAAGATTTTGCTCGCCAATTTCATTTGCGAGGTGAACTGTACGTTGCTCATTAGGACGAATATGACGCAACAAATCACACAATTCCGGACTGAGAGCATTAAGTTGGTCAATATGATTTAGTCGCTCCATGCCTACGATATGAAGTGCTTTAGAGTTTGTTTGTGTCACAATGCCATTCTCCATGATTGTAATAATACCGATGTTGGCACACTCCATAATCAACTCAAAATACTTCTCTTTTTCTCGCATTTGCATCTTGGCATCGTCCATAACATCTTTTATCCGATTAAGCGATTGGTTTATTAGAGCATGGCGAGTGATGTTTGGATTTTCTGTGAAGCGAAATGAATAGTCATCATTCTGTACAGCCTTAAATACGAACATCAGTCTATCAATAACGTCTCGATAGAGTTTAATTAATCTGAATATGCAGAAAATAATAACAGGGATAGTAACTATCAGATGAGTAGGACGATCTAATGTACAAACATAACCAGATAATACAGCCATAACTATTATGACTGAAATATATGCAAGTACTTTACCATAAGGTATGGTCTGTTGTCGTTTCACAATCCGTAGCGTTTAATTTTGTTATATAGAGTCTGGCGAGTGATACCAAGTTGTTGAGCCACTTGTGATAAGTTTCCTCCACATTGAGAGATTGCATTAGCTATGCCTTGGCGTTCTATATCTTCAAGAGTTTGCTTCTCATTTAGAGGTAGGCTTGGCGTATGCAGTTCAATATGCAAAGGGTTGATTATATTGCTATCACACATAATGACTGTAGTTTCCATAGCATTTTGTAATTCGCGAATATTACCTTCCCATGGGTGAATTTTTAGTTTTTCAGCTGCATCACCAGAAAGCCGTAATCCCTCTTTGTTATACTTTTGGGCATAACGAGCAATGAACATTTCAGCAAGAGGCACGATGTCATCTTTGCGATTACGCAAAGGTGGTATATTGATATGTATGGTGTTTATACGGAAAAGCAAATCCTGGCGAAACTCACCTTTAGCTACAGCGTCGTGCAAGTCTCGATTTGTGGCAGATATTAGGCGAATATCTATCGGTTTAGCCTCATTTGCACCAAGGCGTGTCACAGCACGATTTTGTAGCACAACCAGCATCTTCGACTGAAGGTGAAGTGGCAAGTTGGCAATCTCGTCCATAAACAGAGTTGAGCCAGTGGCAGATTCCATTTTACCTTCGCGATCAGTGCGAGCATCGGTAAATGCACCCTTGACGTGTCCAAAGAGTTCGCTCTCAAACAAAGTTTCAGGGATAGCTCCCATATCGAGCGACACCATTGTTTTACGGCAACGAGTTGAGAGACGATGAATTTCTCGTGCCAAAACTTCTTTACCTGTACCGTTTTCTCCGGTAATTAAAATGTTTGCGTCCGTAACTGCCACACGCTCAATTATTGTGCGAATACGTCTCATTTCGGCACTATCACCCCAATACATCTCTGGCTTTGATTCTGTAGTTGGGAATTTAGGAATATTTTTCGCTTTACCTTTAGTTGTTTTGTAAGCATTTTGGAGAGTTTCGATAAGCTTGGCATTATCCCAAGGTTTCACTACAAAATCAAAAGCACCCTCTTTCATGGCACGCACTGCAAGGTCAATATCAGCATATGCAGTGAAAAGCACAACCTTAGTATCTGGGAATTTTTCCAATATTTCTCTTAGCCAAAAAATACCTTCATTGCCGGTATTTATGCCTGCGTGAAAATTCATGTCAAGCAACACCACATCAGGTAATTCCTTTTGCAATGTAGAAATCAAAGAGTTGGGAGAAGATAATGTAATAATATCTTCAAACACACCATCACACAATAGTTTGACAGCCGAAAGAATTGAACGGTTGTCATCTACAATCAATAATTTGCCAGCTGTTTTTCCCATATTTACAACTTACTTCTCAACTCGTCAAAAAATATAGATGAATTATCTCGTTTAACACTACAAAATTATATCAAAAACACCGTGTGTCCAAACCTTTTACATCGATTGTCTAATTATTAGACACTTCAAAAAAATAGTAAAACAGATAAAGTGCTGATTATCAGTAATTAGTACACTTTGGCACGGCATTAGTTATATTTTGAGTAAAAACATTAAAATATATGACACATCAGAGAATAATCCTACTAATGTCAATTTTTTTGACACTTATGTGCAAGGCACAACCGTTAACGATAGACGATTGCATGCGTTATGCAGTTGAGCATTCCACTACAGTTGGAAAGCAACGTCTTTCTACAGATGATAACCAAGCCAATTATAATGAGGCTGTAGCTTCATTATTTCCCTCTTTGAATGCCAATGTCGGTGCTTCAGCAAATTTCGGTCGTGGTATTGACCCTGCTACCAACTCATATACTAATGTAACCACATTCAGCAATTCGTATGGAGTCAGTTTACAAATGGCTCTCTTCGACGGTTTGCGAGGGATTAACACAGTGAAAGCAATGAAGGTGGCTTACAAAAAAGGCTTACTAGATACCCAGATAGCTAAAGATGAAGTGGCAATGCAAACACTTTCGGCTTACATGGACGTGGTTTATTACACCGAAGCCGTGGAGATAGCAAAAGAGCAGTTAGAAGCATCACGCAAAACTTTAGAGTTCTGTCAAAGACAATTTGACCTCGGACTAAAAAGTTCAGCAGATGTAGCAGAGATTGAATCCCAGGAAGCAAATTATGATTATTTGCTTATAACAGAAGAGAACAACCTTGCCCTTGCATATATAAAGTTACGCGAGGTGATGAATTATCCACAAGAGGAGGAATTGCAAATTGTAACAGACATAGATTTGGAAGCAATTCCAAGTGCAATATCGGAGAGAACTTTGGTAGATTATGCGTTGGCAAACAATCCTCGCATTGCAGCCAGTCGCCATTTTACAGAGCAACAACGTATTAACCTCGCACGAGCCAAAGGAAGTTTTCTCCCATCGCTATATCTTTCTGGTGGATACAACACTTCTTATTATTTAGATTTTGACAACAAAGTGGCATACGACCCATTTGGGACTCAATTTCGCAACAACCGAGGTGGATATATTCAGCTATCATTGTCAATACCTATCTTTAATGGTCTTTCGGCTCGTTCTTCAAGTCGCCGTGCCAAGAATGCCTATCATGCAGCACAATTGGAGCAAGAGACTGTACAGCGAGCAGTAGAGAGCGAAGTTTCACAAACCTGGCAAGAGATGCAAGGCTATTGTAAGCAATATGTGCAAGGAGATAAAAAGGTGAGAGCTGCACAATTAGCTTATAATGGAGCAGAACATAAATTTGAAAATGGTCTTATATCAGCTCTTGATCTACATACGGCTGCAAATACACTGCTACAAGCTAAATCGGATAAACTTCGTGCTTATCTGCAATTTATCATCAAGGCTCGAATGGTTGACTACTACAATGGACTACCTCTTATAAAGTAAAAAATAGACACAAACAATAATTAAAACATAACAATATGGATATAAAACTTGAAAAGAAAAAAGGGTTTAGAAGCATCTTCCAAAAGAAAAATATTCCTTGGGCATTAGGTGTTGTTATACTTGGATTTATAGTTTGGCTGTTGCTACGCGACAATTCATCAACACTGCGTGTTGATGCTCAATTGGTTACTGTTGCGAAAGTTGAGAAAGGTCAGTTTAATGATTATGTGCGTCTTACCGGTAGTGTCCAACCTATGACAACAGTTCAGTTAACACCACTTGAGTCAGGAGTCGTGGAGCGTATTGTAGCTGAAGAAGGAACTACTGTTAAGCGAGGTGATATAATTCTTGAAATGTCAAACAATTCACTATCTATGCAGATTTTGCAATCAGAAGCAGACTTAGCAGAAAAACAAAATATCTTGCGTAATACTATGATTTCTATGGAGCAAGAGCGTTTGGCTCTACGTCAAGAGAAATTGCAGCTTGACTTGGAGGTGTCAAGAGCCCAGCGTAATTTTGAGCAGAAGCAAAATCTATATCGCGATAATTTGATTGCTAGAGAGGATTTTGTGCAAGCTAACGAAAATTATAATTTGGCAGTTCGTAAACGCAACTTAGTGTTGGAACGCCAACGTCAAGATTCACTCTATCGCACTTCGCAAGTGGCACAAATGGAAGAAAGCTTACGCTCGATGCAACTTAATATGGAGCTAATTCGTCAGCGTGTTGACAATCTCAAAGTAAAAGCACCGATTGACGGAGAGATTGGTATGTTGGAAGCTGTACTTGGTCAGTCATTGACACAAGGGGCAAATATCGGCCAAGTAAATGATTTAACATCTTATAAAGTGCAAGCACAAATTGATGAACATTATATAGATAGAGTTACTACGGGGCTTTTAGCTTCATTTGAGCGTCAAGACACTAAATATGAAATGCAACTTCGCAAGGTATATCCTGAAGTTCGCAATGGTCAGTTTAAAGCTGATTTTCGTTTTACAGGAGCAGTCCCTGAAAATATTCGTAGAGGTCAGACATACTACCTCAACCTACAATTGGGTGAGGCCACTGAAGCAGTTTTAATTCCACGAGGTTCATTCTATCAAATGACAGGAGGTAAGTGGATTTATGTGGTTGACGAATCGGGAGAAAAAGCATATCGTCGTGAAATTCGTATCGGTCGTCAAAATCCTCAATATTATGAAGTTATAGAGGGTTTGCAGTCTGGCGAAAAAGTTATAACTTCGTCGTATGATAACTTTGGAGAAAATGAAGTATTAATTCTTAATAAATAAAAAATATTACAACTATGTATATCAGAAATTTCCTAACACTGCTTCGTCGCTATACCACATCATCGGTGCTAAACATAGTGGGCATGGCAGTAGCCTTTGCAGCAGTCTATCTAATTGCTGTTCAGGTGAACTTTGATCTATCCTACAACCGGGTAATCAAAAATTCTGAGCGTATATATCGCATGGAATATCCATCGTGGTCAGGTGACGGGACATGGGCATGCTATTGGAATCGAGAGTTTCCCGATGAACTTAGTGCTGCATGTCCCGAAATTGAGACAGCCGGTTCTATAGATATGATATCTAACTCATCCTATCAAGATGAATACTCAATAAAGCGAAATTCAACCATCGAGAATTTCACAATAAAAGTTGCAGGAGCAGAACTTGAAGGATTGGCAGTATTCCCATTTGTATTTGTAGATGGAGGTCTTGATGACGGGTTTAAGGCAAGCTATGGAATGATTATATCGGAAACTGTAGCTAAGCGTTGTAACTTAAAGGTTGGCGACCGTATCAACTATGGTCGTGGAGCTGTTAATTCTGCACAACGCATAATTTCCGGTATTTACCAAGATTTCCCCAAACCATCTACGATGGCAATGAGTGAAGGATATATTCTTATGTCGGAAGCTAGACCTGAAGATGCCACTAATTGGAATACTCCATATTACATTTTACTTCACGAAGATGCTTCGCCAATAAAGGTGGCAGAAAAAATGAAAGAAAAAGTAGTGGATTATTGTCGGAAGCGAGGTATGTCAGATGAAGATATTTCAAAAGAGATTGATTTGGTTGCCCCTCGATTAACATCCATAACCGATCTCTATTTTGCCGATGACACTATTGCAGAATGGATACACGGCAGTCGTAGCACAACTTTCACACTTATTGTTATTGCGATACTAATTTTAGTAATCTCGTTTATAAACTTTGTAAACTTCTTTTTAGCACTTATTCCAAGTCGTATTCGTGCAGTCAACAACTACAAAATCTTTGGAGCTCCTACTTGGAAACTGCGTCTTAACTTATTACTTGAAACGATAGGTCTAATTCTCGTATCATTGTTTGTAGCTACTGTTATAGTGATATTATTTAGCGATACGCCACTTAAAGAGTATATTTCCACCTCAGTTGCTATCAATGAAAATTGGACTATTGCAGGTGTATTAGCATTAGGTGTGCTACTTTTGGGTGTGGTAGTATCATTTTATCCAGCATGGTACATTACAAAGTTCTCGCCGGCATTTGTAATAAAGGGAGATTTTTCAGCATCAAAATCAGGTCGCATTTTGCGTTATACACTTGTAGGCATACAGTATACAATTTCAATTGCTCTGATTATCTGTTCATTCTTTATCTATCGTCAGCATCAATATATGTTAACCAAAGATATGGGGTTTGATAGAGAAAATCTGTTAGTTGCCATATTACCTTATGAGGCAGTTTATAGCGAGTGGACCTTTGAAAGCGATTACACGAAGCGTGATGCTCTGCTTAATTGCTTTAAACAAAATCCACAAATTAAGGATGTTGCTTTAGGTCGTGGCATTTTTACCCAACAAAGAATGCAATGGACACGCAAAATTGATGATAGAGATGGGGTATTTAATGTATATGCTGTATCGTGGAACTTTTTAAAAACAATGGGAATTGAGATAATTGATGGTAGAGATTTCCTTCAATCTGACGAATATTGTGAAACCGGTGCTTTGATTTTCAATGAGCAGGCATCAAAAGATCTTAACATCACTATTGGAGAACAAATAAATGGACACCTTGATGATAATAATACTCCAGTTGTTGGTATTTGCAAGGATTTTGATTTTCAATCGGCACAATACGACATCACGCCATATGCTTTTCTTGTTTTTGGGAAATACAGTTGGGATCAGCCACGAATTGCCTATATTCGAACAGTTGCAGGAGCAGACATTGCAAATGTTAGAAAGCATATAGAGAAAGCTATTTTAGACATATCTCCAAACAGCGACCCTGAGAAGATTAAAGTACAATTCTTTGAAAATGAATTGGAACTTATCTATCAGCGTGAGGACAAGCTCTCAACCCTTATTACAATGTTCTCATTTCTCTCGATTGTGATTTCGATTATCGGTGTCTTTGGGTTGGTGTTGTTCGAGACACAATATCGTCGTCGCGAGATAGGTATTCGTCGTGTTCACGGAGCATCGGTGGGAGGAATATTAAAAATGTTAAATCGTAAGTATTTCTATATAGTGGCTATCTGCTCGGCTGTGGCGATTCCCGTAAGCCACTATATTATAAGTCGCTGGATAGAACAATATGTATATCGCGTTGATATGGCGTGGTGGGTATATGCTCTCGCTGTCGGAGTTATCTTACTAATCACAATTATCACTGTATCGCTTCGCTCATGGAGTGCTGCTAATGAAAATCCTACTGAAGCAATAAACAAATAAAAACAAACAATAATTAAAATATACAGCTATGTTAAAAGTAGAAAATTTACAGAAAAGTTTTTTCACCGAAGAGATTGAAACTATTGCTCTTAACGGTGTGTCGTTTGAAGTTAGTGAAGGTGAGTTTGTTGCTGTAATGGGACCTTCCGGTTGTGGAAAATCAACATTGCTCAACATCTTGGGCTTGCTTGACAATCCAACAAGTGGCTCATACCAATTGCTTGGTCAAGAGGTTAGTGGTCTGAAAGAGAAAGACCGTACAGTTTTCCGTAAGGGCAATATCGGATTTGTGTTTCAATCGTTCAATCTTATTGATGAATTGTCGGTAAGTGAAAATGTTGAATTACCATTGATTTATATGGGTGTAAAGCCATCGGAACGCAAGGAAAGAGTAAAAAAGATGCTTGATCGTATGAATATTTCACATCGTTCATCACATTTTCCTCAACAACTTTCTGGAGGTCAGCAACAAAGAGTTGCTATAGCTCGAGCCCTTGTGTCGAACCCGAAACTTATCCTTGCCGATGAGCCTACGGGTAACCTCGACTCGAAGAATGGCCAGGAGGTGATGACTTTGCTTAAAGAACTCCATCAGGAGGGCACAACCATCATTATGGTTACCCACTCGCAGCACGATGCCTCGTATGCAAGTCGCACCATTTGCTTATTAGATGGTAAGATTGTTACAGATGTAAAATCTAAATTGTAGTAAGACATTATAAAATATGAAAATAGCATTAAAGAATTTCTTAATGACACTTAAGCGTTATAAGGTCGCATCGCTGCTTAATGTGCTCGGGTTGACCCTCGCCTTCGTGGCATTCTATATCATTGCATCGCAGGTGTGGTACTCAGTCACCTACAACGGAGTGCTAAAGGATTCGAATCGAACATATTTGGTTCAACCTCGATGGAGTGCAGGTGATATAGACAAAGAAATTTGGTCAACAAATTGTCCACAGCCTGTAAGTTACGAAACTATAGAATTATCTCCTGAAGCAGAAGTAGGTGCATCTCTTATGCCTCATGCTAATATTAGTCGTGTATGGAAGAAAGTTAATGATTATAACTTTGAACAATTCCCAATAGGAGTTTACTTCGGGAATGCCAATATCGTAGAACTATTTGGATTTGATTGTATTGCCGGAGACTTACAGAAGATAAAAGAGCCAAACACAGTTATAATGTCTCGTTCAGCTGCAGAGCAGATAGGAGTTGGTGTTGGAGATCAGATTTGGTATGAAGGTGGTGATTGGTACAACGACGGAAAACCAAAGTTGCCACAAACAATAGTAGCTATATATGAAGATTTTTCAGCCAATACATTCTTAAATAAATGCCGAATTATCCGTAACGATAACCTTGAGGTCGGGCAACAAAACAATAATTGGAACTATTCTTTTTTTGTTCGCCTAAAGGAAGGGGCAGACCCGGAGAAATTTGCCAAGATTTGGCAAACACAATACGATAAATGGTATAAGGGTATGATGGCAGAGTATATTGCAAAATATCCTGAACAAGCAGCTGAGTTTGGTGCACAACTTGAAGAAGATAGAACGCAACCTGTCAGATTAGTTGCATTAGATGACACATATTATAGTGTTAGAGATGCAGAAGGAACAATATTTGAATCCGGAACACGCTCTGCTACAGCAGTCCTTATAGCCATTGCCATTGTAATTGTAGTTGTCGCTTTTATCAATTTCGTTAATTTCTTCCTTGCTCTTGTGCCGGTACGCATGCGTGCTGTAAATATCTGCAAGGTATTTGGAGCAAGCCAAGTAACACTTCGTTGGAATTTTCTCTTTGAAGCTATTGGCTTAGTGCTTATTTCAATGGCATTAGCATTCTATCTGATGATTGCCGTTAAGGAGAGTTTTATCGCTCAATATGTGACTTGCTCCCTTTTGCTTGGAGAGAATATTCCGGTTATCGCAATAATGATTGCGTTAATGGTATTACTTGCCATTGTCTCAGCTGTATATCCTGCTTTCTATATCACTCGATTTAATGCTTCATTAGGTGTGAAAGGAGGGTTTGCTCAGTCTGCTACGGGTAGAAGATTACGCTCAATAATGGTAGGCATACAATTCTCAGTTGCTATAGTGTTGATTATTGTTACTGCTATTTTCTTCTTACAATATCGCTATATGACAAAGTTTGATATGGGATTTGATAGAGAAAATATTGTAACATTTTATAGTGGAGACATAGGTAGCAAAGATGAAACGCTCATAGATAGACTTTTGCAACATCCTGATGCAATAGATGCAACTTGCTCACGCTTCAATATCTTCCAAACAGCTCAAACATGGGGTCGCAGCTATGAAGAAAAAGAGTATATGATTAGACCTAATAGTGTTCGTTGGAATTTCCTTGATTTCTTCGGTTTTGAAATAGTAGAGGGCAAAGGCTTTACATCTACATCAGCTGAACGCGATGAAATGGTTATAATGAAATCGTTCCATCAAGAAATAGGAGTGCCTGTCGGATATCATTACACTGATGGATTTGATGTAACCGGTATAATAAAAGATGTGCGACTTTCAGCTGCAAGCAGCAAATCAACAGAATACTATTCGTTCTTCTGTTCAAATAAGTGGGGAGGCTGCTACAACTATTATGTCCGTATAGGAGCAAATACCGATATAGAGGCATTTGCCAAGTATGTGCAAGATCTATGCAAAGAGTTAAATCCAAATGGAGAAGAAGTCGAATTATTCTTCCTTAATGATTTTGTAGAAAGTATGTATAAAGACACTCGTCGTCAGACAATTATTATTGCTATGTTCGCTATTTTGGCTATAGTAATTGCCCTAATGGGCGTATTTGGTATCGTGATGTTTGAGACACAGCACCGTCGCTCGGAAATTGCCGTTCGCAAGGTTTATGGAGCAACAACACGCCAGATTGTTGAGATGCTCAACTTGCGATATATTTGGATTGTTCTATGCTGTTTCGTTGTTGCTACACCTGTTGCGTGCTATTTTACTTCGCGTTGGTTAGAGCAGTTTGCAAATCGCATTACAATGCCTTGGTGGATTTATTTGGTTGCCTTGGTTGTAGTCTTGGCTGTAACCGTTTGTCTTGTAACTCTCCGCTCGTGGAAAGCTGCCACCGAGAATCCTGCCGATGTAGTGAAAAACAATTAATATTTTTGTACATATAAATAACAATGGAGGTTCATATCAAATGAAACCTCCATTGTTTGATTATCTAATTTTATGGGTAGTTATTTTGAAATTGGCATACTCTATAATAGTTCTTCTATTTTCTTTTCAATTTTTTTGATGTCGGCAGTTGGTTCGTAGCGTGCTACGACATTGCCATCTCTGTCAATAAGAAATTTTGTGAAATTCCATTTAATGTCGGGTGTTGACGCATAATCAGGATTTTGATTTTTAAGTCTGTTTTCAAGTTTGGCATAATTGGGGTGTTCTTTATCCAATCCGGTGAATCCTTTTTGACTTTTTAACCAAGAGTAGAGAGGAGACTCATTGTCTCCGTTAACTTCGATTTCTTTTAGTTGAGCGAATGTTGTGCCATAGTTTAACTGACAGAATGCTGTTGTTTCTTCATCGCTTTCCGGAGATTGCCCACCAAATTGATTGCATGGAAAATCGAGAATCTCAAAATCCTTATCGGCATATTTTTTATATAATGTTTCAAGTTCGGCATATTGAGGAGTGAATCCACATTTACTTGCAGTGTTGACAATGAGAATTATTTTCCCTTTATATTCTTTTAGGGGGATTTGCCGGTTGTCTTGAGCAGTTACCTCAAAGTCATATATATTTTGTTCTTTTTTTGTTTCAGTGCAACTTATAATGGTTAGTGATGCTAATGTAATAATAATAAATTGTAAGATTCTCATGTCTGATTTTTTATTAATAAGATTATTTGTTAGTTCATAAGATGTATTATTCAGTTTTTTTATTTAACAAATAGAAGGATTATTTCGTTCGAAGCCAAAAGCTGATTATTTGTTTTATGTATTGATTTACTGAAATTGGAGGTATAATTTGTTTTCTTGTGTTTCGCGTCTTTCAGACGCTGTGTCGGTGGGTGTTCGCTTTCCGAGGGTATCGCTTCGCTCAACCCC
>CALDPR010000051.1 GCA_937911575.1 uncultured Porphyromonadaceae bacterium | reverse complement strand
GCCCGGATATTTCCTTTCATCGCCTGCTCGAACAGCTTTGCTGCGATCGCATCCGTGCCGAGGATCTTTTTCCCGGCCTTATCTGTGTATTTCTTTTCAAGCAGTATTTCAAGCGCTTTACGAAGGTCTTTTTTATCCCTTCTCGCCGCGAAAATGTAGGTCGGATTTTATGCCACATATAAATTAAAATGAGGAGATGTAGGGTTGTGGATTTGATTGAAATTTCGAGTTTTTAAAATAAAATTGATATATTTTTCGGAAAAAAGCAATTTTTTGTTAACTTTGCCATTCAATAGTAAAAAACCTTAAAAAAAGCATAAGATATGAATCTATTCGACCAAGTCAGTGAAGATATAAAGAAAGCGATGCTTGCACGCGACAAAGTGAAATTAGAAGCACTTCGAGGAGTAAAGAAAGAATTTTTGGAAGCCAAGACAGCCAAAGGATCAAATGGCGAATTGAGTGATGAAGCAGCAATGAAAATCATCATCAAATTGGTAAAACAACGTAAGGAGAGTGCCAAGATCTATGAAGAGAACAATCGTCCGGAATTGGCAGAGAATGAGTTGGCAGAAGCAGCCGCTATCGAACAATATCTTCCAAAACAATTAAGCGACGAGGAGTTGACAGCCGAATTGAGAGCGATAATGACAGAATTGGGAGCAGAAGGTCCGAAAGATATGGGCAAAGTGATGGGAGTAGCGACAAAGCAACTTGCCGGGCGTGCCGATGGGCGATTGATTTCACAAAAAGTGAAAGAATTGCTCAACAACTAATCTAAACAAATTAACAAGAAAAACATTTATATAAAAAAAGCAGACGATGTTAACACTCAATGATATAAAATCAAATCCGGAGCGAATTATAGCCCGATTGGCAGTTAAAGGTTGCGATGCGTGCCAACAGATAAAAGAGATAATCGAAATCGATGCCGAACGCCGTCGATTGCAGACAAAATGCGACAACGATGCAGCACAATTAAAGAAACTTGCGTCATCGATAGGAGCATTGATGAAAGAGGGAAATAAAGAAGCTGCCGAAGCGGCGAAAACGGAAGTGGCCAACATCAAAGAATCGACAAAAGGGTTGCAAGAATGTCTGGAACAATGCGAACAAAAGATACGAGAAATTCTGCTGTGTCTGCCAAACACTCCATGCGATATGGTTCCGGAAGGACACAGTGCGTCCGATAATATTGAAGAGCGACGTGGAGGCGAAATGCCTCAACTCCCTTCCGATGCGATGCCACATTGGGACTTGGCACATAAATATGGCATTATAGATTGGGAGATGGGAGTGAAAGTAACAGGAGCCGGATTTCCGTTCTATATCGGCAAAGGGGCCAGACTTCAACGTGCATTGATACAATTCTTTTTAGATGAAGCATGGAAAGCGGGATATGTAGAAGTAGAGCCACCGTTTGTTGTCAACGAAGCATCGGGCTACGGCACAGGCCAATTACCCGACAAAGAGGGACAGATGTATCATTGTCAGACCGATGATCTTTATCTCATACCGACAGCAGAAGTGCCGGTAACCAATATGTATAGAGACGTAATCATACCGGAGAAAGAGTTGCCTAAGAAGAATTGTGCATTCTCGGCATGCTGGCGAAGAGAAGCCGGCAGCTATGGCAAAGATGTCAGAGGATTGAATCGTCTGCATCAGTTCGACAAAGTAGAGATCGTCAGAATCGAAAAGCCGGAGAATAGTTATGCAGCACTTGAAGAGATGAAAGACCACGTTCAAGGATTGCTTGAAAAACTTGGATTGCCATGGCGAATACTTCGACTTTGTGGAGGAGATATGAGTTTCACCTCAGCGATAACGTTTGACTTTGAAGTGTGGAGTGCAGCACAAGAGCGATGGCTCGAAGTCAGCTCGGTGAGCAACTTCGAAAGCTATCAGGCCAACAGATTGAAATGCAGATATAGAGGCGAAGACAAGAAAATACAACTATGCCACACACTCAATGGCTCAGCACTCGCATTGCCTCGCATAGTGGCGGCATTGCTCGAAAACAATCAAACACCACAGGGTATCGTCATACCGGAATGTCTGCGTAAATATACCGGATTCGACATCATCGATTAAAAAACACAACTCTGAAAAAATAACATATATTTTCAGACTTAAATAGAAAGGAGACAAAGCATGAGTTACATCAGTAAAGAAGAGAAAAAAATTCCTATTAATGATCCGACAGGCAAATGGAGCGATATGACACTTCTACCTGAATGGGAAGAGGAATTCTACAATGTCTATACAGCTCGCAAGCATGGCAAATGGGTGATGCTCAAAGCACTCAAATCACAATATGCCGATGATCCTAAATATCAGAATATGCTTGAACGAGAATTTGAAACACGATATAATCTTGCTCATGCCAACATAGTGATGGTTAATGACTACGAACTGATTCCCGGAATTGGCAAAGCAATCATCACCGACGATGTATATGGATATTCACTACGTCGGTTGATAGACGAACGACGCATCACACCAAAGATCGTCTATCGTCTGCAAACACAACTTATCGATGCTCTCGACTATATTCAGGAAAATCATATCATTCATCACCCGATAACACCTGATACTATAATCTTTACGGAATATACAGAAAATCTCAAACTCATAGATGTGGGCTACGACCACAAGTCGTCGCTATCACCTCAAGATACAGCTTCCGACATTTATAGCTTCGGTGTAATACTCAATGAAGTTTTAGATAATCTTCCTTCTAATCTTCCCCGATTGCGTAAAATTGCACAAAAATGCACTGCTTTCGATCCTAAAAAACGATATCAATCAATTGCCGATTTGCATCTTGCACTTGAACGACGCAGCAGCAATCAGATGTATGCTCTTATTATCGCTTTCATTGCCTTAATGGTTGCTCTACTGTTTTGGCTTACATTCACTAAATAGTTTTTTTTAAAAACACACATTAAAATCAAACAATCATGAGCAACGTCATTATTAAAGAAATAACACCTACAAAAGGAAATCTCAAAAAATTTGTCAAATTTCCTATCAAATTATATAAAGGAAATCCTTACTATATTCCACCATTGATAGTCGATGAAATCAACACATTATCACCCGACAAGAATCCGGCTTTTGATGAATGCGAAACAGCCTTTTTTCTTGCTTACAAAGAGGGAAAAATTGTAGGAAGAATAGCAGCAATCATTTGCCACGAAATCAACATTCAAAGCGATGATAGCGAAGTTCGTTTCGGCTTTGTCGATTTCATAGATGACAAAGAAGTTGTCAAAGCACTATTTGATACGGTAGAAAATTGGGCAAAAGAACGCCATATAAAGAAAATCATCGGTCCACTCGGATTCACAGATCTCGACCACGAAGGTATGCTTGTTGATGGTTTCGAAGAATTAGGCACTATGGCCACTATTTATAATTATCCATACTATCCGAAAAGAATAGAAGAACTTGGCTATAAACCTGATGCCGAATGGGTGGAATTTGTATTCAATATCCCAACAGAAATTCCGGAAAAACATAATCGTATTTCTGAAATAGTAAAGAAAAAATTTGGTTTAAAAGTTAAGAAATTCAACTCACGAAAAGAGATAAAAGAAAAATATGGAAAAGAAATTTTCCAACTTGTCAATGAAGCATATGCCGACCTATATGGTTATTGTGCTTTATCGGAAGAACAAATAAACTATTATATCGACCTATATATTCCGATGTTGAATCTCGACCTTGTATCTCTCATCGTCGACAGTGAAGAAAAACTTGTTGGAATAGGTATTGCAATGCAATCCATGAGCCGAGCCCTTCAAAAATCAAAAGGTAAACTATTCCCATTCGGTTGGATTCCTCTTTTGAAAGCCCTCAAAGGAAAACCAAACACTAACGATCGTGTCGATCTCATGCTTGTGGCCGTAAAACCGGAATATCAAGGTAAAGGAGTGAATGCACTGCTATTCCAAGATCTAATCCCTTCATTCAACAAATGGGGATTCAAATATGCCGAAAGCAATCCTGAATTAGCCGATAACAACAAAGTGCAAAATCAATGGGAAGCATTCGACCATCGTTTGCATCGTCGTCGTAAAGCATTTATCAAACGTTTGTAATCATATTTTTATTTTTTTATGTTTTTAATATTGTGGGGGATATGTCGTGAGATATGTCCCTGGCCTCTTTTTCTTACAAATAATATAAATACTACATCTACATAAGAAATATGTTTGTTTTCCGAAAACTCACATTCTCTTGATAATCACACAAAATTACGTCGTAAATCTGCTGCATAAATCAACCTGATTAATATTGTTTCAACTTCCACACTCATGCAAAATTTGGTGGATATTGACAAATCGCATATAAAAAATTTGGTGGATATTGACAAATCACACATAAAAAATTTGGTGGAAGAGCAAAAAAAACTTATTTTTGCCCAAAATTAAAGATTATGGCAGAGGATATAATTCGTTTTAAGAGAAAGATGTATGACACTATGCTCAAATGGAAACAAGAGCGTAAAGGTGATACTGCATTACTCATACAGGGAGCTCGTCGTGTTGGTAAATCAACTATTGCTGAGGAGTTTGCACGAAATGAGTATAAGTCATACATATTAATTGATTTTTCTAAAGTATCTAAAGAGGTAAGTGATTTATTCAATGATATATCCGATTTGAATTACCTATTTCTTAGATTACAATTTATTTTTCAAGTAGAATTATATGAAAGAGAGTCAGTCATTATATTCGATGAAGTGCAGCTACAGCCAATGGCAAGGCAAGCAATCAAACATTTAGTTAAAGATCATAGATACGACTATATAGAGACAGGGTCATTAATTTCTGTAAGATATAAGAGTAAGAATATTATTATTCCAAGTGAAGAGACAAAAGTCAATATGTATCCTATGGACTATGAAGAATTCAAGTGGGCATTAGGCGATACTGCGACAATACCATTGTTGCGAAGTGCATTTGAAAAAAAAATCTCACTTGGTGATGCTACTCACAGAAAACTAATGCGTGATTTTCGCTTGTATATGCTTGTAGGAGGTATGCCACAAGCCGTTGCTACATATATTAAGACAAACAACTTTACTGCTGTCGACTTGGTTAAACGAGATATAATCTCTTTGTATGAGGAGGATTTTGGAAAAATTGATATCTCGGGTAGAGCAAAAGCAATATATGATGCTATACCTGCACAATTAAGTAAAAATACAATGCGTTACCAGGTAGGTAAGGCAATACCGGAAGAAAGAGCTGAACGAGTAATCAATGTTATAAAAGATATGGAAGACTCTATGACAATAAATGTAGCTTTTCATTCCGATGACCCTAATGTAGGTTTGGCTTTGACTAAAAACTTGGAATATTTTAAGATGTATACATCAGATACAGGTTTGTTTGTTACTCTTGCATTCAAAGATAGTGATATAACAGAAAATGTTATTTACGAGAAATTACTTAGTGATAAACTGAGTGCTAATCTTGGATATGTATATGAAAATATGATTGCACAAATGCTTGTTGCAAATGGCAAAAACTTATTTTATCATACCATACCCTATGCTGATAACAAAAAATATTATGAGGTTGATTTTATCTTTACTGAAAAACACAAAATTTCTCCCGTAGAAGTTAAATCTTCCGGATATAAGTCGCACAAATCATTAGACGAATTTTGTAGTAAATTTTCTGATAGGATAATGAACAAATACGTTATTTATACAAAGGATTATAAACGAGAAAATGGAGTGGATTATATACCTGTCTACATGACAATGTTTTTATAAACATAATTATAGATATAGTAAATCTGCTGCATAAATCAACCTGATTAATATTGTTTCAACTTCCACACTCATGCAAAATTTGGTGGATATTGACAAATCATATATAAAAAATTTGGTGGAAGAGTAAAAAAAGAGAGAAAATTGCATTGTCTACAACCTGTTGATAACTTGTAGAATTAATCTAAATAATTTTAAATAACTTAATTTTATAATTTCAAATTTTTATATATCACTTATTTTATTCAAACCTCAAAATAATATTATTGTTTTTTATTTCATTTCTTATCAACCAAATTTTATCACTTATTATCAATATAAAACACAACTTTTTATCTTCAGAAAGAATTATCTTCAAACTGTAGATAAATATATTATTAAATTAAATCACAAGTAATTAGGTTGTAGATAAATTGAATAATATATTTTAAAAAACATCAATAACTCATATTTCCTAATTTTTTTGATTTTTTTTATCAACACTATCAACAGGAGTAATAGTAGTAATAAAAAAATCTTTTAAAAAATTAAAAATAAATATTATTACTAATAAAAAAGACAACACCACGTTTAGTTTAATAAAGTTCAATAAAAAAATCCTTAACTTTGCGATAAAATAAAGGTATAATTTTTTATTATAATTTTGGAAGAGGGAGTCAACAAGACTCTCTCTTTTCTTTTTTTAAGCAATAATTAAATTAATAGTAGTTTTTAAATCAAACCTTTGCTGGTATGATTTGGAAAAAGCGAATATTTTGATTATCTTTGTAAATTAAAATAGAAATAAAGGAAACAAAGATATATCATTATGGAATATAATCACAAAGAGATAGAAGCTCGTTGGCAAAAATATTGGAAAGAAAATGCCATATATAAGACAGAAATAGATTCAACACGACCAAAATATTATGTATTGGATATGTTTCCATATCCATCTGGAGCGGGGTTACATGTGGGGCACCCATTAGGATATATAGCTTCCGACATTTATTCACGCTACAAACGTCAACAGGGATTTAATGTGCTTCACCCGATGGGATATGATGCATATGGATTGCCTGCCGAACAATTTGCCATACAGACAGGTCAGCACCCTGAAGTGACGACACGCAAAAACATTGCACGCTATCGTGAGCAATTAGACAAAATAGGATTTTGCTACGATTGGAATCGTGAAATCAAGACATGCGAACCTCAATATTATAAATGGACACAATGGGCTTTCATAAAGATGTTTGAGAGCTACTATGACACAGAGAAACAAAAAGCGTGTCCGATAGGAGACTTGATAGAGCATTTTTCACAACATGGGACGAAAGGAATAAAAGTAGCATGCGGCAAAGAGATAGAATTCACAGCTGAAGAATGGAATTCACTTACGGAGAAAGAGCAGCAGTTGCGACTTATGAATTATCGTATTGCATATCAAGGAGAAACGATGGTGAATTGGTGTCCGAAACTTGGCACCGTACTTGCCAACGATGAAGTGAGCGAAGGAGTAAGTTTGCGTGGAGGTTATCCGGTGGAGCAAAAATTGATGAATCAATGGTGTTTGCGTGTATCAGCGTATGCTCAACGACTACTCGACGGACTCGATGGACTCGACTGGACAGAATCGCTCAAAGAGACACAAAGAAATTGGATTGGAAGAAGTGAAGGAGCAGAAATGAAATTCAAAGTGGCAGATAGTGATATAGAATTAGAGATATTCACTACGCGTGCCGACACAATTTTTGGAGTAACATTCATGGTTCTTGCTCCTGAATCTAAATATGTGGATATGGTGGTAACAGATGCTCAAAGAGAGGCTGTTGCCGACTATCTTGATCAAGTGAAACATAAGACAGAGCGAGAACGCCAGATCGACAAGCGAGTGAGTGGTGTCTTCACAGGAGCATATGCTATCAATCCATTGACAGGAAAGCAGATACCTATTTGGGTGTCTGACTATGTATTGGCAGGCTACGGCACAGGAGCGATAATGGCAGTGCCGGCACACGATTCACGCGATTATGCATTTGCACGTCATTTCTCATTGCCAATCATTCCATTGATAGAAGGAGCCGATGTGTCGGAAGAGAGTTTTGATGCTAAAGAGGGAAAGATGATAAACTCTTGTGGTCCGGAACTTGACCTTAATGGTTTGGAAGTGAAAGAAGCTATTGCCAAGACAAAACGATTCATAGCAGAAAAAGGGATAGGTAAAGTGAAAGTTAATTTCCGACTTCGTGATGCTATATTCAGTCGTCAAAGATATTGGGGAGAGCCATTCCCTGTTTATTACAAAGAGGGAATTCCTTATATGCTTGGAGAAGATAAGTTGCCATTGGAATTGCCGGAAGTATCCTCTTATCTTCCAACCGAGTCGGGAGAGCCACCATTAGGGAGAGCGGAAAAATGGGCGACAGAAGACGGCTATCCTTTAGAACTATGCACCATGCCCGGATTTGCAGGTTCGTCGGCTTATTATCTTCGTTATATGGATCCTCGCAATGAAGAGGCTCTTGTGGGTAAAGAAGCAAATCAATATTGGCGTAATGTGGATTTATATATAGGGGGAACCGAACACGCTACCGGACACCTTATCTATTCTCGCTTTTGGAATAAATTTCTTTTCGACCTTGGATTGATAGTTGAAGACGAACCTTACAAGAAACTCATCAATCAAGGTATGATTCAAGGTAGGAGTAATTTTGTTTATAGAATAAAAGATACAAATACGTTTGTATCGTTAGGATTGAAAAAAGATTACGACGTTACACCTATACACGTTGATGTCAACATTGTAAGCAACGATATTTTGGATATCGAAGCATTCAAAGCGTGGCGACCAGAATTTGCCGATGCTCAATTCATATTGGAAGAAGGAAAATATGTGTGTGGGTATGCGATTGAAAAGATGTCGAAATCGATGTTTAATGTAGTCAATCCAGATGATATAGTAGAGAAATATGGAGCAGACACTCTACGATTATATGAAATGTTTCTCGGTCCATTGGAGCAGAGCAAACCATGGGACACAAACGGAATCGACGGAGTGAACAGATTTTTGAAACGCCTATGGGGGCTTTTTGAAAAAGCAGAGAAATCTGAAGATAAAGAACCTTCAAAAGAGGAGTTGAAAGCAGTGCATAAACTGATTAAAAAAGTGAGTCAGGATATAGAGAATTTCTCTTACAATACATCAATTTCAGCCTTCATGATTTGTGCCAACGAGTTGAGCAGTCTGAAGTCGGAAAATCGCCGTATAATGGATCTGTTTACTCGAGTGATAGCTCCATTTGCTCCTCACATGGCAGAAGATTTCTGGCACAGATTAGGAAATGAAAACAGTGTGGTTGATGCTCAATGGCCTCAATATAATGAGCAATATCTTGTGGAAGACAGTGTGAACTATGCTGTATCGTTTAATGGAAAAGCTCGTTTCAACATTCAAGTTCCGGCGGGAACTTCGCGTGAGGAGGTTGAGAAAATAGCACTTGGCGATTCATTGGCTGAAAAATGGCTCGATGGAAAGACACCGAAAAAAATCATTGTAGTGCCAAACAAGATTGTCAACATAGTGATTTAATGATTCAAATATAGACAATCTTAATATAAAAAGATAGTTTTTTTTCACATATAATATAGGCGAAAAAATTACGTTTTTTTAGAAGATAGGAGATAGAAATAGATGAAAGAGATAGTTTTTGCAACCAACAATGCACATAAACTGCGAGAAGTGAGAGAGATAATAGGCGATCGCTTCGTCGTACGCTCACTTGCGGATATAGATTGTCATGACGACATTGCAGAGACTGCCGACACTCTCATTGGAAATGCTCTTATCAAGGCACGTTGGGTGAAAGAAAACTATGGATATGATTGTATTGCCGATGATACGGGATTGATGGTTGATGCACTCAACGGGGCCCCGGGGGTGCATACTGCCAGATATGCCGGCGATGAGTGTGATGCTCGGAAAAATGTGGCTAAATTGCTTGAAGTAATGAGCAAAGAGACAAATAGAAAAGCACATTTCAGCACAGTCATAGCATTCATAAACGGCGAAAAAGAATATACGCTTGAAGGGCGTATAGACGGCACAATAGCCACCCAATGCAGGGGAAAAGATGGCTTTGGATATGATCCTATATTCATACCCGAACACCACGACACCACATTTGCTGAAATGACAGCTGCTTCCAAAAATGCTATCTCTCATCGAGGAAGAGCAATGCAAAAATTTTTAGAATTGCTGAATGATATAGAGAAATAATAATAATAAAGATATGATAAACAGAAATAATTGTATAGGAGTTCTAATAGCGATATTGATGCTTTTATCATCAAAAATTTCATATGCTCAATCATCGGTTGGTGATTGGAAGATTCATGCCACATGGGATAATGCGTATGAAAAAGTGATTGATACTCCCACTCGCACATATTTTCAAATTCCCGGTGTTTCAACATGGGACGGAGCCGTAGGTTACGATGAAAAACGCTCATATCTCTTCGTCTTTGACAAGGAAGCTGACGAGATGATGGCATATACAAGTCGCAATTATCTGAACGATGATGTGGTGAGCTATATGGCGTATAATTACGATAAAGGGTATCTGTTGATTGTCTATATAAACAGCAATATAGATATTTTATATGACGATGATACGGTCTATAACATACCTTTCTATATGAGTTCTGTGTTGACAGCCGATAAGTCAATCAATCATGTTACTTTCGATGATGAAAACAATCGTATATATCTTGCGACCGATTTTGGATATTTGGTAATCGACGATGAGAAATATGAGATTGCCGAATCACATGTCTACGACACAGTGATAAATGCCGTCGGAAGAGTGGGTGATTATCTTGTGATGCTGACACCGGGCAGTGCTTATAAATCGCCAATCAATGACCGTCATTTATCGCTTTCATCATTTTCGGTTATTGAGGGAATCACAGCCGGTAAGTTTCTTATGCCGTTGACCGACAAAATATTCGGCTACGGAAATCCGAAGCTCCAAAAAGCAACTTTCAACGACGACGGAACAGTCAATATAGAAAATGTTCGTAAAAAGACAGATGTTTTAGACATGCATGAATGTGTGAACGGTGGATATTTCATAAGAGAATCTGTCGGCACTTCAATGATGAAAACCGACGGATATACAAAATCGATTGATCTTCAGCCGGAAAATTACAACACTGTATATTCATCGCATGATTTTAAAGAATTTTGGTTTACATATGGGCGTAAAGGTTATTGCTCAAAATCATACAATGATGATACGAAAGAATGGACCGTAACACGCGATTATTCGATGCCTAATGCTCCGGCAGTGTTCTATTCATATCACCCGACAGCGACCAAAGACTATGGCATGATTATCGCACACGAAGGGGTGAATGAATATTTCAATACGACGTGGCTCGACTTATGGATAAAAATTTCAGGATATAAAGAGGGGACATGGACAAACTATGCACCTGCCTACACCACAAGCAATCCGTTGATGAATTGTGTGGCAGACCCTCATGGGCCGGCTATTGACCCGTTGGCTCCCAATCATGCATATTTCGGCACTTATGCTCATGGGTTATCTCGACTGAACCTTGATGATCCTGACGACATTCAGGTTTATTCTTATTCTACCGATCCCTATAAAAACAATCCCGGATTTTATGAAGTGTTTCCGACAAGCACATGGCAATATTGCCATATTATGAAGCCGGATTTTGATGCCGACAACACGATGTGGCTTTTCCACGACGTAACTTCTGTCGTCGGTGGTGTGTCGGGATTCTGGTATTGGAAAAGTGAAGACAGACTAAATAATAATGCTGCCGGCATAAAAAAGATTGATGTTGCGAAGTTGCCGACACGTTATTCCACAATATTCACCTCTTTGAAAAAGACAAAAAACACGCTCATATCGTCGGACGGTGCTTACTCTTCAAATTTGGTTGTGTTTAATCATAATGGCACACTCGACAACACAGCCGACGACAAGATAGTAGTCTTTACACAAGTCAGAGACCAAGATGGCAACACTTTAGAGATGCGATATTTGAAATGCATATACGAGGATCCTCAGACACGCAAAGTCTGGATAGGCTACGATGGTGGTGTGTTCTGTTTCAATCCTCAAGATGCTTTTGATGCCGATTTCAGAGTGCAACGCATAAAAGTGGCTCGCAACGACGGAACAAATCTTGCCGATTATCTTCTCGATGGTATTCCGGTTTTCGATATTGAAAACGACGGTGCCGGCAGAAAATGGTTTGCTACAAACGGATCGGGTTTGGTCGTAACATCGGCTGACGGTTCGGAAATCATACGTCAGTTGACAACAGAAAATTCAGATATACCTCACGATTTAGCGTATAGTGTGGGTATAGATCCATATTCAAATTCAGTGTTTACAAGCACATATTACGGCATAGCGGAATATTTTTCTGATGCCACACCGGCAGAACCGACATACGATAATGTAGTGGCATATCCCAATCCTGTGCGTCCGGATTATCTTGGTTGGGTAACAATTGAAGGACTGATGGACAATTCACTCGTTAAGATTGTTGATGCGTCGGGAGGATTTGTGAAAGACCTCGGCATCTCGAATGGTGGTATGATCTCATGGGACGTTACAAATGCTGAAGGACGACGTGTCAAAACAGGCGTGTATTATGTGGTTGCTTCTCAATCTACGGAGGGGGAATCGGGTGCTAAAGTAACTAAAATTCTTGTTGTTAACTAATCAAACGCAGTATGGAAAAAAAATATAAAAGAATATTATTGAAACTCTCAGGAGAATCATTAATGGGCGAACAGGGCTATGGCATAGATACAGTTCGTCTGAATGAATATGCCACTCAAATCAAAGAGATAGTAGACTTAGGAGTTCAAGTTGCTATTGTTATCGGAGGGGGCAACATCTTTCGAGGACTCAGTGGTGCTTCCAAAGGATTTGATCGTGTCAAAGGGGATCAAATGGGAATGTTGGCAACAGTGATCAACTCGCTTGCCTTGTCGTCGGCTCTTGAGTCGGTGGGTCAAAAAGCACAAGTCTTCACTGCTATCAATATGTTTCCAATCGGGAAATATTATTCTAAATGGGAAGCTATAGATTTTGTGAATAAAGGGGGAGTGGCAATCATCAGTGGAGGAACGGGAAATCCTTTCTTTACGACCGACACCGGTTCGGCTTTGCGTGCAATTGAGGTTGAAGCCGATGTGATGCTCAAAGGCACTCGCGTTGATGGTGTCTATACTGCCGACCCGGAAAAAGACCCTTCAGCAACGAAATTCGACCATATAACCTACGATGAAGTGCTCGCTCGAGGGCTTAAAGTGATGGATCTCACAGCAACAGCTTTGTGTAAAGAAAACAATATGCCTATCTACGTATTCAATATGGACATAGTCGGAAATCTGAAAAAGATGGTTCTCGGCGAAAACATAGGCACTTTAGTATCAAATAAATAGTTAAGTTTAATCTCAAAAAATATCATTATGGAAGTAAAAGAATACCTTCAAGAAGCAGAAGATAATATGCAAATGGCGATCGAATATCTCGATGATACACTTTCTCATATTCGTGCCGGAAAGGCAAGTGCTCGTTTGCTCGATGGCATAAGAGTGGATTATTATGGCTCTATGTCTCCGATTTCAAACGTGGCTAATGTCAGTGTTCCTGATGCACGAACTATTGCTATCACTCCATGGGAGAAATCGATGTTCAAAGTGATTGAAAAAGCAATCATTGACTCCGAACTGGGTGTTACTCCGGAAAACAACGGGGAAGTGATTCGTCTGTGCATACCTCCATTGACTGAAGATCGACGCAAACAACTCGTCAAACAATCGAAAGCTGAAGCCGAAAATGCTAAAGTTTCGGTGCGTAATGCTCGTCGTGAGGCTATCGACGGTCTCAAGAAAGAGATTAAAAACGGTTTGAGCGAAGACATCGAAAAAGATGCTGAAAACGATGTGCAGAAACTTCATGATAAGTTCATGAAGAAGATCGATGAATTGTTTGCAGCAAAAGAAAAAGAAATCTTAACTGTTTAATTTCTTTAAATTCGAAAAGACCTGCTGTCCGATGTGAATCGATACGGCAGGTTGATTCTTTCATTACAGGCGATATAAATATAACCTTCTTTGTGATAGACCATATATAAGATTCACTTGATAGAGTGGCATTAAAATTTACCGGCAGTTTTTTTATAAAACTTTAAAACACTAACAATTCTTATGATTCATTTCAATTGCGATTATATGGCGGGGGCGTGCGACGAAGTGATGCGAAATCTCGTTGCTACAAACAATGAGCAGACACCCGGCTACGGTCTTGACTCCCATAGTGTCAATGCTGCCAATCTGATCAGACAAGCCATTGGCTCCGATGATGCAAAAGTGATGTTTCTTGTCGGAGGAACACAAACGAATGCTACTGTTATCGATGGTCTGTTGAGCAGACACGAAGGGGTTGTTGCCGCTGATTCAGCACATATAGCCGTTCATGAAGCCGGAGCTATTGAAGCAGCCGGACATAAGGTGATCACTATTCCACACCATGACGGTAAAATCAGTGCCGATGAGGTAGAAAAACTGATATCCGAATTCTATGCCGACGAGACATATCCCCACATGGTGGCTCCCGGTATGCTCTACATCTCTTTCCCGACGGAATATGGCACCGTCTATTCTCTGAATGAATTGAAAATGCTCCGAGAAGTGTGCCACCGACACCACATACCTCTTTATATCGACGGTGCTCGACTTGCCTATGGATTGGCTGCCGCAGGCTCCGATGTAGGGTTGAAAGATATTGCTCGCATTGCCGACGTTTTCTATATCGGGGGTACTAAAGTCGGTGCTTTGTTTGGCGAAGCTGTCGTAGTTACTAATCCTGCTCTTCTGAAAAATTTCTTCCCTCTTGTCAAGCAGCATGGAGCTTTGTTGGCTAAAGGACGATTACTCGGAGTGCAGTTCGAAACCCTGTTTACAGATAATCTATATCTGCGTATTGGGCAAAAGGCTGTCAGGCTTGCCATTCGCATCAAAGAAGCATTCCTTAAACATGGCTTCAACGTCGTTATCGATTCGCCTACAAATCAGCAATTTTTCTATCTGCCAAATCTCGTTATCGATAGCCTACGCCGACAGATAGATTTTGATTATTGGGGTCCGAGAGGGGAGGAATATAGCACAGTCAGATTTGTTACAAGTTGGGAGACGACAGATTCCGATGTTGACATTCTTGTTGAGGTTCTCGACGAAATTTGTTTGCAGAAATAGGAATCTCCCAATAGGAAGCGAACTTCCGACGATAATCCGACTATATTGAGTGCGGCGACATTACCGATTGAGACTCGTCAGACGTCTGTGGATATTATTTCGAAGATTATCCGACTATATTGGGTGCGAAGCACCGGAGAGCGAAGCGATTCAATAGCCGGGGGTTGAGCGAAGCGATACCCTCGGATAGCGAACACCCACCGACACAGCGTCTGCAAAGACGCGAATTTCCGACACCAATCCGACTGCATAGAGAGCGACTCCCCGAACTACATTCCGACGACGCTCCGACTATATTTGTGTGGTATGACATTCCGACTGCATAGTGGTGCGAAGCACCGGAGAGCGACAGCGATTCAATAACCGGGGGTTGAGCGAAGCG
>CALDPR010000050.1 GCA_937911575.1 uncultured Porphyromonadaceae bacterium | reverse complement strand
ACTTTTTCTACTTTGCTTCCTTGACGACGGATATAAAGACCGTTTTCAGGATTTGTAACACGCACACCTTGAAGATTGAAATATTCAACCGGAGCGTTAACATCTTCGATGTCGACATCTTCGACAGATGTCATCAAAGAAGTGAGTAGTTCAGATTTATAATTTGGTTCTTCTGCAGTTCCTTCGTTCCAGATTCTAAAGAAATAGTATTTATCTGCTGTGATATTTTCAACACTGCAATCAAATTGTCGTGCATCTTCTCCTTCAAGGCCATTATTGAAAATGATGTTGTACATCTTGCTTGAAGCGACCATTTTGAACACTTTATATGTGTTTACAGTTCCGTCAGGGTCTGTGTATGTAGCAGTACGATAACTTGTGAGACCCGGCCAAGAATAGAATAATAGGTCGGTTGAATTTTCGATACCCACTTCATAACCATAAAGGCTCAACAAGTCCCAACCGATTTGGTCATTAACATATATTTCTTTATATACTCTTGATTCATCGTATTCTGTCCAAGAAACGTGATTCCAACCACGAATCACATATTGATTGTTAATGCCGTCGAAGAATAGATTTTGAGTTTGTCCCCACACATGTTTAGGTTCACCTGTTTCGTCTTCATCTCCATTATTCCAACCCGGTTCAGTGAATTCAGGATTCATGCGACAGAAAATCAAACCTTCCCATTCACCCATAGGGATTTCAACTTCGTAGATACCATTTTCATCAAGATCGGCCATTGTAGCCCATGCATTTCCTTGAGCTCCATATACATATATTGCAAACCATGCATTGTCCGACAACCATTGAGCACTTGGTTCAAGATAGATTTCCACACCACCATTGAACGATGGTTCCGGTTCTGGAGTTACAGTTTCATTATATACGCTCCATTCGCCGGAATCCCAAGAATCAGCATATAAGGTGTAAAGATTATCTGTTCCGTTCCATGTCAAATCGCTTGTTTGACTCCATTTGTTGTCCCAGTTTGCCTCAGTAGAAGCAGGGTTCATACGAACAAAAATCACATTAGAGAAATTGCCCGGAGTCGGCACTTCACATTCATAAACGCCATCAGAGTTTGTATCTGTTGTCTTAACCCAAGCTTCACCATTCCCGAAGAAATAAGCAGCAAACCATGCATTGTCCGACAACCAGTTTGCATTAGGTTTAAGATACAACATTGTTTCTGCCGCAATAGGCATCGCTAATGTATATGTAGCCGATACGATAGCAGAAGCTTTGTCTTCTTTTTGAGCAAATGCTTTGACAGTTGTTGTTTCAGCAATCTCGATAGGAGCAGAGTATACGTTGCTTTCGATTGTCGGGTTATTACCGTCGAGAGTGTAATAGATAGTTGCTCCGTCTTCGGCTGTGATTGTCAAATTAAATGGTTCGCTGAATTTACCTGTTGCGACACTGAATTTTGGAACAGCGACTTCGACAACAGGAGGTGTGTATGAGCTCCATTCTCCGGTAGCTTTGCCATTTGCCGAACTTTTAATGGTGTAAAGGCTCTTTTCTCCGTCCCATGTTAAATCTTCTGTTTGGTCCCACTTATTATCCCATTTATTATCTGTTGTTGCACCATTCATGCGACAGAAAATGACATTAGTATATGCTTTGTTTGGCGACACTGCTTCATAGATTCCATCAGCATCAGAGTCAGCCATTGAAACCCAAGCATCACCATTTCCATAGAAATAAGCGGCATAACGCTCGTTGTTTTGAATCCAATTTCCGGTAGGTTTTAAATACAGATTTGTGCCGGCAGGAATGGAAACGGCACTCACTGAAATTGCACATAAAAGGAGTGCAACGATTGCAAAGTAAAGTTTTTTCATGTCTGTAATGTTTTATTTAGTTAATATATTCTGTTGATTCTGCTATTTTTATACTAATGCCAGATAATGTGCAAAGATAGTGAAAAAAATAGTAGTGTAACCAATTAATTATAAAAAAAAATCAACTCCGTTTGTTTTACTATCGCTTTTTTGTAACTTTGCAAAAGATAAATTTAAAATCTGCTTAAATATTTTCTATCATGATCAAACAAATATTTCTAACATTTCTATTTGCTATATCGGCAATGAATCTTTTTGCCGAGGCAAAATATATTTTCTATTTCATTGGCGACGGCATGGGTATAGGTCATGTGGCAACCGCCGAAGCATATAATCGAGAATATCTTGATTCCGACGCCCCTCTATTGATGTTGCAATTTCCGTATGGAGGACAAGTGTGGACCTATTCGGCAGATGATCGCATCACTGACTCAGCAGCAGCCGGAACGGCTCTTGCAACCGGACATAAGACCAACAACGGAATGATTGGAATGACAGCTGATTCTGTGGCAGTTACAAGCATAGCAACGATTTTGAAGTCTGAAGGATATGCTGTCGGGATTGCATCGACAGTTGCAGGTGATGATGCCACACCTGCCTCTTTCTATGCACACTCTGTTTCGCGACATAACAAATATGAAATCGCAAATCAAGCCATAACCTCGAATTTTGACTTCTTTGCAGCTCCCGTATGGCGTGGTTCTCGAGATAAAGAAGGAAACGATAATGAATGGAAAAATGATATGATTAATGCCGGCTACACCATCAGCTATGGTTATGATGATTTTCTTGCAAATGCCATTGTAGAGAAAAAAGCACTACTGCTGAGCAACGCTCCACAAGGAGACCAATCAGGATTTGCCATCGACAATCATTTTGACAGACTATCAACACAGCAACTGACACAAGCAGCTCTCTTGCACCTTGAGAAACGAAATCCGGAAGCATTTTTCCTAATGGTTGAAGGGGGAAACATAGATTGGGCTTCGCATGGCAATGATGGTGCAACTGTAATTAAAGAGATTCTTGATTTTCAAAAGGCTATTGATGTGGCATATCAATTTTATCTGCAACACCCCGAAGAGACTTTGATTGTCATTACCGCCGATCACGACACCGGAGGATTGGCTTTCGGTCGCAAAGACAATGAAAGAAAAGGTGATTTCAGCCTTATTGATATGCAAAAAATGTCGAAAGATGGTTTTTCAGAATTTTGCAAAGATATTTTAATGAATAAGAAAGAATACAAATGGGGTGAAATGAAAGATTTCTTGAGCACAAATTTTGGGTTCTACTCTAAATTCAATCTCACAAAAAACGAGGACAGCGAACTGCAAGAATCGTTTGAAACCACATTTGTAAGAAATGAAGGAGTTGACGAGAAGACACTTTACAGCAATTTCAATCAATTTGCCGTCAAAGTATTCGACATATTGAATCGAGCAATGGGAATCGGGTGGACATCAGGAAATCACACTTCTAATTTTGTACCAGTCTATGCCGTCGGCTGTGGAGCCGAGAAATTCGGACGCAGTCTCAACAACACAGAAGTGCCGATGCTCATTCTTGAAGCTGCAGACATTGATAAACCATAACACTTTTAGGAGAGATATAATAAACACTTATATGTCGAGAAAAGGCGAAGGTAAATATTATGTGGTGTGGGAAGGTGTAGAACCCGGCATATATGATAATTGGGAAGACGCCCAAGAGCAAGTAGCCAATTATCCGGGAGCCAAA
Source organism: uncultured Porphyromonadaceae bacterium (assembly GCA_937911575.1). Classification (GTDB taxonomy): domain Bacteria; phylum Bacteroidota; class Bacteroidia; order Bacteroidales; family Muribaculaceae; genus Lepagella. The sequence goes on along the minus strand of CALDPR010000050.1, from coordinate 27,969 downwards.
TATAAAAGTTTCAAAAGCCATGCCGAGGCACTCGCAGCATATCGTGGACGCCCGGAAGAGCATATCGGAGCTGTGCTTCAGATGATGAATCGACAGACAAAGATAGTCAATTACGAAGCCTTTCCGGAGATAGACCTTGACGCAATAGCTGTCGACGCATCGTGTATGGGCAACCCTGGAGTGATGGAATATCAGGGAGTTGACGTTCGCACCGGCAACAGAGTGTTTCGCGTCGGGCCATTCCAAAATGCCACAAACAATATCGGAGAATACCTTGCCATTGTTCATGCACTTGCACTATTTGCCAAACATGATTGCCGACGTACAATATATTCTGATTCTGTTACGGCACTCTCCTGGATAAGAAAGAAGCAAGCAAACACTAAAATCACACCTACGACAGAGAATGCCAAAGTTGTGGAGTTGATTGCCCGAGCCAATAAATGGTTGCAAACCCATTCTTATCCTAATCGTATTTTGAAATGGAACACTGAAGAGTGGGGAGAAATACCGGCAGATTTTGGCAGAAAATAATATTCGAAAACTTGAAATCATTTTTAACAATATAAAGAACTAATAACCAATTATCATATGTTACGAAAAATCAGACTAACGTTAGCAATAACGTTCATCTCACTAATAACATTACTGTTTTTGGACTTCACCGGCATCATAGCGGCATGGTTCGGGTGGCTTGCCAAAATTCAGTTTTTGCCGGCTGTGTTGGCATTGAATGTAGGTGTTATAATCGGATTAGTTGCAATAACATTGTTGTTTGGGCGTATCTATTGCTCAGTTATTTGCCCTTTGGGAGTGATGCAGGATCTCTTTTCCCGGATACGCTCACTACGCAAGAAAAACAGATTTAAGTTTACGAAAGAGAATAAAATTTTGCGATATTCGGTGTTGGTGATTTTTATAGCATCACTGCTTGCCGGCATAGGTTCGATTGTCGCACTATTAGCACCTTACAGTGCATTCGGGCGAATTATTCAATCAGTGGTGCAACCGGGTTATTTGGCCATCAACAACTTGATTGCCGATTGGGCAGCTAAACATGAAATCTATTCGGTCTATCACATGGAAGTATGGATAAAAAGCTTACCCGTATTGATTACGGCAGTGGCAACAATAGTTGTTCTTTTCATCATGGCATGGACCGGAGGCCGAACATACTGCAACAGCATATGTCCGGTTGGCACAATCTTAGGATTGATCTCTCGCTATTCCATTTTCAAACCGACTATCGATATTTCGAAATGCAATTCTTGTGGACTCTGTTCTCGCAACTGCAAATCACAATGCATCGACAGCAAATCGCATGATATAGATTATAGTCGATGTGTTGTCTGTGGCAACTGCATCGACAAATGCACAAAAGGAGCTATTAAATACACTCTTTCATGGGGCAAGAAACCGAAACCGTCTTCTGCAACTTCCACTGATGACAACATCAATAGCGATCGTCGCAAATTCTTGAGCATTGTCGGTCTTGTCGGAGCGACAGCCACAGTAGGAATGGCAGAAAAGAAAGTTGATGGAGGGTTGACTATCCTTGAAGATAAAAAAATTCCAAACAGAGCAACTCGCCTTGTTCCACCGGGAGCAATAAGCCTCAAAAACTTTGCTCAACATTGCACAGGTTGCCAATTATGCGTCAGCAAATGTCCGAACCAGGTTTTGCGTCCGGGACTTGAAATAACTACATTTATGCAACCGGAAATGCACTTCGACAAAGGATTCTGTCGCCCTGAATGTACGCTATGCTCGGAACTATGCCCGACAGGAGCCATATTACCGATATGCAAAGGGGGCAAGAGTGCGACACATATTGGTCATGCTGTATGGGTAGAGAAAAACTGTGTTGTATGTACCGACGATGTTAATTGTGGCAATTGTGCGGCACATTGCCCCACCGGAGCAATCATAATGGTAGATTCGGAAAAATACGGGCATCAGATTCCGGTAATCAACGAACAACGATGCATAGGCTGTGGAGCTTGCGAATACCTATGCCCCGCACGCCCTTATAGTGCTATTTATGTAGAGGGACACGAAGTGCATCGCAATGATTAACCTAAAAACCAAACAAGATGAAAAACGAAGATAACAACATCAGCAGAAGAGGCTTCCTAAAAAGATTAGGTTTGGGAACCATGGCAACAGCAATAGTGGCATCAGGTTGCAAAAATGATCAACATGAAGCATCGACAGATACTCAAGGGGCGACAACAGCAGCCAATGTGCCTGATTCCGGAATGACATATCGCACAAACCCCAAAACTAACGATAGTGTATCGTTGCTCGGCTACGGGTGTATGCGACTGCCGACCATTTCCAACACAAGTGCCAGAGAGAGCGACGATGAAATAGACCAAGAACAAGTGAACCGACTTGTCGATTACGCAATTGAGCATGGTGTGAATCTCTATGACACAAGTCCGGCATATTGCAAAGGATTTTCTGAAAAAGCAATGGGGATAGCACTGTCTCGCTACCCTCGTGAAAAATATTTCTTATCTACAAAACTGTCTAATTTTGCCGAATCGACATGGAGCAGAGAAGAGAGTATAAAAATGTATCGCAACTCACTCAAAGAGTTGCAAACCGATTATTTAGACTATTATCTTCTACACTCAATCGGAGGGAGCAACGACAAACTGGGACTATCGTCGACAGATCTGCTTCGTCGCCGTTATTTCGACAATGGAATGGTCGATTATCTTGTCAAAGAGCGTGAATCCGGACGTATTCGCAATCTCGGCTTCTCCTTTCACGGCGACATAAAAATATTCGATTATATGCTTTCTCTCCATGATAAATATCATTGGGACTTTGTGTTGATACAACTCAACTATATTGATTGGAAACGCACACCCGATATTGAGCCACGAAACGTAAATGCCAACTATCTCTATACCGAACTCCAGAAACGAGGTATTCCTGTATTTATTATGGAGCCACTTCTTGGTGGACGCCTTGCCAATCTTCCAGATGCTATCGTAGAAAAGTTAAAAACTCGGGAGCCACATCGCAGTGTAGCCTCGTGGGCATTTCGCTTTGCGGGCACACATGAAGGGGTGCTGACAGTGCTTAGTGGCATGACCTACATGGAGCATTTGCAAGATAATCTTCGCACATATATGCCATTGAAACCGATAACAGAAGAAGAACACAATTTCTTAATGGATACAGCAGAATTGATTCGCAAATACCCCACCATCAGTTGTAATGATTGCAAATACTGTATGCCATGCCCCTACGGATTGGATATCCCGGCAATTCTTCTCCACTACAACAAATGTGTCAACGAAGGAAATGTATCGACAGGGAAGCAAGATCCTAACTATGAGGAGGCACGCCAGGCCTTTTTGGTGGGCTACGATCGTTCGGTTCCAAAACTTCGTCAAGCCGACCATTGCATAGGTTGTGGTGTCTGCATATCTCACTGTCCACAAGGAATCATTATTCCTCAAGAAATGCGACGCATCAATAAATATGTCGAAGAGTTGAAACAATCACGACCCTCACCGATTAAACACAACCCTAACCATAAAGAGCGTCATGGACATCATAGACACAACGGAGCAAAATAAGAATAAATACATACTAAAAACGCACAAAAGACCAAACTTGTGCGTTTTTGACTATTATAAATTGTGGTTGCTTTAATTTTTTTTGTAATTTTGTAATATGTTTTACTGATGAGCAATCATAATGAATTATATTTTTAACATTGAATTATATAACGACATACTGTTGATAATGGGAATTATGGCAGTAGTTGTTTTTATATTTTTACATAAAATTGAAGCAGGCTACGGTGTTGCATACACAAAAAAATGGGGTCCGACAATCAACAATAAGTTGGGTTGGATTCTTATGGAAGCACCCGTATTTATAGCAATGCTCATAATATGGTGGTTTAGCGAACGCCGTACGGAAATAGTTCCAATAGTAATGATGCTGATATTCGAATTGCACTATTTTCAACGCTCATTTATTTTTCCATTATTAATTAAAGGGAAAGGGAAAATGCCTCTTGCGATTATCTGTATGGGTATCACATTTAATCTTATTAATGCCTACATGATTGGAGGGTGGTTATTTCATTTTTCACCAACAGAGACATTATCACTTGCATGGTTTGCAACACCACAGTTCATTGTCGGATTGATAATTTTCATTATCGGAATGATTATCAATATTCATTCTGACTATATCATACGCCATCTTCGAGGTCCGGGAGATACCGGACACTACATTCCGAAAGGAGGAATGTTTCGCTACGTCACAAGTGCCAACTATTTTGGAGAAATCACCGAATGGGTTGGATTTTCGATTTTGACATGGTCTCCGGCCGGATTGATGTTTGCATTGTGGACATTTGCCAATCTCGCACCACGAGCAGGCAAACTGCATCAACGCTATATCAGAGAATTTGGCGATGAATATCGACATTTGAATAGAAAAAAAATTATTCCGTTCATATATTAATATTTAATAATAAGATGAGCCAGACACTATTCACTCCATATAAAATCGGACCAATCGAATTACGCAATCGCACAATTCGCTCTGCCGCTTTCGAAGGAATGTGTGAAAACTATAACCCTACTGAGAAACTTCGCGACTATCATGTCAGTGTGTCACGTGGAGGAGTAGGCATGACAACATTGGCATATGCAAGTATCTGCGAATCAGGTCTTTCATTTAAGACACAATTATGGTTACGCAAATCAATAGTGGGCGAATTGCGAAGAATCACAGACGATATTCATGCACAAGGAGCAAAAGCATCTATTCAAATCGGACATTGTGGCAACATGACACATATTTCCACAGCCGGTTGCATTCCGGTAGGAGCAAGCACCGGATTCAATCTTTACTCACCGACGATAGTTCGTGGGCTGCGTAGTTCCGAACTTACCACTTTGGCAAGACAATTCGGAGAGGCTGTCGTCACAGCACGCGATGCCGGTTTTGATTGTGTGGAACTACATGCCGGTCATGGATATCTGATTTCACAATTTCTATCTCCTTACACAAATCATCGCAAAGACAAATTCGGAGGTTCGCTCGACAATCGTATGCGTTTCATGCGTATGTGCATGGAGGAAGTGATGAAAGCCGCCGGCAACGACATGGGGGTGATTGTCAAGACAAATATGCGTGATGGATTCAAAGGAGGACTCGACATCGACGATTGCTTGACGATAGCACAAGAGATTGAGCAACTGGGAGCTCATGCCATAGTCTTGTCGGGTGGATTTGTAAGCAAAGCACCAATGTATGTCATGCGAGGTGAAATGCCAATATACACGATGACTCATTATATGAAACAACTATGGTTGAAATATGGTGTCAGAATGGTCGGGAAATATATGATTCCGTCAGAACCATATAAAGACCTCTATTTCCTCGATGATGCACGTATCTTTCGCAAAGAGCTGAAAGGAGACTTAATCTATGTGGGAGGGATAACATCGCGTGAAGGCATTAAGAAAGTTATTGATGACGAGGGATTTCAATTCGTTCAAATAGCACGAGCATTGATTCGGGACACTGAATTTGTGAATCATCTCCGACAAGAAGACTATAAATGCGATTGCGATCATGTGAACTATTGCATAGCCAGAATGTATTCAAAAGATATGGTGTGTCATAAACACCTCGACAATCTGCCTGCGAAAATAGAGAGAGAAATCGACAAAATCAAGCAGCAAAATGAAAGACGTTAAGGAGCAGACAGCATTGATTACCGGTGCAAGTTCCGGCATCGGCTTGGAGTTTTGCTACCGACTTGCAGAGCGAGGCATAAATCTGATAATGATCAGCAATCAAGAATCGGAATTGCTGAAATATGGTGTTGAAATATCTCAGAAATATTCGGTTGAAGTAACTACACACTATTTCGACCTTGCCTGCAATGGAGCGGCTCGTTCGATAGTTCAGTTTCTCGACGAAAATAATCTTGACGTTGATATTCTCATCAACAATGCCGGCATATTTTCATTTAATCCTGTTCTCGACACCCCGATTGATCGTTTGAATCTCTTTATTGATCTTCACATGCGAGCCGTAACGGAATTGTGTTATTATGTGGGAGAACGCATGAAAAACAACAAAGATGGCTATATATTGAATATGTCGTCAATGTCGTGCTGGATGCCAATGCCCGGTATTGCTATGTATTCAGCCACTAAAGCATATATACGCGTACTTTCGAGAGCCTTGCACTATGAACTCAAAGATTATGGAGTGGCAGTGATGGTTGCCTGTCCGGGGGGTATAGCAACAGATTTATTCGGTCTTCCGGCTAATCTGCAACGTTTGGCTGTCAGATTAGGCGTATTGGATACGCCCGAGAGTTTTACAAAAAAGGCTGTTAAAAAACTATTTTTACGCAGGAAACAATACATCAATGGTTTGCTGAATCGATTGTCGATTTTCTTCGTGGGGGTGATGCCAACATCGGTGAGAATGATGGTCAAACACAAACTTTTGGATAAAAACATTCGCAAACGATGAAACCGGCAATGAGCGAACATAACAAAGGAGCTTATCTTCTAACGGGAGCGACAGGAGCAATCGGCAAAGAGATTGCTGATTATCTCGCAGCCCAAGGAGAACCAATAATCCTTGCATGCAGAAATACTCAAAAAGCCGAAACACTCAAAAGAGAATTACAGACGAAACATAAGAAATGCAAATCTATCAATGTTGTCGAATTAGATTTGAGTAGCGAAAGGTCTGTCAGACAATGTGTTGAAGACATTAAATCTTTGCTTATCCTCGATATTGTTCACCCTGAAACGTCTGAACGACAATACTATAAGTCGAGACTAAACGGTATCATCAATAATGCCGGTATCATGAACCGACGATTCATCACCGACGATTCCGGTTGCGAACACACCATGCGAGTAAATTATCTGAACACCATGTTGCTCAACGAATTGCTAAAATCAGAAATTGCCGACAACGGGACTATCGTTTTCACAACTTCACTCACTCGCTTTCTTCACCGACGTAAAGACTACCCAACGACATTTCCTAAAAATAAATTTTCACAATTAGGCACCTACGGCAAATCAAAACGTATGATTACCGAATATGCTCGTCGACTGTCGGAAGAATTGCGACCTCTAAACATACGAGTTAATTGTGCCGACCCGGGGATTGTCAATTCCGAAATGATACGAATGCAACGATGGTATGATTGTCTTGCCGACATCATTTTTCGCCCATTTATCCGCTCACCTCGCAACGGAGCAAAACCTACGATTCGGGCAATCAAATCATCAACAACAGGACTGATCTACTGTCGGTGGCTGACACATAAAATCTAATGCTCCACCGTCGGATAAATAAGAATTAAAAATCATTTTCAGAGCATATAATTTGCTTTTTAAGACTCTGTGGAGTAATTTTGCAGATAAATTATAGCCAAAATGGAAAATCTTACGTCTTCAGAAATTAAAAAACAGGGAATCGGCAAAACGATTCTTTCATATTCGATAAAATATCTATTGCCATTGCTCTTGACAATTGCATTGGTGTGGTATATGTTTGAAAAAGTAAACTTCTCCGATATGATGGATATAATCCGAGGAGGAGTGAATTATTGGTGGATTCTTTTTGCAATGGGAATCAGCCTGTTGAGTCATATCTTCAGAGCATTAAGATGGCGTCTGCAACTGCGAGGGCTTAACATCAATCCGTCGTTGATGGCATTGAGTTGCTCAATATTCGGCACTTACGCACTCAATTTAGTGTTTCCACGACTTGGCGAAGTGTGGCGATGCACATATATAGCACAGCGAGAAAAAGCCTCCTTCACATCAGTGTTTGGCTCAATGGTAGCCGACCGATTAGCCGACACAATAACGGTATTATTATTGACGATATTCACATTCATAATAGCTTCATCTGCATTGACAGCCTTTCTGACTAAATATCCTATCGGACAAGGAATTATCGGATTGCTATATAATCCATGGTTTTGGATTGTCTGCATTGGAGTTGTCGTTATCGGTTGGATCGCTTTTCGTGCGTTTAAAGCCACAAAATTTGTTCAAAAAATCGTCGCTTTATTAGCCGAACTATGGTCAGGATTCATGATTGTTACAAAGATGAAAGGTCGTGGACTCTTCTTGTTCTATACGCTATGTATCTGGGGTTGCTACTTTTCTCAACTATATGTGGCTTTCTATGCTTTTAGCTATACAGCAGAGCTATGCTCAACAGACGGCTATGCTTTTGGATTGATTCCTTGCTTAGTTGCTTTCGTGTTCAGCTCAATAGGAATGGCAGTGCCTTCTAATGGAGGTCTTGGTCCTTGGAATATAGCTGTGATGTTTGGATTGGCAATCTATGGCATCTCTGATGCTGAAGGGACAGCGTTCTCAATGCTCGTATGGTCGGCTCAGACAGTAATGCTGATTATATTGGGTATCTACACAATGATTTATATATCTTTAGGCAAGAAAAAAACAGCTATTAAATAATTATTTGCTAACACATTTATATCATGATATTTAACAACGAAGAAGACGACGATCGCACCGACTATTTTTATGGTCCTGATGTGCCGGAAAAAGAGAAACCGGAGAAAAAACCGGAATATAAACCCGATGATCCCAAGTATTGGGAAGAAGAAGATCGTTGGGAGCATCTTCGTCCACGCCGACCATTTAAACTTTATCTGACTCTGATTGCCATTGTTATGGTTGTTGCAGGAGCAGTCGTTCTATGGTGGTATTTCTTCAATCCATACGTCGAAGAGGCTTCGCAATATGGATATGTAGACCAAATAGAAAAGCGTGGTGTCGTTTTTAAGACTTTCGAAGCATCAATCATTCCGTATAAAAACATTATGGACACAACGCGAACATATGATGGTGATTTCATCTTCTCTGTTCCAGATGACAATGTTGGTGCCAAACTAAAGCAATATCAGTATAGTGGAGTGCCCGTAAGAGTCGAATATGAAATATACCATTCTTCACTTCCTTGGCGTGGAGACTCCCAAATTATCGTTATCAATGTAGATTCAATCGACCCAAAAGTGATTCTTCCTCCGGATAGAAATCCACTCTATAATAACTAATACGCATATTTTGTTAAGTATGGAACAGGAAAACATTCTCGATCGTCATCAAGCTCGCTATACTCTTCAATTTCGTTTTCTCCCCGAAATGATAGAGGCTTGCCAAAATGGAGAACTACCTATTGATGCATTGACAAACTTCCATTTTTGGCATAAGTGTCTTACCGACGATAGTAAGAATCCTTTTGCCTTCGAGTGGAGCGATCTCAATGCCGATGTCGAACATGTCAACGATAATGTAGCAATACTTAAATATACGTTTCCAACACCAATGATGGAGCCGGAAGCTTCTTTTGCTGCTGTGGTTTTAGATAGAGAGAAGAAGACTCTCGACTATTATACTCTCGAAAAATCGTTCAATAGCACATGGGCCGTTTGCAATCCGACAATCAATGGTCATAAACTCATCGCCAAGTTAGATGCCGACCCGACTCTCGATAATTTTATCTCAGATTTAAAGATACGCTTTAATCTAAAATAAAAAAACGCTGTTTCCTCTCGTTTGCTTACTTTGACTGTCGTCGAAGATTGGCTGCACTCGGGATAAGCCAAATTGAAAACTTCGTTTTCTTTTGGCATTCTCCTCTCGTTTGCTTATCTTTGCAAAATATTTATTTGCAGAAAAATATCATAGCAATGAAAAGATTGTTTTTACAAATTTTTATCCTTTTTTTCTCGATATCAGCGTTTGCCACTCCTCTATCGGTCAATTCCGGTTCTTTATCAGAGTTGCTGACAGATGAAATTCGATTGTCGGAATCATTGACGTTGGTCGGGACTATGAATGCTCAGGATTTTGAAACCATCAATGAAGAGTTGATCAATCTGACTTCACTGAATATTCAAAATGTCAGTATCGAGGCAATCTCTTCGAAAGATTTGATATTGGGCACATCATCATCGTTTGCAGCAAACGAATTGCCGGCAAATTCATTTTTCGGCATGAATCTATCGTCAGTAGTGTTGCCCTCATCGTTGACATCAATAGGAGCCGGAGCATTTGCTAATTCAAAGATCGAATCAATAAGCATTCCGACAAGTGTGGTGTCAATAGGTTCGTATGCCTTTGCCGATTGCGATAATCTAACAACTTTGACAATCCCCTCATCAGTGAAAACAATTGGTGATTATTTAGCAAGTGGGTGCGATAATCTCCGTTCGGTGGATATGCAATCGTCGCTTATCACAGAAGTGGCTCCTTATGCATTTTATAATTGTTGTGGATTGGCAGACGTCGCTTTCCCTCCCTGTTTGTTGGCAATCGGAGAATCAACTTTTGCAGGCACCTCATCTCTATCTTCGATTATCCTTCCCGACAATCTGTCGGTTATTGGAGACCGAGCATTCCAATATAGCAACATTGACGAGGTTTCGATACCGGCAAATACAGAATCAATCGGCAGATATGCATTTGCAAATTGCAATAATTTGATGTCTGTAATCATTGATGGTGAAAACCCAACGCTTGGAGAGGGAGTGTTTTTTTATTGTTCAAAACTTTATTCTTTATCATTCAAACGTCAAACAGAAATTCCCGATTTGGCATATGCCGGCACAGACGCATTGAATTTGAAAACATTGGATTTAAACACTACTCAATCAATCGGCAGATATGCATTTGCAGATAATAAATCGGAAAAGATTGAATTTGGTAGCGACTTAACGATGCTTGACGACCATGCCATGGAAGGTATGATTGATCTGACAGAAGTGATTGTAGCGAGTCTTGGCTCTAATGTGCCACAAGTGGGCGAGAATGTATTCGAAGGAATCGACCAGCCATCTGTGCAATTAATCGTTGAAGACGGCTCTGAAGATGTGTGGAAAACGGCCGAACAATGGAAAGAATTCAACATTAAAAATAAATCTGATTTAGTGGGTATTCAGTCTGTGAAAGAGGCTATTAATGTGTGGTTCGAAGGTGATTTGTTGAATATATTATCAAGCAATATCATAGAAGATGTCAGATTGTTTACTATTGATGGTAAAATGATTATTCAAAAGGATAATAATGCTCCGACACTCTCAATCGACACATCGATATATTCCGAAAACACATTTATATTGTTGGTTACTACAACAACTCACGTCTATTCGTTTAAATTAATCAGATAAGAATTATAAAAAACATCGTCATTTAAACGACAATGGGAAAAAATAAATTAAAAAAATTTGCTGAAATGCAAACCTTCTCGTGTGTGTTTCAATACCCATGGGCAGTGTTGCAACGCGAAGGCTTCTCGTTAAAAGGAAATTGGAATAAAGAATATTTCAAGAATGATAATCCAATCGTGCTTGAACTCGGTTGCGGGAAAGGAGAATACACAGTTGGTCTTGCCCGACAATATCCCGACAAGAACTTTATCGGCATCGACATAAAAGGAGCAAGGATCTGGACCGGAGCGAAAGTTGCTGAAACAGAAGGGTTGAAAAATGTGGCTTTTCTACGCACAGGCATCGAACTGATCGATAGTTTCTTCAACGGATCTGAAGTTTCGGAAATATGGATTACTTTTCCGGACCCACAGATGCAAAAGACCCGTCGCCGTCTCACTTCTACACGTTTCATGGAATTATACCGACAAATCTTGAAACCCGACGGCACAGTGCATCTCAAGACAGACTCTCCATTCCTTTACACCTATACGGATAGATTGGTCAAAACAAATAAATTCAACATTTTTGTCAATACAGCCGACCTCTACGACAGCACATTTGCCGATCCGATACTTTCGATAAAAACATTCTATGAACAACAATGGCTCGCAAGGGGGAAAAAGATAAAATATATATCCTTCGCATTGCCCAAAGAGGGAGACTTGATTGAGCCGGAAGAAGATGATATCGAACACGACGACTATCATTCCTTTCAGCGAGGAGTGGCCCAATGCATGATACAAGAAGAATAAAATTAAAACATATAATCTATGAGCAACAACAATCCTATATATCCCGCGTTGATTACCGACGCTTTAAAGACTGTTCGTTATCCGGGGAATGGAAAAAATCTGGTTGAAAACGAAATGGTCGAAGACGACATCAGAATAGATGGACGCAAAGTGACATTCTCATTGATATTCGAAAAACCAACCGACCCATTCATCAAAAGCATGGTTAGAGCAGCCGAGACTGCCATACTCACCTATGTCGGTGCAGATGTAGAAATCAAAGGAAACATCTCTGTCAAGACACGCCGTCAGCTGCCGGAACAAAAGACAAATCCTCTTCCGGGAGTAAAAAATATCATTGGCGTATCATCAGGTAAAGGAGGAGTTGGGAAATCAACTGTCGCCTCAAATCTTGCCGTTGCCTTGGCAGCGAAAGGATATAAAGTAGGACTTCTTGATGCCGACATCTTCGGGCCATCAGTGCCTAAAATGTTTGGAGTCGAAGAGGAGTCTCTATATATGGAAGAGATTGACGGAGTCAACAAAATTGTTCCTATCGAAAAATATGGAGTCAAACTATTATCAATTGGCTTTGTAGTTGACAAAAACAGTGCTGTGCTTTGGCGTGGAGGAATGGCAAGTAATGCTCTTAAACAATTAATCACCGATGCTAATTGGGGAGAACTTGATTATTTCCTTATTGATATGCCACCGGGCACATCAGATATTCATCTGACACTCGTACAGACACTGCCAATCACCGGAGTAGTAGTTGTCAGCACACCACAAGAAGTGGCACTTGCCGATGCTCGAAAAGGGATAGCCATGTTTATGGGCGATAAGGTGAATGTGCCGATACTTGGATTAGTGGAAAATATGGCATGGTTCACCCCGGCGAGCCACCCAGATGAGAAATATTTCATTTTCGGCAACGGTGGTGGAGTGCGTCTTTGCGAAGAACTCGGAGTCGACCTGTTGGCACAAATTCCACTTGTGGCAGGGATATGCAATGACGGCGATGCCGGCACTCCGGCTGCCTTAGGCATAGAATTTGCATCTCCCGACGTAGCAAATCCGGAAGCAGAAGCATTTGCCGGATTAGCCGATGCTGTGGTCAAAGCGACAGATAGCCGGAATGCAACAATGCCTCCGACACATATAGTCGAAACACATTGACACGAATAATCACAATTTTTTTGAATTCAACACCTTGCCGACAGCCTCTGAAATTATGATTTTGGCGAGTGGAAAAATAGTAGTAACTTTGTAGTCAGAAAACTACAACAAGAAAAATTATAAATACATATGGCACTTCAATGTGGAATCGTGGGTCTTCCTAATGTAGGCAAATCGACCCTCTTTAATTGTTTGAGTAATGCAAAAGCACAATCGGCAAACTTTCCGTTTTGCACCATAGAACCAAATGTAGGAGTTATCACAGTTCCCGATGAGCGTCTGAACAAACTCGTTGAGATGTGTAATCCTCGCAGTGTAGTCCCTGCCACCGTAGAGATTGTCGATATAGCAGGATTGGTGAAAGGAGCTTCAAAAGGGGAAGGATTAGGCAATAAGTTTTTGGCCAACATACGCGAGACAGATGCCATTCTTCACGTTCTTCGTTGCTTTGATGATGACAATATTACCCACGTTGATGGCAGCGTAGATCCGGTTAGAGACAAAGAAATCATTGACTATGAATTGCAGTTGAAAGATTTGGAAACTGTGGAGACACGCTTGGCAAAGACTATAAAAGCAGCTCAAACGGGAGGCGACAAGACAGCACGTCTGCAAGCCGATGTGCTTCAAGCATATAAAGAAGCTCTCGAACAAGGCAAACCGGCACGTTCCGTACAATTCGAGACAAAAGACGAACAACGCTTTGCCCACGATTTGTTCCTCCTGACAAACAAGCCGGTAATGTATGTATGCAACGTTGACGAAGCTTCAGCTGTAGATGGTAATAAATATGTGGAAGCAGTTAGAGAAGCCATCAAAGAAGAGAATGCCCAACTGCTCATAGTAGCAGCTCAGACAGAAAGCGAAATAGCCGAATTAGACACCTACGAAGAGCGTCAGGAATTCCTTGCTGAAATAGGATTGGAGGAATCGGGTGTGTCGCGATTAATTCGTGCAGCATATGCATTATTGAACTTGCAAACCTATTTCACTGCCGGTGAAGACGAAGTGAGAGCATGGACATTTATGCGAGGTTCGAAAGCTCCTCAATGTGCCGGAATCATTCACACAGATTTTGAAAAAGGGTTCATTCGTGCCGAAGTTATCAAATATGATGACTATGTTACTCTCGGAGGAGAAACAGCCGTCAAAGAAGCCGGGAAAATGGGTGTCGAAGGGAAAGAATATATTGTGCAAGACGGAGATATAATGCATTTCCGTTTTAACGTATAGCACTCCAAATAAAAAAACTATTGCTGTCTGATAAAACGAGAAGGATAAAAAGTGGTCTCAATCGCTGATTAAAGTGGTTGAGATTTCTTTTTTCTATTTACAAGACCTCTCCCGAGGGTTGATTGCTTCCCTCAATCCAAATATCTCGACGACAATCTATGGTATAGGGGTGCGAAGCACCGGAGAGCGAAGCGATTCAATAACCGGGGGTTGAGCGAAGCGATACCCTCGGAAAGGGAGACCAGCGACACAGCGTCTGCAAAGACGCGAGTACATACAAATCTCCGACGACAATGGGAGCGAACTCTCGATAAGAATCAAATCAACTCTTCTCGATAGCGTTTACAGATTATCTTTTCATCATAGCAGATCGGCTTAATTATTTCATTGCCCATAACAGAATTTAAACAACTTTTTACGATATCATAGCCAACAAATTGGCTAAATGCAATGCCTGCCGAAAAACGGGGATTGATATCAATTAAATAATACTCTTCCCCATCAAAAATAAATTCAAAATTTACGGCTCCTATTATTCCCAATTTATCTCCAATAAACGATGCAGCCATACCCAACTTATGATTCATTGCGACTCTTACTGTAGTGCCTGCACCATTCTTTGTGCGAAGCAACTCTTCTCTGACAATAGAAAAATCATTTGAAAACGAATCTCTCAGATAATCAACAGTAAAAATCGAACCTTTTATATACTCTTGTACGATATAATTTTCATATGTTTTTGAGAAATTAAAATCAGATAAATTATCAATATAGAATAATCCCTCACTGCTCCTCCCGCTTATAGGTTTTAAGACACAAGGCAACTTCAATTCTTTGACCGAAGTTTCAAAATCTTCATTGCATAGAATTGTATTCGGGACTTTAAATACTTTTTCATCTCGAAAATATTTAAACATATTCCATTTATTGCGAGCCACTCTTAAACAAGCATCAGACTGAATGCACAGCTTGCAATCTATCTCATCAAACAATGCTCTATGCTTATTCAAAACATCAACTTCAACATCAGTCAAAGGAATCAAAAAATTAATTTCTTCAATCCGGCAAATTTCTATAATTGCAGAAATATAATTATGCTCGCAATTCTTACATAATGGTACTTGATAAAACGAATCACAATCTTTGGCTGCAACAATCCATTCTTTAGGATTTATGTCACAGCCCACGACAATATGATGCATCTTTTTTAAAGAATTTATCACACAGTCGGCTGAAAAAGACCCGATTGATGTTACTAATATATTCATAACTTATTTGCTAAATAAAATCTGCCGTTTTCATCTGCATGAGTTGTCTATTCCGTTAAAAATTCAATTATCAGCCTTTTCTAACGAATATCCTTCTCGACGATGACTCAAATTTTCGCATTATCCGTTGACAAAGATACAACAAAGAAACGAAAGAGAGGGCAAAATGAGGAAAGAATATTGTCTGATAGCAATTTAACAATATTCCTCCAGATGTTGCAGTTCCATTTAAAGCAAAAAAATGACACAACACAAGACTCTTCAAACGTGATGTTTGCACAATAAGACAAGTAACAATTGAAATAGATTTTGTGACGAAGAGTGAAATTTATGGAAATAGAAGTTGGGAATTTATGTTATTTATGGAAATAGATTACTGAAAATTTGCTGTTATATGGAAATAGAATTATTTTTGCAGTAAAATAATATGAATTATTAATACTCAGACATTCAATAGTAGCAGACCAACGTGAGGAGTTGCTATCGAATGATTACTCGGAGTTGTTGCACAAAATTTATTTAATGTCTAACCAGTCCCAAATTTTTATGGGACACTAATGAAAAATTTATTATCATGAAACGCATAATTTTATCACTACTTCTTTTATTATCGGTATATGGTTATGCAACAGCTCAGCAGGCCGAGGGTTATCCTCGAGCCGAGTGGGACAAGGCAACAGCCATCTTAATGCACACCCCCGGTCAAGAACTTTTTGATGGTGTGATACATCCTTCGGCGGGTTTGTTCGAGAATTATTTTGATGTTGATAAGGCAGCATCCGAGCATCGTGGTTATATCAAGGCTCTCGAGAATAATGGTATCAAGGTGTATACCGTAGAACAGTTGTTGAGCGAAGCTCCTATTGAAAAATTGCGTGAGCAAGCCATGAATGTTCTCAAGTATGATGTGTCAAACATTCCTAATGCCGATTTGGTAGAAAACGACAATTACCGAATGAAGATTATCAACGAGATGTCGCGTGCCGACTTGGTACGTTGTATCTTGTTGCAACCCACGGTTACACTCTATGCAACCGACAACAATACTGGTGTAGAGGCTGTGTACACTCATAGACCCTTGATGAACTTGTATTTTACTCGCGACCAAAGTGTTACAACTCCTCGTGGACATATCATTTGCCAAATGAACTCTACACAGCGTGCTCCCGAGACTTCTATAATATCTATCTGTTACGAGCAGCTGGGTGTGAAACCTATCCTCAACATAACAGGCAATGGACGTCTTGAGGGTGGCGATTATATACCTGCAGGCAATGTCTCTTTTATAGGTTGCGGTATGCGCACCAATATAGAAGCTATCAAGCAAATCATGGATGCCGACGCCTTTGGTCATGATACTATTGCTGTAGTCAATGACCACAAATGGTGGCAAATGCAAATGCACCTCGATACATACTTCAATATTATCGATAAGGATTTGTGTACATTGGTAGAGAGTCGCTTGTATGCCAAGGAGGGTGATCCTGAGTGGGTTACTGTCGACCTGTATACTCGTCGTCCCGGTGAGAAGGAGTATACGCTTGCACAAAAGGATGTTCCCTTTGTACAATATCTCAAGGATAGCGGTTATACCATCATCCCCATCAAGGTAGAAGACGAGTTGCACTATGCCAACAACTATCTGGCTATAGCTCCTCGTCACATCATGGCTGTAGCCGGACAATCGGAAGAGTTGCAAGAAAACTTCAAACGCCACGGTGTTAAAGTTGAGTGGATTCCTCTCGAAAGCCTCATAGATGGCTATGGTGCAGCTCACTGTATGACTCAGGTATTGAGCCGTATAATTGTAGGTAAATAACAATCATAGCGCACGTGCCTAATGCGCAGATTTGCGATATTTGTCGTATCTTTACCCAAAATTTGAATTTATGATAAAGAAGATAGTTGCCTCTATAATACTCATTCTTGCACTTTGTGGTGTTCCGTTTACGCTCTTTGCGCAAGGGGTAAAGTGTACGATTTCAGGTAAGGTCATCGACCAGCAGAATAGTCCTGTTGCATACGCTTCGGTGGCGATTTACCAAGACAAAACACCCATTGCGGGAGTTGTTACCGACAGCGAGGGTAAGTTCACACTTAAAACAAATCATTCCACCGACGAATATCGTCTTGCGATAGAGTTTATCGGCTACGAGAAGTATGAGGGACTTATTGTGCCCAACAAGGCACATATCGACCTCGGAACAATACTATTAAAGGAGGCAGCTGTCGAGGTTGCAGAGGTTGTCGTTACGGGCAAGGAGGTGGCGCAGAAGTCCACCGTTGAGCACACCACTATCAACGCCTCGGCAAATATGGCTTCGAGCAAGGGTACGGCAATAGATATCTTGCGCTCGGCATCATCGGTGAGCGTTTCGAACGATGAGATAGCCATTCGTGGTAACAAGAATATCCTTGTCTTGATGGACGGTGTGCCTACCACCGCCAGCGATCTCTCGACTATCCCTGCGGCAAATATTCAGAGCATTGAGGTTATCACAAACCCCGATGCCTCGCACGATGCAGGTGGTACGGGTGGCATCATCAACATCATCTCGAAGCGCAATCGTGCCGAGGGATTTAGCAGTATGGTAGCAGCAAACTATGGTTTCAACCACTTCGCCAATGGCAATATCGCCCTCTCGTATAATCGTCCAAAGACATCGTGGCAATTCAGCTACAATGTTAAGTACGAGGACGATGTGGTAAATTCTACGCTCAACCGCAAGGTGCATAGCACTGGGTATGAGGTGTCCCAGCAGATGCAATCCACGCGCTACACCTTCAATAACAATATCTCGCTCGGAGCAGATTTTCGCATCGACCCTCGCAATCGCTTGTCGGTAGATGCCAAACTGATTATCCCTCGCCTAAATATCAAGCAAGACCTTCATAATACCTTTGTCGATTATTCAGAGGAGCGATATAACGATGTTACGTGGAATCGTGTGAACATCGAGGGCTCGGTTGCCTACATTCATATTATCAAACCAGAGGTTTCGGACTTAACGATTCGTGCTTCGGTGTCGAAGATTTGGGGCGAGCGACCATCTCACTACTTTGTGGGTGGTGTCGAGAATAACCGCTCGGTATCTGGTGGAAGCCCATTCATACCATCTCTACAAGCTGATTACAAACATAAATTCGGTGTTGGCACACTCTCGGCGGGAGCAAAGTTAACCTATCGTCAGAACGATGTATATCACGAATTTTATGAATTTGCGGATGGCGAGTGGATATATTCTGAAGCGATGAGTAAAGATATGCTGCACACCGAGTTGACTCCTGCGGCATACGCAATGTTCGCTTCTCGCATCGGCAAGAAATTTAGCTATAAGGTGGGTTTGCGTGGTGAGTTCTCGACCGTAACACTCAATAGCAAGCACGAGGCAATCAATGAGCGTGAGAATGACTTTTTCGTTGCACCGAGCCTTTCGGCGACATATAAGATAGCAGAAAATCAGGATCTGTCGTTGGCTCTCTCTCGTCGCATTGGCCGCCCTACATATCCGCAGCTCATTCCATATATGAGTATGGTCGATGCTACAACCTACGAGCAGGGAAATATGCATCTCGACTCCGAAAAGGCAACAAAGGTTGATTTGAGCTATAGTCTACATTCAGAGGTGATAAACCTTTTTGTGAATGGTTACCTGAACTATACCACCGACTATATATCGCAAGTGACCAAGATGGAGGACGAGCGACTGATAACAACCTACGCCAATGCCGACAAAGACCTTAAAACGGGAGTTGACATCTCGTTGAAAGTAACACCAGCGAAGTGGTTTAACTTCTCGGTGGGTGCGAATACCTACTATGTAACTACCGAGGGCGTGTTCGAGGGTGCTAATATCGACAATCGAGGCTGGACAAACAATAGCAACCTCTTGCTCGACTTTGCACCTTGGAAGGGTGGAGATATTCAAGTGCAATACTTTGTGACAACACCACAATACTATCCGCAGTTGACAACCTCGCTCACGCACCAGATGAATATAGGCATCAAGCAACGCCTCTTGAAGGGTGCTATGACCGTATCGGTACTCTTGACCGATGTCTTCAACACAGCCAAGTGGGAGGTGTGGTCGCATAACAACCTCTTCGACCTCAAAAACAATAGCAAGAATAAGAGCCGTATGTTGTGGCTTGGAGTGTCGTACAACTCCAACTCCTTCAAGCAGCGAGGCGGTCAGAAGAGCGAGAATGACCGCAGCCTGATTAGATTGGGAATGTAAAAGAACAAAGAGAATGGGAGGCTGACTAAAAAGTCTGTAAGGCTTTGAAGTCAGCCTCTTTTTCGTCTTCTTTTTATGTGAATTAGTATCTCCCCTATATCCCCCTTTGACAAATGGGGACTTGTTTTGAAGTGACCCCAAAAGTTTAGACAAAAAACTTTATGGGGCACTTCAGAAGCCCATACCTCTTTGTGGCAGACGTTCGTTGCACAGTTCAAGAGTTTTATGATTATCGTGCTGCTCGTGGTAGCGGTTATCTCTGGTGTTGCGTGATATATGAATGGCGAGGGTATTGCAGATGCAATGATCATCTTCTCGATGCTTATTGTCAATACTCTGTGATGTGCTATAAGAGATACAAATAGTTGCATAAAAACTTTCGATATAAATTACACTTATAAAATTTGGTAAACAGATAGCTCAGAGTTATCTTTGTGCGGAATAAAAACATTAAAAGATAAAACTATGAAGACTATTTTGTATATTCTATTTGCAGCGACAATTATGGCTGGATGCAATAATCCAAAGGCAACAAGGTGTTTTGATTCGGTAGACGCAACACGCTTTGCCGAGGTGATTCAGAACGATCAGGTGCAGATTATCGACACACGAACACCTGCGGAGTTCAGCGAGGGACATATCCCTGGTGCTGTAAATATCGACATCGATGGCGAGGAGTTCGCGGCCAAGGTTGCCCAGTTGGATAAATCGCGTCCCGTAGCGGTATATTGCCGTGGTGGTCGCAGAAGCAAGGAGGCTGCCGAGCATATGGTCGGCTGTGGCTTTGAGGTTACGGAGCTTTCGGACGGCATTATATCGTGGGAAGGTGAGGTGGAGAAGTAACGACCATCACAACATATAAATGGTAATGATGCAA
This sequence comes from uncultured Porphyromonadaceae bacterium, assembly GCA_937911575.1. Lineage (GTDB taxonomy): Bacteria > Bacteroidota > Bacteroidia > Bacteroidales > Muribaculaceae > Lepagella. Next base: position 7,177 of record CALDPR010000050.1, on the reverse strand, counting down.
AAAATACAAGGTGATAACTGAAACTATCTTAATAATCCCCATCTATTCCTTGCGCTAAAACTCGATGCTATAAATTTTGCTAATAGTGGCATAAAAAAGTATGATTGAAAATATGTTTGTATATTAGAAAAACTTATTACCTTTGCACCAGAAACAAAAAGATAACATAAATAGAGAACTTAAAACTAATATTAACTAATAAAACTAAAGAGATTATGGATAAGTATACTTGTATGCCTTGTGGATGGACTTACGACCCAGCAGTTGGTGACCCAGATAACGGTATTGCTCCTGGCACACCTTTTGATCAGATTCCAGATGATTGGACTTGCCCAGTATGTGGCGTCGGTAAGCAGCTGTTCGACAAGCAGGAGTAATATAGATTAATTAACTTGTAACGAATTGAGATTATGGAGATTAAAGATAAGGTATTGGAGGTTATGCAGCAGGCAGGTGAGCCTCTGAACGCAGGCAAGATTGCCGAGCTTAGTGGTCTTGACCGTAAGGAGGTCGATAAGGCTATGAAGCAGCTCAAGGATGAGGGTACAATCATCTCGCCCGTGCGCTGCAAGTGGGAGCCAGCGAAGTAGTTCGCACAGTGCCCCGTGCCACAGCGGCAGATCCATCAAGGGTCTGCCGCTTTCGGTTTAATGTGGGCTGAGGTAGCAGACATCTTCGGTGATGTATTGATAGGTGTCATATAGAATACGACAGCCCCACTATGGGGGCTGAAGAGGTGGTGCCACTGCACCTATAAAGGTGGAGAGGCCCCTGTCCGATATATTGAGCCTATCGGCATCGAGGCTTTGACACAGCAAATTTACAAACTAAAAGGGTATAAAACAAATTTGCCAATTCTTTTTTCTTACTCTAAATCATATTTTTCTCGCAAGGGCTACAAAGAGGCTGAATATTTAGCACACGCTTTTGAAAATGCATTCTTGGGTAACCCTGTGTTCACGAAGTATATGCCTGATATGTACCGAGAAATGGTTGGGTATATAAACAATTTGCAGCCACTTAACTAAGTGGCTGCAAGTATAATGCACCATCGATAATGCTGCCTATCAGTACCCAATTTTCTTGTGGAGCATCATCTTGTGAAGGGTAGACGAGAGTCAGCCGCTTGTTATCTCTTATTGAGCGTTCAAGCACATCATACACCTTATGCATATCGCCGGCAAGGGCAATAGGTAATAATTCAACAATCTTGCGATAATCATCGTCATTATAGAAAAGCGTCATATAATCATATAACACCTCGCCCTTAAGTGTTTTGGCTGTTTCCATACTTTCACATCCTTTAATAAAACTATTACACGCTACGAATAGCGCAAGTGTTGTTGCAATTGCAGTGGCGATGGATGCAATGGCAGCAATAGCACTCCAATTGACAGGGTTGTGTAGGTAAGGATTGCTGCGTATGTAGGCGTAGCCTTTGGCTGTTAGCTTACAATCCATAACCTTATCGCCATTGACAGCTGACTTAATGAGCCGCTTATCGGTAAGCGAAAGCACAGCATCAACAAAGGGGTAGTTGTCAATGCCATTCGGGACGTTATTGTTGCCCCTGTGCAATTCTCGCAAAACTTGCTTCTCTGCCTTTGTCAACTTTATCCTCTCCATAGTGCAAAGTTACTAATTTTTCTTGGCTTTACGTGCCTTGCGGTACATTATTTCTTTGGTTATAACGCAGTGCTTGGTTATCTTGTACTCGCCATAGCCGAGGCTATCGCGCTTAGGGCGTTGTGTGTCTCTATCGCCTCGTACCGTAAAGCTCTTGGCGTGCGGTAGCTGCTGGGCAAAGGCTGCAAGCAGCGAGTCCAACTCTCGGAGCGTTGTTGATGGAGCGTAAGTAGGTTACAATGAGTTATGATGGGTTACGATGGGTTCTGATGAGTTCCGACAACAGAGACAGCAGAGACAGCAGAGACGCAGAGAAAGATGATACCCGACTTCGTTGTTGTCTCTTCCGTCCCTCTCGTCTCTGTTGTCTCTAAACTCCCCTTAGCCCCTTTAGGCGCAAACTACCATTAATCTTTCACGCGCAAGCCACAGAGAGAGATGAGAGAGGGGAGAGAGTGTAAAAGAAAAAGCCCCGATACTCGATTGAATATCAAGGCTTTCGGTTAGTCGGGATGACAAGATTCGAACTTGCGACAACACGCCCCCCAGACGTGTACTCTAACCGGGCTGAGCTACATCCCGAACTGGTTTTGCGACGCAAAGATAGTAATAATTTTTTGTTTATTGCAAATTAATGCCGAAAAAATTGTAACTTTGCCTTGTGAAACTGCGAAACTATATACGCGCAATCCTCGCAACACTCTCTATATGTTGTGGTTGTAATTCGGTCGATATCTCTCGTTCGGCCGAGGACTTCGATAATGTCACATACTCGCCACGATATGCCACAGGCTTTAATATATTGGAAGATGACAGCGGAAATAGGCTCCTCAGAGTCACGCGACCCTGGCAGGGTGACAGCCCCACGGAGCAGACGTTGGCGATATTTAAATCCGAGGCCGAGGCGCGCGGATACCGAGGTGAGCATATCATAGGTGCGGCCGAGCGTGTGGTGTGTATGTCCACAAGCCACGTCGCTATGCTCGATATCCTCGGTAGGGTAGATGCAATCGTCGGTGTGTCGGGCAAGCACTATGTTATGAACGAGCACGTTGGTGGCTCTGAGGAGGTATACGACGTGGGCTATGATAGTAACCTCGACTTTGAGCGACTAATATCCCTTAACCCCGATTTGGTGCTTATGTATGGCGTGTCGGCCGAGAATAGTGCGGTGACGGGCAAGCTACGCGAGTTGTCCATACCCTATATCTACCTCGGGGACTACACCGAGCAGTCGCCATTAGGCAAGGCCGAGTGGGTGGTTGCCATAGCCGACATTATGGGCCTCGGGGAGCGGGGCGTAGAGGTCTTTGCCGAGATAGAGGAGCGCTACGAGGCGGTAAGGCGTAGTGTCGCGGTGCAGCAGCGCCCAAAGGTGATGTTTAATACGCCCTATCAGGAGGTGTGGTATATGCCCTCGGACGATAGCTATATGGTGCAGCTTGTAGAGGATGCTGGGGGCGAGTATATATATAAAGGTAACAACCCCTCGGGTGGCTCGCGTGGCATCGGCCTCGAGGAGGCTCTGCTATTGGTCGACAAGGCCGATATATGGCTCAACGTGGGGCAGTGTACGAGCCTCGATGAGCTGCGTAGCGTAGCGCCCCATTTCGCCAATACCGCGGTCGTGAGGCGTGGCGACGTATATAACAACAATCGCCGCCGCTCTCCCTCGGGAGGTAGCGACTTCTGGGAGTCGGCAATAGTGCGTCCCGATGTGGTGCTTAGCGACTTAGCTAAGATTATGCAGCGACGTGGCGATAGCCTCTATTACCATCACCGTCTAACATCCAGCGTAGATGAATCAGCCAAGTAACATAGCCCGTTCGTTGCTCTTTGTGGCCCTGACAGCTGGTGCTGTGGCGCTTGCCATTGCCGACCTGCTTATAGGCACTACGTCGGTAAGTATCGGCCAGGTGTGGTCGGTGCTCTGTGGCGCTACGGAGGATGCGAGCTTGGAGACCATCGTGCTACGTATGCGCCTGCCTAAGGTGCTGGTAGCACTATTTGCGGGTATGGCGCTCTCGGCCAGTGGCTTGCAGATGCAGACGCTCTTTCGCAACCCTCTGGCTGGCCCCTATGTCCTGGGTGTGAACTCGGGTGCGAGCCTCGGCGTTGCGCTCTTCACGCTCGCCACGCCGATGATGGGCTTGGCGTCGGCCTCGTGGCTACACTCCTTTGGCGTTACGGGCGTGGCGTGGATAGGCTCGGCGGCGATACTGCTCTTGGTTATGTCTCTGTCGCGCAGGGTGCGCAATATCAACACGATACTCATCATCGGTATGATGCTCTCGTCGGCCATCTCGGCGCTGGTGGGCATACTGCAATATATGGGCACCGAGGAGTCGCTCAAGGCATTCGTAGTGTGGACTATGGGCTCGGTGTCGACGGTGACTATCGACGAGCTGTGGGTGCTTATTCCCGTTGTGGTCGTAGGCCTGGTGCTGGCCATCGTGGTGATTAAGCCGCTCAATATGTTGCTCCTCGGCGAGAGCTATGCCCGTACTATGGGCCTCAATGTCGCGCGCTCGCGAGCTATAATCTTTATCTCTACCACGCTCTTAGCTGGCACGGTGACGGCCTTTTGCGGCCCTATAGGATTTATCGGCCTGGCTATGCCGCACCTTGCTCGCATCACCTTCCGCACGGCTGACCATCGCGTGCTTATGCCTGCAGCGATGCTGTGGGGCGCGGTGTCGATGCTCTTCTGCACCGTTGCCTGCGACGTCGTGGCGCGTCAGGGCGTTATGCTCCCCGTAAATACCATCACCTCGCTGCTCGGAATACCCGTAATTATATATGTAGTACTTCGTAATAGTCACCGCCAATGATTGAACTTCGAGATATCACCTTAGCCTTTGGCTCGCGTGTGCTTATGGCCGATGCTACAGCCACGTTTCGTCGTGGCGAGCTCGTTGCGCTCTTGGGTCGCAACGGTACGGGTAAGTCTACGCTGCTGAGGGCTATCTCGGCCTTAGGTGCTGTGCAGCGAGGCGATATCCTTGTCGATGGTAGTCCGATAGGCTCTATGTCGCCACGCGATCTGGCGCGAAGCATCGCCTTTGTCAATACCGAGCGTGTCGATGTCGAGGCACTCACGGCCTACGACCTTGTGGCCATAGGTCGAGCACCCTATACCGACTGGATGGGACGCCTCGCCAGTGAGGATCATACCATCGTCGAGCGTAGCCTCCGCTTGGCAGGTGTCGAGGCCCTCGCTGGTCGCACGGTAGATACGCTGTCGGATGGCGAGTGCCAGCGCGTTATGATTGCTCGTGCTTTAGCGCAGCAGACCGACGCTATACTCCTCGACGAGCCTACATCGTTTCTCGACCTGCCGAACCGCTACGAGCTCTGCACATTGCTGCGTGACCTTGCTCATCGCGAGAATAAGTGCGTGCTCTTCTCTACGCACGAGTTGGATATCGCCCTGTCGCTGGCCGATAGCATTGCTCTTGTCGACACCCCTCGCTTGGTGCATCTGCCTACGGCCGAGATGATTACCTCGGGACACATCGAGCGTCTGTTCGATAGCGACCACGTTAAGTTCGATGCTGCGACCAGGGCCATAACACTGCGCCGTTAGCTCGCTACTTGGGCTTCGTATGTTCTGCGAAGAGCGCTAAGTGGTTGAAGTATGTCGCTTTTTGCAATTTTTTTTACCAAATAGTTTGTCAAATCGAAATTTTTGCGTACCTTCGCACCGCTAAATTGCTTGCATAGGCTGAGCATTAGTGGATTGGCCCGTTCGTCTATCGGTTAGGACGCAAGATTTTCATTCTTGAAAGAGGAGTTCGACTCTCCTACGGGCTGCACTTGGCGCGTTACGCTTCGGCGTGGTGCGTGCGGTTACAAATGATACTTAGGAGCGGGCCTGTGAGTGCCTATCCGACAGCGGCTACGGCCGTCTTCAGAGTGCCGCCGACGGTGCTATAACTTAAGAACCAAACATTTGACAAAGTAGGGTGGTTGGTTGACTTAAGAGGTCGGCAAAAGAGTAGAAAACATAAAAAGTAAAAAGTTATAAAAGATTTAAAACTATGGCAAATCACAAGTCATCGAAGAAGAGAATTCGTCAGACCGCAACTAAGCGCGCACACAACCGTCTTTACCACAAGACTGCTCGTAACGCCGTTAAGGCTTTGCGTAACACTTCAGAGCGCGCAGCTGCTGAGGCATTGCTTCCAAAGGTAAGCGCTATGTTGGATAAGTTGGCTAAGCACAACATCATCCACAAGAACAAGGCTGCTAACCTTAAGAGCTCGCTTACTTTGCACGTTAACGCATTGTAAGAGTCTTTGCCTAAGGGCGATAGTCAGATAGGAGGGGTTGACCATTGAGGTCAATCCCTCTTTGTTTGTGGGTGTTTGGGGTGTTTGGCCTTATGGATACAGCTCCGCTGAAAGGGTTTAAGGGTAGTTCGCTCGCTTGCGCGAGCTAAAGAGTAGGGCGCGCCTAACGGCGCTAAAGAGTAGGGCGCACCTGCGGTGCTAAAGGGAGATTAGGGAGCTTAATGAGATTAAGGAGTTTAGCGCCAGCGACAACGGTTTAACGCACAAACCTCTCCGTCATAGAAACTCATTATAACCCATCGTAACTCATTGTAACCTACTTACGCTCCAGCAACAACGCTCCGACCGCACCAACCTTACTGCTCCCTTCGCTACACTTTAGCTCGCTTTAGGCGAGCGCGCTACCCTTTAGCAGGCATCGCCTGCGCTCTACCCTTTAGCTCGCGTCAGCGAGCGAACTACTCTTAATCCCTCACGCGCACGCCACTTATAACACTATAACAGGGGGGTGTGTAGGGGTGTTATGGTGTTATGAGGGGGGGGAGAGACGCAGGGAAATTAGAGACAACAGAGACCACAGGGACGCAGAGACCATAGAGAAAGATGATGCCCGACTTCGTTGTTGTCTCTCTCGTCTCTTCCGTCTCTGTAGTCTCTTCCGTCTCTGCGTCTCTATTGTCTCTTTCATCCCTCTCGTCCCTATCTTTTTATTCAACCTCTTGGCAAAAAATGGGGCTGGCCAATTTACATTAGCCAGCCCCTATACTCGCAATAGCTTCGCGCTCTTATAGCTACATATTATAGCTTAAGCTCGGCCTTAAGGGCCTCAATCTTAGCATCGAGCAGCTCAAGGGTCTCGTCGAACTTATCGACCGACTCGAGCTTGCTCTTAACGCCGAAGTAGAACTTAATCTTAGGCTCGGTGCCCGATGGACGTACCGACACGATAGTACCGTCGGCAGTAACCCACTGCAATACGTTGCTTGAGTCCTGCTCGATAGCCCTCTTCTCGCCTGTGAGCACATTGAGCTCCTCCAACGACTTGAAGTCGCGTACGGTAACAACCTGTGAGCCAGCCAACTCCTTTGGAGGGTTAGCACGGAAGTCAACCATCATACGCTGAATCTCCTCTGCTCCATCCTTGCCCTTACGCACAACCGACACCAAAGACTCGCGGAAGAAGCCATACTTAACGTAGAGCTGCTGCAACCACTCGTAGAGTGTCAAGCCCATAGTATCCTTTGCCCAAGCGGCAGCCT
>CALDPR010000049.1 GCA_937911575.1 uncultured Porphyromonadaceae bacterium | reverse complement strand
CAAGTAATTCCAAATCTATCTGATGCACTTTATAGTTTTTTGAATATGTGTAGATATTGTTGTCATGTTGTACGAAGTCGATCACATAGTCATCTTCCTCTAAACTAATCTCGCATAATTCTACCCATGTTGCTCCAAAGTCGTCGGAATAATACAATTGATTTTGAGTTTGATATTTTGATGTATCCCATTTTGTTCCATATAGTCTGTTACTGCCTCTCTTGTCAAATTCAATGTAATTTATTGTATATTCCGGTTTTGCTCCTCCATTTCGATAAACAATTTCCCAAGATTTGCCTTTATCAACACTTTTCATTACTTTCCAACCATTGACTACTATTATATCTGGATTGGAATAATGATATGCAATTCCTGCAGCCCCATCAAAATTCATGTCAATTATTTCCCAAGAAAAACCATTGTCAAAAGAAATCATAAACGTTGAATAATAAATAGCTTCTTCAGGTCCTGTTATACCAACGATTATTATATTTGGATCTGTTGGGTGATATTTGCCGTTTATTATATCAAAATAATTTTCACTTCTTAATTCCCATGTGTCTCCAAAATCATAACTATAACAGATATTGCCATTGAATAAAAATGCCATTATTTCATTTTTGTTCACCGGATTTTGAAGCAATAAATATATTCCACTTGATTCAAATTGTTCAGGAGAATAAAACTTATATGTCGTTCCATTGTCTTCTGTTTTAATCAATAATGGAATATTACGGCAAATAGATACTGCAAGAGCTCGATTTTCATAAACAAAGTAATTATCAATTGGAAAGCCACTGAAATGGCTTGATTGCCAATCATTATTGCTCAACACTGAAGATATATCTTTATATAATAGACCACTGAAGTGATTCAAATATAGATTATTATTTTCTATTTTAATAAATCTGTTTGTGCTTTCGCGTCCACGATCAATCATTATTTGACGTATTTGTGCATTTGTAGTAACAAATGTTCCAAACAATAAAAAACTAATAATAAATATATTCTTTATTGGCATCATACTATGTGTATTTTAAAATTAATAATCTATTTGTTTTCTCGGCGTATTCTGCTGTATTTGCGAGGCCTCTATTTAACTCTATGCTAATGCAAATACAGCATTATTCACTGAATTTCAGAGAACAATAATGAAACCATATATTATAGAGTGTTAATCTCATAATTTAACCGGTTGCAGATTCGCTGTTGTCTAACTTCTATAAAAACGCTTGCAAGTTAAACTTTAATTTTGAAATTTACAAATTTTTCTTTCCAAATTTTATTTTTTTATTCTATTTTCTGATATAAGTAAAAAATATTGCTGTCCGATAAAAACTTTTATTACTTGTGAATATATCGGCTGTCTGATAAAATGTGTACATTTGACCATGGTTATAAAGTTTGTTGTAAAAATAAAATAACCCAAAAAGGCTGATTCCTGCAAATGAAATCAGCCCTGATTTTTATTTCTTCAAAAAAATTATCAGACACCAATAATTGCCAATATAAGCAAAAAGAGGCTGAATTTCAGCCTCTTTAATCAATGTTGTTATTCTTGTGTTTGTCGCCTTATGCGTCAATGTTTGCGTATGTAGCGTTCTTTTCAATAAACTCGCGACGAGGTCCCACTTCTTCGCCCATCAACATGGCAAACACTCTGTCTGCTTCAGCTGCATTTGTGAGGGTTACTTGTTTGAGCATACGATTTTCCGGATTCATGGTTGTCTCCCATAGTTGTTCCGGATTCATTTCTCCAAGACCTTTATAGCGTTGTTTCACCATTTTTGAAGGATCACCTCCACAGTGAACATCAACAAAACGTTGCACTTGTTGTTCGTCCCAAGCATATTCTTGTATTTTTTTTGCCCCTTTGGTTGCACAGCGATATAATGGAGGTGTCGCAATGTATAGATATCCATTCTCAATTATTGGACGAATACGGCGGAAGAAGAATGTCATCAGCAATGTCGCAATATGAGCACCATCTACGTCAGCATCGGTCATGATGATGACTTTGTGATAGCGTAGTTTTGTCATGTTAGGCTCTTTTGAATCCTCTTCAGTTCCGATTGTAACACCTAATGCTTTGAACATATTTACTATTTCGTCGGACTCAAACACTTTGTGGTCCATGGCTTTTTCTACGTTGAGAATCTTACCTCTCAATGGGAGAATTGCTTGAAAATTAGGGTTGCGTCCTTGTTTTGCTGATCCTCCTGCCGAATCCCCTTCGACGAGGAATAGCTCACATTCTGCTGCATCACGACTTTTACAGTCGGACAATTTACCCGGCAATCCGGCTCCTGAAAGGGGCGATTTGCGTTGCACTTTCATGCGTGCATTATAGGCTGCATGGCGTGCTTGTGCCGCAAGAACCACTTTGTCAACAATCGCCTTTGCCTGTTTGGGGTGCTCTTCAAGATAATAGCGTAATGCCTCGCTGACTGCTGATTGGACAGCTCCGATCACTTCATTGTTGCCAAGTTTTGTCTTTGTCTGTCCTTCAAATTGTGGTTCCATTACTTTTACTGAAACAACAGCAGTCAATCCATCGCGAAAATCCTCTTTAGATAATTCGATTTTCAACTTCTCGAGCATTTTGTTGTCTTCAGCATATTTCTTGAGTGTCATTGTCAATCCACGTCGGAATCCGGTGAGGTGTGTGCCTCCTTCAATAGTGTTGATGTTGTTGACATATGAATATATGTTCTCGTTAAAAGAGGTGTTATAGGTCATTGCTACTTCAACAGGCACTCCTCCTCGCTCTGTGTTGATGTGGATAATGTCGTCAATCAGATGCTCTTTATTGTTGTCTATGTATTCGACGAATTCTTTCAACCCCTCATCGCTATGAAATCTGTTTGTGCGTGAATTCCCTTCTTCGTCTTTTTCTCGAAGATCGGTCAAGGTCAGAGTTATTCCGGCATTCAGATATGCCAAGTCTCGAAGACGATTGGCGAGTGTGTCGTAGTCATAGACTGTCTCTGTAAATATTGATGCATCGGGGTGGAATATGATTGTTGTGCCTGTGTGGTCGCTTTCTCCTATTACTTGTAATTCACATGTCGGCTTGCCATAAGAGTATTCTTGCATATATCTTTTGCCATCTCGGCAGATTTCGGCACGCAAATAGTCTGAAAGGGCATTCACACAACTTACGCCCACTCCATGTAGTCCACCGGATACCTTGTATGAACCTTTGTCAAACTTTCCTCCGGCGTGAAGCACTGTCAACACAACTTCAAGTGCCGGCTTGTTCATCTTCTCATGCATATCAACAGGGATACCACGTCCATTATCGACTACTTTAATTGAATTGTTTTCAAGTATCGTTACTTCGATATTATTAGCGTAGCCTGCTAATGCTTCATCAATAGAGTTGTCTACAACTTCATACACTAAGTGATGAAGTCCGCGGACAGAGATATCGCCAATATACATTGCCGGGCGTTTTCTTACTGCCTCCAAGCCTTCCAAAACCTGAATATTATCGGCGATATATTTCTTTTCGTTTTCTTCTGATGTCATAGTTTCGATTTTCGTTAAAAAGCATACAAAATTACAAAAAAAATCTCGTAGTTCCTAATGTTTTTTTACTTTTAAACTCTCTTTGTCGAAAAAAATTGAATACTGTGGCAATGGCTGAAATTGAGCATTGTCAATCTATCGACGTTTGAACATACATTTATTTGCTTTGTCTTGCAGTATTCATCTCAACTTGCAATGACCTTGTTAAATAATTTGTGTGGATAATCCGGATATAGACTTTTTGTGGTTTGATAAGTTTTGTGTAATTTCGCACTCTGATAAGTATTTTTTACTAACATGGACTATCGATTGCCTAAATCAGCAAAGTTGCGTCATCGTACACTTGTAAACCATCTTTTTCATGATGGCAGGTCGATCTATGCCTATCCGATAAGATTGATGTATGCAGAGATGTCAAAAGATGAATTGTCTGATATGTTTTGCAATGAAGTGCCTGCGTGTATTGAGAATGTGCAATTTATGATTACAGTGCCGAAAAAGAAACAACGCAGAGCTGTCGATAGGGTGTTGTTGCGTCGCAGAATTCGCGAAGCATTTCGATTGTCGAGACATGACTTGGAAGCATCTATGCAAAGCGATAAAGAGAGATATATTTCTTTGGCGTTTGTTTATCTAAGTGATACAATATATGACTATAAGTCTATATCTGAAAAGATGTGTTTATTGCTTTCGAAATTGGCTGTTCAAATCAATGATTCGAAAAATAGCGATAAGGAATGAAAAAATTACTGACAACGCTTCTTATATTGCCTATACTTTTTTACAGGGCGGCAATTTCGCCTCATCTGCCTGCATCTTGTCGCTATAGTCCAACTTGTAGTCAATATGCCATTGAGGCACTCCGGAAATATGGCCCTGTAAAAGGGACTTGGTTGGCTATAAAACGGATATGTCGTTGCCACCCATGGGGTGGAAGTGGATATGATCCTGTCCCTTAGAAGAATAAAGTGGCCTAACGAGCATCGTTTGCAAAAAAAATGATGTTGTGTAGGTGGATATAAATTATTAATTTTGCGACAATAACGATTGGATATATTTAAATGTGAGGATATGATATATATAAATAAAATAAGTAAATCATATGGCAATTTAACTGTCTTAAAAGATATATCATTAACGATTCACGAAGGAGAGATAGTCGCTATTGTCGGACCAAGTGGAGCCGGCAAAACGACACTTCTGCATATAATGAGCACCCTCGATTCGCCCGATTCCGGGATTGTCGAATATAATGGAGAGGAGTTGACAAAATTATCAGATAAAAAAATCTCAAAGTTTAGAAATAAGAATATCGGGTTTGTGTTTCAGTTTCATCAATTATTGCCTGAATTTACGGCATTAGAGAATGTGATGATGCCGGCTTTGATTGGAGGTTTCTCGCTTAAAGAAGCAAAACAGAAAGCGACACAACTGCTTGAAGAGTTAGGCTTGGGGGTGCGATTGGAACATAAACCGGCAGAGTTGTCGGGAGGCGAGAAACAACGAGTGGCCGTTGCAAGAGCATTGATAAATTCCCCCAAAGTGATTTTTGCCGACGAACCAACCGGCAGTCTTGACTCTCAAAACAGAGAAGAATTGCAACAAATCTTCGTCAAGTTGAAAAATAAATATAATCAGACATTTGTGATTGTAACTCATGATTCATCTCTATCGTCGATAGCCGATAGAGTAGTGTTGATGAAAGATGGTCGCATTGAAGAGATAATAGATAACAACAAAAAAGAGTAGTGATGCAGCGAAAAAGTGAATTGTATGCAATTATACTGGCGATGTGCATGATAATGTTGTCGTGTAAGGAGGATACGGAACCATACCCAACGAAATATTGGGCAGTGGATTTAGTTACATTTATTCGAAATGATGATCGAAACGGTATTTCTGTGGAATTGCAACGTACGGACAAAGCCGAAAAATATCGCATGAATGCACCTCAATATATAGATACAATAATACCACGAGGCAGAAGAGTTCTTGTCAGCTATGAGGCAGAGTTGGCAGATACGTCAAAACGTCCGATGCCAATTCTTTTAACCGGAATGTCGTTAATCCCATTCGACACTATTCGTCCGATGCCGATTGAAGAAATAGGGAGATTGCATAAGCCACAAATAAATGTGTTGAGTTGTTGGAAATCAGGTAAATTTGTTAATTTTCAAGTTGAATTGCAATCTGATGGAAACGAACGCTCTTTTTCTATTGTTGCAGATGCATCAACCATCTCCTCTTCCAGATTAGATTGCTATTTATATAACACAGGAGAACCGGTAGGCGAAAATTATATTGACAGTCGCGATTATGGTTCGTTTTTTGCAGGAGAAGTAATAAATGGATTCTCGACAGAGATTATAAGAATATTCACTAATGGAGTAGACGATAAAAAATCATTCATAGATATAGTGATAGATTCACATTGATTTTGTATCTTTGTAAATTGAAAAAGAAAAATAATAACATCAAAAAATAAATAAAAATGGCAAACGATAACAATCAAAACAAAAATCAATTACAAATACAATTAAAGCCGGAAGTGGCAGAAGGAAAATACAGTAATTTGGCAATGGTGGGGCATGGTCCGAATGAATTTATCGTAGATTTCATATTTGCTGCACCCGGAATGCCACAAGCACCGGTAGTGAGTCGAATAGTAATGACTCCGGAGAATGCAAAACAATTGATGTTTGCATTAACCGATAATGTGAAGAAATATGAAGCAGCTTTTGGAGAGATTCAACCGAAACGCCCCAAAGGTGGAAATAATCAAGGAATGCCTCCGTTTGGAGTAATTGGTGGAAATAATAATTAAAAAAAGCTATGGATCACAATTTGACCATATATAATAGTTTGACGCGAAAGAAAGAGCGTTTTGTGCCTATTCACGAAGATATAGTAGGAATGTATGTGTGTGGGCCTACGGTTTATGGTCCGGCACATCTCGGGCATGCTCGTCCGGCTATTACGTTCGACATATTGTTTCGCTATTTGCGTCATTTAGGATATAAAGTGCGTTATGTTCGCAACATCACAGATGTTGGTCATTTAGAACACGATGCCGATGATGGAGAAGATAAGGTTGCTAAAAAAGCTCGAATCGAACAGTTGGAGCCAATGGAAGTGGTTCAGCTATATCTAAATAGCTATCATAAAGATATGGAGGCTCTCAACGTGCTCCCTCCAAGCATTGAGCCTCATGCTTCAGGACATATAATCGAACAAATTGAGTATATCAAAAAAATATTCGATGCCGGCTATGCTTACGAAAGCAAAGGGTCGGTTTATTTCGACGTTGAGAAGTATAACAAAGATTATCATTATGGAAAATTATCGGGGCGTAATATAGAAGATTTGCAAAATAATACACGCACACTCGATGGGCAAGATGAGAAACACAATCCACTGGATTTTGCATTATGGAAATGTGCGTCTCCCGAACACATAATGCATTGGCCCTCGCCTTGGAGCGAAGGCTTTCCGGGTTGGCACTTGGAATGTTCGACAATGGGTACAAAATATCTTGGCGATAAGTTTGATATTCATGGAGGAGGAATGGACTTGATGTTTCCTCATCATGAGTGTGAAATTGCTCAAAGTGTAGCCGCTTGTGGACATGAGGCTGTCAATTATTGGATGCACAATAACATGATTACCATCAATGGGAAAAAAATGGGTAAATCATACAATAACTTTATTACTCTGGAAGAATTTTTCAATGGCACACACCATTTGTTGAATCAACCGTTTTCTCCTATGGTGATTCGCTTCTTTGTGTTGCAAGCACAATATAGAAGTACGGTTGATTTTAGCAACGATGCTCTTCTTGCATCAGAAAAGGCATTGCAAAAAATGCTCGACGGTTATCGTCGTTTGCAAAATCTTATGCCTGCAGAAAAATCGACAGTAGAATTACCCGACTATATGAAATTATGTTATGAAGCTCTTGATGATGATTTGAACACACCGATAGTATTGGCTCATCTTTTTGACGCTTGTAAGTACATTAATCAAGCGGCAGATGGTATGATAAAACTACAATCATCAGATATTGCTTTATTACGTCATCTCTTTGATGTGTTCTTAGTGGAAATTCTCGGTGTGAGAGTATCTGCTGAAGTTGAAACATCAGGAAATCTGAAACCATATGAAAATGCCGTAGATTTGTTGATGGAGATTCGTGCAAATGCAAAAGCATCGAAAGATTGGGCCACATCAGATTTGATTCGCGATAAACTTGCCTCATTCGGATTTGATGTCAAAGACACAAAGAATGGAGTTGAATGGTCGTTGAAATAAAAACATAAGATGTCAGCATATAGTAGTCCCGATAAGATTTTGTGTCTCATCGGGACTATTTTTAACCGGTTATTAGAAAATTAGATAAAATTATACTGATATGAAGCAGCCTGTTGTTGTAGGAATAGGAGAGGTGTTGTGGGATAAATTCCCCGAAGTTAAGAAAATCGGTGGAGCTCCACTTAATTTTGTGTATCATGCCATGAGCAATGGAGCAGATGGCTATGTGATTTCGGCTGTTGGCAATGATTCATTGGGAGATGAACTTGTGTCAACGATTAAAGAATCAGGTGTCAAGATGCTATGTGAGAAAAACGCTTATCCTACCGGCATCGTGAATATAACCCTTGATGAAGAGGGAGTGGCACAATATGAAATAGTCGAAAATGTGGCTTGGGATCATATCAATGTCGATGAAGAAGTTAAAAAGATTATTTGCCAATGTGATTGTATATGTTTCGGAACATTGGCACAGCGAAGTTCCAAATCGAGAGTCGCTATATATGAATATTTAAGGGCTCTTCCTGTTGATGCTGTCAGGTTTTATGATGTCAATCTTCGTCAACATTACTATGATAAGACAATGATTGATATGTCGATGCTGGCTGCATCTGTGTTGAAACTTAACAATGAGGAGCTGATAGTCATAGGCAGAATGTTCGGAATTGATGGAGAGGAAGATGAGGTAGTGAAAAGTCTGATTAAGAGATATGAATTAGACTATGTGTTGCTGACTTGTGGTGATGCGTACAGCAAGGTATATGCTCGAAATGGAGAGATTTCGTGTGTTGATACTCCTGCAGTTGAAGTTGTCGATACGGTAGGTGCCGGTGATTCATTTTCGGGCACATTTATAGTCTCATTGCTTCGAGGAGACGATTTCAGAGAGGCACACCGAAAAGCAGTTGAAGTGTCGGCATGGGTGTGCACGCAATCTGGAGCAATGCCAAAATATGATATAAAAAATTGAGAGTTCTAAATAATCAATAGAGGGGTAGAAAGCAAAATTTCTAAAGAGATTTTCGCAGTCTGGCAACAGGGATTCCCAGACGATCTCTATATTTTGCAATCGTTCGCCGGCTGACATCATATCCTTTGTTTTTCAAAATTTTGCATATTTGATCATCGCTGAAAGGAGAGCGTTTGTTTTCCTCTTCTACGATTTTGCGTATGGCTGCTTGAATTTCGCGTGCAGACGCTTCGTCAGAGCCTTCTCCGACGCCCTCACTAAAGAAGAATCGAAGTGGAAGAATACCCCAAGAGGTCGCAACATATTTGTTTGCTGTTGAGCGAGAAATAACAGAGATATCGTATCCTGTGCTTTTTGCCACATCTTTCAATCCCATCGGTCGCAACGTATGTTCATCTTCTGTCAGGAAATATTCTTTTTGAATTTTCACAATAGCACTCATTACAGAGAAAAGAGTCTGTTGTCGAAGTTTTATTGCTTCGATAAAATCACGAGCATCGTTGTATCTTGATAAAACGAAAGCATTACTTTTGGAATCACGTTTTTTTGCATTGCTCTCCATTAATTCCACAGCTTTAGAAAAACTCTCTTCGATACGAAGTTCCGGAATTCTATTGTTGAGGCTTATTGTAATCTCTCCATCGTCTGAAATATCGATAAAGAAATCGGGAGTTATATGCTGAATTGCTCCATCTGTATAACTTCCACCGATAGAAGCTCCCGGTTTTGGATTGAGAGATAGCACAAGATTAAGAATCTGTTTGAATGTTTCATCTTTGATTTTCAGTCCGGAAATGATTTTGTGGTAATGTTTCATTGAAAACGCCTCAAAAAAATCACGGATCATTTTAATCGCTAAAGATGAAATTTCATTTTCTCGAAGAGCCTTTAATTGCATAAGTAAGCAATCTTGAAGGTTTACAGCACCAATCCCGTGAGGCTCAAGCGAACGCACTTCAGCGAATGCCTCTTGTGCATCTGCTTCAGAGATTTCAATGCCTTGATTGAATGCCAGGTCATCAACAATGGCAAGAAGGTCTCGGCGTAGGTAACCATTTGAATCAAGGTTGCCGATGATATATCTGGCCACAAATTCTACATCAGCGTTTAATTTGCGTTCTTCTAATTGTCGGGTGAGGTAGTCATATAGAGTCTCATCGTCATCTTGTGGGATAAATTCATAGTACGAATCATCAGCACTTTTATTGTTTGCCTCCAGACGATAATATGGAATGTCGTCTTCGTCATTATAGTCGGCACGTTGCACATCTTCAGCAGTTTCGTTAAATTGAGAGCCATCTTCAGTTCTCTGATTATCAAATTCAGAATCCACTTCCAAAGCCGGATTGTCATCGATTTCACGACGTACCATTTCGTCGGCTTCAGGCGAATTCATCTCTAAAAGTTTCACAAACCGAATTTGCATCGGCGACAAGCGTTGTGAAAGTTTTTGCTCTTGGTTTAATCTAAGTGAATTTGACAACGTTAACTCTATTTTTTTGCGAAGTTACTACTTTTTACTATCAGAATAACAAAATAATGCTTAAAAAATTTTAGCAACTACAAAATTTCTATTACTTTTGCACTCTGAAAAATTGAGTATAAATCATTTAATAAAAATAAAAACGGAAAAATGGCAACTAAAAAAAATGAACCACAAGAGCAAACAACGCTCGATAACCTAAACAATACATTGACATCAGCAGGTGAATCAATTGTAAAAAATTCAAAAGCATTAAGTTGGGGTATTGGAGCAGTTGTTATTGTAGCTCTTGCAATTATTGCATACGTTTTCTTCGTTCACAAACCAAATGTGGAAAAATCAAACAATGCTTTCAATAATGTAGAAATTACAGCAGCTGGCAATGATTCGATAGCTGTGGCAGAATATCAAAAAGTGGCAGATGAGTTTGGTGGAACAGATGGGGGTAATTTAGCTGCTTTAGCTGCTGGAGAAAGACTATATGATATGGGCAAATATGAAGAAGCATTAAAATACCTTCTTCAATTTGATTCAAAAGAAGATGTCATAATGGCAAATGCACAATGCTTGATTGGCGATTGCTATGTTAATTTGCAAAAATATGAAGATGCAATCTCTTATTTCGACAAAGCAATCGGTTTAGCAGAGGGCAATGAAGCATTGGTGCCACGTTTCTTGGATAAGAAAGCAACCGTATATGATGAATTGAAGCAATACGACAAAGCATTACAATGCTATGAAACAATAAAAGCCGAATATCCGGAATATGGCAATGGTAATTACGCAGTTGATGCTTACATCTCTCGTGAGAATGTGCGTCTTGGCAAGTAATTTACATCTCAATTAAGCAAAATTTCCATAAAATAATAAAACATTTGCTTTATTTTATGATAAGAGCGATCGTCGTCGACGAACGCTCTTTTCTTTTATTTGTTATTTAAAGAGAGAATGAGGGATATCGACTATGATTTTCCAATGAAGTGAACCCTAAATATGATTGTTAAAAGGGTAAAATCAAAAAAGATATTGATTTCGGCAAACAGATAATTGATAATAAGGAGTAAAATGGTTTATCAAAATAACTTAGTAAAAACTATTTCCCTTCAAAAAAATGACAATAACTGTTTGATTTCTCTGTTTAATTATTTATATTTGCAGAAAATATTGCATAAACAATTGTAATCAAATGAATCAACATCGTTATTGTGTCATAATGTGTGGTGGTATCGGTTCTCGTTTTTGGCCGTTCAGCCGTTCGAATATGCCGAAACAATTTATAGATTTTTTTGGTGTAGGGAAGAGCTTGTTGCAATTAACAGTTGAGCGAATAAAACCCATTGTTCGTCAAGAGAATATTATATTGGTTACAAATGAACAATACGCTCCACTAATTAAAGAACAACTGCCGGAGATTGATGCTTCAAACATACTGTTCGAGCCGGCACGTCGCAACACAGCTCCTTGCATTTGTTGGGCTGCAAATCATATATATGCAAAAGATAATCAAGCATCAATAATAACACTCCCATCAGATCATTTGATACTCAAAGAGAGTGCATTTGTAACAGCATTAGAAGAAGGAATCACCTTTGTGGAGAAACACAAAGGATTGCTCACTTTAGGTATTAAACCATCGTCGCCTGAAACTGGATATGGATATATTCAAAAAGGTAATAGTTCGACAGAAGATGAAAGTGTGATGAAAGTAAAATCGTTTATTGAGAAGCCAAATAGAGAAATGGCAGCAATGCTTATTGCTACAAACGAGTTTTTCTGGAATTCCGGTATTTTCCTTTGGCGTGCCGATACTATTCTCAATGCGTTCGAACAATATGCTCCTGAAATTGCCACTATCTTCAATGCCGGCAAATTGGTTTTTGGCACAGAGGAAGAATCAAAATTCATTAATAACCAATTTCCAAATTCTCCAAACATATCGATTGATTATGCTATTATGGAGAAGGCGGAAAATGTATATGTAAAGGTTGTAGATGTCGGTTGGAGCGATCTTGGAACGTGGAAGGCTTTATATGAAAACTCCCCGCATAATATAGATGGAAATGTAACTCAAAACTGCAACATAATATCCCATGATTGTAAGAACTCAGTGTTTGCAATTAATGGAGAGAAGGTCGTTGTAGCTGTTGGCTTGAATGACTATATTGTAGCCGAAAATGGAAATGCTTTGTTGATATGTCCGTTGAAAGATGAACAAAAGGTAAAGCAGATTGTAAACGATATTAAGAGTCGTTTAGGAGATAAATTTATTTAAACGAGTATTATTAAGATTGATATAATATGATAATTTCAATCATTGTAGCTATTGCTGACAACAACGCCATTGGTGGAGGAGGAGATTTGCTTTGGCATATTTCTGAAGATCTTCGTCGTTTTAAATCGTTGACACTCGGACATACAATAATAATGGGTCGAAAGACATGGGACTCGTTGCCTAAAGGGGCATTGCCCGGCAGACGTAATGTGGTTATATCTCGAAATAAGGATTTTCAAGCCCCCGGTGCAGATTTGTATTCGTCAATAGAAGATGCAATATCTTCATGTGGTGCTGATGAGCATCTGTTTATCATTGGAGGTGCAGAAATTTATAAGCAAACTATTGATAAAGCACACAATCTTTTTCTGACAAGGGTTTATGCTGATTTCCCTAATGCAGATGCTTTTTTCCCGGAAGTGGATTTTAATGAGTGGGAGTTGGTGAAAGAAGAAAGATGCAATGACTCTGAAAAAATAAAATATTGTTTTATTGACTTTAAACGAAAGAATTATGAAAGTTGTCATAATAAATAAATCAGACCGTACGGGTGGAGCGGCAATTGTTTCATATAGATTGCTTAAGAGCCTGCGTCAGATTGGCGTTGATGCCCGTATGTTAGTTATTGAAAAACTTAGTGATAACTATTATGTAGATAGTGTTGCTTCTCCATATAAATCGTTTAAAAAATTTATAAAAGAACGTTTGAAAATCTATTTTGCCAACGGGTTTAATCGCGAAGACCTTTTCAAAATAGATATTGCTTCAGATGGGTTGCCTATTCACAAACATGAATGGGTAAAAGAGGCAGATGTGGTTTGCCTGAATTGGATAAATCAAGGAATGTTGTCGTTGGAGCAGATAAAGAAAATCGCAAAAATGGGGAAACCTATTGTTTGGACAATGCATGATATGTGGAATCTGACAGGAATATGTCATCATGCAGGTTCTTGCAGGAGTTTTGAAGAACAATGTGGAAACTGTAGGTATCTGGGTTCACGGAAATCAGACAATGACATATCACACAAAACATGGATTCGCAAAAATAAGTTATACAATGATATAGATATTACCTTTGTGGCTGTAAGTAATTGGTTGGCAGATAAATGCAAGGCTTCAAGCTTGATTAAAAATCAGCGACTTATGGTTATTCCGAATGCATTCCCAATCAGTAAAGCACCCGAAAAATTAAAGAAACCCGGTAAAAAAGGAGTTCATAATATAGTAATGGGAGCATCACGCCTTGACGACCACATAAAAGGATTGCCGATATTGGTTGAAGCGACCAAGATTATAGCGAAGCAACACCCCGAGTTGTTAAATAGGTTGAAGTTGATTACGTATGGAGATATTCGTAATCCTGAAAAATTCCCTGGCATAGCTCTTAAACATGAACACTTGGGAGTTGTCGGACATGAAAAAGATGTGAATGATATATATAAAGAGAGTTCAATAGTTGTCTCTACATCTCATTATGAGACTCTTCCAGGAACACTTATCGAAGGTCAGGCATATGGTTGCATCCCTGTTAGTTTCAATCAAGGAGGACAATCTGATATTATCGAACATTTAGAAACCGGTTATTTGGCAGAATATTCCAAAGATTTAAGTGTGGCAGCCCAGAATATTGCTGATGGTATTATATGGGCGATGGGTAAGGCTGATGAGATTGACACCTCTTTATCGGAAAATGACAACTTACTTGTTAGATTACACAAAAATGTATATTCTAAATTCTCCGGTGTTGAGGTTGCTCGTGCATACGAGCGATTGTTTAATTCATTAGTTGAAGAGTAGTCCCACATCTTTAAAGTTAATTTTCCTATCAGAAAGAACTTGTAAAAACTGAATCAACAAATATTAATATAGAATTTAAATTGCACTTATGAAAAGAAATGTTGTTTTATTTATGCTGTTTTTGGCAACAGTTACGATTGATGCGTCTGCGCAGAGCCTTTTGCGACGATTCGGTAAAGCTATCGAGAAGGAAGTAAAAAAAATAGAGCAAACAATAGAGCAAGCAATAGAAGAACCGGAGCAGAATGGTTCTACTACAAACAGTAGTCCAGCGATGCAGTCTCGAAGTCAAGCGACTGATATGCCGACAGATCATAATGAACGACATATTCAAATACTCGTAGAAAAGAAACAAGCTGTCAGAGTAACCAAACCTGCACATCAGCCGACAAATGATGCTCCTGTAGCCGGTAAGATTAATGGACATGAATGGGTGGATTTAGGACTTCCTTCCGGAATAAGATGGGCTACTTGTAATGTCGGTGCCACAAAGCCTGAACAGTCGGGTACTCTTTTTGCATGGGGTGAAATTGCTCCGAAAACACTATATGCACCTGAAAATGGTAAAACTTATGGGAAAGATATAGCTGATATTTCGGGTAATGCCACATATGATGTGGCAACAGCAAAATGGGGGAAAGGTTGGCGAATGCCGACAAAAGAAGAGTTTGAAGAACTTCTTTATTATTGTAATTATGAATATGTCAAGCGAGGCAATTTGTGGGGACATTTGTTTACCAGCTGGCTAACTAATCGCTCAATCTTTTTGCCTTCAACAGGATATAAAGAACGTTCGTCAAAACACATCGAAGCAACTGTTTGTGGACTGTATTGGACCTCTACACCATATCAGGATTCGTATAATAATGGAGCCCATCAATATCATTTTGGAGGAGCACTCGGAGAGATGGGTGTGGGCGAACGCTCATCAGGATATGGAGTTCGTGCGGTAACAGATAGTGATATAATGATAAACACACCGGCTTCCGGGCAGACCAACGGACATGAGTGGGTGGATTTAGGTTTGCCTTCCGGCTTAAAATGGGCTACTTGCAATATTGGAGCACTCACATCAGAGCATTTTGGTAATCGTTTCTCTTGGGGGGCTATTACAGATGAAAGTTGTGAAGATTCGAAAAATAATAATTTGAATAAAAAGAAAATGGCTGATTTCTCCGGTGATTCTCGCTATGATGCAGCAACAGCTCAATGGGGAGAAGGCTGGCGAATGCCGACAAAAGAAGACTTTAGAGAATTGATGCAAAATTGCGAGTGGGAGTGGACCACTTTAGGTCGAATTACAGGCTGTAAAGTTATCAGTAAAATTAATGGAAATTATATTTTCTTCCCTATTGATATTAAAACAGGAAACTCTTTCGAGTCTTATTGGGCTTCGACATCAAGTGATAGTCAATATAATTATCGGGCAGATAAGATTAGTATTTTAGAAAGTCATGTTTTATTAACAACGGAATCACGTGAATCGGGGAGTCCTATTCGCCCTGTAATTAAATAGTGATTGCCGGCAACTGATTTCTGTGTGATTCTTATAATAGGAGTTTGAATTTTGATCAGACGCTGACAATAGTTTTTTTATTACTGTCCAATAAAAATAGAAAACTATATGAAAAGAGATCTCAATCGCTGATTTAATGCGATTGAGATCTCTTTTTTTCAATTTACAAGCCCTTGTTCACAGAAAATATCGGCTGTCTGGCAAATTAACGACTTCAATAATTATTTTTATCGAGTACCAATAATTTGTTTTAAATCAGATCAAGTTGTCGAAGAATTTCGTAGATTTCCTTCCCGGTCAATATTCTCTTACGAGAAATTACGTGAGCCAATTCGTCGATCATTGGGTAAAGTCTGCGATTATTGAATATTCGTTGCGAATAAGATAACGTCTTGTTGAATAGCGAGCGTATTTCGTCATCTTCAAGTGAGCATGTTTCTCTTCCTTCAAATGCAATCTCATCATAAAGCATATCAATAATCTCTTGTCGGAAGTCTTTTCTGTCTTTGACTAATCGTCTCGACATCATATTGGAAATAATGAGCGTAGATGTTAGTTGATAGTTGTCAATGAGATTATTCCATGTTGCTTTAGGAGATATGGCAGGCGAACCGTTGAAATGATATGAGTAATTGAACGTAACCATTGGACCTTCGTTGTCAAGAGAAATCGATGATACTCTGTCGAGAGCATCTAATGCGGCTAAAGAGATAGCCATTCCTGCAAGACCGTAGCATCGGTCGTCTTCATTTCTATATTTTAGAATTTCGTTTGTTTTACTCATATTATATTCTGTTCAGGTTGCTTTAATTAGAAGAAAAACAATTGATTAATCATTTTGTTTACAAAAGTCATGCCAAATTGCATATTAGAATGTGATGCCGACACCGAGCATAAAGTTGAATCCTTCTGTTTCATATAGAGGCGACAATCCGGCTGTAGAATTAAGAAGATTGTTTGCTTCTCCCCAAATAGTGAGCCTGTTGTTGAGCAAACGATATGAAACTCCAACATTCAATAGGTAGATGTCGTCTAAGCGTAGAGAATTATATTCTTGATTGGTTGTAAAATCAGGCAGATAGTATAAATTTCTGACGCCTCGATATTGATATGAGAGAGATAGGTCAAGGCTTTTCCATATATTAACAGTTCCTTTAGCGTTCAGAATCCAGCGAGGACGATCATATCCATTGAAATATCCATTTTCGCAATTTTGTGGTTGGTAAGAACCGGATAATTCTATTGTTGCACGATTCATAAATTTATATTTTAAATCAGTCGCTATGCTGAAACCTTTAATATTGATATCGGCATATTCTTGGCCTGTTTTAATATAACTGTTCAATAAGTATGTGCCTCCGAGAGGAGTGTTGTTCGTAATTTTGTATGCAAATGATATGTCAGCGCTGAATCCGGGAAATGCATGCCATGTCAGTCCTATCCGTCCATCTATTGGAGAATAGATCGGTATTGATGAATTGATTGTTGGAGATTGGTAATAGTCAAGATAATAGTTTGATGCAAGGGTGTTTAGTTCCATTCCACCCAGAGCATGAAGATATATCCCGAAATTAGATTTTCTCCAACCAAGGTTTATGTCGGGAGATATGTGAACTCCTGAAAATTTATTGTTGCCTGTTTTGTTGAGACATAAATGTGATGTTTCAGATATTATGTCTATGTTTGCTCCTGCTGTGATGTTTAAGTTGTTGAATTGATAAGAATAATATGGTGTTAGTCGTATGTTTGTGTAATTGTTAATGTGTAGTTCGTTTTCACGATTAGAGTAGAACAATAAGTCGGCATTGACATCAACTCCTATTGTGTTCTTGTTATTCCATTTTTTATCAACTCCGGCAATGATAGTCAAATGGTTTTCTTTTTGAGGGTTTGTTTTTGTCAGCGTTTGAGTATAATCGATGTCATAGGCATTACTGTATCCGAAGTGCTGAAGTTTTAAACCTATGTTATATGATATATTATGCTTCTGCCACTTATCGAGCCATTTTGCATTGAATTGGAAATCGTTGAGTTGTTGAGTTGGTATTTCTCCATATTGACCGATATATTGTTGAGGTAAACCATAATAATTGAAATATCCATAATGGTAATCGATGTCGGCAGACAGGATACCGGAACCAAGAGATAACGAACCGTATAGGGCAATCCGAGAGTCGGAACGTTTGCGAGTGGATTTGTCGGGAAGATTTGTTGCTACGTTCTCCCAATTATATTCAAATGGAGAAAAAAGTGAAGAAGAATTGTGTTGCAATGTAACACCGAGTGTCGATTTCTCATTGTTGATAAATAGATAACCGGCATTTGCCGCAATGTTAAGATAAGAGCCGATGCCAAGTTCAAAATAACCTTTTTGATTGTTGATTTGTCGTGTCGTTTGCCAACCTGTAATCGGAAGTGCGAATATTTCAGGAGATTCAGTTATTGTTACACCGGAGCTTGCAAACGGGAGTGATATTTTAGGCAAATTTATATCAGCCTTTGTGGGACTTGTGTTAATACGTTCTTGACGACGTATTGTTGCATCATATTCTCCTTCTACAATTAATGTTTCGTTGAGGTTTTGTTGGGCGTATGTAGTGGTTGAGATATTAACGCCGACAACGATAAGCAAACTTGTCAATATGTTGATATATTTCTGTTTCATCATTTTTCCCAGTTGTTAAGTCTGTGGTTTATCATATTAAAAATATCTTCTTCTTTGCCCGGATAATTATCATTTAGGCTTTTTATGTATTCGATAGCCATTTCTTTGTCTCCTTTGGCATGATATACGTCGGCAAGGGCAATGAAACCACGAGCCAACCAATATTGATGATAAGGAGTACCGTTATTGGTAAAATCAGTTAATATTTTTTCTGCTTTGTCATATTCAGCGATTGTCAAATAATAGTTTCCGAGTTCGACAGATGCTATTGAGCCATACTTGCTCTTTGTGTTTTCTGCCAACCGTTCGTATTCAGCAATTCCTTCATCAATCTTTTCTATAGAAATTAATGCATTGCCACGATAAAAAGCTATCTCATCAATTTCATCGGAAGATAAAGAAGGGAAATTTGATAGTTTGTCGGCATATTCAAGTTGCTCGGTAGCAGAGTCGGTGTTACGCATTATTCCGGCATATGCATCTTTCATATAATAAGAATCACCACGTTGTTCGAGTAGGCGATATGTCGTTAGTGCAGCTTGTGCAGAGCCAATCGAAGGATTCTCAAGGATAATAGCTTTGTGAAGGAGAGCATCAGAAATGAACTGTGAGTCGGGGCGTTTGACAAGCAACTCATCGATGTATCGCAATGCTTGTTCTTGCTCATTGTTGCTATAATGATGGTTTGCAAGATAATATAGAGCATTTGCAAGGAACTGTCCATGCGGATATTGGCTGATATAGTTTTCCATTTTTGCGATATTACCATCGTTGGCAATATCATTTTCTGCCGCTTCAAAAATGAGACGTTCCATTTGGTCTTTGTTGAGTTGAGGGGCATTGGGGATAGAGTGTAAGAATGCGGCATAATCTTCGAGTTCGCCTCGTGAGGCATATATGCGTCGAAGATCATCATTAGCTGCTTCTGCTTGTTCGGAAGATGGCCAACGCATAATCACCTC
Source organism: uncultured Porphyromonadaceae bacterium (assembly GCA_937911575.1). Classification (GTDB taxonomy): domain Bacteria; phylum Bacteroidota; class Bacteroidia; order Bacteroidales; family Muribaculaceae; genus Lepagella. The sequence goes on along the minus strand of CALDPR010000049.1, from coordinate 29,089 downwards.
TTTATATGCTTGTTCTGCTTGTTGGCTTTCTCCGGAATTAGATAATATGATTGCTTTCTGTAATAATCCTTCCCGGGCATCAGTTGAATGAGGATATTTTTCAATTAAAGCATCATATGTCGAAATTGCAGCTCGCAGATTATTTATACCTACATATGTTTGGGCTTTCTCAAGCATTGCAGTGGGCAACCATATCGATTGTGGATATTCGGCAATCATGGCATCTAATTCGGCGATTTTTGCATCGTCGTTTTTGAGTAAGCCTTGCATATTGGCGTGTTGCATCGCTGCATAATCAGCATGTTCTGAATCATTAGACATGACAATGGCATATCCGGAACGTGCTTTTGAGAAATCTCCCAGATAATAGTCGCAGTCGGCAATGCGTATTATGGCATCAGTGTGCATTTTTTTATTCAATGTTGATGAAGCAATTATTGATTGTTCAAACGACCGACGAGCATCTTTAAATTTGTTTGTCTGATATTGACTATATCCTAAATTATAGAATGCTAAATGACGATTCAAGTCATTGTATTTTACTCGATTGATAAACTGCTGATATTGTTGCTCTGCCATTGAATAGTTTTTCTGGGCATAATATGTGTCGCCAAGCCACAATAATGCTTGAGTCGCCAAGTCGGCATTGTATCCGGTCATTAATGATGCTTCTGTCAAGTAGTCGATAGCCTTTTGATAATCACCATTCAGGTATGTCTCAATGCCTAATTCATAGAGAATGATTTGTTTTGTCTGGAGCACATTTTTCGAAGGATTCTCTATTCTGTTTAATTTGTTGAGCGATTGTTCATATGCTTTGTCGTTATAATAAGCGACAGCTAAATATTCATCTACTATTGGAGCATATTGCGATGTGGGAAATGTTTTTGAGAAATCTTCCAATATGTCTGTCGAAGAGCTGAAAGGAATGTTGCCACCTTCTATTCTTGCCACCGCATAATTGTATAATGCTGTTTCATTGACTTTTTTATCATATCCGATTTCATATGCTTTTTCAAAATAGATTGTAGCTCCATTATAGTTCTTATGAAGCATTGCACATTGGCCGAGATATAGGTTCGCACTTTGTCCACGACTGCTGATTTCTTCTTTAAGTGGAATGAAATATTCGATTGCTTCCGTATAATTCCCCCGATTGTATTCAATGACCCCCATAATATAGAGAGACGAATGATTGTGGCTAATCTCTTTGTTGGCAAAATAATTAGACAAAAATATGCCGGCAGATTCTTCGTCGCCGAGATGATAATAGCTTTCGCCTATGATACGATTAATTTCCGGAATTAGTTCGTCTACAGGTTGTTTAGCTAATAGCGAACGACCATTTTTTATTACATCGGTATATTTCTCTTGTAGGAATTCTATTTGTGCTATATAGTAGCCGGCTTCAAGCCCCGACGGAATATATTCACGTTGTTTTCCCTTTATTGCCGATGTTGAGACTGATGGCGTGGATACTTGGCGAAATCCATGTAATGCCTTGTCGTAATCTCCGGATAGATAATCAAGATATGCGATGTAAAATTGTGAAGCCACACCATATGTGTCGCTCGATGATAGTTGATAAAATAGTTGACGAGACAATTCAAAATTGCCAACTTTAATCATTGATAATGCTTTGCGATAGGTGTAAACATAAAAATCTGTTTTGTTAAGAATTGATAAGTCAATGAGAGAATATTCTTTTAACGAACAATCATATCTTCTGTTAAAGAAATAATAATCACCCAATTTCAGACGACAATCTATTGCATATTGTGATGCCGGATAAGATGAAAGAAAATGCTCGAGTAAACTGATTGATTGACTTTCTCCTAATTCATATGAAGCAACTGCTAACAGATATTCGGCTTCTTCAATCTGTTGTTCACTCTTAAGAATATTCTTAATGCTTAAAAAAATAGAAAGTTGGTCTTTGGCTCCGATATAGTCGGAACTCTGAATCATTTGTTTTGCTCTCAATAGATAACTATCAGTATCAACAGATTGAATGCTTTCAATGTAAGGGGCTGTGGCATAAGTGTAAGGCATATAAACCATAATTAATGCCAAGAGCATCATGCGAATGAATTTTATATATTTCATGATAATTTTCAAGTTTGATTTTAATCTACGAAATTAATAATTTTCCTTGAAATGACAAAACGAGACAGTGGAGTTGACAAGGAATATTATAGCGATAAAAAACTGTTTCGAGGGTGTTTCATTTCGCTGAGCAAACAATGAATCTGTTCATCTTTCAATTTTTGCACAAAAAAAGGACTAAGTCAAAATATGTTTTTGCTTAGTCCAATTGTCGTTTGCTAATGATTATTCGTTGAAAAGTTTGTCGTAATCGGTTTCGAACGTTCGATACATTATTTTCATCTCTTCAATTACTTTGTCTAAATCAGCTTGGTTATCACCATACCATAACAATGGTGGATACCAGTACACATCATCTCGTTTTGGAGATGTTTTGAATTTCACTCCTTGGAAGAAATCAGCCGGCATTCCGTAGTCTGTTTTTACACTGAAAAAGCCTTTCGTACGCTCTACTAATAGTTTGCTACCAGCCGGCAACCAACCATATTTTGGAGAGAATGTTTCCATTTTGCCACATTCGAATTCTCCTGTTTCGCTATTTATGTTGAGCATTTCAACACGATAGTGGCGAGATTTTAATTTCGGATAGTCAAGTCCGTTTAAGGTAATTAGTGCTTGAAGCCATAATGCACCCAAACCATCTTTATTTTCCGGGTTTACTTTGATGCCTCCATACGAAATAGGTCCTCCATCGATGAGTAGCCAGTCTCTCCCTGTATCTTGCTCATGCTGATATCCACTAATGCGAAATGGTGGGCAGAACATATAGGTTGAAAGTTCGGGTGTTATGTATCGATGAGTGGGATCTATCATTGCTACAATAAATCCATAAGTGTTATTGCCGTAAGGATTCGTATCTTCCTGTGAAGAATTTAATTGAACATAGTAGGTTATATCTTCTGTGATGTATTTGTCCATCTTAAGCAATTTGGAACCTTGGTAGCACCCTGTATTTGTCGGTGGCAAGTCATCGTCTTTCTTTATAAACTTAACTGTGATATGCATATTTGAAGTTACGGCAAATGGCTTGGTTGCGTCTACTGATGACATATTATCAGACTCAACCGATATGTCAGCCACAGCCCAATCCTTTTCTGCTACAACCTTTAGTGTTGCATAATCTCCATAAAGGAATTTACCAGAGGGAGAAATGCTTGCAGTGCCACCACCAGAAGCCGACACTGTTACGGTGTAATAAGTTTTTTCTATTGTTCGTGGTCCCGTTGGAGGAGTCTCTATGTAAATCGGTATAATTACTGTATCACGAAGTGTGTCTTTTGGATCTTTTATTGGTTGGGGAGAAGGCCATGGCTTGGTGAATACCTCACCGGCCGATATATTACCAAACAGCCACACAATTTCACCCGTAGGCTTCACAAATCCGACATATTTGTTGCCATCTTTATTGATCTCTTTTATCCTTGCGTAGCCCGATTCTGTGAATTGGTCAAGACCTATGATTCGATCAGAATATGATTTATAGTAATATCTAAGAATTTCTTCGCCATCAGGTGTCATGACATAATGATTTGAGCTCATGTTTTTCACTGTCGCCAACCCTAATGGCTCGAATCTTGGCTGATACGACAGTGATGTTATTTCCAAATCGCCTGACTTAAACGATTTGTGTCTCTCAAAATTCGTGTTAATCATCGTTACACCCTCTTTGAAAATCCCATTTTTAGAAACGTATGCATAACCATCACAGAAAGGTGTCGCATAACTATATGAAGCCAACAAATTCCCTTTCAAATCATAGTAATTATACATATTATCGTGAATTACATAGAAGATTCCATTGTTCACTTTTGAGACATAATCAAGTTTAGTGTTCTCTGTTTTAAATATAGTTGTTCCTGTCTTGTCGATAAGTAATAGGCCTGTTCCCTTTTCAAGTTGCACCCATGCATATCCTTCGCTGAAATTATCGGCAATTGTATATATAGCCGGCAAAACGACATTCCCTGTCGCATCAATATATCCCCATTTATAATAATCGGCAGGATATGCCCTTAAACCATCTTTAATAGGACGTATTGCCCCTTTCTTGTCTCCATAGAGAGTTAAATTAGGATACACCTTTTCACCGCGTACGTTGATATAGAAATATTTCTTACGTCCGCTATTTGTCTTTTGTTCTACAATGGCAAGACCATCACAAAATGATGTAATTTCTTCCCACGATGGGTCAAGTTCTTTTATTGAACCATCTAAATATAATAGGCAAATCACTTTGTGCCCGGTCGAATTTGGTATGATTCGTCGAGCGGAAGCAACTCCACTGTTAAATAAGGGGAATCGTTCAGTAGAATGTAATTCGTTGCAATATTCCCACTCTGCATCAAACAGTTTTTCTCCTGTTATCTTCCAAAAAGAGTAATATTGACCCTCTTTGAGTGCAAATGCTCCGTCATGTACAGGAGAAATAGGGTTGTATAGATTGTCTATTTGTGTGAATCGTGTCCCATAAGTAATATATGGAGTATTAACTATTTGTTCGGGTGTTTCCCAATCACTATCATCGATAACAGTCTCTCCTCCGACACTATGCATTGCCATATCTGTGGAATTGGTCATTTCTGTTGTCGTTTGAGTGTTGCTATTTGTATGGGACTCTCCACTCAACACTTGATTAGTTTCTTCAAGCACTTCATTGACCTTCTCAAGAGCATTGCCGAGTTTCTTTAGAAATTGTGCTTCTGTTGATTGAGAATGAGCAATCAATATTGCTATTATAAATATTGAAGCGATAATTTTACAAATGGTTCTCATGGCTCAAAATTTAATTGTTGAAGATTATATATGTTTGTTAAAAATCGATTAATAGAAACAATGTGTTTACAAAACTTTCGCAATTTACGTCATTTTTCTGAAAAAAGCAATATTATTCCTTAATTTTAATCATTTTTGATTGATTTTTCTTTGAATTGTAAGACCAATGAAAACTGCGTGCTAAAATAATTTAAAGAATTTTCAGAGTATTTTGTAGTTTTTGGTTTATTTTTGCGTCTAATTAGACAAAAGAAAAAGTAAACGAATAATCTAAATATAGTTAGAAATAATAGGCAAATACAATGAAAAAGGAAAAAGAGAATCGGTTCATTAATCTTATTGAGCAGAATAAAGGAATGATTCTAATGATATGCAAAGCTTATGTTGCAGAAGATGAAGATGTTGACGACTATTTTCAAGATGTCGTAATCAAATTGTGGGAGAGTTTTGATACTTTTAGAGGGGATTCAGAAATATCGACATGGATATATCGAGTTACACTGAATACTTGTATATCATTTGTCAGAAAGAGAAATCGTAGGTTGTCAACTACTCCACTGCTTGAAGATATAGAAATTGCTGATGACGATTCGATAGATGCAAAAAATACGGCTAAGCTATATCAGTTGATTAATTGTCTGAACAAGTATGAAAAAGCATTGGTGCTGTTATGGCTCGAAAATCTCAGTTATGTTGAAATTGCTGATATTATGGGCTTGACAGTTAGTAATGTGTCGGTAAAATTAACAAGAATTAAGGAAAAATTAAAATCTATTTCAAATCAAACAAATTATTAAAACTATGGAAATCAACGAACTTCAACAACTTTGGAAGCAACAGCAAAAACAATTAAATGCTCAGAAAAAAATCAATAAACACCTCATCGAAAATATGATGAAAAGCAAAACAATGTGGTTGGCACCTAAACCTCAAGTCTTTATTGTGTTGTTTGTTATTTGTGGGTTATATGCATTGGCTGCAATGTTTTTTGCTCAACTTTATTGGACATGGATGATTGTCTTAATGGCTATTTATGGCATATATCAGACCTTATGGCAAATTGATTATAAGAAGCGTATCAATAATATGGAGGGGGGACTTGTCGGTATGGAACGTAATCTGATTGAATATCGTAAGCGTTATGACCGTTCGAAACGTGAAATGTGGTTTGTTGTCATTCCTTATCTCGTATGGTTTGGTTGGTATCTATATCAAACTCTTGATTTACAACTTGCTGTCGGAATTTTTGTGATCACAATTGCATTGATGATTGTAGCATATAGACTGCGTAATCAAAAGACGTATGGTGCATTGCATGAGTTGGAACAATATTTAAATGAATTGCAAGAGTTTGAAGAGGAAATGTAATGTTAGGAAATCGATTTTCTCGACAACATTAAATAAAGACCTCGGACGCATGGCCCGAGGTCTTGTGTTATTGCCTTAATTTAGAATTGCTATTATTTAACAATGAATTTAATTGTTTCAGAACCTGCTTGAGTATAAACTTTGGCAATATATATGCCTTTTGCATAGTTTGCAGTTGAAATGTTGATAATTCCATTGCCAAGATTATAAGCAGTCTCTACAATTTGTCCCTGAACGTTAACAATTTCAAAGCGTGTGATATCAGCATTTGATTTTATTGTTAAGTTATTGTTGGCGTGAGAGAGAGAAAGTTTGTCGGATAGTGTAGTTGCAATAGAAGATGTTGTTTTCACTTCAATATCGTCAACCATGAAACATACGTTTTTGAATCTTTCTCCGACGTATTGTATTGCTACATATACTTCTTTATTGTCGTATTCACTCAAGTCAACTTCCACTTTTTCCCATTCTGTGGCAGCACTGCGAGATTCTTCCCCAAGCACTACGAAACTGTCAAATTCGTTGTCTGTATCGGAAATTAATAATCTATATTTTTCAAGGTCTTGATCCATTGTTTCGATATAACGAGTTTTTACAAACAATTCCAAGCTTGAATTTTCTTCAAGTTTCAATTTCGGAGAGATTAACCATACATCACTTATCGTCTGTTCAGCCTCATAGCCTACGCAGAATGCTGCCCCAAATCGCTTGCCGGAGTTAGGCGTAAATCCAGGTAAGTCTTCCGGATCTACAGCAGGTTTTGTGCTTTCCGGATTGAATGCAATGAATCCGACCGGTTCTCCTCTATATTGATGGTCATATCTCCAATAGTAGTCTGTCGGTGCATTGTTGCGATCGATTGTTGTCCATCGAGGATTGAAGATATCTGGTGATGCATCGAAATCATAGCATGATTCAAAGTCCATTTTGTATGGATTGGATTCTTCGAGGGTTGTATATGTTTTTGTGAGTTTATCATTGTCAACATATTCGTCGCCTTGAAGCATCGTTTGTGCTTCCATGATATATTCACCCTCTTCCGACATATCGATTGAAGTGAAATCGATTTGTTGTTCTTCATATGCTCCTAATGTGATTTCAGTGTCATAATTTGTGCCATTTACTGATAATCGAACCGGAATGTCGGCTTCTGAATAACCTTTGTTTTTGACGATGATAGAGATTGTTTCACTATCTGTAAACAATGCAGATTCTTTTACCGGGGCAACGAATGAAACCACTGCCGCATCTTTTTCATATACCGTAAGATCTGAATTGAAATTGGCACGAATAGACAGTGCAAGTCCGGAAACTTTGTTTAGAATATTATCGACGTTTTGATAACAGCAGTTTGTCGGATCAGATGAGTCATAGCCTAATCCCATATTATAGGTAGATAGTTGCTGAACTTCAAAATAATATGTTCCGGGATTCAACATCATTGGATCTATGTCAATAATAGAGAAACCACCATATCCACGATCAAACTCTTTGTGTATGAGTAATTTATCGAGTGTCATATCAGAGTTTACAGAGTATATGGAGAATCCTATTTTTTCGAATGCCATAGTTTCTTCCATTTCTGAAACAGGAGAGAATCCGAGAGTAACTGATTCCAATACGTCTGCAACGGTTATGTTATATACGTTGCCTACATACAATTCTTTCCCCCATTCTCCGATTCCTTGTTGAATCTCTTCCAAATTTTCTGTCGCATATAAATTTTCAGTTACATTTATGGTTTTGAATGTGAATGTATTGTCGTCAATAAATTCATCGTCTTCATTGGCTGTAACTTTCATTGTCAAATTTATTTGTGAGCCAACAGGTTTTTCCGGCAATAAAGCTTTCAATGATATAGTGGCTTTTTCAAATGAATTGATAACTACATCTTCAGTGCTTTCTCCCAATAATGTTTCCCCTTCATATAGAGCGATTTTTACACCTGTCATTGGTTCGGTGCCTCGATTGACTACTTGTGCGTAGTATTCTCCTTCTTTTGTTAATTGAAGTTGAGGTGTATATGCTGATGCTGATTGTGTGGCATCTTCAATTTTCAAATCATGTTGATTGAGGTTGGAGATTGTGCATGTGTATAAATATAGGTTGCCATTTTCTTCAGAATCATTTACAATCACAAAACTATAGCTGTCCGGATCGGTTATAGGCACTATGAATTCAACTTCTGTATCTCCTTCAATTAATGTGTTCTCATACACTTTTGTATATGTGGATATGTCTGTGCCGGATTTTCCGTATGCAACATACATTCGGCAATCAACCCAGCCACCTTTTGAATATTGCAACTTGATGCGTACGGAATTTTCAAGATAGAAACAGTGGGATAGAAGTCCATTCTCAAGACCGGTATTTTCAGTTACGAATTGACCGGTGAACTCGTCAATTTTCCATGCCTCTTCATTCATTTCTGTCCAATAATCATTATAGTTTTCGCCTGTTATAAAGTTTGTTGTTACAGGAAGAGTGGTTATTGGAGCATAGCAATTGATGGTGTTGCTTAAACTGCTTTCTTCTTCAGTGCCGGTTGAAGCGGTAACATAAACGGCATATTCACCTACTTCTGCAAAATCTGCTGTCGTGTTGAAATAGACAGTTGCTGTTTCTGTCGGCTGAATAACTTGAGTGAATTCTTCAACTACTTTGTTTTCTCCATTTACGGTATATGTTAAAGTGAATGTTGAAGTAGGTCCTGTGCCAATATTCTTGATTCGTGCTCCTACTTTGCTTGCATCTGACAGATCACAGTTAGAATACGGAAGCACAACTTTTTCAATATTTAATAATGGCGATACTTCGAAAAATCCTGCATCAATAGTAATATCATCGATGAATACGTTCATTCCTCCAACAGATTTTGCACGGAATGCAAAATAGTAAGTGCCTGCTTCAGCAACATTAAAGTTGATGATGCGTTTCACCCATTCTGTTTGGTTGATAGCATAATCTCCTATTATTGTCATCTCTTCGACATTCGGAGTTGTGCCGTAGCGTACGTCTAATAATTCTGTGGCATCTGTTCCATTAATACATTTAGTATAAAGTATCATGTGGATGTCTCCTACAGGAAGATATACCGGAGGAGAGATAAGATTGTCGTTGCCTGTTTGGTCGCCGCCATATGCTCCTCCACAGCTTGCTACACCTTGTGTGCCATCTACACCATTTGTCCATTCATTGTATTGCCATTCTGAATAGTCTTCGTTCAGATTTTCTACTGTCCAGTCAGAGGTGAAACCATCTACTCCTCCGGTTGAAAAATCATATGTGAATGGTAATTGTGAAACTCCGATATGTTTGCACTTGCCGGTTTTGCTGTCGTTTGATGAAATCATGTCTCCTTCAAGAGTTACCCATGCTTTAATTTCATATTGTTGTTCAACAGACAAGTCGGCTTTTGCTGTAAAGAGATACGTCGCTGTTTCTCCAGGTTCGATTGTCCCGGTAAAGTTTTCGGTTATTGCCGTATTATCGTTCACTTGATATGAAACGGTGAAGTTGGAGATTGCTGATGTGCCTCTGTTTATTATTTCAACAGAAATCTCTTCGCTATCGGTCAAATCCATACTGTTTGCCGGTATGTTGAGTGAGGAGATCGCTGCATCAATATCGGTGTAAAGAAACGCCATGTCTGTCAGCCAACCATCTTCGTTTTCTGCATATTCTACAACAAAACGATATGTGTTTCCTCCTTTAAACTCAAAATCATCATATTTGGCATATTCACCATTTGTGATTATTAATCCATCGCCCGGATACGGATATAAAATCATGAAGTCGTATGTTCCTGCCGGTATTTCAATTGAAATCGCATCATCATATACAATGTTTTCCGACATGTCTGATGCATCGGCATTTTCCGGAATTTTATATTCAAAATCGTCATAGGTGCCATAGTATGCTCCCGACCAATCATAGAATAATTCGCCATATGCAGTTGCATCTGAATCAAGAAGCATTTGAAATCCTAATTTTGCAAATTCTCCGAATACTTTATGAGCTTCAAGGATTACTTCTGCTTTGTCTGAAGCAACGTTTGATTTGCTCTCATATACACGATGTTTAGGCTTATTGGCATGATACCTCATCAATTCGTAAGCAGTTGGCGTATGCCCTCGCAATTCATTCGATTTTGGATTGCAGTTGTTTGATTGAATTGAGCCTAAATTTGTTAATTGTCCGAATGCAACTATGCTGCATATTGACAATGCTACTGATAATAATGATTTTTTCATAGGCTTATAATATTTAGTTTATTAATTCCTTTTGCAAATTTAATTACTTGAATATATATAGATAGATAAATTTCAATAGACAAATAATAGACAAATAGGTAATGTAGTGTAAAATGAGATGTTTTTTTGCTCTTTCTTTGGCAAATACACACTTTTGTGAGAAAAATAAATTAATTTTGTCTATCTGTTTTTTATTATTTTAAATTTTATTCTATCTAATTATATATAGACAATAATTTAGTATGAGAACTAATAAATTTCAAATATTATTCTTTTTGATAATGTCGTCGATTGTTGCGTATGGCAGTAACCAAAATTTATATAAGTGGGATATAATTCATAGTCAATTTGATTCTGTGGCTGAACAGTTGGAGAAATGTGTGTTTTATGATTATGATCGGTTGAAATATAAATCGGAAATAGAAGAGTTGAATATGATTGCCTCTAAGTCAAATAGCCGACAATTAAAATCTCGTGCTTTTTTTTGGAATGCATGGATAATGGCAAGGACTAATCCGGATACTGCTACATCGTTAGTCGCTAAGTCAATGTCTTATTGTGATCTGTCGAGATATCAGTATGATTATTGCAGAATTAATTATCTCAAGGGAGACATTCTTCGCAATGAAGGTAAATGGGTCGAAGCCTATATTATTTATAAGGATATAAAAAACAAATTTAAGTTGTATGGTGATGATTTTTGGTATGCAAAAACCTGTGTTGCATTAGGGGCTATATTGCAGAATTTGAATCAGAACAAGGAAGCTCTAATCTCTTTTCAGGAGGCTGATTCATTGTTCCAACAGATAGGTTGTGAAAATTGCCATATAAAGAATAAGATAAATATTAGTAATAATCTCTATATGCTGAATCATAAAAATGATGCTTTGAAAATATTGAAACAGCTTGAGAAGGAATCTGTCGTTCAGGAAGATACGCTGTATATGGTAAATGTTCTTCTCTCGATTTTCAGTGTCTCGGATCAGAGAGATGTCAGTGCATCACATAAAGCTTATCATATAATAAAAAAGATGAATTATAAAGATTTGTTTTCTCTTGCAGAGATGATGCTTGGCACAGAGATGCGTTCTCAAAACAAAATGGATAGTGCATTATATTACTATAAATCGGCTTGGGAGTCAGCACAACATACAAATGATGTCTATAATACGCCAAAGATATTGAAAGGGCTTTCTGAAATTTTCTATGATATGGGAAGTCCTGACAGTGCATATAATTACATGACACTCGCCAATGTTTATCAAGACTCGTTGTTGAACTACAATAAGATCATGGAGATGAATCGTCTGGATAATAGAGCAATGCTCGAACAATATGAAGCGGAGATAAAAATTATTGAGGAAAGATCTGTTTATCGACAAAATATCACATTTATGGTGTCGGCCGCTCTAATTATGATTATTGCAATGGTATGCTATATCTTATGGCTTTCTCGTCGCAAGGCACGAATGAGTGAACAATTAAAAGATGTGCAAAACAGAGAGCTGATATTGCAAAACAAGCATCATATAATGGAAATAGAATCAAAGAATAGAGAACTGTCGTCGAATACTCTTATCATTGCTCAGAAAAATGCTAAATTAAAGGAACTTTACGATAAGATTGATGCTACAAAGATAGATGATTTTGTCGGAGATGAAATAAAAAGTGATATAAAACAGCATTTGAGTGCTGACGAAGATTGGTCTTATTTTGCAATAAAATTCGAGAAGATATATCCTAATTTCTTTAGTAATTTAAAAAAGATTTATCCTGGTCTGTCAGAAACTGAATTACGTTTATGTGCATATATAAGAGTAGGAATGAGTGCGAAAGAGATTGCAAAGATTTTGTCTGTTCAACCGGAAACGGTAAATACTTCTCGCTATCGAATGCGTAAAAAAATGAAGCTTAAATCAGGAGATTCTTTGGAAGATATTTTGCGAAACATATGAGAATAAACGATGTTGTTTTTGGGTAATCAATAAATATTTCGATTGATTCAACTTTAGTTTATATTTGTATATATTGTTATATTGTATTTATATAACAAGAATTATATTATACTGAAATACAGATATATAATAATATTTTATTTTATATTTAATTTGCATTTAATTTTGATAATTTGTATAATGAATGAAGTGATTGTAATTTTGCAATGTCTTTCAAAGACATAGACATAGATTAGAGTAATGCCTGATGAAGGTATAAGATATATTAGGGATTTAGGTAAATGGGTAAAAATAGGTTTTAGGTTAAACAAATATTGATTAAAAGAGTTAAATAAATTGTTTGTGTTAGGTTTGTAGAATAAATAGGAATAATTTATGATTCGTATGATTGCAGGTTTCTTGGGAAAGACATCTGCATTTTTTTTATTACTATTGTGTTTAGTTTTGTTTTGCTTATCTTGAGGTGTCCGTATAGAAATATATGGATTTGTTTTTTTAAATTTAATTTTCTCAAATAATTTAATTTGCATTTTTATATATGTAGAAATATTCTTTGTATATTTGCATTGTTTAAATTAATAAATGTTGTTATGAAAAAAATCAGTCAAGTTTTTAAATTAATTGTTGTTGTAGCAATATTATTATTACCAACAATAAGTGAAGCAAAATCTCTATCAAAATCAAATTCAAAGACAATTGAAACTCTGGAATCAGGATTGCAAAGTTCATATCCAGGTTCATATTTTGATGGGCGTGATTTAATTGTGTATATCAGTCTTGGCAACATGACTGCGTCGCAAATGGATTCATTTAAAACTGAAGAAGAGTTGCAAGCGTTCAGAGATTCCTTTATTGAATCTTTTTATAATTCAGCAGCAGAGGAATGGGCAAATGATGTGCAAAAATTGTTTAAGAATACGCAAATAGGGATTATTTTTGTGCTATCGAACAATTCAGGTGATGTAGTGGTTCTACGAATTGATGGTAGAGATTTTTAACCAATAAGCATATGAAGAGATTTTTTTTCGTTGGGAGTATTTTAGTATCTTTAGGATTGTTGGTGTCTTGCAGTTTATCGTCAAATCAATCTATAATTGAAGGATTTGTTAATGGAGCCAATGAAGAGCTTGCATCTCTAAGTGATACGCCCGGAATAAAATCTTCAAAATGTGAATATTGCGATGGGGCAATATGGTTTAATTATGTTTTGGATATTCAAGAGTCTGAATTGAAGCAAATAGACATCACTACACTTCAAACTCAATATCTTGAAGCATATCAAACCGATATCGGATCTGAACCGGAATATGCCGAAGTCTTCGAGGTGTTGTCGGAAGAGCAATGTATGATAAAGTTCAAATTTCAGTCGAATGACGGAGGAGAAATATGTTTTGAAATTAATCCTAAAGATATTATTAAAGGGGGTAAAGAGGATTGATTAAATGATTAATAAAAAGCAGAAGGGTATAGTTACGAAAATTGTTCCTGTTACAGGAATGATGTGTGCCGTTTGTGCCGGAGCTGTTGATAAAATAGTCAGCGAATTGGAAGGCGTGATTGATGTTGAAGTCAATTTGGCAACAGCAACAATGACAGTGTCGTATGAATCTTCAAAAACGAATCTGAATTGTCTGAAAGAGATTCTTAAAAAGTCGGGATATGACTTAATTATAGTTGAAGATAAAAAGTCTGCACTTGAAGAACAAGATAAAATAGAGAAACAGAATTATGAAAAGCTTCGTCATAGGGTGCTAATCTCATGGATATTAACCATACCGATAGCGGTCGTGTCTATGATGCATATAGATAATACGATGGTTGATGTTGCATTATTGGTAACTACATTGTTTGTGATGCTATATTGTGGTGTGGATTTCTACAAAAAGGGGTTCCGACAAGCTGTAAAACTAATGCCTAATATGGATACACTTGTTGCTTTATCCACAAGTGTGAGCTTTTTATTTAGTGTTGTAATAAGTTTTACTCAATCTTATTGGATGTTTGCAGGGATTGAAACGTATGCTTATTACGAAGCCTCAGCGATGATTATTGCATTTGTGTTGACGGGGAAGATGCTTGAAATGCGAGCAAAGCATAGCACGAGTAGTGCAATACGATCGCTAATGAATCTTCAACCTGACACAGCACTCCTTGTTTTGGAAGATAAATCGACAAAAGAAGTCTCTGTTTCTGAGGTGAAGGAGGGTGATTTAGTATTGGTTCGTCCCGGAGATAGAATTCCGATTGATGGAGCTGTTGTAGTCGGATATTCGGGAGTGAATGAGAGCATGCTCACCGGTGAATCTTTGCCAGTCGAGAAGCAATTGGGAGATAAGGTCTCGGCAGGGACTATTAATGGAGATGGGTCATTGACAATTAAAGTGGAGAGAGTTGGAGAAGAGACAACGCTCTCAAAAATCATTGAATGTGTCCGTTCAGCACAAGGTTCGAAGGCTCCAATTCAAAGGATTGTTGATAAGATAAGTGCAGTCTTTGTGCCGGTTATTGTATTGGTTTCTATACTTACATTTATTGTGTGGATAATAGTGGGAGGTTATGAAAATATTCCATTTTCGATTCTGACATCTGTTTCGGTTTTGGTGATTGCGTGCCCTTGTGCATTGGGGTTGGCTACTCCGACGGCAATAATGGTGGGAATTGGCAGAGGTGCTGAAAATCAGATATTAATAAAAGATGCTACGGCATTGGAGCAATTAAGTGATGCAAATATAGTGGTATTTGATAAAACCGGCACATTGACTATCGGAAAGCCTAAAGTGATAGATGTGGTGTGGTTTGATACTAAAACTCCTGAGTTTATCGATGTGTTGGTCTCTCTTGAATCACGAAGCGAACACCCATTGTCAAATGCAGTTCTTGAATTTACAGAATTTAAGGAGGCTGAAATTGTTGAACTTTCATCATTTAAAAATGTGCCGGGAAGGGGTGTTGAGTGTGAATACGCCGGGCATAAATATTGGGTAGGTTCTTTCGGAATGGTAGAAGAAAATAAAGTAAAAATAACCGATGAAATCGATGATTTTCAAAAATCGCATAATGCTACAATAGTATATTTTGGGAGGGATAGTCGTGTCGTTAATGCAATTGAAATATCAGATGAAGTGAGGCTTGAAGCAAAAGTAGTGGTTTCCGACCTAAAAAAACTCGCATATGATGTGGTTCTAATGTCGGGAGATAGGTTGGAAGTATCGATGAATACGGCAAAACAAGTTGGGATAGACTCTGTGATTGCCGAGGCATTGCCGGCAGATAAGGAAGCATTTGTCAGACGCAAGCAACAAGAAGGATATAAAGTTGCAATGATAGGAGATGGCATAAATGATTCGCAGGCATTGGCCATTGCTGATGTGTCGATAGCTATGAGTAATGGTTCGGATATTGCGATGGACGTCTCTCAAGTTACGTTGATTAATAATAGTTTAAGGCAATTGCCCTTTGCTATAAAACTGTCAAAGATGACTGTTAAGTTAATACGTCAGAATCTATTTTGGGCATTTATATATAATCTTATCGGTATTCCGGTAGCTGCCGGTCTGTTGTATCCGATATTTGGAATTACCCTAACTCCTATGATAGCCTCAGCGGCAATGGCATTTTCTTCAGTGTCAGTAGTAACAAACTCATTAAGATTGAAATATAAAAAAATAAGATATGACTAAAAAAATAAGATTTAAAACGAATGCAAAATGCATGGGGTGTGTGTCAGTAATCAGAAAAGCACTCTCTTCAATTTCTCCGGAGTCATCATGGATATTTGATCTTGAATCGGAAGATAAAACAATGTCGTATGAAGGTGCAAAGGATTTGTCTGAATCAGATATCACTGAGATTATCCGTCTTGTTGAAACAGCAGGATTTAAAATAACAAAATTAGATTAGTCTTTTTTTATATGATTGAACAGGAAAAGTGGAATGCTCGCACGATGCATCTGATTGGTTATGAGGGTGTTTGCCGGTTGGAAAATGCCAGAGTTCTTGTTGTTGGTGTCGGTGGTGTCGGTGGATATGCAGCTGAAATGTTGGTCAGGGCAGGTGTCGGCTATATTGCGATTGTTGATGCTGACGAAGTCAGTGTGTCGAACATTAACAGACAATTAGTGGCGATGCATTCTACAATTGGACAGCCGAAAACAGAACTATATAAAAAAAGATTCAAAGAGATAAGTCCGAATATTGAAGTTACGGCTCTCTCGCTTTTCCTTTCTTCAGAAAATGTCGATGAAATCGTTGAAAATAATTATGATTACGTTATTGATGCAATAGATACGATTGCTCCTAAAATGGCTCTTATAACATATTGTTTAAAACATAAAATACCAATAATTTCGTCAATGGGAGCCGGTGGGAGGATCGACCCATCGAAAGTGCAATATGCTGATGTTTGGGAAACCAGAGAAGATGGTCTTGCTCGAGTAATTAGGCAACGATTAAAAAAGTTGGGAGTCAAGTCTTCCTTAAAGGTGGTGTATAGCAGTGAAACTCCGATAAAGAATTCTATTATTCAACTTGAAGAAGATAATAAACGCAGTTCGTTTGGGACGTTGGCTACCATACCTTCAATCTTTGGTATTTATCTTGCTAATTATGTAATTAGAGAAATTGTAAAGATATAGAAGGCTTAAAGAAGATTAAAATGAGTAGTGAAAAGCTCTGTTTAAATACAATTCAGTCGATTTTTTAGTTTAAATTCTAAATCAGATATTTCTAATTTAGAAATCGAAACTAAAACGCATTGTAAAAGCTGTGTTATTTTTTCGTTTAAACCCTATGACATCAATTAGATCGAAACTTTGCAATTCATAGCCTATTGCGAAAGCGAGTCCATAATCTTTTGTGATACCATAACGAAGTCCTATTGAAGGGGAAAAGTAGAAGCCGTCAATGTCAGCCACAGAATATCCTACACGAATGTCGGCATAAGGGGATAATTGGGGGTCGCTGAGTGGCAGATATCCTCTGATGTCGGCAAAGAGGGGCAGGTTCCATAATTCTCTGTCGTGATAATAGTTAATCCCAATCCCGGCTCCAATATATAAGTATGGAAAAAGTTGGTAACCATGTACTGTTGCTATTTCTATTCGTCCGGTTCCCCATTTACTTGTTCCGATACCATAGCCTAAATTTACCATTCCTTTATATCCCTGCTTTAGATACGAATCGTTTATATTGGATTGCGAAAATAAAGGCAATGCGATTAATGAGCAAATGACAACTATCAAACTTCGAATTCTTTTCATAATATAAATTTAGTGTTAAATATAATGTTAACAATTACTTATAAGATAATGTTTGCACAAAATTAAACAAATAAACTGACATAAAAAAATAAGTAAAAAAGAGTGATAGATAAAGTTGATAACGCAAAAAATAATAATTGGCAGAGGTTTACGTTTTTATCTATATGAGAAATATGCGATATTTACTTTTTTTTATTGTAGGATTATTTGCCGTTGCATTAACGGCATGTATTGAAGATGATTTCACCACATCGTCAAACGATGTACTGACATTTTCGAAAGACACAGTTACCTTTGATACGGTATTTACGGATTTAGGGACGCCGACCGCACGTCTTCAAGTTTACAACAAAGCCGACAAATCGATTAATATTTCGGAAATACGATTTCTAAATGAAGATAGCAGATTCCAACTTAATGTAGATGGAATGAGTGGCACATCGTTCAAAGATGTAGAAATTCGTGGAGGAGATTCAATCTATATATTTATAGAGTGTTTTATTGAATCAACATCAGCTAACGAGCCTTATTTAGTGGAAGATAAACTGATGTTTCTAACGAATGGTGTAGCACAAGAGGTGCAAGTTGAAGCATATGGACAAAATGTCACGCGTCTTAAGAATTTCAGAATAGAGAGTGATACCCGATTCACAGCAGAGCGGCCATATGTGATATTCGACAGTCTGATAGTTGACAAAGGGGCGACACTTATGATTGAGCCCGGCACAAAACTATTGTTCCATGATAAGGCATCGATGACAATTAAAGGGAGATTGGAAGCTGTCGGCACTCAGGGCAACATGATTCAAATGCGAGGCGATAGGCTGGACAATGTCTTGCCTGATGTGTCATACGACATAATGGCAGGTCAGTGGCATGGAATCAGAATAGAGTCGGATAGTTACGATAACAGAATGGAATATGTCGATATGCGTTCAACCGAAATAGGGTTGAAAGTAGACTCTTGTGGTAATTTGGAACGTCAGAAATTGCTATTGTTGAATAGTTGGTTGCACAATTCACAATCTTCTGTAATCGAATCAAAATATGCGTGGATAGATGCTTATGGTTGTTGCTTTTCAGAGTCGGCAAGAGCAGTTGTCGCTTTATATGGAGGCAAACACCATTTTTCGCAATGTACGATTGCTAATAATTATCTATTCTCAGCAATAATGGAGCCGATGTTGTCTCTCTTTAACTGCTTGCCGGATAAACGAGACAGCGAGGAAAATCCACTTATGTCAGCGTCATTTGAAAATTGCATTATCTATGGATTGACAACAGAATTGAACGAAGGAGATTTAACCGGTTCAAATGTATTCTTACGAAATGTTTTATTGCGTTCGGAGGGCTCAGATGATGATAATTTTATAAATTGTGTGTGGGGAGCAGATCCGTTGTTTTATACTGTCAGAGAAGACTATATTTTCAACTATCGCTTGAGAAACGAGTCTCCGGCCATCGGAGCCGGAAATGAGGCATACGTAATACCATTATATCAATATGATATTTACGGATTGAACAGACTCGGTAATGGAGCCCCCGATTTAGGTGCATACGTTTGGATATATAACCCCGAAGAAGAATCGACAGAGGAAATTTTCTGATTATAGGTAAATCAAGGGTAACTCAAAGGGAGGTAATCATATGTTTACTCTCGAAAATTTGTTAAAACAATAAAAAATAATTACCTTTGTTGATTAAAATTAACATTTTTGCATAACGAGATGAAAATTCATAGAGAGGGGACAAACATATTGATAATGTTGGCACTTGTGCTTGTTGCACTTAATGTGCCCGTATGGTTGTTTTTACCCCCTATTGTATTGCCGTTATCAGCATCGATATTTTCATTTATAGTTTATCTATTGGTAGTTAATTTCTTTCGTTCTCCACGCAGATATTATAAAGGGGAGCGAGAAAATATGATTGTATCTTCTGTTGATGGAAGGGTTGTCGCATTGGAAGAGGTCTACGAACCGGAATATTTGAAATCTCAAGCAATTCAATTATCAGTGTTTATGAGTCCACTTAATGTGCATGCAAATTGGTTCCCTGTTGATGGCAAGGTAGAATATGTCCGTCATCACAAAGGACGGTTTCTTTCGGCTTATCTTCCGAAAGCAAGTAGCGAAAATGAACGAAGCACAATAGGAATTGTTTGTAATAATGGGCAACGCATCACAGTTCGTCAGATAGCCGGAGCTATGGCTCGCAGAATTGTAACCTATGCAGAAGAAGGGGAAGAGGCAAATATAGATAATCACTTGGGATTCATAAAATTTGGTTCGCGAGTTGACATTTTCCTTCCACTTGATGCTGAGATAAATGTGAAAATAAAAGATATAACGAGAGGAGGGATCACTCCGATAGCGAAATTAAAGTAACACTATTTAGATGTCAGATTTGCATGGTTTTAATTTGCCTTTCTAAAAGGCATTGTTAATTGAGCAAAAACAGGCATTGAATGATACGTTGTTGAAAATAAGTAATTTATAAAAATAGATAAAATGAAATTCATAACGAGGGTAAAACACAATATTCCAAACATGATCACATGTCTGAATTTGGTTGCCGGAGTGGTAGCAATCATTACGGCATCTAAAGGAGATGAAATGTGGAATGGACTCCCGGCATATCAATGGGCATATATCTTTATTGCAATCGGAGCATTGGCAGATTTTCTTGATGGATTTATGGCACGAATACTCAGTGCATACTCTGATTTAGGGAAAGAATTGGATTCGTTGTGTGATTTGGTTACATTTGGTGTAGCACCATCTATAATTCTATATAATGCAATACTTGATAATGGTGGGCAAGAATGGGTTGCATGGTTTGCATTGTTTATTCCTGTCTGTGGAGCATTGCGATTGGCCAAGTTCAACATAGATAGTTGCCAAAGCTCATCGTTCATAGGATTACCAATCCCGGCAAATGCAATTTTTTGGATAGGATTCACAGCCATGTATTATGGTTTGCAGGGGATAACTGCATGGGTGGTTGTTCCGACAATATTCCTTATTGGAGATTTAATGTTGTCGTCATTTAAAATGTATTCATTGAAATTTAGTGATTGGTCGTTCCAAAACAATGTGATGCGATATTTCTTGATAATAGCTGCAATAATGTTTTTGTTGACTTGTGGATTATCAGGATTGATGTGGTTAATTATATATTACGTGATATCGTCTGTCGGACTTAACCGAAGAATGAAAATAGAATAAATTTGTAGAGATGACATTTCTTTTTTTACTATTTGTTGTGTTTTTATTGATATGGATTCTTCGTCCGATATGGAGAGTCTATCGTTCATTTAACCAAATGAAAAATGCCTTCAACCAGTCAGCTGGAAGTAGCCGGAAATATAATCGAAGCGATACAACAAACAATAATAGAAAATCACACAAAACAGCAAGCGACGAAAAGATAATTCCAGCCGAATATGGTGAATATGTAGAATTTACGGAAACAACATCATATTCAGAAGAGCGAAATTTTGAAGATCAAACAAGGCAAAGAAAAGTTTATAAAGAGGAACAAATTTCTGACGCCGAATGGGAAGAAGTGAAATGACAAAAGACGAAATTTCAACCACTCTTTATGTAACAGACCTTGATGGCACATTGTTAGGAGACAATTCTGAGTTGTCTGTTGAGTCAGTCAATCTTCTCAATCAAGCAATATCCTTAGGAGCCAATATCACAGTTGCGACAGCTCGTACGCCGGCGACGGTTTCCCAGCTACTTAAAGGAGTGGAAATGAAATTGCCGGCAATAGTGATGACCGGTGCCGCTTTATGGGATATGTCGACACAAAAATATGAAAATGTGGAATTCCTGCCACCCCCTATAGTAGAGAAATTAAGAGAAATATATTGCAAAGAATCGTTACCCGTTTTTATCTATACACTTCAGAATGAAAAAATAGAAATTTTGCACATCGGACCTCTTTCAGAATCTGAGAAATCATTTATAAACGAAAGAGCAAAATCTCCATTCAAACATTTCAATGCACCATGCGATAATGAGATGGTTGAAGATCTTAAAAATGTAATGTTGTTTTATGCAATGCAACCGACAGATGATGTAGAACGCACATATAACAGAATAAAAAATATAAAAGAGGTAATTCCCGTATATTATCACGATATTTTCGGGCCGGAAACGGGTATTTTAGAAGTGTTTAGCAATAAGGTATCAAAGGCTTCGGCAATACAATACCTTGTCAGACGGCATAATTTTTCAAGAGTTGTAGTCTTTGGTGATAATATAAATGATCTGCCAATGATGCGTTCTGCCACACATTCGGTCGCAGTTGGGAATGCAATAGAAGATGTGAGAAATGCGGCTGATGAAGTAATAGGTAAAAATAGCGATGACGCTGTAGCCAAATGGATTCTCGAAGATACTAAACGCATGGTTTTTCAAAAATAACAGAAGTATTACGCATGAAGAATTACGGTAATATATATGACAACAAACGTTTTGGAAAGATTGCATTTTTTGTGATTATAATAACGGCTATTGTGGCTTTTCTTATTGTCTCAAATAATTTGGTTAAAGATTTATCGGTTCAAGAGCGTGATAGAATGCAGATTTGGGCTGATGCTACTCAAAGATTGACAAATGCCGATGAAAACACCGATTTTGATTTCCTTCTCTCAATCATTCAGCAAAACAATTCAATCCCAGTTTTAGTCGCCGATGATGAAGACAATATTTTGATGCAACGCAACTTTAGTTTGCCCGAAGCAGGAGATGGAGATAAAATTACTTTCTTTGAATTGTCTGAGATGAATCAGAAATTTTTGAATAGTAAATTTAAAGATTTAAAGAATTCGCCAAATATAATCGAAATATCTATTGATGATACGACAAAACAATATATATATTATGAAGATTCCATCTTACTCAAACGCTTAAGTTATTATCCGTATGTGCAATTATTCGTTATGATTGTGATTGCATTAATACTTTATTTAGCAGTTGTATACACGAAACGTGCAGAGCAAAACAAAGTGTGGGTGGGATTGTCGAAAGAGACAGCACATCAATTAGGGACTCCAATATCTTCGTTAATGGCATGGACACAATTACTCGAGTCTTATGGAATCGACAAGGAAGTGGCAATCGAAATGGATAAAGATGTGAATCGTCTGTCTGTAATTGCCGATAGATTTTCTAAAATTGGATCTAAACCGGAATTACATTTAGAATATATTAATGACACAGTTAGCAAATCGTTGGATTATATGAAAAGTCGGATTTCCGGAAAAATAAACATAAACATGGAATTGACCAACGACGATTATGGTGTGATGTTGTCGTTGTCTCTGTTTGAATGGGTGATGGAAAATCTGACAAAAAATGCTGTTGATGCGATGGACGGAGCCGGAACAATTACAATCACAACAGGGAAAGAGAAAGACAAAGTATTTGTTGAGATAAAAGATACAGGAAAAGGGATATCTCGAAAAAATTTTAAAAATGTATTCAATCCCGGTTTTACAACAAAGAAACGTGGCTGGGGGTTAGGATTAACACTTGTTAAACGTATAATTGAGGAATATCATAATGGCAAAATCTTTGTCAAAGATTCTGAAATAGGTGTTGGCACTACATTCCGATTTGAACTTCCTGAAGTGAAAAAATCCAATTAAAAATAGTTTTTGACTCGCTATGTCAGAATAAAGAGGCTCCACGAGAGGAACTGTTCGATTCCTGATAGTTGAGTTTACACAGAGATATTAGAGTTGATAATAGATTATTGTACTTGACCTTTAACTCTTGATTTGGCAAATCGAGAAGCAATTGTTGATGAGAGAAGAGCAATTATCGATATCGGTATCAGAATAATTAAAATGTCGCTAAATTCCACTTTTATAGGATATGCCGAAATAATCAAATTTGCTTCATTACCATTTAATTTGATTAATCCGAAGTGCTCTTGTAATAAGCATAGTATCAGACCGATAACTATTCCTCCGACAGCCCCGATTATATTTACGTATAAACTTTCCCAAGCAAATACATTACCTATAAATTTCTTTGAACCTCCGATGTTGTAGATAGTAGAAATATTATCTTCCTTGTCAATTATTAGCATTGACAGCGAACTTATGATATTAAATGATGCGATAACCAAGATAAAAGCTAAAAGAAGAAAAGATATCCATTTTTCGATATTTACCATTTGATAGTTCACCTCTTGTTGCTGCATTCTATCTTTCACCACAATATTATCGCCTAAAGTCTGTCGTATTTTTTCGGCAACAGAAGATGGATTTGTCGATGATTTCAATTTGATATTGATAAATGTTGATTCTCCGTAGTATTGAAATAATCTTCGAGCCAAATCTATGTCAATAATCACATAATTAGAGTCATAATCCGATTGGTCGCTTTGAAACACACCGGATACAAAAACAGAATCCATTAGGAATGCTGTTGCCGGATTGCTGAGGTTGACTGAGCCTTTACGACGGGGAGTGAGAAGATAGAACGAAGATTCATTATTTGGTCGGGCATTCAATCTGATAGCTGTCCCTACACTCAATAAAGCATAGAATTGAGGTTCTGTCGTTTCATCATCTGTATATAATTCCTCTGCAGAAGAGAATAATGCATTTTCGTCGAAATCATCAAGAGCGATTGATTCAATATTATTGTTTGAAAGGAGTTCGCTGTTTTCGGATTGATGATTTTCAGATAATTCTTCTTTTAACAGATATGTTCCGTCAGGCTTTATGAGTTGTTGGATTGCTGTTTGATAGATATATTTTGATTCATCGACACCGACAAGTGTTATAGGCATCTGTCTGTTGCCGTATAATGCTAACGCATTGTCTTGAATTTGGGGCATCACACTCTCCACATCATCGAATGATTCGATAATTGAAATGAGCGAATCGCTGTTTTCAATAACTTTGCCATGAGACGCGGATAGTTGAATATCGGCCGACAATGTATTTGCCTTGTCGGCAAGTAGGGTTTGAAAACCATTGAATACAGACAATACACATACTATTGCCATCGTCGCTACGGCTACCCCACATATTGAAACGATGGAAATAATATTCACTGCACCATGCGATTTCTTCGAAAAAAGATAACGCAATGCAATTTTTGAGGCTAATAGACTACTCTTCAATTTCTATATCTTCTGTTTCTTCAACCGGACGCAAAGGGTCAATTGCGAGCAAGCGATCGATGTTTTCGATATAATCGAGCGAATCATCAAGATAGAACTGCAATTCCGGACATTTTCGCAGCACTGTTCTTACATTCTGTGCCAACTCATAGCGTACGGACTTAGATTGAGCTTTTATATTCTCAAGTATTTCATTAGCTCGCTCACTCGGAAATATGCTTAAATATGCTTTAGCAACGCTTAAATCAGGCGACACTCGCACAATGCTTACACTGACAAGTACACCCCCCATGGTGGCTGTTTGTCGGCGAAATATTTCGCTTAATTCCTTTTGAAGTAAGCGACTTATCTTAGATTGTCGTTTAGTTTCCATATATATATATTTTTTAAAATAACATTATTCTTGGTCTTAAGGTTTTTTATATATAATAGTCAGACCATCTCTAATTGGGAGAATTATCTTTTCAACTCTGTTGTCGTCGGCAATCATGCGATTGAATTTCAAAATACCTTGAGTCTGTGCATCTTTGAAATGTTGCTCTTCCACCACATGACCGTCCCATAGCGTATTATCGGCAATTATGAATCCTCCTGATTTTATATAGGGGAAGACTAATTCATAGTATTCACAATATTCTCGTTTGTTTGCATCAATGAATACAAGATCAAACTCTCCCAACAATTCTTTTTCAAGAATCTCTTTGGCGTCTCCAATATGCAAATGCAATTTTTCGGCATACGCACTGTTTTTAAAATGCTCTATGATAAAATCTTCTAATTCATCATCAATTTCTATTGTATGCAATTCGCCGTTTTCCGGCAAGCCTTCTGCAAGGCATAATGCAGAATAACCGGTAAACGTCCCCAATTCCAGAATACGCTTTGCCCCTATCATCTTAACAAACATTTTCAGTATACGCCCTTGCAAATGTCCGGAACACATACGAGGTCGAAGATGATATAAGTGAGTATCTCTATCTAATTGATGCAACCACTCCGGTTCGGCATCGATATGATTCAAGATATAATCCTCAATAGATTGATTCATGATTATACTTTTTTAGTTAATGCAGTAATGGCAAGTTCATAACTTTGGAGTCCAAATCCTACAATCACGCCTTTACACACTCCTGATAAAACAGACTTGTGCCGCATCTCTTCTCTGGCATAGACGTTGCTGATATGCACTTCCACAACAGGAATCTTAACCGATGAAATAGCATCGGCTATTGCTATCGAATAATGGGAATAGGCTCCTGCGTTTAAGACTATTCCGTCTATAGCCTTTTCATATCCGGCTGAATGAATGGCATCTATAATTGCTCCTTCAGAATTGCTCTGAAAGTAAGACAAACTTATATTATTAAACTGTAGTTTCAGTTGTTCGAAATAATCTTCAAACGATACAGTCCCATATATCTCCGGTTCTCTCTTGCCAAGAAGATTAAGATTCGGCCCGTTAATTATAAGTATGTTCATTTTAATTATTCTTAATTGTTTACAAAATTACTCATTCTATCCCTAACAACCAAATTTATCAACTTTGACAATATGCCTAAACTATAATTTAATCTTACATCTCTGCTTAAGTGATTAGTCATTATCGTTGAAGTGATTTTTATCGTATATTTACATGTATGTTGAGGTAAAATCAATAAAAAAGTTTATCCCTTTTCACAAAGAGATAAACTATAACCTTAATCTTAATTTAATACTATGAAAAACACTTTACAAAATTAAGAAAAAGTTTCTAATTAGTCAACTGTTTTTTAATATTTCTGATTAAAAATAACATAAATTAACAATTTGAAATTTTAGGGAGGTTGATTTTAAGATTGTTTTACAAATCAATTTTAAATTATTTTAGTGCCTAAATTTGACATAATTGAGTAATTATTCGTATCTTCGTACGATAATATAGAGTTACAATGGAAAATGTGTTGCAATATATGTGGCAAAATCGCATTTGGGGGGAATCAGATAAGATTCTTTCCGATGGAAGAATTGTAACATTGCTTGATCCGGGAGTGCTGAACACAAATTCAGGTCCCGATTTTTTTAATTCTAAAATAAAAATTGAGGATATCGAATGGGTGGGGAATGTGGAAATTCATATAAAAGCCTCTGATTGGTATGCTCATAAGCACGATTCTGATGAAGCATACGATAATATTATTTTGCATGTAGTGGCTGTTGATGATATGCCAGTCTATCGAAAAGACGGAACAAAAATTCCTCAACTTCATTTACCTTTATCTCAAGAATTGACTGAGAATATCAATAAATT
The DNA here is from genome assembly GCA_937911575.1 of uncultured Porphyromonadaceae bacterium. GTDB lineage: Bacteria > Bacteroidota > Bacteroidia > Bacteroidales > Muribaculaceae > Lepagella. The sequence continues at coordinate 1,938 of CALDPR010000049.1, read as the reverse complement.
ATCTTCCGGAATGTCGACAATCAGATGTGCAGAATATATCCCTTTATTGCCAAGCTTGACCATATCTGATTGTTTAGAGTCGCTTGCTTATGAGCGAATGCAACGTAAGGCGACACAAATTATTAATCTGCTTGAATATTATCGGGGAGACTGGGAGCAGGTCTGTTTCATCTTATTTGCTCGTTCGCTTGGCTTTGGCCTCAATAGTGAGCCTTTTGAGATGCTTGCAAAGAGCATTCCACTATCTGTGTTGCACCATCATTCAGACAATAATTTGCAAATTCAAGCTCTTCTGTTCGGACAGGCTGGAATGCTTGATATGTCGGTCCATATTTTAGATGAATATTATCAGCGATTATGCCGAGAATACTATTTTTTAAGTCGCAAATATAATCTCCGACAAATCCCGAAGCATCTATGGAAATATGCTAAGACACGTCCGGCAAATTTCCCGCATCGAAGAATCGCTCTGTTATCAAAATTTGCTGAAGGGGGATTCTCTTTGATGAGAAAAATTCTCGATGCAAAGGCAGACCAAGAAAGATTGTTTGAGATGTTTAATATGTCGTTAGATGACTATTGGAACGAAAATTTTGCCTTTGATTATCCGGCTAAATTAAAATCAAATGCTATAAGTAGAGATTCGATTGAACTTATATTAATAAACACAGTCGCACCTCTATATTACGCATATGGCAATTTTATTGGAGACATAGAGATTGAAGAGAGTGGTATCGATCTGTTAGCAAGCTTGAAGCCAGAGAAAAACAATATAGTTTCACAATGGAATACTCATGGTATCAAAGCTGAAAATGCTCTTCGTTCGCAGGCTCTGATTCAATTGAGACGGGAATATTGTGATCTTCGAAAATGTCTTCACTGTAGGATAGGAAATAAGATACTTCGTAACATCGGTTACAGATAAAAATAACAACGGAGAAATTCTAACTTTAGGTTCTCCGTTGTTATTTTGTTTTTTCGATTAGACGCAGTATTAATCTGGAACAATAGATACTTGTTGATTATCAAGATAATAGATTGTGATTACACCAAAAGCATCTCTGTCATTTTGTGTTGTTGCAATAACCTTAGAATTCATTACTTGTAGCTGATAAATTCCAACAGGCACATTATTGAACACTGCTGTCATATCATATATTGATACTTTTGCATCATATACTATTTGATTATTTGATAATGACACAAGACGTGTTACTAATTTTTCTCCCTGTTTGATAGGCTCTTCACCTATTTTGATAGGCTCTCCATTGTGGATTTGAGATAGATTTTCAGGTATTTTGACGTTTGTAATATCTTTAGAAGAGACTTTGTTAGTTATTTTTGTGTCTTGGCTACGATAGAAATCAAATACGACTTCATCAGCAGCCATTTGAGCTGTATAGTCATACAATCTCACATTGGATTCAACGCCTAAATCAGCGTAGTCAGATGAGCGAAAATAGATCATGCCAAAATCGTTTGCCAATATTTTGGCTCCGTTGTTAAGTTTCACAGATTGTCCAAATTGGCTGTGCTTACGGAAATTTGCGAATACGTTCGTTACTCCATTTTCGTAAAAATTTACTTCATATTCTTGATATAATGGAATTGTTGGATCCAATATCTCTTCCGGTTCATCACTATTACAAGAACTTAAGCATACACAACTGATTGTAAAAAGAAAATAAAATAGTTTTTTCATATTACTGATTGGTTTTAATTATTTGATTGAGCAAAAATAGTATTAATTTCTTAACCTTACAAATAATTATGCTAAAATATATATAAGAAGAAATTTATTTATCGACGCTGTGGAACTATTATATGAAAAGACAGGGTTGCCACAAAGCAACCCTGTCTCTATCTGAATCATATTTCTATGATTATTTACGAATATAAACTTTTTCGCCGTTTACGATGTAAACACCCGGTTCGAAG
>CALDPR010000048.1 GCA_937911575.1 uncultured Porphyromonadaceae bacterium | reverse complement strand
AATTTTCGCGTGAATCATACACCGGATTACCTTCATCTACAACAATGCTTGTCAACCATGAGCAACTTGAGAATGCATAATTTCCGATTGAAGTAACCGAGTTAGGAATCACAATGCTTGTCAAACCGGTGCAGTATCTGAATGCATCATCTCCGATTGAAGTAACAGAATTTGGAATCACGATGCTTGTCAATCCGGTGCAATAGAATGCATAATCACCGATTGAAGTAACCGAGTTAGGAATTACAACAGTTGTTAAATTGGTACAATGCATGAATGTCCCCTCACTGATTTCAGTAATAGAGTTTGGTATCGTAATTCTTGTTAAACTCGTGCATTCACCGAATGCAAATTCACTGATATAAGTAATCGAGTTTGGTATCGTAATGATTGTCAAACCGGAGCAGCCAGAGAATGCCTCAACACCGATTTCAGTAACTGAGTTCGGTATCTCAATGCTTGTCAATCCGGTGCAGCCAGAGAATGCCTCATCACCGATTGAAGTTACCGAGTTAGGAATAAAACTATTTTGACAACCGGCAATTAATTCATTAGAAGCAGTTTCAATAATAGCGTTACAATTTTCACGTGAATCATACACCGGATTACCTTCCTCTACAACAATGCTTGTCAATCCGTCGCAACTTGAGAATGCATCATTACTGATTGAAGTTACCGAATTAGGTATCACAATGCTTGTTAAACCATTACAATTCTCGAATGCAAAACTACCGATTGAAGTTATCGAACTTGGAATTTTTATGCTTGTCAAACCGGAGCAACTTGAGAATGCATAATTTCCGATTGCAGTAACCGAGTTTGGAATCTCAATGCTTGTCAAACCGGAGCAACTTGAGAATGCATAATTTCCGATTGCAGTAACTGAGTTTGGAATCTCAATGTTTGTCAATCTGTAGCAATACCAGAATGCACGTTCTCCGATTGAAGTAACTGAGTTTGGTATCGTAATTCTTGTTATACTCGTGCATTCACAGAATGCATATTCACTGATATAAGTAATCGAGTTTGGTATCTCAATGCTTGTCAAACCGGAGCAGTATCTGAATGCTCCATCTCCGATTGAAGTAACTGAGTTAGGTATCTCAATGTTTGTCAATCCGGAGCAGCCAAAGAATGCAAAATCTCCGATTGAAGTAACTGAGTTAGGTATCTCAATGTTTGTCAATCCGGAGCAGCCAAAGAATGCAAAATCTCCGATTGAAGTAACTGAGTTAGGTATCTCAATGTTTGTCAATCCGGAGCAG
>CALDPR010000047.1 GCA_937911575.1 uncultured Porphyromonadaceae bacterium | reverse complement strand
GGAAGTGGTCTTAAGTCTGTCAGTGGGCTTTGCTCTGTCTGTGTGTGTCGTTTTCTATGTCGTATTTATCTTTGCTTGCTTCAACTTTCTTTCCCTACCTTTGTTGTTATGTGTTAATCTGAATTGGTTTGTGATCGTATTAATGTTTGTATGTTGTAGCAGTATGCAAATTTGCTTTTATTTGAAGTGTATATAAGAAAACTGCACCCTAATTGGATTTTAGAGTGCAGTTTAATGTTGGAAAAGAGAATACTTTCAGACTCTTTTGTGTTTAATTGTGGGTTATTTTACATATAGTTTTTTTACACCGGTATTACCATTTATTGTTTGATATTTGACCATGTAAACTCCTTGTTGCAAACTAATGTTTGTGTTTAAAAGTGTTCCGTTAAGGTCATAAACATAGTAGTTGGCAATATTTTCTGATGTTATTATTTTCCCATTTTCTGTTGAATATATGCGAACATATTCGTCAGTGTTAATTGATTCAACAGAAACAGGGTTTAAGTCAAAGTAGCCTGCGTTTAAGACGTAGTTGTCGGTCATATCAGTTGGGTTTATCTTGTGTACGAATGATACAACGCGACAATTATCAAGATTCCAATCGTCTTTTGTTTCAACAGCCTCATATTCGAAATTGAAAGAGTTGTCATCATCTCCAAAAGATATTAGATCACCGATGTGTTGAGTGTTGAAATTATGGCGAATTATTCCACTATGTTTCACAACTTCAAGAATGTCTTGAGGAGCATCTTCGGTGTCGAGACCTTGTTGATAGTTTGGCGATGAAGGATCAGTTGAAACAGGTATGTTGTATTCAACGAGATATGTTGATAAATATACTTGTTCATCAGAATCTATGATAGCCGAACTTACTTTTCCTGATACGTTGCAGCCAACAAGAGCACCTTCTCTTGAAGCATTTACTATTACTTCAGCTTTAGCAGGGCGATTAGCTGCTTCTTGGATTGCTAATAAATAAGGTTCAACTTCAGCTACTGATGCACCGATTATAGGGGTGTATTTTCCGGCTGGTACTGTGCGATCATACATTACAGCAGGGTTGAATGTTGGTTCGTTCCCAAATAGATATAGTAATTGGTTATCAACAGGTTTTGTAAATCTATCAATAGCAAATCCTGCGTGGTGGGTAACATATACAAATTCTCCTTCATATTGTTCCATAGCAAGGTCTAAGTAGTATGCCATGAAAGGACAAGCTTGGCAGTTTTGACTTGTGAATTCTTCGATTAGAGGAATACGCACGAATGCGTCATCGCTGACATAGTGTTTTGATTCGCCGATGCGATTTTCTTTTGCAGCTTCACCATTAATTTGAGTTACTAAGATTCGAATCCATTGTTCTGTGCCGACTTCGCAACCAGAAGTTATTTCCATGTTAACAATTCGTCCTTCACGAGGTTGTAAAGGAGTGTCGAATGTAACTAATTGGCTATATGGAGTTTCGTCGCCTTGTCCTTGTACTTGAATTTCGACTGAAGACACTTCTTTGTCTGTTTGGTTATTGAAATACACACCAGCTTCAAAAGGTGTAGAAGTGGCAACTACCATTGGAGCTTTTGCTACTTGAGCATATACCAAATTTTCTAATTCAGTTTGTGCGTCGTCATTGAAGATTGCTTGTATAAGTAAAGAACCACGATCAGAGAATTCATTCCAACCTTCGTCGTTGACTTTTACAAAGAAAGAGCCAGGGACGTGTGCTGAGAATGATCCTAAAGGATAAGCAGTGCTACGTCCTTCGTATACTTGACAGCCTACGAAAATTGGTTCACTGCCTACTGTGATCGGTTCATCGAAATATACGGTGTTCCAACCGGCCAAAAAGTCGTAAGTTTTAGTGACTGGAGTGGCATCGATTGCACCAACAGCAGCCATGATAAGAGAACGTTCTTTTTTTGCTTGTTTATAATTATGGTGAAGATAGCATCTCACACCGATAATTTGTTTGCCTTGAAGGCGGGCAATCACGTTGTCTGTTGCAGGGTCAAGGCAAATCATACCGGCAAGAAAGTTGTTTTCTCCGGAACCTTGCCATAGCAAATTTTCTTCTGCAAACACCTCAGGTGCATATCCGTAGCGGGCGAATACTTCTTTTTCTTGGGCATTGGCAATCAGAGATAAAATTGCCACGCATATTGTAAGTAATATTTTTCTCATAGACTGTATTGTTTGTTTATAAGAGAGTTTGCTGAATGCAGCAAACTCTCATTGTTATTATTTATAGATTATCGAACTACATATTTGCGAGCTATTACATTGCCGTCAACGATTGCTTTGACAATGTAAATGCCTGGAGCTACATTTTCGTTCAACACTTGTGAGCCTGCCAAATTATAAACTGTTGCTACTTGATTGTCAACAAGTATTTTGCCACCTTCCAAACGAATAATGTATTGAGAATCATTAATTATGTTGTCAACAGATGATTCGATTCCGAGATCCATTTCTGCGCTGTTGATGATGTTTCGATTTAAGTTGTTGTTTTGAGGGCCACGATTCAAGTGAGCCATGATATAAAGGTTTTCACCTTTGTATTCCTCAAGATCAATATCGATAGTATATTTTTGTTCATAATCACCCCCTGATTGGTTCAAAGAATCGCCCCAGAAGTCGGTTATGATTTCGCGAATGACATTTTTATGAACATAAAGTTTTGGTTCCGGAACTTCACCCGGTTTGTCTTCCCAGAACATTTGGTCCCAACTTTCCACATCTTTTTCCATTAGATATACAGTTAGGAACATTTCTTCATTTTCCGGTAAAATTCCTTCTTCGATATGTCCATAAACAGTTATGTTTGCTTGAGATGTTTCTTTGTCAAATTCGCCATTGATATTTATGTTGGCAAATGTAGGTTTTGCAACGACATCTTCATATAAAGGCACATTATATTCAGGAAGAATAATACCATTTTGGAATGGGGTGCCTAAGTCTGGAGCTATACATGCAGAATAGTATGAACGATTGATTGTTGATGATGGTAGCATAACTTTCATTGAGTCCATTGCACATAATTCAATTAATGCTGTCAAAGCTTCATTTTTGCCTGTTTGGAATTGGTCGTCTACGTGTTGGCATAAAACAGTCATTTCACCTTTGAACAGTTCAACTTGTGGATAGAAATATTCATCAAAATATATTGGGTGTCGATAATCGTTTTCAGAAGAATAGAATTCTACAACAGGACGGTGTGTATATTTTTCTGATACTTCTGTAGGAATACCAATTAGCGACACTTTGTGTTCGTAGAGATCTTTAGCCGGTTCTCCATTGACTTTTGTAATTGTTATAGTGTGTTCGCCAGAACCGAAGCAGTGGATAGGAAGATTGAAGTGTGATCTTGAGTCTCTAGAAATAGGATTAGATAGAGCAACCTCCATTGAGTTTGTTTCTTCTCCTAATGTAGTTGTTATTTCTAAACTTTCGATTTTATTAGTACCTTTGTTTGTGATGTCGAAGATACCGGAAACTAACTCACTTTTTGTTACAATCACTTCAGATATGACATCTCCAAATACAATCAAATTTTTGAATTTGCCTTCTTCGTCAGCAACTATAAGCATTACAGCCACAGGTTGCCACATGTTTGACATGTTAACCCATTTTTCTTTGCCATTTGCTTCTGTATCACCTTCGATGTGAGAGTATGCACAGTTTGAGTGATCATAATTAATGTAAGGATAAAGGAATGGGATTGAGCATACATTTTTCTTCAATTCTGTGTAGAATCCGATGTATAGTTCGTTAGTGTTTGGCACTTCAACCGGGTTTTTAAACATAATGTCGTTCCAACCAAAGCTTGCCATGCCTTTGCCCGAAACGAGGTCCGGACCGGTAAAGTTGCCTGTACGAACGAAGCATTCAAAAAGAGCATCAGAGCCTTCATCGTCCCAACCGGCACGCATACCAACGATTTTTGCTCCAATAAAATCCTTATACATTTCACGAGTTAATTTGACACCAATACCTACACGAGCATCATGGTCAAGAGATACTCCATCTGAAGGCCATATTTCATCGTTAGATGAACAATGTCCGATATAGATGTTTTCGCTTTCTTCTGCTGTCGTTTCAACCTCAGAAATTCGATTTGCATTTGAATTTGCTTTCCATGGCGATGTTGCCATAGCGTTCTGTCCAACGAACAATGATAGTAGCATTGTCAGACAGAGAGTAGTGTGAAATTTTTTCATACTTTATTGATTTAGTTGTTATTACTATTTGATTATTATTTTTATTGTCTCTTTTTTATTGTCGTATTCTATTGTTGCTACGTAAAATCCTTTTGACAAGAATGAAAGGTCGATTTGATTGTTTAAAGCAGATGATTGATATGCTAATTTGCCCTGTAAGGTATAGACAGAAAGAGAATATAATCTGTCGGGACAAAATCTTAACGTATTGTTTGCAAACAATACGTTTCGCTGAGTAGTAAGATTATTTATTCCACTTAATTGCATGTCTGTTTGAGTTGCATTAACAATCTCTCCACTTTGCATATCAAGAAGCATAACCACCACTCTCAAGTTGTCTGCATTATTATATCGAGGTGCTTCGAAAGAATATTCAAACAGATATTCTTCACCGGCTTCAATTGCTGAGGGGACAGCCCCTTTGATTCCTTGCCAATCTTCTGCTATGCCTCTTGCGACATCATCGAAAATGAAAGGCTTAATTTGTGAATCCATATTTTCATATCCGTCAAGAGAATAATCAGTGTCGGCAAATCCATTTTCTTGGTAACCTTCCACACCATCTTCGACAACTACAATAATATGTCTGAAATCGGAATTTTCAAAAGGAATGGCAAAACGAGTCTTTGAAACCACTTTTATATTGCCGGCTTCATCTAAATATGCTTCGGAAGATATGTCGGCACAAGTTGTCTCTTTTTGAGCTTCAATAAAAAAGGTCTCCCAACCACCTTCCATTGTGTAGTCTTCTTTGCCATCGACAATAGTTTTCAGCATCGGTTGAGCTTCCACTTTTCGGTTTATCCAGCCACTTGGGTATTGTTCAAACATCAGAGGCTCTACGTATTCCGGCACAGCCAAGATATCGTTGTAGTGAAGAGCAATAGGGATAAAAGAGTCGCCATATTTTTCTTTCATTCGTTCGATAGCAACAATTCCAAGAGGACAATATCTGCACCACATTCCGGTCCCTTCTTCAATCACTGTTCGGCGAGTGGGCTCAAACAGATATGATTTGGTTTCATATATGATTCTGTTGGGTGCAATATTCCCGACTTCTGCCCATAGCTCATATTTGATTGTTTCTCCGACTTTAATTGATATCGGCTCGTCAAACGAAAATTCTATTTCAGTGCCTTCTGATATCTGTTCTGAGATTGCAACTTCTTGAGATTGATTATTTCCTTCACAAGATAGGTGGAAGATTAGTTTGTCAGCATCTATCTGTTTGTATGCTTTGAACTTAGCTGTAACCTTAAACTCTTCGGCATCGAATAGATAATCAGGTGTAGTGTTTATGATTTCATACGAGCCTTTGCCTCCCGACACTTCAATGTCGTCGATTGCAAGAATTTCACAATCACTGCTTCGGTTGACAAATGCGATATATATCTCTTGATCGGCATATTCTTCAAGCGACACAGAATGATTTGTCCAATTATTGATCGTTTCTTCTTCAACAGAGAAGATGGGTTGTGATGTGAAATTTTCCGGTTTGTTGCCTGATGTAGAAATAAATATGTGATAAGTGTCTCCCTTATTCGAATCATCGCTAATGGAATTTGCTCTCCATTTTAACACTGCGTTGTTGTCGAAAATTCTTGTTTTCGGAAGCACTAACCAATCGTCAGATGGTTTCAACGATTCTCCATCGGCAACTTTATATTTTGAGGTACTGGCGGCGTAATAATTTTCTGTTCCACTTTCTCTGAGGCATTTCCAGGCATCTCCTTGGTCAAAACCTGCTTGTATCATTGTGAAATAGATTTTCTGTCCATCTTCATCGTAAGTTGCGATTTCTTCCGGCATATTTTTTGCAAAAGACTCGCTGTAGTAAACCATGTGATTGTCGGCAAACAGGTTGGTTGATAGAATCAATATTCCGACAAGTATGTAAAGACACTTTTTCATTTCTATTTGATATAGTTAAGGTTATGACTTTTGTAGCCATAACCTTAGATTGATACTCTTATTTTATCGTATTATTTTTCCGGTTTGTGTTTCACCGTTAATTTCTACTTTGTAGATATATACACCTTGTGGCAATGATGCTATATCAGCTGAAAGCCCTGTCATATCAATATTCATTTGCGACCCATTCAAATCGTAAAGAGCAAATGTTGATGCTTCAGGAGCAATGCGAAGAGTTGTTCCTACTTTAGTAACAGCAGATTTTTTAATTTCGATTTTCTCTACTGACGATTGAGGAAGGTCTCTTTTTGAAAGTCGATAGACTCCACTTACATGGCCGAAATCATCTAAATGTTCGCGATATATTGCCAAATAGATATATTTTTTATCTGTTTTAATGTTCATCGGCACATCATAAGTTTTATTGTCTTCAGAACCATACCAAGGCAAACCTTCAGAAATGTCGAACCAAGTAGCACCTTCGTCGGGAGTATATAATATGCCACGAGTGCCACAGCCCACATATAAAGCGTCTTCATCGGCATGCATAGCACGAATGTTGTTGTCGATAAATCCTTCCGGGCGTGGAATTTCGCCCCATTCGCCATTTTCGTCGAGCGTAACAATGAAAGGGACTTCAGTGGTTTCGTTCATTATGCTTCGTCCACAGCACATCTTGTCGTGATAAATAGCTGAAATGGCCATGAAATTGCTGTCGCTACGGAGTGCTTCCCAACTTTTTGTTTCGTTGTCCATTTTGAATACGAAATATACACCAAAAGTATACAAATCACCATTGTATGAAACCAAATTATATAGGTTTTCTGTCGGTCTGTCTCCTAATTTGGCATCAAATTCACCATACTTAAGTGATTCGATGTCTGTCTGGTTCCAAGTTTCACCATTATCTTCGGAATACATCACTCCTCCACCTGTGAAGTCGGCAATGTAAAGGTCGCCATCATGAATAGTCATGGCATAACATTGAGTATAGTCTTTCTCATTTTCAGCGGCAGTGCCTTCTAAAGCACGTGCATAACTCATTGTTTCCCATGTCTTTCCGCCGTCTGCCGAACGGGCTATTCTAGATTCTCCCCCTGCAGCAAATATATAATCTTCGTTTTCAACAAAGATGTTATATGTATAGTCGGGAGCATCGGTTTTCTCCCAAGTTTTGCCTGAATCTTCAGAGATGTAAATACCACCATTACCATTGAATAAGAAATCGGAGATTAGTAAAGTGCCATCATTTGTGATATACAAAGCATTTGTGGCATACTGGCGTCTGATTTGTTCCCAACCAGTTGTTTGAGAATAGATGTTGCTCGCAGAAAAACCTATGCAGAGCAATAAAAGCAGTTTTAGTAAAAAGTTGTTCCTCATATTAAAATCAAATAGTTAATATTAAATTATCTACAAAGATACTGTTTAAAATTGAGAGATTGGCAATATAAGCGTTAAAAAAAGTTAAATCCACGATTAAAATATTTTTCTATAATGAAATGTGAAGGAGAGTTCTTAAATATAAGAAGACCGCAATAAAAAATGTTGTGTACAATCCGTCTCTGTTATCAAAACAATTAAAGCGTTATATTCAAAAAATAAAAGAAAGAAGACGATGCGTAAAAAATTGGTTTCAAAATAGTTAGAGAATGTTATTTTTTTATTATCTTTGCACTTTAAAATTAACCTATAATCGAAAAATATTTTTGCAATTATAAATTTAACCAAACAACTTAAAATGAAAAAAATCGTAAGTAGTATTTGCGTAATCATGCTCATGATGTGTGTTGTGCTCACGTCAGAAAGTGTGGCTAAGCAACATCAACGTTCACACAAAGGAGAAGTCTCTTCAGAACGTTATTTTTCTAAAAACAGTCGTTCTCCACTTACAGGGAAACGCATGTTCAATCATGAAGTTCGTGGATTCGGAGCAGATGAAAACTCGGGAATCAAAACACTCTTTCCGACAGTTAATGTCGATATGCGAGCAGCCGGTCCTCAAAAAATCTCGGCTTCAAAAGCCTCTCTTTACGGTGTTTGTGCAGCCTTCAAAGGATTGGAATGGAAAGACCAATGTTTTTGGGGTTCGATAGATGTGAATGAAGGGGTATATAATCAAATCTATACAGGAGCACACTATTACACTAACGATGTGTATTATGAAGGAGGTGCAGTTCGTGATGGAGTGCTATATATCTCAACATACACAATGGATATGTTCTCTGAAACAGTTAATATGTATTGGGTTACAGTAGATATAGCGACAGGCGAATTGCTGAATCCAATCAGTTTCGGCAATGATTTCAATGCATTTTGCTACACGTTGACATACGATAGTGATGAAGATATGTTCTATGGTATGGCACTTGACCAACAATACGTTCCGAATAAGTTTGTGAAGATAGATCCTAAAACATGGACCACAACATCAATCGGTACGATCCCTTATAATGAGAAAAAAGGAACATTTATTGCAGGTGTAGCATACAATCCTGTGGATAAAAAAATATATGCTACCCGTCCGGCAGGCGACCTTGTAACAATCAATAAGGAAAACGCACAAGTGATAACAGTGGGTAATCTGACTAAGAAGAGCACACCATTCAGTGGATATGCACAACCGATGATTTATAGTCCGTATGACCATGGATTCATCACATGTCTCAGAGATGCAGAAACAGGTGTCGGTATGTTCTATCATATTGATGCAGAGACTGCAGACCCTTCATATCTATGTTCATTCGAAAATGGAGCTGCATTCCAAATTTTATATTGTGCAGACCCATATGCAAAAGATGATGCTCCTGCAATCCCTACGATTGAAAGCATCAATTTAGATAAAGGTCAGTTGAATGCGTCGGTTACATATACGCTACCGACAGAAACATTCCTTGGCGACAATATCACAGAAAGTCAACTCAATGTGAGAGTTTATATTGACGGAGCTGTAGTTGAAACGACAACAGCCGCTCCTGGAGAAACTGTAACTACTCTTTTCACAAGCACAGAAGGAATACACAAAATTGGTGTGCAAGTATATTCTGATACAGAAAAACCAAGTCCTATTGCCGAACAACGTTTCTATCTCGGACACGACACTCCGAAGATGCCGACAAACGTAAAACTTGAAAATTGCGTTGTTTCTTGGACAGCACCTTCAGCAGAGGGCGTCAATGGAGGATATGTAGATACAGAAGCACTTCGCTATAATGTATATATCAATGGTGAACTTCGCAATGCTACTCCTATTGCAGAAACATCATTGACAGTTGAACTTGAAAAAGATCTTGCATCATATATAGCAACAGTTCAAGCAATCGCAAACGGTAAAAAATCTCCTATCGGATATTCTGACTATGTCGTATACGGTGATCCTATGACAGTGCCGTTCGAATTGGCTCCTTCATTCATGGAATCAGTTACATTCACAAGCGATGATACAAATAGAGATGGAAATGTATGGACTTATGTTCCGGGATTTAATAATGAAGGAGATGAAGATCCTAACAAAGGTCAATGGATGTTCTTCTATAATTGGGCATCATCAGCCGACGATTGGTTGTTCCTCCCAATCACAACTTATTCAGACACAAATGCTGTGTATGAGTTGACCTACGATTATGAAAACTATTACCTCTACGAAACAGAATTTGATGATATGGACGTATGTATCGGTACAGCAGACACACCAGAGGCGATGACTACTCCAATTCTTCAAATTGTGAATCGCATGACTTTGAACCCTGAAACTCATACGGCTCAATTCACTATTCCTCAAGCAGGTAATTATTATATCGGGTTCCATATCAAAACAAATCCGAATGGTACGGGTGTGAGATTGTCTAATTTCAAAGTTGAGAAAATCAGCGATGGTAACGTTCCGTCAACTGTGGATATTACAGTTTCTCCGGCTGAGCGTGGTGAACTATCAGCAGTTCTTAATTGGACAGCTCCGACAACCGACATCTTAGGCAACTCTCTTGATGCGTCTAAAGATATAACTTACACAATTGCTTCAACAGAAGAGACAATTACTCACACAGTGAAACCGGGAGCAGTGGCAACAGCTAAAGTGAAAACATTCCAAGGAATCAACGAAATTTCAGTTACTCCTTCAAATGAAAATGGTCGTGGTATAACCACATATTATCGTCTTTATACAGGCATCGACATACCGAACTATGCGACTAACGTGAGAGCGGTAACAGCTGAAGACAATGAATCAATGGTGCTCACTTGGGACGCTCCGACAACCGGTGTAAATGGAGGTTTCATCGACCCGGAAAATATGTACTACGACATATATTACCATTACTCAATCTATTACGATAAAGTGGGAACAACAGCAGAGACTACATTCGTCTATGACCCGGATCCATATTTAGACCAAACAGTCTTGACACTCCGTCATATTGGTCCACGTGCAGTGAACTCAGCCGGAGAATCAAAAAATGTGTATTTCATAGGGGAAACTCTTGGAGCACCTCATGAACTCCCAATGCATGAGACATTTGCCGGAGCAGGCATCGATTATAGTCCATGGAATTTCGTGACAGCAGAAGATTGTGCAAACTCTCAATGGGATTTGTACGGTTCTTTATCAAGTCTGCCATTTGATAATGCAGAACTTGAAGATGGTGGTGCTGTTGTCGTATATGGTCAGAGTAACCAAGCAACTCGTGCCGAACTTATCATTCCAAAAGTAACAACAAAAGGACACGACTATGTTTCATTCAAAATGAAATTCTATAATCAAGCATACGCTCCTGATATGAAATTGTTAGGTCGCCACTTCGGTCAAGATGATGCAGAAGTGATTGCTGAAATAAAACACAATGACTATCCGATGAATGAGTGGGTAACATACAACATTTCTCTTCCGGCTGAATACACTAATTGTGGTTGGGTGCAACTACGATTAAGCTGCGATATTGTTGCTCACGATAATGCTTATGGAATCTTCGATGGATTCTCTATCTATGAAGAGGTGGACTATGATTTCAAAATCGGTTCAATCACATCGGAAGCAGAGTCAATTGTAGGAAATGAAAATCAAGTGATGGCTACTCTTATCAACTCAGGTGAAAGTGGTGCTTCAGCCGACGTGAAATTCACTGTATGGGCTGATGGAGAAAAATTAGATGAGGTATACTCAAAAGTGGGTTATTTGAGAAGTCAACAAGAAAAAGAATGCTACATTTCTCTTCTTGCAAAACCGGAATATATAGATAAAGAGGTGATCATCAGAGCAGAAGTTGTCTCTGCCGACGATATGATTAGTTCAAATAATATGAAGGAGACAGAATGGAAAGTTAGCGATACGACAGAGCCTATCGTTACAGACCTTGCCGGAGAATGGAACGACGAACACAATCAAGTAACTTTGACATGGAGCACTCCAGACTTGACATATGGCGATACTGACAGTTTTGAGTCATATGAAGAGTTCTACTGTGGCGAAAATATCGGTATGTGGAAGAATATCGACGAAGATGGTCTGCCTACATTCGCTATCGACGGAATTGATTTCCCATTCTCAGAAGAAGCTCGTGGCTGGCAGGTGATGAATGCTGAGACCATGAATACAATGAAAGATATGCGTCTATGTCCTCATACAGGAAAACAATATCTCATGGCTATGTCGATCGCTTACGAAGAGGCAACTCAAGAGCCTATTCAAGCAGCAGACTGGTTGATTTCTCCTGAAGTGGAAGGAGGTTCGGAACTTAGCTTCTGGATGGGTACGGTAAGTTCACAATATTCAGAAACTATCGAGCTTTGGACATCTTCAACAGACGATAATGTGGAATCGTTCACAAAAGTGCGTAACTTTACAAAACATGGAGAAGAAAGTTGGGAATATGTGTCATGCACTCTTCCTGAAGATGCGAAATATTTTGCATTCAAACATGTAAGTTGGGGTGCGTTTGGTGTTCTTGTCGACGATATCAAATTCTCTCCGAAAGAGATGATGACTTGGGAAGTGGTCAAATACAACATATATCGCGATGGCAAATATCTTGCTTCAACAACATCAACTAACTTTGTTGATGAGACAGCAGGCGATGAGTCTCACGTATACAATGTAACTGTTGTTGTCAATAGTAATGGCAATGAGGCAGAAGGTGTCTTCTCTAATACTGCAAATATGTGGAGTTCAGGCATCGATGAAGTTGAACTTCTTCAAGGTGTTTACGGTGTCAATGATGCTATTATCATCACCGGTTGCGAAGGCAAAACTGTTCAAATATATACGATCGATGGTAAGTTGATTCGTGATATTACAGTAGGTTGCAATTCGGTTTGTGTTCCTTCAGAGGAGGGTATATTTGTAGTTAATATCGGTGAAAAATCTGCTAAGATAGTAGTAAGATAATCAATCGATAATCAATAGAAAAACATGTCGGCTGCTCACTGTTTGTGGGTAGCCGACATTCTTTTATACTCTTGCTTGTTATGAATATGTCGGATTGCAATACTAAAAGACACATTTATTTCTTTTTGCTGATTTAATTATCATATTGCTTGAATAATCATAATTTCTTTAAAAAATTATGTGTAATTCGAATTAATTATTTATATTTGCAAAAAAAGTAAAACAATTAAAGATAAATAATATGAAAAAGAAGATAATTATAATATTGACACTTATAATTGGATTGTTGCCAACAAAGGCGAAAGAAGTTGTAAATCTTGAAGTTGATAATATTCAGAATACAAAATGCATTCCGGAGGAATATTCTACAAGAAACAATGAAGAATTTGTTACGAGCATAAATATTGGGATTAAAAACAATATTGCTCAATTCAATATAGAGAATCTGGAATTAGGTTGTGAGTGGACAGGGTTTGATATACAGGCGGAAAAAGAAAACAATACCCTCAGAGTTTATCTTTCAACTTCTGTTATTGGTGAAATATCTACATGCAATTGTCTCTATTCTCCTAAATTTGAAATCAATGACATTGAACCTGGGGAGTATGATTTTGAGATAATTTTAAGGTATGGATACAGATTTTCGGAGGAAGATGAAGAGGTGATTTCAACAAGTGAATACTACACACGAAAAATCTATTTAGAAGAAGACAAGATATTCTTCGATATTCTGAATGAACCATACGGATATGAATATGTACCTTTAATAAGAGAGGGTGTTATTTGGACATATAAATATAAAGAAACAATGTACTATCTAAATGACTATTGTCATATTACTTTTTTCGGAGAAGAAGAAATTGATGGCAAAATATATAAGAAATGTTGGCGATGGAATGATGACTGTTCTTTTAACCCGGAAACAGCAAATCTTATAGCATATATGCGAGAGGAAAATGGGAAGATCTATACCTATCTAAAGCAATATCAATTAGATTTAGCACCTTATATCGAACATGTGTCATATGATTTTAATTTTTGTGAAATAGGATACTACGCAATCAAAATTAATTTTATTGGATATGAAACAATTGACGGAACATTACGCAAGAAATGGAAAATTATTGATGATGAGTATGATTACTGGAATGAATCAGTATTTATAGAAGGCATAGGTATATTGGGAGAAGATACAGAAATATTACCCTTTCCATTATCTCCTATTCCTCTTAATGGTTCAGTACCACCAAGATTAACACTTCAGACAACAATGAGTGGAGACATAATTTTCGATGCCGGGGATAATAGTACTAATCCATGTCTGTATGGTTATGACTATAATCCATTGGTTCAAGAAGGTAAAGAATGGGTATATGTTAATAGAAATTCTACTCCGGAAAATATTTTAAGGTTGACTTTATACGGGACTACCGAAATAGAGGGTAAAAAGTATTTAAATTGTTGGCAATATTCTGATTGCGAATTCAATGAAGAAACAAGTACAATAATTGCATATTTAAGAGAAGAAGATAATAAGGTGTATGCTCGTTATCCGAATAATTCTTATGAAATAGATACAGAAAAAGAGTATTGTCTATATGATTTCAATATTATGTACGGAGAAAAATACAAAAGTCCGTTTGGAGATGAAAATTATGAATATCCAAAAGTACAAACAACATATTATCATTACGGAAATAAATTAGCATCAGTCAGTACACTGTTAGGAGAGGGAAATACATTATTCATGTATGAAGGAATCGGATTTGAAGGATTTCCTTTGCCTTTTCCTTTACATAAAGAATTCGATTGGAAATTATTGTATGTCAAAGAAAATGGTACGATAATGAAAGAATCATATTGGAATACACAATATGAAGATCCTTGTCTCTTGCCTGGTAATGTGAATTTAATATACGATGATTTAGATAAAATAAAATTGGATTATTGGCAAGATAACATAGTTGTTTTTGGAGAGGGGGATTTGAAAGTCGGGGTATATACACTTGATGGAATGAAGATTCTTGAATCGACAGGAATTGACAATGTGCAGTTATCGACAGTAGAGTTGCCTATCGGTATCTATATAGCCAAAGCCTCAGTCGGCTCCATAGAAAAGTCGCTGAAAATCGTTATCAAATAATCGAAAAATAAAAGAGTGGTGGGATTACAAATTCAGAATCTCGCTATTCTTTTATGTTGAAATTTATCGAACCCCAAGATAATTCTGATTTTTGTCGGATTGCAATAATTTTAAGGGACGACTAAATAAGGCTATTGGCGACAGAGATGTCGCAGAGTCTCATTTTTAACATTTTTTTACAATGCACTGCTGATTTTCAGCAGTAGTGTTAGATTAAATTTGCACCATAATACTAAAACAATAAGGTTATGGGCAGCAAGTATAATTCAATCTCTTTAGGCGACAGAATTTTTGTGAAAATAGTGTCAAATAATGCAGTAGTGTCGGAATTGACAGTTGTAAATATTAACTCTATGAGTGAGTTGATCACACATCTTCACACAGTTTATCAAAATCTTAAAGGTCTGTCTACACTCTTTATCAGGAATATGACTAAGGGGTGGACAATGCGACGCCCGATAATGTTCTATGGCAGTAGCTATGCAAGGGTAAGCGACAAGATTTTGCCGTCGATGAAAAGTTATGGTTCAAAGATGGCATTCAATTCGCAATTCTAATAGAACCAAAAATATTCATTCACTGTAAGAAAAAGATTGGCAGTTCTGTTTACGCCTCTTTTAAAGCAGATTCTCTGCGTCTGATAGTGTTTTTGTATGCTTTTGAGAGGAAGAAAGCAGCAGCAAATAATGCCCCGGAGAAGCTATAAAATACGCCGGCACTTTTCCCATTAAGAACGACACTGAAGAGGAGCAATAAAGGTATGCCGATACAGATATAGCAGACAATAGAAATCCATAATAAAGGTTTGACTTCTGATGTGCCACGCAGAGCATTGGCATAGGTGATTTGGATTGCATCACCATATTGGTACAGAATTAGAGGAGGAATCAGTAATAGAGCTGTTGCAATGACATCTAAATCGGTGGTGAAAGCACCTAATATCCATTTTGTTGCAAAAAGGAAAATTAGAGAAGCTAAAGTGCCGAGAAGAAGATTGATATGCAAGCCGGCCGACGATATGCGTCGCACCATAGCGAAATCGTTTATGCCGATATAGTTTGCCACCCGAATTGATGTTGCCACACCAAAACTTATGTATGTCATGAAGCCAAGTTGGCTGATGGTTACTATCACTTGATATCCGGCGAGTTCAATGGCTCCGAACCAGCCACAGACAATAGCTCCGAGCGACCATAGAATGGTTTCGATTCCACTTTGTATCATTACGGGGTATGACGTTCGGAACACCAATTTTCGTTCGGTTCGCAAACCGGCATTCATGTATAAACCGTCGATATATGGTTTATAGCGTTTGCGTCGCATCACAAGAAACACGATTAATATAGCACCGAGCCATCGAGAAGTTAAAGTGCTTATTCCGGCACCCGGCAATCCTAATTCAGGGCAGCCAAATTTGCCGAATATTAAAACATAGTTGCCAATAATGTTGGTAAAATTCATCATCAGCATTAGCCACATTGGCATTGCCGTATCAGTGATGCCATTCGCCATTTGCTGGTAGCAGTTAAATATAGAAATAGGAAACAGGGTGAATAAAACGATGATATAGTATTGTTTTATCAGTGGCATAAGTTCTTGAGGCTGTCCCATATAGTCAAGAAAGAAGTATAATAAAGCCATAACCACAGAAAAGAAAATACCGACAAATGCATTTAATTGTGTGGATACTCTTAAAATCTGTCCAGTTTCAAAATATTTTTTCTGACTGAATAAAGCACCAACTAACGGAGTGATTCCTGATGCAAATCCGATAAGCATCACAATAGGAACCATAAAAAAGTTGTTGACAAAAGAAGCGGCTGCCAATTCTTGTGTGCCATACATTCCGACCATCATCGTATCGGCAAAACCGACTATAATAATCCCTAATTGAGTGATTAGAACAGGAAATCCCAATTTCAGAAGGCTGATATATTCTTTCTTATAAGTGTTCCAAAAAAGTGGTTTGTCTATTTTTGACATAATCTTAAGAAATTATTTCATTGCAAAGTTACACATTTTTTTGCTATTGTCAGATTTTGTTTGGTGTCGATGCATAGATTTGTATTTATAGACCGTAAAAACAATTTTAAATAAGAAGCTTTGCGAAAGATTTTAACATATGTTCAGTAAATTGTTTTTTCAATTTTCTTAAATTTGCAAAATAAATAGTGAAAATAATAAAATCAACAGTTATATTTATGAACAGGAATATCAGATTTAAGCTGTCATTAATTGCTTTAATGGTTATTTCAATTCCAATTTTTGCATTGTCGTATGCAAAAGAGAGCAAGGAGATGAAGAGAGAGATTGCTGCAAAATATGTGGCTAAAAAAAGTGTAAACAAAGAGAATGTGCAATTCTCGATTCAGCGAGATGCAAATTCATTGGGAATGACTACAATGCAGACATCTGCATCTTCGGTGCCGACAATCTATGGTTCACTCGTTTATTCAAGTGCGTGGAATTCCAATGATCCCAAATTCGGTGTATATTCTATTCCAACTTCCGACAGTCCGTCTGAATTAGTGGCCGACATTGATGTCAGTGAAGTTATGACAGGAGCATTGGTCGGTGAGCTGTATTATGTAGTGTCTCGTCGCTTTGAAGATAATGGAGCCGTTTCTCAGATATATTTAAACTCATACAATGTCAACACATGGGAATTGCATGAAGAAGTTGAACTGGAACCGGATTGGCAATATCTTCCGTTAGTAATCACCTATGATGCAATTGACGGAGAGATATATGCGTTGAAATATAGTGATGATTGGGTTAACTTCGAATTGGCAACGCTTAACCTGATGTCGGGAGAATTGACCACAATCTCTGTGCTTGGCAACTCCGGAACAATGCCAACGATAATGACACTGTCGGGAGCTGACAACGGGCTGTTGTATGCTGTTTGTACGGACGGACAATTATATTCAATAGAGAAGCAAACAGGTGTGATGACGGCAATCGGAGAGATAGGTTGCATACCTTCAGGCATACAATCTACAGTTTACGATTATAATACAGGAATATTATATTGGGCGGCAGTAACGTCGTTCGATGATACGATGCTATGCACGATTGATATGCAAACAGGAGAAGCGTCAGTGGTGAATGTCTTCCCGGATTTTGAAGAATATGTTGGTCTATATATTTTAAACGACAAGAAATCTGATTCAGCACCTCAAAAAGTGGAAGCAGAGTTGACCTTTGCCAATCCTGCAGAATTGACAGGTTCGCTTGATTTTACAGTGCCAAGCAAAACTATTGGAGGAGACGCAATCACGTCGGACTTGGAAGTGGTGATCACAATCGATAAGATAGAGTATAAAAGCATCACAGCCTCTCCGGGAAGCCAACATTCGGAATTAATAACATTCGAAGAAGGGAAACATCTTGTTGAGATAAAAGCCATAAATGGAGAAGAATCGAGCGAAACCACATATTTAAATGTCTATGCCGGCTATGACGCTCCGAAGCCTGTAAAAAATGTGCATTTGGAAATATCAAGTGAGAATGTGGCAACTCTCACCTGGGACGCAACAGAAGGAAGTGTGAATGGTGGTTATGTAGCATTTGATGAATTGCGTTATAGAGTAGTTCGTCAAGATAATACGATTGCCGCTGAAAACCTTACAGAAACAGTGTTTAGCGAACAATTGACTGATGAGATAAAAAAATATGCTTACAGTGTGGTGGCATACACTCCTGATGCAGAGAGTGTGGCAATCAATTCTAATGTGGTTCGTAATGGCAGTTACTATACAGTGCCTTATTTTAATAATTTTGAAATTGCCGAAGATGTCGACGGCTTGTTTACATTCATAAATAATAACAATGACACATCTTTCGAATGGGCTTATGCGAATAGTTATGAAGAGGCCGGTTATGTGTTAATGTATTATTGCAACTGGAATACAACTCAAGCGGCAGATGACTATGCCGTTACGCCAAGTTTTGCATTTGAAAAAGAGAAATTATATCGGATCACATTCCAACATACGATAAATGAAATGTGGGACTATGTGAATGATTTGGATATATTTATTGGGACAGAACCAAAGGTGAATGCATTGACTACACGAGTGGCAGATTTTTGGGATATTTCCAATTCTAATTCCGATTCTGACACAAAAGAAGTGTTGTTTACAGTCCCCGACGATGGAAAATACTATATAGCATTCCACATTTACAGTGCGGCAGGTCAAGGGACATTCTGGATTAATGACCTTGGTATAGAAGAAGTCGGTTTGGCTGATGCCCCGGCAAAAGTTGATTTTGAGTTGACAGCAATAAATGAAGAGCCGGAAAAAGTTGATATTACGCTTGTTGCTCCGACAAAGACAGCAAGAGGCGATGAGTTGCAATCGTTGAAAAATATTAATATCTATAGAGAAGGATATGATGTTCCATGCCATGTGATAGACAACCCACAACCGGGAGAAAATTATTCATGGACAGATGAAAACCCGGTAATGGGACTTGCTAAATACAAAGTTGTAGCTGAAAATGAAATCGGAGAAGGTTATTCAGAAGTTAAATCAGTGTTTGTGGGTGGGTATATTCCTCCATACGTAGAGACATTTGATAAAGAAGAAAATTTCAATCTCTTCAAGATTATTAATGCAAATAATGATGAAACGACATGGTATTTTAATAATGGAACAGCCAAATATGAATATGATGTTACGAATGCGGCAAATGATTGGCTTTTCTCTCCAAAGATTAAGATGAACTCTGATAGAGTCTATAAAGTGATGTTCATAGGACATTCAACTCAATGGAATCCGGAAAACTTAAAGATGACTATTGGCACCAAGCAGGAAGCACGAGATCAAACCGTATTAGTAAATCTTCAAGATTGGTCGGTGCAAGAGAATGAAACTCATTATGCTTATTATATTCCTGAAACTGACGGACATCATTATGTGGGATTCCATGCGTATAGTAAACGAGCAAAAACATATATTGAGATAGATGAGCTTTCAGTAGTAGATGCTTTTTCAGTATATGCTCCGGCAGCAGTAGAAAATCTAACAGTGGAGCCAGACCTTAACGGACGTCCTCAAGCGACTGTTAAGATGACAGCCCCATTAAAAAATGCAAAAGGAGAAACAATCTCTGCACTGACAAAAATCGAAATCTATCGCGAAGGCACACTTGAATCTGTTCATACATTTGATGCTCCTGCACCGGGCGAAATTTTAGAATGGATAGATGAAGATGTGGTTATAGGCGACAATACGTATAGAATCGTCCCGTTCAATGAGCATGGCGAAGGCATAGATAAATATATCGATGCATATATCGGTTACGATACTCCGTCTGTTGTCGAAAATCTATCAATCAAAGGAGATGCTCACAATTCAAATGCCATTATCTCATGGACAGCCCCTCAACAAGGTGCTAATGGTGGATATATTAATGCTTCAACATTGACCTATAATGTATATAAAGAAAACGAGGCGGGTGAGTTTGTGCTATTGGCTAATGACTTGACAGAGACAGTATATACAGATGAATGCAATTATGTAGGGCAGCAGAAAGGTTTCAGATATGCTGTTGCAGCCAAGACGTCTGAAGGTATAAGTTTAGGCACTGTTATCAGTGTTGTGCTTGGAGACTTGTATGATATCCCATTTGAAGAATCGTTCGAAAATTCTGAGATTTCAACATATCAATGGACAATGTCAACACCATCAACAGAGGCTTGCTCATTAGTAATGGTCCCCGATCATTTCAATGGAACGGAAGTTGTCTATTCGAAAGATTCAGATGGAGGAATGTTGAGATTCTATAAATGGAACGACGAAACAGACCCTGCAGATGCTTATATCACATCTCCAAAAATATCCTTATCGTCTTCTGAATCACCATGCGTGTCATTCTATGTTTATCATGTGCTTCAATCTAACAGATACAATAGAATAACTCCGTATGTCTCTGTTAATGATGGCGAACGAGTGGCATTAAGCGAGCCGATAGCTATAAGATCAGAAGAAACTGGCTGGACAAGATATTCATATTCTCTCGAAGATTACAAAGATTCAGACTTTGTGAAAGTTACGCTATATGCTGAATTGTTTGAAAACAGTTGCTCAATACTTGTTGATGGTTTTGTAGTTGATGATGCATTTGATTATAATCTTGCGGTCAACTCCTTCAGTGGTCCGAGCGAAATAGGTGTCGATGGAGGTGAATTTGTAGCCGAAATAAAAAATAGGGCAGTCAATCCTGTCTTGGCATACGAAGTGGCATTATATTGCGACGGAGAATGTGTGGAAACATTGAAAGGAGAAAATATAGAACCATTCACGACAGCAGAATTTAAGTTCAAAGTTGAATCACCCTCAGTTGCTGAAGCAGGCGAATTGCGTCATTATAATGTAGAATTGATATGTGCTGAAGACCAAAAAATGTCAGATAATAAATCAGAAGACCTTGAAGTGGTGGTCTATACACCTCCATATCCGACAATTACAGATTTGAATGGTCATGCTTCAGACTTCAATAATGCCAACCTGTCATGGACGGAACCTGAAATGATCTATTATGGACCGACAACAGACGGATTTGATAGTTATATGCTGTTTGCAATCGATGATTTCGGACCATGGATTGTTGTAGATGTTGACGAACAACGCACATATGGACCAAAATATGGCATTACATTCCCTCATGTGTTTGACCCTAAAGCATGGCAAGTGTTTGATCCTCAACGTGCGAGTCTATATGCCGAAGATTGTGCCCCTCATAGTGGTGCAAAGTGTCTTGTCAGTATGCAATCAGATGGTCAAAAATTAGATGGCACTTATGAAGAACCATATAACGACGATTGGTTGATTTCGGAAGAAGTGATTGGTGGCTCGAAAGTAGGTCTATGGGCTAAACAGCCTACTTCTCTATACGGAGGAAATGAGAAATTTGAAATACTATATTCAACGACAGATCAAAAGATTTCAAGTTTCACTCTTCTTGAAGAGGTGGAACTTCAAAACATGGCTGTGTGGAATGAATACACATTTACTCTTCCGGAAGATGCTAAATATTTTGCCGTACGCCACACACAATCATTCTTTGGTTTATGGATTGACGACATAACATATCATGCTGTAAGCAAGTATGATACATTGACTGTAGAGAAATACAACATTTATCGCGATGGAGTGAAAATCGGAGAATCAAACACAACGGGATATGTAGATGAAAATCTCGAAGATGGAATATATGAGTATGCTGTAAGTTCACACTTCAATATTGGCGAGTCGGCATTGTCGAATAAGATAGAGTTGGTAATCGATAAGTCGTCGGTCGATGAGGTTGCAACAACAGAAGTGCCGTCGATTTATGCTAAACAAAGTTGCATTATCGTTGAAAATGCCGATGGAATGATAATTGAATTGTTTACGCCCGACGGTAAACTGCAACATAGAGAAATCGGAAAAACATCGTTAACGATACCTGTCGATGCCGGCATATACATAATAAAAATTGATGATACGAAGAAAAAAATTATTGTTGAATAAGAGGGTAGTTGATTCGACAATAATGTAATTGGTTAATCATCATTGACAAGTCGGCATATTTGCCGGCTTGTTGTTTTAATAATACAGTGCGAAATTGAAGAAAGAAAAATATTTATTGCCGGAGGAAATTCAAGTTTAGTTGATAGTTTCGGTATTTTTATATATCTTTGTACCGTAGATAGGGAATATCATTGGAGGAATAAAGAATTAGGAAAAGAGACTGCATGGAACTGGAAGAGATTATGCAAGAGCCCTGGTTGCCATCGGAAGCAACAATCAGGTTGATGAAATCAATTGTTGAGTCGGTTGAATTTCAACGTGGAGATATGCTGGTTGAGCAAGATAGACGTAGCAAACATTTCTTTATAATAAAAGAGGGGGTATGTAGGTCGTTTTATATAGATGATAATTATGAAGACACTAACCTCTTTGCAAAAGATGGCGACATAATCGGTTCGATATCTGCGTATTTTCGGAATGAGCCGGCATATTTTTCTATCGAAGCATTGACTCAGATGAAGGTGTTGCGTATCTCTTTTGAACAGTTGAACGAAGCAATGGCAGACAATGATGAACTATCGCGTTGGGTTCGTGATTTGCTGTTTGGACAATTAGATGCTCTCGAACGTCGATACACATATCGTACGGGAAGAAACGATGCGTATTCTCGCTATCTTTCAATGGTGAAAAAATGGCCTCACAAAAGTTTGAATGATGTCCCATTGAAATATATCGCTCAATATCTTCAAATCACGCCACAAACATTATCTCGGATAAGACGTAAATATTTAAAACAAAAGTAACAGACAACAATGTCGTGGATTAAATACTTGTTCAATCCTAAACGCTCTTTCAGAGAAGCTGAAGAGAGATCTAAATATGCTGACGAGATGACAGCATATGCAGAAAGTGTTGAGGCTCAACTTGAAGAAGCAAGACAGAAGTTAGATATATTGCAAGTTGAGAATGCCAAGTTGAGAGAAGAAAAGTCAAATATAGAAGCGATGTCGACTCAATTATTGTCGCAACTTGCCGAAACTCGTCAAGAAAGAGATAAATATATATCGCAACTTGAAGAAGCAAATAAGCAAGTGGCTGAAGTGGTGGAAATAGCCAAAATGGTTGAAAGATTTTCAGAATTGAAAGATACGTATGAGCATCGCATATCTCGATTAAAAAACAAACTCAACGATGCTCGACAGATAATAAATGAGTTGAGCCAAGAAAAAGCGAAGACAACGACCGATAACATAACGACAATTAACTTAAATTCACCAAAAGAGAATAATCGGCAATTAGATTCCTTGTCGCATCGTACAGACACATCGTCTGTTCAAACGAGACCATCTCAACAATCATTGTTTGTTGATGAAGAGTTGACAGTAAAACATAAAGAGAGAACGGTATTTGATGATAACGATGATTGGTTTCTTCCACTTCCCGGCGATTTGGATTAGGACAGGATTATCGCTACAAATTTTGAACTGATTATTTGCCATAAAGGCTTGTCGGTTTTGTTAATTCTATTAAAAGTGTTAATTTTGTAGTCAGCAAAAACAATCTATAACTGAAGTGAAAGATTTTTTTAAATTATTACGTCGATTTGTCGGTCCGTACAAGTGGAATGTGATTCTCAATATCATCTTCAACTTGTTGGCGGCATTTATGACCCTTTTCTCCTTTGCATTTATCATACCGATCTTGCAGATGTTGTTTAAGATAGATACCTCACATTATGAGTTGATGGAATGGGGGACGGCATCAATGAAAGATGTGGCAATAAATAATTTCTATTTCTACACTGAGCAGGTTATCGCCAACCATGGTGAATCATTGGCATTAGCATGTCTGGCTGTTTTGTTGGTTATAATGACTGCCTTAAAAACCGGGGTCATATATTTAAGTTCCTATTTCATTATTCCGATGCGAAACGGCATCGTACGCGATATACGCAAACAGATGTATGCTAAAATATTGAGTTTGCCGATAGGATTTTTCACTAATGAGCGAAAAGGCGATGTGATGGCACGTATCTCGGGAGATGTAACTGAAATAGAAGTGTCGGTGATGACATCGATAGATATGCTGTTCAAAAACCCGATAATGATAATAGTGTGCCTGGCAATGATGATTGCATTGAGTTGGCAACTGACAGCCTTTGTACTTATCCTTTTGCCAATCGCCGGATATATAATGGGAAAAGTGGGCAAGCGATTAAAGAGGAAATCTCTGGTGGCTCAACAGCAGTGGGGCGAAATCCTTTCCACTACGGAAGAGACGCTCGGTGGATTGAGAATAATCAAAGCCTTCAATGCTGAACGCAAGATGCAAACCCGGTTTGATAACGAAACGTTAGGTTTTCTTAAAACTTCAAACTCTATACAGCGACGATTCTCATTAGCTCACCCGATGAGTGAGTTTTTGGGAACAGCGGCAATAGCGATAGTGTTGTGGTTTGGTGGCACACTGATCCTATCAGGCGATAGCTCGATAGATGCTGCGGCTTTCATCTATTATATGGTGATTTTTTATAGTGTCATCAATCCTGCAAAAGACTTGTCGAAAGCCTCTTATTCGATTCAGAAAGGAATGGCGTCGATGCAGCGTATTGATAAGATATTAAAGGCAGATAATCCGATAAAAGATGCCGATAAGCCGATTGATGTTTCGGAAATAGATGTCAGAAAATGTGGAATTGATTTTTCGAACGTAAGTTTCAGTTACAACAAAGAGCATAAGGTTGTCGATAACGTAAACCTACGGGTTAATGCAGGCGAAACGGTTGCTATTGTCGGGCAGTCAGGTTCCGGAAAATCTACATTAGTAGACCTAATACCTCGTTTCTGGGACGTTGATTGTGGGAAAATCAGTATCGGAGAGATCGACATACGCAATTTTGCAGTCAAAGAACTTCGCAGCCTAATGGGAAATGTGAATCAAGAAGCAATTCTGTTTAACGATACATTCTATAACAACATCACATTCGGAGTCGAAAATGCTACCATGCAACAAGTGGAAGAAGCTGCAAAAATCGCAAATGCACATGAATTCATTATTGAGACTCCTGATGGATACAACACAAATATCGGCGACAGAGGGTGTAAGCTATCAGGAGGACAGCGTCAACGAATAAGTATTGCAAGAGCAATACTAAAGAATCCACCGATATTAATTCTCGATGAAGCGACTTCCGCCCTCGACACAGAGAGCGAACGATTGGTGCAAGAGGCGTTGGAGCGATTAATGAAGAATCGTACAACTGTGGTGATTGCTCACCGATTGTCGACCATCGTAAATGCAGATAAAATATGTGTGATGCATCAAGGTCAGATTGTAGAACAAGGCACACACGACGAACTGATGCAACTCAAAGGATATTATCATAAATTAGTGGATATGCAGAAATTCTAATCCCTAATATTAAATAAATATTATATGAAAAAAATAGCAATATTAGCGTCAGGGAGTGGCACAAATGCTGAAAACATTGTCAAAATATTCCATGAAGGGAATAAAATTCGTGTTGCATTAGTGATTGCCAACAGAGCAAAAGCCGGAGTGCATCAGCGAATGGCAAATCTTGGAGTGCCTACAACTACCATACAAAACAATGTGTGGGATAATGACCCGCAACAAATAGTCGCCCTGCTTAAAGAAAATGAGATAGATCTCGTCGTTCTCGCCGGCTTTATGCATAGAGTAGATTCTGTGATTATTGAAGCTTTCAAGAATAGAATAATCAATATTCACCCTTCATTGTTGCCTGCCTACGGAGGTGTCGGTATGTATGGACACCACGTGCATGAGGCTGTTATTGCAAACGGAGAAAAACAGAGTGGAGTAACGGTGCATTATGTGACAGAAGAAATCGATGGTGGAGAAATATTGATGCAACAAATTATCGATCTTGAAGAGGGGGAAACAGCCGAGTCGCTTGAAGCAAAAGTTCATCCTGTGGAATATGACTTGTATCCTCGTGCAATTGTGGCTGCAATAAGCCGGATAGAAGCCGAAGAACAATCTGTGGCTGACACAAAACCGACTCCGGAAAATACTACAAAAGAGGAATTGCAAACACCCCCGTCAATTGACGAACAATGGGCTAATGTGCTTGGAATCACATACGATAAGCAAGTGGCAGAAAAAGAAAGTAATCAGCAAGTGCCACCTCCTTTAAACAAACCACAACAACTCCCACCTCCAATAATAGAGCAACAGACGATTTCAACTTCAATACCACAAGAACCAATGCCACCGACATATCTTGTGTTTGCAGTGTTGGCTACAATTCTTTGTTGCACTCCATTAGGTATTGTTGCACTGATTTATTCCTCTCGTGTCAGTTCAAAATATTATATGGGAGATATTGATGGTGCGAAGCAAGCATCTAAAATTGCACAACGATGGATTATAGCATCTTTTGTTGTTGGTCTTTTATGGGTTACGCTCTACGTGCCAATTATGATAATTAAAAGCTTTTTGATAGGTTGAAACCTTTAAAAAGAAATAGGATAATAATCGTGGTAGCAATCATTTTGATTGCTATTTCACTTTTGGTGGTATATGCCTCTTTCGATCCGACATCGCATGAGTGGTTCCCAAAATGTGTGTTTTTGAATCTTACCGGTTGGAAATGTGCCGGTTGTGGCTCTCAAAGAGCTATTCATGCCTTGCTGACGGGTGATTTTGCTGAAGCGTGGCGACAGAATGCGTTATTGATGTTGTTTATTCCGATAATCATATTTATGATATGGTTGGAATTTATCAGAACGAAAAAGCCGAAACTATATTCCAAATTCTATTCACCAACTGCAATATGGTTGTTTGCAGTCATAATTATATTGTGGACCATATTTCGAAACCTGTTTTCAATATAATTCCTGCGAAATCTGCCGGCATCTGTTTTAGAAGTTTTCTATGAGAGGTGAAATTAAATCGCAAACCAAAAGAGGTGTTATGATTTATCGCACAACTAACAACATTTTATTGTAATCTCCACAATTAGTGTCCACTTTTCAGTTGTTTGTCAGACAGCATAATTAAATTATAAATAAAAGAAATTGAGATTCTTGCATGATTTATCAACATATTAAGATAGTTTAAGATAAAAAATTGTGATTTCTCGATAAAAAATTATTACTTTGCACTCCAATTCAGATTATAATATAAAAAATGGGTAAAATAATAGCTATAGCAAATCAAAAAGGGGGAGTTGGCAAAACGACCACATCAATCAACTTGGCCGCTTGTCTTGCAGTAGATGGCAAAAAAGTGTTGCTCATAGATGCAGACCCACAAGCAAATGCAACGTCAGGGCTTGGCATAGATCCGAAAGTTGCAAATGCATCAATATATGAATGCCTTGTAGATGAATACCCGATTAAAGGCTCTGAACAAAAGACATGTATCGAAGGATTATATCTTATCAGTTCTCGTATAGACCTTGTTGGAGCAGAACTTGAACTGATCAATAAACTTCAAAGAGAGTGTGTGTTGCGAAAAGCACTATTGTCAGTAAAAGATGACTATGACTATATTTTGATAGACTGCAGTCCGTCGTTGGGATTTATTACGGTTAATGCACTGACGGCTGCTGATTCAGTGCTTATTCCGGTTCAAGCCGAATATTTTGCACTTGAAGGCATCAGCCAGTTGCTCAATACTATTCGCATAATAAAAAGTCGATTGAATACGACTCTCGAGATAGAAGGTTTCTTGCTTACGATGTATGATGCTCGTCTTCGTCTTGCAAATCAAATATATGAAGAGTTAAAGGGCCATTTCGGCGACATGGTATTCTCAACAGTGATTCCTCGAAACATTAAATTATCGGAAGCACCAAGCCATGGTTTGCCTGTGATTCTTTATGATGCAGATAGTCGGGGAGCAATCAGTCATCGTCAGTTGGCAAAAGAATTAGTGATGCGTAATCGAAAAGCAAAGAAACAAACAAATAAGTAGAACCAACCAAAACAATAAATCAGAATGGCATTAAAACGCAATGCACTTGGACGTGGATTAGATTCGTTGATTTCAATGGGCGACATACAGACAGGAGGGTCGTCGGCAATCAACGAAATACGTATTGATTGTATAACTCCGAATCCGGATCAACCTCGTCATTCGTTTGATGAGGAGGCCCTTGAGGAGTTGGCGGCATCAATTCGCGAACTTGGAGTCATACAGCCGTTGTCGTTAAGAAAAGTTAAAGATGATGAATATCAGATTATAGCAGGCGAACGGCGTTGGCGAGCAGCCAAAATGGCAGGGCTTGCAACAGTGCCGGCTTATGTTCGCACTGTTTCTGATGTTGAAATCACTGAAATGGCTCTTATCGAAAATATTCAACGAGAAGATTTGAATGCCATAGAAGTTGCTCTCGCTTTCAAAAAACTTATCGACCAATATAATTTGACACAAGAACGCCTCTCCGAACGTGTCGGCAAAAAACGTGCAACAATAGCAAATCATTTGCGATTATTGAAGCTGCCGGCTGAAATTCAACTCGGACTTCGAGATAAGAAATTGGATATGGGGCATGCTCGTGCATTATTGACAATCGAAGATGCGAAACAACAACTCAAGTTGTATAATATGATTATTGAAGAGGGGGCATCTGTTCGCAGGGTAGAAGAAATGGCCAAAGAGATAAAATCAGCCCTCGAACGAGGAGAAAAACCGGTTGTCGGCAAAAAGAAAACAGCCTCTCCTTCTCAAAGTAATGACTATGCCTTTTTTAGTAAAGACTTGGAATCATATTTCCCTACACCCGTAAAATTCATACGCAATGAAAATGGGAAAGGTTCGATCACATTAAAATTCTCTAACGACGATGAATTGCAAAGTCTCGTTAAATTATTCGAGAAATTAAAATAAAATATATTGAATGAAAATTATATCGAGCATACATGGCACTTTGCAAATCACCATGACAGAAAAGGTGATGATTGTTTTTCTGTGCTTGATATTTATTTTCCCGATAGATTTAGCATTTGCTCACCAAAACAGAATAGTGGCGGAAACTCGTTTGGAGGTTCAACAACCAGACACTTTGGCAAATATTCAATCTAATCTCGAACCAATTCATGTTCCGGAAAGAACGCCGGTCATCGAAAGTGAAGTTGAGGAAGTTGCCGATTCTATTGCAGTGCGTGATGGAGTGGATCTGTCTGATGCCGAACCGGTGGATTCTATTGCCATGGATTCGATTACCAATGTCGTGACTTTCGACGATATGCCGGCAGGATTTTCTGAAAGAAAAATTTTCAATCCTGATCCTTCAAGAGCCGTATGGTTGTCGGCTCTTCTCCCCGGATTAGGACAGATATATAATCGCCGATACTGGAAAATTCCCATTGTGATTGGTGGATTCATGGGGTTAGGATATGCCACATCGTGGAATAATGGCCAGTTACAAGACTATACGCAGGCATATCGTGATTTGACAGATAGCGACCCTGCAACAAATAGTTACATGAATTTCTTCCCCCCAAACACATCGGAAAGTGATTTCGACAAATCGTGGCTTGAAGCAACAATGAAATCACGTAAAGATTATTATCGGAGAAATAGAGATTTGTGTATTATATGTCTTGTCGGATTGTATCTGCTATGTATGGTTGATGCATATGTAGATGCATCGTTGGCTCACTTCGACATATCCGACAATTTGTCGTTAGACCTTCAGCCGGCAATGTTTATGACTCCCGTCGACAATAAAGTGGCATTGGGGTTGAATTGGGCTTTTAATTTTTGAAACAAAACGTCAAAACAGATAAATATGATGAAAAAAAAGTTTATACTCACAGCAGTCGTTGCACTTTTGATGGTGGGTTCGGCATCGGCAGCCAATCCGAATGTGCTTGACCTTAAATATTGTATTTCGGATTCTACAATTGTATTTCCGGAGAGTTACGAAATGGATACTCAAGAAATGCTCGAAGGGTGGTATATAAAAAATTATACATCGACCGACAATCGATATCTTACGGCTTCCGATGTGCCTGTTACAGATGAGGTGTATGTCGAACGTCTCAAAGCATTGCCGACCATTATCGAAATGCCGTTTAACGACGTGGTGAAAAGCTATATCACTCGCTACACAGAAAAAGGAAGAGCTCAAGTAGCAGTGCTTTTGGGATTGAGCCATTACTATATTCCGATTTTCGAGCAAGCCCTCGAAGCTGAAGGATTGCCATTGGAACTTAAATATCTGCCTATCGTTGAGTCCGGATTAGACCCTAATGCCGTATCAAAAAGTGGTGCTGCCGGCTTGTGGCAATTTATAGTTGCTACGGCAAATGGAATGGGAATGGAGGTCAACTCACTTGTTGATGAACGAAGAGATCCCTATAAGTCATCAAAATGTGCTGCTGCATATCTCAAAGATTTATATCAGACATATAATGACTGGTCGCTCGCAATAGCCGCTTATAACTGTGGACCGGGAGAAGTCAATAAAGCCCTTCGTCGTGCCGGTGGAGATCCGAAAACGCACGACTTTTGGAGCATATATAATCTATTAAGGACTGAAACTCGTGGCTATGTGCCTATGTTTATAGCTGCAAACTATGTTATGACCTATTACCAAGACCATAATATCAGTCCGGTATTGGCAACCAAGCCCCTCGTTACAGACACAGTCGCTGTCAACAAGCGTTTGCATCTTCAACAAGTGGCTGATGTGTTGAATATTCCGATTGATGAATTAAGAATACTTAATCCTCAATTTCGTGCCGATATTGTGCCGGGAACTATCGATAAACCATATTATCTGATTCTTCCATCTCAACAGGTCTATGCATATCTTGTCAGTGAAAATGAAATATTTGCTCACGACAAAGAGAAATATGCCCAAAGGGGAGTTGTCGAGCCAAATACACCACCGACAAATACTCCTCAAACAGAAGTAGTGGCACAGAATGCGACAAGCGAACAATCATATACGATTAAGCACAAAGTGGTTTCGGGCGAAACATTAACTCAAATAGCAGAGAAATATGGTGTTACAAAAGCCCAAATTAAAGAGTGGAATAATCTGCGACGTAACTCAGTGCGTACAGGTCAGCAACTGCGTATCGTAACATCAGACCCGGCGTTTGCTCATCTTGCAATGACAACGTCTCAGCCAGAAGTGTCGCAGGCTCCTACAACAACAACCGAACCAACAACTCCACAAAAGAAGAAAAAAGATAAAAAACAAAACAATAAAAAGAAAACATACAAAGTCAGAAGAGGAGATACGCTGAGTGGAATAGCAAGTCGACATGGGGTTACCGTTTCCGATCTTCGCAAAGCAAATGGCATCAAGGGTGATAAAATAAATGCAGGCGATATATTAGTGATTCCGGCAAAAAAATCGAAAAAGAAAAAACGCTGATTGCGTAGATGATATGGTTGATTGCGTAAATGCAGTCAACCATTTTTTAT
Organism: uncultured Porphyromonadaceae bacterium; assembly: GCA_937911575.1. Classification (GTDB taxonomy): domain Bacteria; phylum Bacteroidota; class Bacteroidia; order Bacteroidales; family Muribaculaceae; genus Lepagella. The sequence goes on along the minus strand of CALDPR010000047.1, from coordinate 44,407 downwards.
TATTTGAACTTCGCAGAATGTTTCAGGGTAAGATAAAAAGGAGAGAGATGGATAAATATCAGTGTCGGATAAGCACACTTAAGCAACTATTAGATTTTATAAGATAGGGGACATTAATAAATGTTGAGAAAATGTTAAAAATGTTAATTTTAAATGTTAAAAGAGCATCTGAATAGGGATAGGTAAGACTTAAATTTATTATTTTTGCGAAGATTTTTGTTTTATTGCGACAATAGTGTGGTAATAATAACCGTTAACTTCTGGTATTCAGGAGCTTATGTTGCTATGTAGAAAAAAGGGGGGATTGATATAAATTTCCGAAAAAATAGTAACAAATGCCCATGAAAAGAGCAAAAAAGCAAAAATAAAAGATAGAGATAAATTAACATTATTTAATAACCAAATGTAGAACTAAATTAATTCTTGCATGAAAAAAGTTTGTTTTCGCATGAATTGGAAAGCATGGGTCGCAATGTCAATGATGATGATCCTTGCATTCCCTGCTTTGGCTCAAAAAATTACAGTTAAAGGTACTGTAGTTGACGAAATGGGCGAAGCTTTGATTGGTGCATCAGTGCTTGAAAAAGGTACTGCTAATGGTGCAGCCACTGATTTCGACGGAAATTTCGAACTCAGTGTTAACCCTAACGCCACTCTTGTGGTATCCTACATCGGTTTTGACGCTATGGACGTTGCAGTCAATGGTCAAACTACTCTAAACATTGTGTTGAAAGAAAATGCAACTTTGCTTGAAGAAACCGTAATTATCGGTTATGGTCAAGTGAAAAAAGAAGATGCTACCGGTTCAGTGGCAGTTATCATGCCAGACGAAGTGGAAGCAGGTCTTGCTACATCAGCTCAAGACCTCCTTGTTGGTGCTTCTCCGGGTGTCGTAGTAACGACAGATGGTGGTAACCCTACAGGTGGAGCAGCGATCCGTATTCGTGGTGGAGCTTCTTTGAATGCTTCAAACGACCCATTGATCGTGCTCGATGGTGTGCCTTTGAGTAGTCAAGGTTATGGTGGTGTGAATCCATTGACAATGATTGCTCCTGACAACATTGAATCAATGACTATCCTTAAAGATGCTTCTGCAACTGCTATCTATGGTTCACGTGCATCTAACGGTGTCATCATCATCACTACTAAAAAAGGTAAAGCAGGACGTCCTCAAGTGAACTTCTCTGCTAATATGCATGTTAACACAGCTCGTAAAACTTTAGATGTGCTTTCAGCCGACGAATTCCGTAAATTGGTTACTGAACAAATAGGTACTGAATCTGCCATCAGCCAACTTGGCGACGCAAACACTAACTGGCAAGATGAAGTGCTTCGCACATCTATTTCTCATGACTATAGCTTAAGTGTTGGTGGTACTGTCGGATTCCTTCCTTATCGTGTTTCTGGTACTTATACTTCTAACAGTGGTATCATCGAAACATCTAAAATGGAACGTGTAACTGCCGGTTTCAACCTTACTCCAAAATTCTTCGACGGACTTCTTCAAGTTAACGCTAACGTAAAAGGTAGCTACATCAAGAATCGCGAAGCTAATACAGGTGCTGTAGGTACGGCTCTTACATATAACCCAACTCTTCCTGTTTATACTGACTATACAAGAAATTCAGCAGGATTGACAATGTATAATGGTTACACTACTCTTGTAGATGCAACAGGTCAGCCTCTTGCAAACTCTCCGGACAACCCGGTAGCTATGCTTCACGAAATCGACAACACGTCAAGCATCTATCGTTCAAACGGTAACTTGCAAATTGACTATGCTCTTCATTTCCTTCCTGAACTTCACTTGAACCTTAACTTAGGTTACGACGTTTCTAAAAACGAAACAACAAGCGTAACAGCTAAAAACTCACCTCAAGCATGGAGAGGTAATTATCGTGATGGTGCCGGAACAGTCTACAATAAGTATGAACTTCAACGCAACACAATGCTTGATTTCTATGCTAACTACAAGAAAGATTTCGAAGCTATCAAATCAAACCTTGATGTAATGGTAGGTTACTCTTGGCAACGTTTCGATTTCCACGGAAATGACAAAACTCGTATCAACACACTTGGTTTCACATACGCTTATGACCCGGCTACCGGTGCTTATGGTTTTGAAGAAGACCCTGCAACAGCCGATCACTTGAACAAAGCATATGGAGATGATCCTAATTATGTGTATCATTGGGCTCAACAATTGAACCTTGTATCATTCTTCGGTCGTTTGAACTATTCTTTCGACGATACTTATCTTTTGACATTCACTCTCCGTAACGATGGAACTTCACGCTTCTCTCCTGACACTCGTTGGGGTCTATTCCCTGCTGTGGCTCTTGGTTGGAAACTTCTCAACATGCCATTCATGGAAAAAGTGCGTGATAACATGAACGAATTTAAATTGCGTCTTGGTTGGGGTGTTACAGGTCAACAAGCTGTAGGTGGTTATTTCCCTTACATTCCTGTTTATACTCAATCAAACCCATCAGTTCAATATCCTAATCCTAACGGATATAACGAACCATGGATCAACCCATTGTATCCTAATGCTTACAACGAAGAAATCAAATGGGAAGAAACAACTACATGGAACGTCGGTGTTGACATGGCATGGTGGAACAATCGTTTGACTGCAAGTGTAGAATGGTATCTTCGTGATACTAAAGACCTTCTTGCATATGTGCCGGTTCCTGCAGGTATGACAACAACTAACTACATGGATCGCAACATCGGTGAGCTTCGCAATATTGGTGTGGAAGCAACTATCGGTGCAAGAGTTATCGATACAAGAGACTTCTCTTGGAACACAAGCTACAACGTAGCATGGAACAAGAACGAACTTACAAAACTTACAGGTTCAAATGCAGAAGACCAAAACTACTATATTCAAGCACATGGTAACCCTGCATCTGAAAATGCCGGAGCTCTTCAAATTCACAAAGCCGGTTATCCTGCAAGTTCATTCTACTTGCTCGAACAAGTATATGACCAAGATGGTAATCCGATTCCAAATCAATACGTAGACCAAAACGGTGATGGTCAAATCAATGATTCTGACCTTGTCGTAAAACACGACCCGGCTCCGAAAGTAACAATGTCTTGGAACAATACATTCAACTATAAAGGCTGGGATCTTGGATTCACTCTTCGTGCTTCAATCGGCAACTACGTATTCAATAGCGTTCGTGCTGCTCGCACTAACCTTACAACAGTTGACCGTTATGGTTTGAACAACGTCGTAGATGCTGATTTCTACTTCAACGATCCATCTGCAAACTCTAACCTTGTTCGTAGCGACTACTTCTTGGAAAATGCAGGTTTTGTTCGTTGTGACAACATCACTCTTGGTTATACTTGGGAAAACCTATTGAACAATAACCTTCGTCTACGTTTGTTCGGTGCTGTTCAAAACCCATTCGTAATCACCAAATATAAAGGTCTTGACCCTGAAGTGTTCTCAGGTGTAGATAACAACGTTTATCCACGTCCTATTTCATTCACACTCGGTTTGGTTGCAACATTCTAATCATTTAATTAATAATATAGAGATATGAAATCATTAAATAAAATATTTATTGCGTTAGGATTGATACTATCAATGTCATTTGTCTCTTGTGTAGATGATTTGAATGTTGATCCTAAAGATCCTAATGTGAAAACAGATGTTTCTGCCGACATGGAACGTGTCCTTGCAGAATGTTATCAAGCAATTGCTACTTCCGGTTATAACGGAGCCGGCACTTCAATCATCTCTGGTGGTGATGCCGGTGCAAACTCTTTCACTCGTGCCGTATTCGTATGTAACGAGTTGACTACAGACCACTTCGCATGGAAACAATTCGGTGATGCCGGTCAATATGAGCTCGCAACTATGCAATTTGCTGCCGACAATGGTGTAATGTATACTACATACTCTCGTATCTACACTGTTATCGCTGTATGCAACGAGTTTATTCGTTCAATCGATAATGGTAAATTCACTCTTGATACAGATGAATTGAAAGCTAAAGCAGCTGAATACAAACGTCAAGCAAAAGTTATTCGTGGCCTTTGCTACTTCTATGCTATCGATATGTTTGGCAACTGTGGATATCAAGATGAAACAATGCCTGCTGGAACTGCTCCTGCACAATATAATCGTGCTGACCTTTACAACAAAGTAGTTGAAGGTCTTGAAGCTGTTTCAGCTGAATGGGGAGAATCATATGTAACTCCTTCTTATGGATATGTAGGAAAAGAAGCTTGCGATGCTCTTCTTGCTAAATTCTATTTGAATGCTGAAGTATTCACAGGCACACCTGCATACGATAAATGCTGGACTATCTGCGAAAAAATTATCGCACACCACCAAGGTGCCGGTTTCGATAATTCAGGTCTTGCTGAATCATACTTGGCAGTATTTGGTGCAAACAACCATGAATATATGTCGCAAGGTAGCCGTGTAAACGAAATCATTTGGGGTATTCCTCAAGATGGTATCAAATTGCAAAACTATGGTGGTTCAACATTCTTTGTTGCTGCTGCTACATCAACATCAACTCCTGGTTGCACAATGGGTGACTACAACTTGCCTGCTTCTGCTTGGACTTGTATGAATGCACGTGAACAATTGTCAAGAAGATTCGATTTCGGAGTTGACGTTCGTGGCTCTTTATGGTGTAAGGAAGATGCCGGTTTCACAATCACTAACGATGACATCACTAACTTTTCTAACGGTTATGGATTTGTTAAATACACAAACTGGGCATATACTACCGACGGACAAGTTGATGCTTTGAACTCTCCTGATGGCTCAAGTGCATTCTGTGATGCTGACTGGTGTGTGATTCGTCTTGCTGAAATCTATTTGACAGCTGCAGAAGCAAATGTAGTAGGTAAAGCAGGCGACCAAACAAAAGCACTTCAATATGTGAACTATGTTCGTAATCGTGCAGGCGTTAGCTCATGGACAGCTGCTGATTTGACAGCCGACAATATCCTTGACGAACGCAGCCGCGAACTTTATGGTGAAAACTGCCGTCGCACAGACCTTGTACGCCACAATAAATATGCAGGTGGCAACTATAACTGGAACTGGAAAGGTAATGTGGGTGCAGGTGGAACATCAACTCCTGAACACATGAATGTATTCCCAATTCCTTCTACTGTGATCAGTTTCCAAGGTTACAAACAAAATGCCGGTTACTAATCAGTGGTTCAATGTTTAATTTTTAGCAAAAGAGTAAAATAAAATGAAAAAAATATCAATTCTTTTCGCAATGTTGGTGGCTGTTATCTCTCTTAACAGTTGTAAAGAGGACACATATCCTCGCTATAATACACCGACTGAATTTGAGCTTAATACTCCTGCCATGGCAGAAGAGTATTATGAACTTACAGAAGAAGGAACTTTGAACCTTACATGGTCGCAACCTGACTATGGTTATGCAGCAGCAGCTTCATACAAAGTGCAAGTTTCTTTAACTGATGATTTCGAAGCATTTGAAGAACTTTCTTCTGAATATGTATTGTGTGATGCACATGTGAGCATGTCAGAAATAGCAGAAGCAATCTGTGTGCTTCGTGGCATTGAAAGTGAAGATGCTTATGTTGATGAGCCTGCACGTAGCCTTTATGTTCGTGTTCGTGCTTATATCAATGGAATTGAAGGTAGCGATATTCTCTCAAACGTTATTGTTCTTAAACAAGTGAAAGAATATTGTGCAATCAAATCTCCTGGTTTCATCTATTTGATTGGTAACTGTGGTGGTTGGACAGGTCCAGATGCAGGAAATGCAGAAGCATTGGCAAATTGGCGTTTGTTTGAAAGCGACAATGCAATCGGTAGCAAAATCTATTCAGGTGTATTTGATATGCCGGCTGGCGAATTAATATTCCGTTTCTATACTGAACTAACAGGTTGGGACGGTGGAGCATCTGTCGGTATGCAAGTAGAAGACAATCCGGTTGATGTTGTTCTTGTTGACGGTGCTGCAAAAGAAGCACTTGTGAAAGGTAAAGGCTCAATTCGCATCGCTGAATGGGAAGGTGGTTCAATGAAGATTACAGTAAACTTGAATGATATGTCTGTTATTCTTGAAGCAGGTGGTGTTGACACTAATGGTAAAGCATTCATCTATCTTGTAGGAGCTCCTTCAAATTGGACAGAACCATCAGAAGCTAATACAGCTCATTACGAGACATACAAGCTTTATGATCTTGCAGACAATGGTGTTTACACAGCTACATTCGATATCCCTGCCGATAGCTTTCAATTCCGTTTCTATAAAGCTCTAACAGGCTGGGACGGTGGTGCATCTTATGGTTCACAAGTTGATGACGCTCCGATCGACATCACTTTGACTGATGGTGTATATACAGGCGAGGCAACAGACGGAAAAGGCTCTTGGAATCTTCCGGGTTGGACAGGAGGTAAAGTTGAAATCTCTGTTGACACTAAAAACAACAAAGTAACATTCACTCAAAAATAAGATTAATTACCAACTCGAGGGGGAGTGAGACAAACTCCACTTCCCCGTGAGTTGATTAAATTAAAAAAGAAAATTATTATGAAAAAAATAGCTTTAATGTTTGTGGCTGCATTGTCGTTAGGCTTCGTTGCTTGTGAAGACGAATCAACGGCTATTCCGCAGTCAAATCCTCAAGAGGCAACAATGACTATCGAAGGATTGACAGTCTCTTATGGTGCTGATATAGCAGGTGAAACACTTGACCTTGCTGCAGCTGCTGACGGATTAGTGAATGTTATTCACACTGACACAGTTGCTAATCTTCCATTGAACTCAGAATTGGTCTACAGAATGCACATTGCTGCATCAGAAGATTTTGCAAACTATTCTGTTATCGAAGTGAACGCTGACGGTACAGTGGCAGCTGCTGAATGGGACAACTGGTTCCGTGCTAATATCGGTATGGCTCCTACTGCTAAAATGAACTATGTTCGTTTTGCTGCTTATGTAGTGAAAGAATCTTCTGAAGTTCGTCTTGGTGGTCCGGAAGTGTATCTTGCACAAAAAGCAATCAATGTTACTCCTATCGCTCTTGATATCAAAATTGAAGAAGCATACTATTTGCTTGGCGATATCAATGGTTGGGACGTGAAGACTGCTGTTAAATTGAATCATGCAGGTGGCGACGTATACGACAATCCTGTGTTCACTCTTGCATTGGATATTCCTGCTGAAACAACAAGCTGGTGGTGGAAGATTATTCCTCAATCAACATATGAAACCGGCGATTGGGTATCAGCTGATGACGCTTCATTTGGTACGGCAGAAAATGGAAGTCCTGAATTATCAGGTGTATTGGTTGCTCGCACTGAAACAGAAGATTGTGGTGCAGGTTGTTTGACACAAGGTGGTCAATTATTGTTGACTATCAACATGCTCGAACGCACTTATTCATTTGCTGAAGTTATTCCATCTCTTTACACTCCTGGTGACTCAAATGGTTGGAATCATGAAGCTTCTCAAATCCTTAACACAACAGATTATGTAACATACACAGGTTTCGCATATTTGAATGGTGGTTTCAAATTCACTTCAGCAGCCGACTGGGATCACATCAACTTCGGTAATGGTGGCAGCGAAGGTGTGTTGTCAACTGATCCGGGAGTAGGAAACTTGTCGTCAGGTGCAGAAGGTTTGTTCTGGTGTACAGTTGACGTTGCTGCATTGACCTACAAATTGAGCCATGTTCAAACACTTGGTTTGATTGGTGATTTCAATGGTTGGAGTTCTTCCGTAAATCTTACTCCTTCAGCTGACTTCCTTACTTGGACAGGTGAAGCTACATTCACAGGTGAAGGTTCATGGAAACTTCGTGCAAACGATGATTGGACAGACGACTGGGGTGGCAGTGTTGACGGTCTTGAATACAAAGGTGGCAACATCGCTGATCCGGGAGCAGGCACTTTCGACGTAACAGTAAGCCTTGCTACATTCCCTTACACTGTAACATTCAGTGCTAAATAATAAAGCAAATAATATATTTTTAGAGCGAATCTCCATTTGGGGGTTCGCTCTCTTTTTTATTCAATGAGGCGTGAACAATCAGAGATAGTTGTTTTTTATTATATAATGCACTTCTTCAAGTTGAAGTTAGCAGAAAATTTATTAACTTTGTGCTTTAATCGCACTACCTCAAATAATAACGCATAAACAATGAAAGAGGAAAACGAAGAAATAAAACAACAATCACAATCCGAAACTCCGGATAGTAATGATATATTGAAAGATGTAACGCAAAGTGAATATAAGTATGGCTTTGTAACAGACATCGAAACAGAAATAGTGCCTGCAGGGTTGAATGAAGAGGTGATACGCCACATATCGTCAGTTAAAGGAGAGCCGGAATGGCTGTTAGAATTCAGATTGAAGGCATATCGTCATTGGCTCACACTTCCTCACCCGAAATGGGGACATCTTCAGATACCGGAAATAGACTTCCAGTCGATCAGCTACTATGCAGCTCCGAAGAAAAAAGAGTTGAAGAAGAGCATGGACGAGGTAGATCCTGAATTGGTCAAGACATTCAATAAACTTGGCATTTCGCTTGAAGAACAGAAGCACTTGGCAGGAGTGGCTGTCGATGCTGTAATGGATAGTGTAAGTGTAAAAACAACACATCGCGAAAAGTTAGCTGAATTGGGAGTGATATTCTGTTCGTTTAGCGAAGCAGTGAAAGACTATCCTGATTTGGTGAAAAAATATCTGGGGACAGTGGTCGGTTATCGAGACAACTATTATGCAGCATTGAACTCGGCAGTCTTTTCCGATGGTTCATTTGTCTATATACCGAAAGGGGTGCGTTGTCCGATGGAATTAAGCACATACTTTCGCATAAATGCTGCCGGAACCGGACAATTTGAGCGTACGCTGATAGTTGCCGACGATGATGCTTATGTTAGTTATCTCGAAGGCTGTACGGCACCGATGCGAGACGAAAACCAGCTTCATGCCGCTATTGTAGAGATTATTGTTGAAGAGCGTGCCGAAGTGAAATACTCAACCGTACAGAATTGGTATGCCGGCGACAAAGATGGCAAAGGGGGAATCTACAATTTTGTAACGAAGCGAGGTTTGTGTCGTGGTCATCGTTCAAAAATATCATGGACACAAGTGGAGACAGGCTCTGCAATCACTTGGAAATACCCTTCATGTGTGCTAAAAGGAGATGAGTCGGTAGGTGAGTTCTATTCTGTAGCCGTAACAAATAATTATCAACAGGCAGATACCGGGACAAAGATGATTCATATTGGTAAGAACTCAAAGAGTACGATTGTGAGCAAGGGTATATCTGCCGGTCAGTCGCAAAACAGTTATCGTGGCTTGGTAAAAGTGGCCAAAGATGCTTCCGGGTGCCGAAATTATACGCAATGTGATTCCTTGCTTATGGGAGACCAATGTGGGGCTCATACGTTCCCTTATATTGATGTGCAAAATCAGTCGTCGGTCATTGAGCATGAAGCGACAACGTCAAAAATAAATGAAGAACAAATATTCTATTGCAATCAACGAGGGATCCCGACTGAAGAGGCTATTGGACTGATTGTCAATGGATATGCAAAAGAAGTGATGAATAAGTTGCCGATGGAGTTTGCCGTAGAAGCACAAAAATTGTTGCAAATCACACTTGAAGGTTCTATCGGATAATATAGATATATGATAGAGAGAATAATAATTGTTGATTCCGTCGATCCTCAGACATTTTATGGGGTGAATAATTGCAATATCTCGTTGATACGCAATTTGTTTCCTAAATTGCGTATGGCTGCTCGAGGGAATGTGATTAAAGTGATTGGAGAAGATAGCGAAACGGCTGAATTTGAGAAAAAAATCAAGGAGATAGAGGCATACGCTTCTAAATACAACAAACTGACAGAAGAGGCAATTATAGACATAATAAAGGGCGATCCTCCAAAATCGATTGAACAAGACGGAGTCATTATCTACGGGCAGAATGGGCGGCCGATAGCACCACGAAATCCTAATCAATCGAAGATGGTTAAGTCGTTTGCCGAAAACGACCTTACCTTTGCTCTCGGACCTGCCGGAACCGGCAAAACGTATATTGCCATTGCTCTTGCTGTATCGGCTTTGAAAAATAAATTATGCAAAAAGATAATCCTGTCTCGCCCGGCTGTTGAGGCAGGTGAGAAGCTTGGTTTCTTGCCCGGTGATATGAAAGATAAGATAGACCCGTATTTGCAACCATTATACGATGCTCTTGAGGATATGCTTCCGGCAATCAAATTAAAAGAGTATATGGAGAACAATGTGATTCAGATTGCTCCATTGGCATTTATGCGAGGTCGAACTCTTAATGATGCAATTATTATTCTCGATGAAGCACAAAATACGACAAAGCATCAGATGAAAATGTTTCTTACACGTTTAGGCATGAACGGCAAAATGATTATCACCGGTGATGTTACGCAAATCGACCTTCCTCGTAATACACAAAGTGGACTATTGCAAGCTTTGAGAATACTAAAAGGGGTAAAGGGTATCGGATTGATTGAATATGAAAAGAAGGATATTGTTCGCCACCCATTGGTGCAACGCATCGTAGATGCTTATGAAGCACGTGAGCGTCAGGCTGATGAAGAGTTTGAGTCTCGATTGAATCAGTCGCAAACAGCAAAATAATAAATGTTAAAGAGAAGAAGGAAATGGCAAAAGTAGGAGATATGGTTCGCTATCTTAATTCTGTTGGAGGAGGTAAGATAGTGAAAATTGAAGGGAAAATGGCATATGTAGATGAAGATGGTTTTGAAACGCCTGTTCTGCTCAAAGAATTGGTCGTAGTCATGCCGGCCGGACATCAAGCCAATAGTGGCAGTTCGGCAAATCTGATGTTTGACCAAAAGGCATTTGATGCAGGGAAAGTTGAAGAGCCAAAACCTGCCGTCTCGCAATCTCCAAAAATCGAAGAAGAGACACTGCCTGTCGAAGAAACTGCCCATGGCGAGAAGATAAATGTTTCGTTAGCTTTCGAACCACAAGACCTTAAGCGTCTGTCGACCACATCTTTTAATGCTGTCCTTGTCAATGATTCAAATTATTATCTCTATTTCACATTCCTTGTCAGAAGCAGTGATGATCATGGTTGGGAAACAGCTTTTTCCGGAATAGCCGAACCAAACTTATTTGTCGATTTGGCTTCGTTTGCCCATGAAGATTTGCCTCGTCTCGAACGCATAGCTTTTCAATGCATAGCCTTTAAGAAAGACAAGACATTTTCACTTAAAACACCGGTAAGCATAAATCAGAAAATAGACCTTACGAAGTTTTATAAGTTGCATTGTTTTCGCAATGGCATATATTTTGAATCTCCGGTGTTGGAGTTCCCTCTCATAAAAGATGATATGCCATTGAAAGCATTGAAAGTTGATGCGTCAGAATTGCAAGAAGCACTAATGTCGGCACCAAAAGACAAAAATATTGCTAAAGAATTATCGAAGAAATACAGGGTGGATAATGCTCAAGGCAAGAAGCAGAAAAACGCTCCGGAGAACAATCCATATAAGCTATTGCCTATCATTGAAATAGACTTACACATCGGCGAATTGGTCGACACGACAGCCGGAATGGAAAATCATGATATGCTCAATCTGCAATTAGAAACAGTCAGAAAGACAATGAATGCCCATCGCCAACGAAAAGGGCAGAAAATAGTCTTCATACATGGAAAAGGGGAGGGCGTGTTGCGAAAGGCCGTTGTTGAACTGCTAAAGAAAGAATATCCGAAAGCTGAGTTGCAAGATGCTTCATTTCGAGAGTACGGCTTTGGAGCGACATTGGTAACTATCCATTAATGAAAAGTTGAATATATGAAGATATCAGATGAATGGTGGACTTCACCCACAGATAGCGAGAATGGCAAGCTGATAATGGTTACAGGACGCAGAGGTGTGGAGCCGGCAATTGAGACAGGAAAATATACTGATCGTATCGACATCACTTGGAAATATGAAGCCGACCAAGCAGGTATGCCTGATAAAGAGACATCAATGCTGATGGAGCAAGTTACCGATGCTTTGCAAAAGACTTTTCGCAAAGAGAAGTCTGCAATCATGACCGGCATATACACCGGTGATGGCGAACGAAACTATGTATTCTATTCACGAAATAATACGATATTCAACAAGCTCCTAAACCAGGCACTCGCCGATTTTGAGTTGTTGCCACTGACTATTTATGCCGAGAAGGATCCTGATTGGGAAGAATATCGCGAAATGAAAGAAATCTCATTCATCGAAGACGGAGAATAAATTTGCCCGGATATGATTATAAGGGGGAGGGTTAACCGAAAATGCCCTTATATAATACAATCGAGAAAGTTTTTGTGAAAAAACTTGACAAAGGGGCTTCTGATTTATTAACTTTGCACTGAAATTGGCATATTATTGCCTTTATCAAAATAATGCCGGATTATGAAGGGAGCAAAGGAAGCAAAAATATCATATTTTGCGGCTCATCTGACCACAATAGTCAGTGTGTCGTTGGTGTTGGTAATTGTCGGAGTAATTGCTTTGATATCCATATGTGCAGCTAATGGAAGTCGTCAGCTCAAAGAGCAGGTTGAGCTAAATGCAATAATGCCCGATTCAGCCGGCAATGAACAGGCAATTAGACTGTTTGATTATATTCAGTCAGCTCCATATACTAATACTGCAATTCTATATACTAAGGAGGAAGCATTAAAGATTTGGGAAATAGAGACCGGAGAAAATCTTGAAGAGGTTTTTGGAGTCAATCCATTATCACCCGAAGTTAGTTTCACTCTTAATGCCACTTACACTCACCCTGACAGCATCAAGATGATTTCAGAAAGATTGTTGGCACGTGAAGATGTGGAAGCAGTGTCAACACCTGAAGCATCAATGGTTGAGGCTATGAATAGCAATATTGAGAGTCTTAGTATAGTGTTGGGGATTATTGCGTTGGCATTAATAATAATATCGTTTGTGTTGATCAACAATACGGTGCATTTAAGCATATATTCCCGTCGTTTCACAATTCATACGATGCAACTTGTCGGGGCAACAAATGCTTTCATACGCCGACCATTTATTGTTAACAATATGCTTGCCGGACTATTTTCCGGATTGCTTGCAATCGGACTGTTGGCATCGGCAATCGTCTATATTGAGAATTGTGAGTTGCCATTGATCGAAAATTTTATCCGAACAGAAGAGATTCTTATGGTCGCTATCGGATTGTTGCTGTTCGGAACATTGATATGTTCGATTGCGGCAAGTGTGGCAACAACAAAATATTTGAAGAAAGATTACGATGATTTATTTAAATAATTTATAAAATTATATATTAAAATGAAGTTTACAAAAAGCGAGAAAGTGGAAAACAAAAATAGAGGTTTGCAGCCTATTGCAGAAGATAAGAAGCCATTTGTGAAGATGAATATAATCCTAATGGGAGTGAGCATATTGCTTATTATCGTCGGATTTGTATTGATGACAGGTGATGGTAGTTCGGTAGAAGGAGGATTTAATCCGGATATATTCAGCACACGCAGAATAGTTGTCGGACCGACATTGTCGTTTATCGGTTTCCTTGCAATGGCTTTTTCGATTATCTACTCACCTAAAAGGAAGAAATAACAATGACAATATTTGAAACCATAATAATAGCAATCGTTGAGGGATTGACAGAATTTTTGCCTGTATCGTCTACCGGGCACATGATTATAGCACAAAATCTGTTAGGAGTTGAAAGCACCGACTTTGTAAAAGCCTTTACCTTTATCATACAATTTGGAGCCATTCTATCGGTGATTTGGCTCTATTGGAAACGATTTTTCCATCTAAATGAAGTGCCGGAAGGTGTCGGTGGATTAAAAGCGTTTCTGATACGATATGATTTCTATTGGAAACTATTTGTGGCTTTCCTCCCGGCGGCTGTGTTGGGATTGCTCTTTAGTGATGCAATTGATGCCATGCTTGAGAGAGTGGAAGTAGTGGCAATTACATTAGTGCTTGGAGGGGTGTTTATGCTCTTTTGCGATAAAATCTTCAACAAAGGGAGCGAACAGACAAAAATGACAGAGAAACGAGCATTTTGGATTGGATTGTATCAATGTATATCGATGATACCGGGTGTGTCGCGTTCAATGGCAACAATAGTCGGGGGTATGTCGCAGGGATTGACACGCAAAGCAGCTGCTGAATTCTCCTTTTTCCTCGCTGTGCCTACAATGTTTGCTGCCACAGCTTATAAACTGATGAAACTGATTGCCGACCCTGTTCAACGAGCAATATTGGTCGATAATATGACAATCCTGATTATCGGCAATGTAGTGGCATTTATAGTTGCTTTGTTAGCGATAAAATTCTTCATTGAGTTTGTCAGCAAATATGGTTTTAAAGCATTCGGTTGGTATCGAATAATTGTCGGAACAGCAATCATTGTAATGATGTTGTGTGGCGTAAATCTTGAAATAGCATAATTAGATGGACTTTGTATCCGGAGAAATAATAGGAATTGATAAGCCATTACGTTGGACCTCTTTCGATGCCGTAAAGCGACTGCGAGGTGTGATTCAACGTCGGTTGGGTGTGAAGAAATTTAAAATAGGTCATGCCGGCACACTCGACCCTTTGGCAACCGGTGTGCTTATCGTATGCACCGGCAAAGCGACACGCCGAATTGAAGAGTTGCAGAGTGGTGAAAAAGAATATGTCGCATCTTTGATGTTAGGTGCTACAACTCCGAGTTTCGACCTTGAAACAGATGTTGATGCCACATTCCCTACCGAGCATATCACTCCCGAACTGATTGAAGAGATATTGCCTCAATTCAGAGGAAACATAAGTCAGATACCTCCGATTTATTCAGCTGTGAAAATTGACGGCAAACGTGCATATAAATATGCACGAAAAGGGAAAGAGGTGGAATTGAAACCCAAAGAACTTGTTATCAGTGAGATTGAAGTGCTGAAGTTTGAAATGCCGATACTGGAATTGAGAGTGGTTTGTAGTAAAGGCACATATATCAGAGCTTTAGCTCGTGATATAGGGGAGGCTCTCCACAGTGGGGCTCATCTGGTGGGTTTGCGTCGAACCCGAGTGGGCGATGTGAAAATAGAAGATTGCTTGAGTGTGGACGATGCTGTTGAAATGCTCAATAACGTGGAACTTTCATTCCCCGAAGATTATAACCAAAATAAAACAGAAGAAAAATAATATAACTAAATAAATACTTATTAGGTATGAAACTATCACAATTTAAATTCAAACTGCCTGAAGAGTTGATTGCTCAATATCCATCAAAGAATCGAGATGAATGCAGATTAATGGTTCTTGATGTGAAAAAGGGTAAAATCGAACATCGAATCTTTAAAGAAATTTTAGATTATTTCGATGATAAAGACTTGATGATATTCAATGACACTAAAGTCTTTCCGGCACGTTTGTATGGCAATAAAGAAAAAACAGGAGCAAGAATAGAAGTGTTTTTGCTACGAGAATTAAATAAAGATCATAAATTTTGGGACGTGCTTGTTGAACCTGCACGTAAAATTCGCATCGGGAATAAGTTGTATTTTGGGAAAGATGACTCAATGGTGGCTGAAGTGATAGATAATACGACATCGAGAGGTCGCACACTTCGTTTCTTGTATGATGGCGACCACGATGAGTTCAAAAAAGCCCTCTATGCTCTTGGCGAAACTCCACTGCCCGATTATATCACCCGACCGGTCGAGCCGGAAGATGAGGAGCGTTATCAGTGCATCTTTGCAGAAAAAGAGGGGGCTGTGGTTGCTCCTGCTGCCGGTATGCACTTCAGTCGTGAATTGATGAAACGCATGGAAATTAAAGGTGTGGATCGTGCTTTTATCACACTGCATTCCGGAAGAGGCAACTATCGAGATATTGATGTCGAAGACCTGACAAAACATCGCATGGATAGCGAAGATATGGTTGTCGATGAAGATTTGGTAGATTTAGTGAATGATGCAAAAGATCGTGGCTCTAAAGTGTGTGCTGTTGGAACTTCTGTGATGAGAGCAATAGCAAGTTCCGTATGTATGAATGGTCATATCATGAGCTATCGTGGCTGGACAAATAAATTCATATTCCCTCCATATGAATTCACTGTCTGTGATGCGTTCATAACCAACTTCCATATGCCTTATAGCACCATGCTTATGATGTCGACGGCTTTTGGTGGCTACGACTTTGTGATGAAAGCTTATCAAGAAGCAATCAAAGAGGGATATCAGTTTGGTGCATACGGCGATGCAATGCTGATTCTCCGTTAATTCAACCCTCAATTTTTATAACATGAAACAGATAGTAAAAATATTATTAATCATTGTTCTCTGCATCACCTCCTTTGATGCATCGGCACAAACACATACTATTCGCAGAAGTAATCGTACGCAACAGACGCAACAACAGCAGCCACAGCGACAACAGCAACGCCAAAATACGCAAAGCACCCAAAGCACAGAAGAACAGAAATATAATAAAGATCTTGAAGAAGGTGAATCGTTGGTGGAGGCTGAGAAATATTCAGAAGCCAAACGACATTTTACAATAATGTATGCCAAATATCCGAATCATGAAAAGGAGATCGAACGTTGGCTTGAGGTCTGCGAAATGTTTATGGTAGAACAAGAGGAAGAGAATAAAAAAAGAGAGGAGGAGGAACGCCGACAACAAGAATTGGAAAGATTGCATGAAATTGAGACAGCCTATCAGAACGATATGGAACTCGGAGAGCAATACATATCCGAGCGTCAATATGAAAAGGCATTAAGCCATTTCCAAGCAATGCTTTCAGAATATTCGGAGTTCCCTGATTATTGCAACAAGATCAATGAAAAAATATCTTATTGCGAAGAGATGAAATTTCCCGACAAGACGATCACCGTCAACGGCGTATCATTCAAGATGATAGCCGTCAAGGGAGGTACATTCACCATGGGGGCAACCTCCGAGCAGGGCAGCGATGCATACGATGATGAGAAACCGACACATAGGGTAACGTTGAGCGACTACTATATCGGCGAGACCGAGGTTACGCAAGCCCTATGGGAAGCAGTGATGGGCAGCAACCCGTCAGAATGGAAAGGTTCAAACTTACCGGTAGAGAATGTAAGTTGGGAGGACTGCCAAGAGTTTATCAGCAGATTGAACTCCCTGACCGGAGAGAACTTCAGTTTGCCAACAGAGGCCGAATGGGAATATGCAGCCCGAGGAGGCAATAAGTCGCAAGGCTACAAATACAGTGGAAGCAACGTTATCGACCGGGTTGCTTGGTATGCCGGTAATAGTGGAGATAAGACTCACCCCGTAAAGCAAAAACTGTCAAACGAACTTGGGATATATGATATGAGTGGTAACGTGCGTGAATGGTGTTCTGATTGGTATGGAAGTTACAGCAGTAGTTCACAGACGAATCCATCGGGACCTTCTACAGGCGATTATCGTGTCATGCGTGGTGGCAGTTGGCTCAATAGTGCAATGAATTGTCGTGTCTCGCGTCGGTACGACAGCACTCCCTCGGATCGGTACAGCTACTACGGTCTGCGCCTTGCGATATCAAGTTTATAATCTGGCAACCATCTAAATAATCATAAGCTCCGGCATCAAAGGGAGCGAGCAAGAGACAAAGCGACCGATTGGCAAAATAGAAAAAGCCAATCGGCGTTTTTGTGTCGAGCGAACCTGCCCATAAGAGAGAGTAGAGTATGGGGTGTAGAGAGGAGAGTGAGGAATAGAGGGTGGAGAGCGAACAAAGCACTTTCTTCGAACTACAAAGGGTGCGAAGCACCGGAGAGCGAAGCGATATTACCGGTTGTGATTTGGTAGCTGACTGACATTGTCCCGACGACACACCGACTACATTCCGATGGTATAGGGTGCGAAGCACCGGAGAGCGACAGCGATATCCTCGGAAAGCGAACATCTCGAAGATTGAAAACGTAAGTAGAAGATGTGTGAAATTTGAAATAAGATGAAATTTTTTAGTTTTTGAAAGAAAAATTTAGAAGTTTTAAGATATTTTTCTATCTTTGTGCTTAATTGGAGAAAAAGTTAAGAACAAACAGATATTATTCTATGGCACAGTTATGTATAAATTCACGCGATGAGATGTTGATAATCGATCTCGAGCAAGTGGCATACGTTCAAGCAAATGGCAATTATAGCAAATTGATGTATGTGAGTGGACAGCATTTGTTGATTTCGTTAGGTCTGACAAAGATAGAAGAATTGATACGTAAAAGTGTCGGAGTGTCAACACAAAGCCGGTATGTCAGATTAGGACGCAGTCTGATAATCAATCAGCGATATCTATATCGAATAAGTGTAGCTCGACAGAAATTGATGTTGTCTGATTATGTGAGTAAAATTCATGAATTGGATTTGCCGAAACCGATATTGAAACAATATAAAGAGCAATTAAGTAAGAGTATAACATCAAAATAGGATTAAGATGCAAGAGATAATAGTTGGGAGAGAGGGAACTCAACCGTTTAAAATAGAAGAGAGTTGTTCGTGGGTGCATCGCGAGCATGCAAGAATCACAATTAATGATTCCGGTCATTGGGTTATCGAAGACCTAAAGGAGGGATTAGGTAATGGAGTATATATAAGAAATGCACAAGGAGTGTTTGATAAAGTGATAAAGCAAACCATCACACCAAACACTGTTGTTCGATTAGGCAAGGAAGGGAAGCAAAGCTACACGTTTATGGCACAGAGAGTGCTTAACACAACATCGTCAAATGGAGACTATGATGCAGATTTTCGAGTAGTGAAACGCTTGAATGCCGAGTTGGAAGAAGAAGAGGAGCGATTAGAAGCGAAGATGCGACGCAATCAGATGATAAAATCGGTGGTGCCATCGGTGGGAATGCTTCTGTTGATGTTGCCAATGGATAGGATTGGAAACCCGTTTTGGGTAAGAGGATTGATAGCCATATTGTCGATTGGCTGCCTATGGATATTCCGAAAAGATCCTGATAAGATGAAAGAATTTCGTCGGAAAAAAGAGAATTTGTTGGTGTGTCCGAAATGTGGACGTCCGATGTCGAAATACGATATAAAAATGTGTCAATGTTCTTATTGTAAAGCTAAATAAATCAAATAGATATGAAGAAAATAATATTATTGACAATCAGTGTGCTGTTTGTCTTGTCGATGTCGGCAAGGACCTATGTGTTGGTTACGGGAGTGTCGAGTTATGAAAACTCACAAATGAATCTCAGTCAAACAACAAAAGATGCAAAAGAGTTTCGAAAAGTGATTGAAACACAAACCAAAGATGTAACACTTCTGACGAGCAAATATGCCAATAAAGAGAATATACTTGAAAAGTTGAGAGCAATATGTAATCGAGCAGGGGAGAATGATCGAATAGTCTTCTTTTATAGTGGTCATGGCACCACAGGTGGATTATACGTATATGATGGAATGTTGTTATATTTGGATTTGATCAACACGCTCAACATATCGAAAGCAAAAGAAAAATTCGTATTCATAGATGCTTGCAACTCAGGCTCTGTTGATATTAATGTTCAAGTAGACAGAGACAACCCGTCTGCAACAGGCGAACCGGACAGTACGGATATAACATTTATGGTATCGTCGAAAGGGGAAGAACTTTCGATAGAAGCCTCCCACGTAGGGGCCAGTTATTTTACACAAGCACTCTTGAAAGGAATGCGAGGGAAGGCAGATGACAATGGAGACAAAAAAATTACAGTTGTCGAACTATTTAAGTATGTCTATAATGATGTAACGCGAAGAACAAAATCTTCGCAACACCCTCAACTCATTGCCCCTAAAGAGATGGTTGATGTAGTGGTTATGGATTGGACAAAATAAATTCGTCAGCAAAACCATATACTTCGACACAAAAGTGATATGTTTCAAACAAAACATTCTCTGAAATTTGCATTAGGGGGATAGAAAACATTAATTTTGTGTAGTACTAATCAAAAAAACAAAACAACTATGGAATCAAAGAAATCAACAGAAGTATTAAACAGCAGTAAAGCAGGAACAAATAAAAAAGGGAGTAATGTAGGAGCCGTTGCCGGAGCAGCCGGAGTTGCCGGAGCAGTGGGAGTAGCAGCCGGATTTGCAACAGAAACAGCTATGTCGGCAAATGCAGAAGAATTGGTTAATGAAGAGGTTGTCGTAGCTCCTCAACCAGCGACAGAGCCGGTGGCAGAACCAACGACAGAACCGATCGTTGAATCTGAAGTTTTAGAACCGGAACCAATAGCAGTAGCAACTGAAATTGTTGAAGAAAATGTGGAGGTTGAACCTGTTGTCCCGGAACCGATCTCTTCAACAGAAGAGCCTGTAGTTGTCAATCAAAATCAAGATGTCGTGGCAGAGCAACAACCTAATATAGAAACCCCTGTGTTGACAGATGTGCCAAGTCCTGATGATGTGGCTGAAGCAGTGTTGAGTGGTCAAGAAATCGACCCTAACGATATCGATGCGGAAGAGATGATATTATTTGATGATGTGGAAATGGTTTATACTGTTGAAGGAGAGTCATATGCTGCAGCTACATTCCATGACACAGATGGCAATGATATGGTAATGGCTGATTTAGACGGAGATATGGAATTTGATGTCATTCTTACACCGGAAGGCGATGCCGTTGCTGAAATATCAGGAATCAATGCATCAGATGCAGAAATGATGATTGAGCCTGAACCTACTTATATGGCACAAAATGAGTTTGACGAAAATATTCCAATGGAAGGCGAAAGCTTTGAAAACGATATGATGTTGTCTTAAAGCAAATGATATGACCGATAGAATATTAAAAGTTAAATGTACGAATACTGAATGTGGTCAGTTGTTGAATGTCAAAGTGTCTGAATCGGCACAAGCAGTAAAAGTCTATTGCCCAAAATGTAATAAACTATTACAAATAAAAATTTCATTACCACAAATGAATACAGACAATAAAACAACAGCCAAGAAAATAACTCTTACCTGTCCGAACGATAAACATAAATTTGCGATTACCTGTCCGGAAAAACCGGGGGGATATATGGCACAATGTCCGAAATGTGGTAAGAAATATAAAGTCAGTATATCGCAAGAATTACTTGATAAGTTGAGTGGAGGAGATAAAGTAACCTCATCAGATGCCAATCCGCCTCGTAATGAGACAAAACTCGTTGGAGCGACCAAACCAATGTCGTTAGGTGGGAAATTAGTGTTATTGCGAAAATTGTGGAAAAATAAAGAGTTTATATTGCCAATAGGCTCAACAATCATAGGAAGAAAAGATTCAGAATCGCCATCAGATTTTTCAATAGAAAATGACAGCAGTGTCAGTCGTAGGTCAGTGAAAATAGATGTGGAATTGACACCTGATGGTTATATCTTCAAATTGGAATTATTGAAATCGACCAATCAAGTGCTGTTGAATAATAAAGTGGTAGCACCCGGACTTGTATATCTACTATCGTTTGGAGATTGTTTGATACTTGGAAAAACAAAAATAAGATTCGATAAAGTAAAATAAGATGAAAATCAATATAAGCCAGCCATATTCGTTTTGCCAACTCGGAGCAAGAAGCAATCAGGAAGATGCACGTTATCCAAATAGCGATATGCCACAAAATCCGTTACCGTTTTTTGTGGTTTGCGACGGTGTGGGTGGATTAGATAAAGGAGAAGTGGCGAGTCGAACAGTTTGCGAATCATTTGCGAGAAGTCTGTCGGATTTTGATTGGACAGGAAAGTTTGAAGCACCACATTTTGAAGAGGCTCTCCAACAAGCATATGATGCACTGTCGAAAGTGGTCCAAAAAGGAACGGAAGAAATGGCAACGACAATGACTTTTGTCGGATTTCATAAAGGAGGTGCGACAATGGCTCATATTGGCGATAGTCGGATATATCAGATTCGTCCGGAAGTGGGTATAATTTATCGCAGTGATGATCATTCACTCGTTAATGCATTAGTGCGTTCAGGTAATATCACAGCCGAACAGGTTGCCGGACATCCACAGAGTAATTTCATAACTCGTTCGATGAGTTATGTAGAAACAGGAAAAGATTATAGTCCTGCCACTCTTGTGCATACGATTGATATAATGGAAGGCGATTATTTTCTGCTATGCACAGATGGCGTGAGCGATACAGTATCGGAAGAAGAATTGATTTCAATATTTGAAAAAGATGTTGCCGATGAGCAAAAATGCAGGGATTTGGCTAAACAATGTGAAGATAGTTCGGATAATAACACTGCAATTTTTGTAAAAATTTCAAATATTGAAACAGAAGATGATGATATTAACGAAGAACTTATTGAAGAGGGAAAAACATCATCTGATACAGTTGCATTTCGTAGGCAAACTGATATTGCAGTTGAAGTAGGAGTCAAAAACAAAAAATCTATTGGTAAAAAGTTGTCAGGATTATTTAAGAAAATATTTTAGTATATGGATCAGGATAAAGAATTAATGATAAAAAATGCTTTGCCTAAAGGAACTATATTAAATAGTGGCAAGATAGAATATCGAATAGAAGATGTTTTAGGAGCAGGTGGTTTTGGTATAACTTATCGAGCTTCTGCTATAATTAATATAGGACATATAAGCAAACGTTTTGATTTTGCAGTCAAAGAACACTTTACAAAAGGTTGCTATAGAGGTGAAGATAAAATAAGTGTTCTTTATCCCGACACATTAAAAAATGAGGTCGAAGAAAGTCGTGTGGATTTCGAGACAGAAGCCAAACGATTATCAGAATTAGGAAAATTATCCCGACATATAGTTAAAGTTAACGAATCCTTTAGAGCAAACGGGACATTCTATTATGTCATGGAATACCTTGAAGGAGGAGACTTGGAAAAATATGTAAGAAAACATAAATCCACACTTTCAGAAGCAGATGCAATATCATTGTTAATACCAATTGCAAAGGCAGTAGCATTACTCCATTCCGGAGATAAACCATTGTTGCATCTTGATATTAAGCCGGATAATATTGTAATGAAGCGTGAAGACGGTTCAGATTTACAAATACCGGTGTTGATAGATTTTGGTGCTGCAAAACACTTCGATAAAAAAGGTAAACCAACCTCAATGCCAACAGCCAAAGGAGCAACTGAAGGATTTGCCCCAATCGAACAGTATGGGCCTATAACAGAATTTGATGCAAGATTAGATGTGTATGCACTTGGAGCAACATTATTTTACTTATTGACAGGCAAGCGACCTCCAAAGGCATTTGATATTATGAATACGTCAATAGCAGAACTCCTGCCTCCGACAATCACACCTCGTACGAGAGATGCGATAGTGGCTGCTATGAAACCATCAAAAAATGAACGTACTCCCAATGTCAATGCTTTCATAGAGCAAATCGAGCAATTAGAGAAATTACCACTATATTATGAATTGAAAACTCCAAATAGTAATTACACTATTATGGAAGTGCTTGAGAGTGGAGAAAATTTAATTTCGTATAAGGCCGTTAAAACAAAAGTTGAGCAAAATGATAAAAATGCGACTACCATTAATGTAGTATATACTATAAAAGAGTACTTCAATAAAAAAAGTTGTCGAAGAAAAGAAGATTATTCTGTTGCCGGGATAACAGACGCACCCGGAAAATATCAAGAATTTATTGACGAAATAAAATCGGAAGCTCAATTATTCTCGATAACAGAAAAAAATACAGATTCAAACCTTGTACGCAATGCAGATGGAAGTTTAAAATATGAAATTTTCTTTGGCAACGGAACTTGTTATCTGATAAGTAGCAATACAAAATCAAGAATAACAAAACCGAAGGCTGAAATAAATTTCAATCTTGCCAAATATTTAAAATATGCAGGACTTTTTCTCGGCATTGCTGTGGTGGCCTTCATAGCAGTGAAATTAATAAGTGGGACATTTACATCTCAAAGCGTCGACGAAAAAATTGAAACACCCTATGAAAAAGGGAAAGCATATTTTGCAGAGGGCGATTTGTTCAATGCGACAAAGGAATTTATGAATGAGAAAAGTCGGGAATATGCTGATTCGGCTCAAATAATGATAAAAAATGTAGTGTCGACAGTTGGAACCAAAGAGATAAATACGATTAAAAATATTTTAAGTAATAGTACATTAAAAGGTGATATAGCACAATTAAAGATTGCAGGTGAGAATTATGCAAAATTACAGCAGTTGAAATCTGATTATGCAACTATTGGTCAGACACTCGACTTTTCTGCTGTAGAAAAATTGATTGAAGACGAGATAAAAGCGTGGAAATCAGCGGCCGACGTAAACCCGTTAGATGACGTGAAAATATTGTGTTATGAGAATGTGCTTGCATTACGTCCGGATTCAGAAATTCAGAAAAAATTAGAACAATTAAAATCTAAATAAAATGAAAAGAGTATTGTCGATAATTGCAGTAATGTTGATTGGAATAGGCAGTTTAATTGCAGGTTGCTATGATACAACACGTCAAGCCGGAATCAACTATTTGAATAAGGGAAATTATGCAAAGGCCGAAGAGTGCTTCAGAGCAGCACTCTTGTGTCCGGATAAGCCACAAAAAAATGATATAAACTCCCTATTGGCACAAATAACCGAACGTCGCTATAAAGCAGATTACAATAGTGCTAAATCATTATTTGATAAAGGACGATATCAAGAAGCAAAAAATGCATTTCAAAAAATGCTTCGTCAATATCCGTCTAAGAAGTCGAAAATCAATAATATGATTGCTCAATGCGACACAATGCTTCAACAAGCACAACTTCAAGTGGGAGAAGATGAGTGGGCAATAGCTTCAGAATATATAAATGAAGAAAACTTCGAAGCAGCTGTTCCACATATACGCAAAGCAGCCAATGCCGGACATGCCCATTCTCAATATATGTTAGGTACATACTATGAAAAAGGAGAATATGGCGTATCGGCAAATGGAGCAGAAGCAATTAAGTGGTATAAAAAATCGGCTGCACAGGATTATCCACCGGCATATAATGCTCTCGGTTGGGCATATTATTTCGATGAAATAGTAGCCAAAGATGAGAGTAAGGTATATTCATATTTCCAAAAATCGGCTGAATTGGGTAATAGCACAGGTTGCTATATGTTTGGTTGGTGTTATCATTATGGTGTTGGAACTGAAGTGAATTCAGAAACAGCGATTTATTGGTATCAAAAAGCTGCAGACTTGGGAGATGAATCGGCTGCAGAAGCAATACTTGAATTAAGAGAAGAGGGAGGCACATCAACAGGATATGCAACAGGAAATTCATCAGCAGACGACTTATATGAAAGAGCATTAGGATATTATAATGATGGAAATTATGAGCGAGCGTTATCATATTTTGAATCGGCTGCAGAACAAGGACATGCGACAGCAATGTTGCAAATAGGTTGGTGTTACGACAATGGATATGGAGTCAATAAAAATGCTTATACAGCAACAGAATGGTATAGAAAATCAGCTGAAGAAGGGAATGCACAAGCTCAATTTAATCTTGGTTGGAACTACTATAACGGAGAGGGAGTGGATTCCAAAGATGATTATGAGGCATTTGAATGGTTCTATAGATCGGCAAATCAAGATCATGCTAACGGACAAAACTATGTAGGAGAATGCTATTACTATGGAAGAGGAATAACACAAGACTTTGGCGAAGCCGTATATTGGTATGAGAAGTCGGCTAATCAAGGAAATTCGAATGCTCAATATAGTCTTGGTTGGTGTTACGAGCATGGAGAAGGAGTTGAGGTCGATTATTCACAAGCTCGTTACTGGTATCGTCAAGCCGAAGAACAAGGACATACAGGAGCATCTGACAGATTAGATAATTTATAAACAGAATAAAATAAATATATTATGATAAGGAAAATGAATAAAATGACATTGATGTTATGCCTAATGTCAGTGTTTTCAATGGCAAACGCACAAGTAGCGATAAATCAAGTGAGACAAATAGTTTCGAATGAACAACAATCAGAATATGCAGATAGCATAAATTCCATAATCCAAAAAGCTCAGCAAGGAGATGCTGAAGCTCAGAATGAAGTTGGAATTTGGTATTTCTCCGGAATAAACAGTTTTGAAACAAATGATTCCTTAGCCGTTAGATGGTGGGCAAAATCGGCATCTCAAGGAAATGTGGAAGCTGTCGGAAATTTAGGATTATGCTATCAGTTAGGACGAGGTGTACAAGCAGATTCACTTCGTGCAACAGATCTATATAAACTATCAATCAATAAAGGCAACAGAAGATTGTTTGATAATCATTTGGAATGGGCATCAAAAGGGAATCTGTTTTCAAATGTATTCCTTGCGGTATGTTATCAAAAAGGAATTGGCACATCTCGAGATATACAGAAATGTGTGCAATATTATAAAGCAGCCGCTAATAAAAACTCCGTTGATGCACAAAGAGAACTTGGGGTGTTGTGTCTGACAGCTAATAAGCCTGAACAAGCTGTTCAATTTTTCAAACCGGCTGCAGAAAAGAATGATTTAACCTCAGTGTATTATTATGGGCAGTTATTGTTTGACGGCAATGGCATCACAAAAGATGAATCCACAGGATTGATTTATATTCTTAAAGCAGGAGAACAAGGCTTTGCTCAAGCACAATATATATTAGGAACATTATATGAATCTGGGAATGGAGTAGCGAAAGATGCAGATCAAGCATTCAAATGGTATATGAAAGCAGCCGAGCAACAACATGCCAGAGCTCAATTAGAAGTGGCAGAATCATATATAAATGGAATTGGGACATTCGTGAGTTATCGACAAGCCTTGGAATGGTATAGTGCGGCGTATTCACATAAAGCAAAAAGTGTAATAAGAAATCTAGCATCAGGCGAGGTTGAAGGGTGGAAAGATACACCATTTATGATATATCTCGAAGGTATGAAAAATTATTATGTTGATGAGGATATAGAAACAGCAATGGCTAAATTCAAGGAATTGGAAAAATGTGGAATCATTGACGGTGTGGTTATGCAAGCCGTCGTTTTATCAGATGAAAGATATAAAAAATATGATTTAAAAAAAGCCATCAAGATATTAGAAGAAAATATGGAAATAGATGCTTTTGCTGCATATCTTTTAGGTATGGAATATGAAAGTGGACGCACATTAAGCAAAGACATAAATAGAGCAATCGAACTATATAACTTCTCTGCCGAAGCAGGATTTGCTGAAGCTCAATGCAGATTAGGAGATATCTATTATGAAGGAAGAGGAGTTGATACTGATTATGAAAAAGCAGTAACCTTCTATTTAATGGCATTGAAACAGAACTCGCTGACAGAAGAATCTTTGAAACGATTGGCTTCATGTTATGAAAATGGCTGGGGAAATCTTTCGGTCGACAAACGTCAAGCATCAGAATTATTGAAAAATAAAAAGATAGCGAAAATAGAAGATGTTTTGAAGCTAATAAATTAAAAAGAAAGAAAAAATACGAATAAATAGCGACAGCAAAATTCATAAGAGTTTTGTTGTCGCTATTTATAATCATTTATTCGAAAAAAACAAAAAATATGAATCTAATGCAACTTTTTAGGAATAAAATGGTCTATTAATGAAAAGAAATTAGTAATTTTACACGATAAAAAGAGATAAAACAACTTACGAAGATGAAAAAAATCCAAAAAATACTTATACTAAGTCTTTTAGTGGTGTCGATTCAAGTCGGTTACGCCGCAAAAGAGTGGGAAAGTATTAGAGAAGAAAAAGTTGTTGATGCTCGTGTAATTGCACAGACAGACGAAATTGAATTGCGAACTCAAAAAGGAGCAATAATTGTAACAACAATCAAACCCATAGAGATAAAAGTGTTTACAATCTTGGGGCAATTGGTTTCACAAGAAAAATTGCCTATCGGGACATCACAATTAAACATAGGATCCCATGGAGTATATATAGTAAAAGTAGGAGAACTGACTTGTAAAGTAGCACTCTGATACAAAAAGATTGGAAATAATTTTTGTTATATAGAATTAACTATTAACTTTGCAGAAACTTAAATCTAATAATAATGAAAGAGACAAACATCGATTGGTCAAGCCTACCATTTGGCTACGTTAAAACAGACTACAATGTACGTTGCACTTATAAAGATGGAAAGTGGGGAGAGATTGTAGTAACAGATTCAGAAGAAATTACAATGCACATGGCTGCAACTTGTTTGCACTATGGACAAGAAGCTTTTGAAGGATTGAAAGCATTCCGAGGAAAAGACGGAAAAATTCGTGTGTTCCGTTTGGAAGAAAATGCAAAACGTATTCAAAACAGTGCTCGAGGCATCATGATGGAACCAATTCCGACAGAAATTTTCCGCGAAATGGTTTTGAAAGCAGTTAAAGCAAACGAACGTTTTGTTCCTCCTTATGGAAGTGGAGCATCTTTATATATTCGTCCGTTTGAAATCGGAACAAGTGCTCGTGTAGGTGTTAAGCCGGCAGACGAATATATGTTCGTTGTGTTAGTAACTCCTGTAGGCCCATATTTCAAAAATGGTTTCAAACCAACAAACTTTGTGATGATGCGTGACTATGACCGTGTTGCACCAAAAGGAACAGGTAGCATCAAGGTTGGAGGTAACTATGCAGCAAGTCTTGTTGCCGGAGAAAAAGCTCATGAATTAGGATATTCAGGTGTTCTTTATCTTGACTCAAAAGAGAAAAAATATATCGATGAATGTGGAGCAGCAAACTTCTTCGCAATCAAAGATGGTTCATATGTAACTCCTGCAAGTGAATCAATCCTTCCGTCAATTACAAATAAGAGCTTGATGCAACTTGCCGAAGATTTAGGTTATAAAGTAGAACGTCGTCCAATTCCTGTTGAAGAACTTGATACATTTGAAGAAGCCGGAGCTTGTGGAACAGCTGCTGTATGTACGCCAATAGGAGAAATCTTTGACTATGATAATAATAAAAAAATCATTTTGTCGAAAGATGGCAACCCGGGAGAGGTTACAACTAAACTTTACAAACAACTTCGTGGTATCCAAGATGGTGAAATCGAAGATATTCATGGTTGGTGTGATTTTGTAGAATAAAATAACTGCTTAATGGGAATAGATTCCAAAGCAATTATTCTAAAATATTATGATTCCCATAGTGAGTTGTTTAATTCACTATGGGTTCATAGTTTTTGCGTGATGCAAAAAGCAATAAAAGTGGCACGGGAGAGTGGTATAGATTTAGATATCGAATTTGTAAAAGAGGCATCTTTATTACACGATATTGGAATTTTTAAATGTAACGCACCTTCAATATATTGTTACGGTGAACTACCATACATATGTCATGGGATATGTGGGAAAGAAATTTTGGAAAAAGAGGGATTGATAAAGCACGCATTGGTTTGTGAACGACACACTGGAGCAGGTTTGTCTAAAGAAAATATTATATTGCAGAAATTACCATTGCCTCAAAGAGATATGCTCCCTATGACTATTGAAGAAAAATTAATATGCTATGCTGATAAGTTTTTTTCAAAATCAGGAAATCTTACAGAAGAAAAAAACATTGATGCAGTGATTAAGTCAATTAAAAAACATGGTGTAGATGTTGAACTCCGATTTAATTTATTGCACGAAATGTTTAAAAGGAAATAAAGATGTCAAAAAAATTAAATTGAAAGTTATTATTGAAAAAAGTTGTGTAAAAAAGAAATAAAATATCTAATTTTGCACCTTGAAAACTATATTCAAAGAATTGAAACGTTCGATACTATATATATTAGTTCTTTTGATTGTAGGATTTGCATTTGCTGAAAGTGTGAACAAGAAAGGCAGGTTGAATAGGAAACCACAAGAATCCGAAGTAAGCACAGACAGTATAGTGCAAGATTCGTGTGTGGTTATAGATAGTACGAAATTAGTTTTAGATTCATTGAGTGATAGTATAATAACTGATTCAATAAACTCAATAGTTTTAGAAAGAGACTCAATTTCACAAGATTCATTAGAACGAGAACCAATTAGACGAATACGAAGAGAAAAAGTAGATTTAGATAATGTCGTTAATTTTGTTGCCAAAGATTCATTGGTGATGATAGGACAAAATGAAACCTATCTGTATGGAGAAGGGCAGGTTACTTATGGAGATATCGAACTAAATGCCGGTGAAATAAAGATGAATATGGACAGCACGATAGTATATGCTGTCGGAGTTACAGATAGTTTAGGTAACGTTACGGAATATCCGGTATTTAGCGATAAAAGTGGTGAGTACGAGTCGAAAACAATGAAATATAATTTTCGTACCCAAAAAGGCTATATCACAGATGTAATAACAGAACAAGGAGAGGGTTATCTAACAGGAGGAACAACGAAGAAAAATGAAGATGGGTCATTTTTTGTTAAAGATGGGAAATACACCACATGTGATGATCACGAACACCCTCACTTTTATCTTCAATTGACTCAAGCCAAAGTAAGACCTAAAAAAGATGTGGTCTCCGGACCTGCATATATGGTTCTCGCCGATGTGCCGTTGCCTCTTGCTGTTCCATTTGGGTTTTTCCCATTCACAGATGATTATTCAAGTGGTATAATCTTCCCGTCATTTGGAGAGGATTATAATCGAGGTTTCTATATAAGAGATGGGGGATACTATTTGGCGATAAGTGATTATGTCGATTTAGCATTGCGAGGAGAAATATATACAAAAGGTTCGTGGGGGTTAAATGCACACTCGTCTTATGTCAAAAGATATAAATTTAGAGGTTCGTTTGATATTAGTTATATCACAACTGTATATGGAGATAAAGGTTCTCCGGATTATTCAAAACAAAACAACTTTCGAGTAGCATGGACTCACACACAGGATTCTAAAGCCAATCCGAATATGAGTTTCTCTGCCAATGTGGATTTTACAACCAGTGGCTATACGCGAAATGACCTAAATAGTTATTACAATAACTCATTTACAGAAAACACGAAAAGTAGTTCTGTAAATATGACCTACCGTTTTCCAGGTACAAAATGGAGCATTTCTGCAACAGCGAATATTTCACAGCGTACACAAGACTCAACTTTGTCAGTTTCATTTCCTAATTTGACAGTCTCATTATCTCAGATTGCTCCGTTCAAGCGTAAAAATAGGGTTGGAAGTGAAAAATGGTATGAGAAAATAAAAATGTCGTATACCGGTTTGTTTCAAAATTCATTGACGGCTCAACAAGATCAATTCTTTAAAAAATCTTTAATAAAAGATTGGAGGAATGGAATTAAACATACCCTTCCGATTTCTGCAACTTTTAATATATTTAAGTATATAAATATTTCTCCTTCGATAACACTTAATGATCGAATGTATTCAAATAAAGTTCGTAGAGCATGGGATCCTCAAGCATCGGCGGAAGTGGCAGATACGGTATATGGTTTTTACAATGTATTTGATTTCAATGCATCTATCTCTATGGATACCAAATTATATGGATTCTACAAGCCAATGAAGTTTCTGGGAGATAAAGTGCAAATGATTCGCCATGTGTTAACCCCCTCAATATCATTTAGTGCTTCTCCTGATTTTTCATCTCCATTTTGGGGATATTACGATACATATGAATATGTAGATGCTTCCGGGCGAAAACAGTCTCGAGAATATAGTTATTTCCAAAACTCGTTATATGGAGTTCCCGGAAAGGGGAAGTCGGGCGTAGTTTCTGTTAGTTTGTCAAACAATATAGAGATGAAAGTTAAGAGTGACGCAGATAGTACAGGTATAAAAAAAATATCATTGGTAGAAAACTTTACGATTGGACAGTCATATAATTTCGCTGCAGATTCATTGAATTGGAGTAATATCAATACGTCTATATTATTGCGTTTGGCAAAGAACTTTAATCTAAGTTTGAGTGCGACATGGGATCCTTATACATATCAGTTAAATTCATCGGGCAATCCCGTAAGAGTAAATAAAACACGTCTCCAAGCAGGAAAAGGGTGGGCAAAGTTGTCGAGTACGGGCACTTCGTTTTCATACACATTCAACAATGATACATTTAAGAAGAAAAAGAATGGAGGAGAGGCTAATAAGCAATCTGATTATGATGATGAAGGAGATGATATGACAGATGAAGAGAGTGCATTTACAGGAACAGCTTCTGGTTCACGTCGAAACCGGGAAAATAGGGATTCTTCATCACAAGTAGATGAAGATGGTTATGAAGCATGGACAATCCCATGGAGTCTTACAGTTAATTATTCACTGAATTATGGTTATGGTACATTTAATAAAGAAAAAATGGACTATAATGGCAAATGGACTCAAAACCTATCTTTTAGTGGCTCGATACGACCAACAAAGAATTGGAATTTTAATTTTTCGGCATCATATAATTTTGATACAAAGAAATTGGCCTACATGAATTGTTCTGTAAGTAGAGATTTGCATTGTTTTACAATGACAGCATCATTTGTGCCTGTTGGACCATATAAATCATATAATTTTCATATTTCCGTCAAATCATCTCTATTAAAAGATCTTAAGTATGATAAACGCTCATCGACTGCCAACGGAATAACATGGTATTAAAGAAATAAAATAAAATATTGTCAAAAAAAGAGTGAAATACTTGTTAATGGCAAAAAATAATATTAATTTTGTAAAAAATTGGCGAAGATGGCAATTAACTTATCAGATCTAATTCGACGTTTAAGTCAGAAGAGCCGACTTATGGCAGAGAGTTATAGTGCAGTGAAGGCAGAAAATGATAAGTTGCGAGAATACAATGAAGATTTGCAAGCAAAAATAAAAGAATTGCAAATTGAATTGGATAAATCAAGACTTGATAATGAATATCTAAGAGTGTCGCACAAAATAGCACCGACAGTAGAAGATGTTAAGACAAGTCAAAAGATGATTGCCGAATTAGTGCGGAATATTGACAAATGCATCTCTCAATTGAAAGAATGATGCTATGGCAGATATAGAAGATAAAATAAGAATGCAGATCGAAATAGCCGGGCAGAAAATAGGTATAACTGTCGGCTTTGACGAACAAGATGCTGTCAGAGAAGCAGAATCAAGTGTCGAGGAACTATATAGAGATTGGAAGAAAAAGTTTCCGAGAAAGTCTGTAACGGAATTGTTGGCAATGATTGCCTATCAATATGCATCTTATTATCTTACCCTACGTCATCGTCAAGCTGATGTAGTTTCGCAATTAAGTGAAATTGAATCAGAGATTGACGAAGTATTGAATGATTCGAAGCATAAATAGTATGCCTCGTGTATGAAGTTCAAAATTGAACTATCATAGATTGTTGGTTTTCGCACTACAAATGTTAAGTCATTGTTTAATGCAATGATATTGATATTGTAGGGCGTTTTTATTTATTATGAAATAATAATTTAAATTTTAAATATATGGAAATACAAATATGGATAATAATTGCTGTAGCTGCAATGGTTGCCGGATATGTAATAGCAACTATTGTTAGCCGAAATATGGCAAAATCGAGAGCAAGATTGATTATTGATGAAGCTAATAGAGAAGCAGAAGTTCTCAAAGAGAAAAAACTTCTCGAAGCTAAAGAAGCCGAAATGAAAATCACAAATGAGGCTGAAAAACAAGCTAATCAAAAATTGCAAAAAATTCAAACAAATGAAGCTCGAATAAAACAACGTGAACTACAATTAAATCAACAACAAAGCGAACTTGCAAAACGCAAGAATGAATTAGATTCTATGAAGCAAAATATCGATAGTCAACAACAAGTTATCGATATAAAAAATGCAGAAATAGAAAAAATGCATCAAGAGGCAAAAGAAACGCTTGAACATCTTTCGGGATTGTCTGCAGAAGAGGCAAAAGAAAAACTGATTGAATCATTGAAAGATGAGGCTAAAACAGCAGCAGCAGGATATATCAACGATATCATGGACGATGCAAAAATGACTGCAAATAAAGAAGCCAAGCGAATAGTAATACAATCTATTCAGCGTGTAGCAACGGAAACTGCAGTTGAGAATTCAGTAACAGTGTTCCATATCGAAAATGATGAAATAAAAGGTAGAATCATCGGTAGGGAAGGACGCAACATTAGAGCTCTTGAAGCAGCGACAGGGATTGAAATTATAGTTGATGATACACCTGAAGCAATCGTACTATCCGGATTTGATCCTGTTCGTAGAGAAATTGCTCGATTGGCATTACATCAATTGGTTGCTGATGGACGTATTCACCCGGCTCGTATTGAAGAAGTAGTTGCAAAAGTGAGAAAACAAGTTGAGGAAGAAATTATTGAGACAGGAAAAAGAACTGCGATTGATTTAGGTATTCATGGTCTGCATCCTGAATTAATTCGTATGGTTGGTAAAATGAAATATCGTTCAAGTTATGGACAGAACCTATTGCAACACTCTCGTGAAACGGCAAACTTGTGTGCTGTTATGGCATCTGAATTAGGTCTCAATCCTAAAAAAGCTCGTAGAGCCGGACTATTGCATGATATAGGTAAAGTGCCTGATGATGAGCCAGAATTGCCACATGCTCTTTTGGGTATGAAATTAGCAGAAAAATATAAAGAAAAGCCTGAAATCTGCAATGCTATAGGAGCTCACCATGATGAGGTTGAACAAACGACATTATTGGCTCCAATTGTGCAAGTCTGTGATGCAATTTCAGGAGCTCGCCCTGGTGCTCGTAGAGAAATAGTAGAAGCATATATCAAACGATTGAATGACCTTGAACAATTAGCACTTTCATATCCGGGAGTAATAAAAACTTATGCTATCCAAGCGGGACGTGAATTACGAGTAATCGTAGGTGCTGAAAAAATCAATGATGTAGAAACAGAAAAATTGTCGGCTGAAATAGCGAAGAAAATACAAGATGAAATGACATATCCTGGTCAAGTAAAAATTACAGTAATTCGCGAAACTCGTGCCGTAAGTTTTGCAAAATAAGTTTGTCTGATGAGTGAAGAGATAGATATACAAAAATCTTTTGATACACTATTACCGACAAACGAGACTGAAGACAGGCCTCATTCTCCTATAGTTGGCAGAGATTGCATCAAAGAGCCTCCACGAGGAAAATTATATTGTTATAATTGGCTTCAAGGGATATCTGAAATAGCCGATTTTGACATTGTGGAAGTCCAGTTTAAAAATACCCGAAAAGGATATTTTAAAAACAGTCTTCATCTTGATTTGAAAATTGGTGATATTGTTGCTGTTGAAGCCAGCCCTGGTCATGATATTGGAGAGGTTACGATGGTAGGGAAATTAGTAACACTTCAGATGAAGAAAGCTAATCTTCACCCTGATTATGAAATAAGAAGAATATTTCGTAAAGCTCGACAAAATGATTTGGAAAAATATGAGGAAGCAAAATCTCGTGAACACGATACAATGATCCGTTCGCGTCAGATAGCAGAGAGTCTTGCTTTAGACATGAAGATTGGAGATGTAGAGTATCAAGGAGATGGGGGGAAAGCAATATTCTATTATATAGCAGATGAGCGAGTGGATTTTCGTAAGTTGATCCGAGTATTGGCAGATACATTCAAAGTTCGTATTGAAATGAAGCAAATAGGAGCTCGCCAAGAAGCCGGAAGGATAGGAGGTATAGGTCCATGTGGACGCCCACTTTGTTGTGCGAGTTGGATGAATAACTTTGTGTCTGTTGGCACAAGTGCTGCCCGTTATCAAGACATATCAATGAATCCTCAAAAATTGGCCGGACAATGTGCTAAGTTGAAATGTTGCTTGAACTTCGAAGTAGATGTATATTTGGAGGCTCAGAAAAAAATGCCACCAAAAGATATTGTGTTGGAAACTAAAGATGCTTCATATTATCAATTCAAATCAGATGTATTAAAGCATGAAATAACATATTCGACAGATAAAATCATGCCGGTAAATTGTGTGACTATATCCTCATCGCGAGTATTTGAAATTATAGCATTAAATAAGAAAGGCATTAAAGTTGATCGTCTTGATAGTGAAACTTCATATAAGAATGAGCGAAAGGAATTTGTTGATTTGGTCGGACAAGATAGTCTAACTCGTTTTGATAAGACAAAAAAGAAAAATAAAAATAAAAAAGGTAAAGGACGAAATATTTCTCAAGATCAATTAGAAACGAAAAATAATCAAGGAGATGGCCAATCAGCAAATATAAGAAATAATCATCGTAGAAAACATGGTGATAATAAACGACAAAATGAATCACAAACAGAAGATAATAGCAAATCTTAAGGGTATAAAGGCGATGATTTTTATTGTCGCCTTTAATCTTTTTGTGCTAATGAGTTGTAATCATCATGAAATGCCATATGCAGAATATGTTGAATTTGAAGCGGAGACGTGGAAGAAAAATGAGATAGTTGAATATAAATTGGAACTAAATGATTCAACTGAAGAAAAATCTATAAATGAAGGATATGAATTATTTATTTCTCTTCGTCATACAACTAAATATCAATATAAAGACTTATGGATAGAAGCGAAAATATATATGATTGATTCAATAGAAAATGTCGATACGTTGCAATTGTGTCTGATTCGTCAGGATTCTCGATGGACAGGAAAAGGGTATGGAGGTGTATATGAATTGAATCAAAGATTAAAAAATAGTAATCAGATATCCAAAATTCGCACTATTACACTACGTCATATAATGAGCGATAGCGTATTGTGTGGAATAAAAAACTTAGGAATAATAGTAACAAATAACAGATAAATATATGTATAATAAAGAATTTAAATCGGAGTTGTCTCTTCGTATTGAGAAAATACGTAAATCAATGCAAGGAGTAGGGATTGATGCATGTCTGATCGCAGGAAACTCAAACATATACTATACGTCGGGAAGAATTTTTAGAGGTTATGTATATATACCGTTAAATGGTGAGGCTACTTATTATGTCATACGTCCATTTGAACTTAAAGGCGATGACGTGGTCTATATCCGTAAACCAGAGCAAATTCCAGATATGCTCGTAAAGGCAGGCATCGAATTGCCAAAGCGATTAGGATTGGAATTAGATGTGCTTACATATAGCGATGTTATGCGTTTGAAAGGAGTGTTTGCAGATGCAGAGATTGTAAACACATCTGTTATGCTCCGTCAATGTCGTATGGTAAAAACAGATTACGAAATTGAAAAAATGAAATATTGTGGTCAATGTCAAGCGAGAGCATATAAAAAAATGGCTGCGTCATATAGTCCCGGTATGACAGATGTTGAATTTCAAATAGAAGGAGAAAAAATTTTGCGTCAAGAAGGAAGTCTGGGATTTTATCGTACTTCTGGCAGCCTAATGGAAATATTTATGGGAAGTGTCCTTAATGGAGCAAATGCTGATATTCCGACTCCATATGATTTTGCCGTAGGAGGTGGTGGTGTTAACCAAGCATTGCCTGTCGGTGCAAATGGGGAAGTTATTAAACAAGGAACAACAGTAATGGTTGATATGAATGGGAACTTTAATGGATATCAATCAGATATGACTCGAGTATGGAGTCTGGGCGAGATTAGTGAATTGGCAATGAAAGCTCATGAAGTCTCCAGAAACATTCTTCGAGAATTAGAAAAAATGGCACTTCCGGGAGTAGGTGTGGCTGATTTGTATAATAAAGCTTGTGAAATTGTAGAAGCAAATGGCTTATCGGATTATTTCATGGGATATACTCAAAAAGCAGCATTTATAGGACATGGTGTAGGTATTGAGCTTAATGAGCTACCCGTGTTGACACCTCGCAGTAAAGATGTGTTACAAATAAATATGACGATAGCAATTGAGCCAAAATTTGTAATTCCCGGTGTCGGTGCTGTAGGGGTTGAGAATACTTATGTAGTAACAGAAAATGGATTGGAAAACATTACTGTTTTCCCTGAAGAAATATCAGAACTGTAATTCTTGTTGATGAATCTTAAAAAGGATATAAATAAAAAAATAATTCGTCTTGTAGGAGAAACTGCCGATGAACTTGGCAGACAGGCTTTTATTGTTGGTGGATATGTTCGCGATATCTTTTTGGAGAGGAAATCGCAAGATATTGATTTTGTATCTATTGGTAGTGGAATAGAATTAGCAGAAGAAGTAGCTAAAAAATTAGGTCCTAAAGCACGTCTATCTGTCTTTGCTACATATGGAACAGCTCAAGTTAAATGGAGAAACTATGAACTGGAGTTTGTTGGAGCAAGAAGAGAATCATATTCGCAAGATAGTCGAAATCCGGTGGTTGAAGATGGCACTTTAGAAGATGACCAAAAGCGTAGAGATTTTACCATTAATGCAATGGCTATATATGTCAATGCAGATAAGTTTGGTGAACTAGTAGATCCATTTAATGGCATTTTGGATTTGCATAATAAGGTAATCCGCACACCATTGGACCCTGATATAACGTTTAGTGATGACCCATTGCGAATGATGCGAGCAATTCGTTTTGCAACTCAACTTGAATTTGAGATTCTTGGAGATACGTTTGATGCAATAAAACGCAATCGTGAAAGAATCACAATTATCACAAAGGAGCGAATCAATGATGAGTTAAGCAAGATTATACGAAGTAAAACACCTTCGATAGGATTTAAACTTTTAGATAAATCAGGCTTGTTAGAAATTATATTTCCGGAATTGCATGCATTAAAAGGTGTAGAGACAATGGAGGGAAGAGGCCATAAAGATAATTTCTACCACACCCTTCAAGTTGTCGATAATATAAGCATATATTCGGATAATGAATGGCTGCGATGGGCTGCTTTGATGCACGATATAGCAAAACCTGTAACAAAAAAATATGATTCCTCTACTGGTTGGACATTTCATAATCATAATTTCATAGGAGAAAAAATGGTGCCTCGCATTTTCAAAAAAATGAAAATGCCTATGAATGAAAAAATGAAATATGTGGCTAAACTTGTTGGAATGCATATGCGACCTCAATCAGTGGGAGAAGCCGGAGTTACAGATTCGGCTATTAGGAGAATGGTGTTTGAAGCTGGGGCAGATATTGATGATTTAATGCTTCTTGCAGAAGCAGATATAACATCAAAAAATGCACAAAAAGTGCAAAAAATATTGGAAAACTTTGCTTTGGTTCGTCAGAGAATGGCAGAAATTGAAGAAAAAGATAGAATAAGAGATTTTCAGCCCCCTGTCAATGGACGAGAAATCATGCAAGCACTTGATCTTGAGCAAGGGAGTTTGATCGGAGTGTTAAAAGAAAAAATCAAAGATGCTATTTTAGAGGGTATTATACACAATGACTATGATTCTGCGTATGAATACTTATTAAAAGTAGCAGCAGAAATGGGATTAACCCCCAAAAAATAAAAAGCTAAAAGATTTTATAAAAATTATACTGAATAAAAAATATTTTGTAGAATCAGAAAAAAGTTGTACCTTTGCACGCCGATTATATCCAAATTAATCAAAGTCAAATAGTTTGAGGTGCTTATGGCCGAGCTAATCAGATGAAAATGACAAGTTTAATTATTAAAATTTAGAAAAATAAAGTGGATACTTTAAGTTACAAAACATCTATTGCTACACCTGCAACTAATACTAAAGAGTGGGTTGTGGTTGATGCAACAGACCAAGTTCTTGGTCGCCTTTGTGCAAAAGTTGCAAAACTTCTTCGTGGAAAGTATAAAACAAACTTCACTCCAAACATGGATTGTGGAGATAATGTTATTATCATCAATGCTGATAAATGCAGAATGACAGGTAAGAAATTCACTGATCGTGTATATTTGCGTTATACAGGTTATCCGGGAGGACAACGTGAGTGCACTCCTGAGGTGTTGATGAAAAAATCTCAAAACAAACATATAAAAGCGGGCAAACACCCTTTATATATCAAAGTTGTGAAAGGTATGCTTCCTAAAACAAAATTAGGAGCACGTCAACTTGATAATATGTATGTTTACAATTCTGCCGAACACCCACATGCGG
Source organism: uncultured Porphyromonadaceae bacterium (assembly GCA_937911575.1). Lineage (GTDB taxonomy): Bacteria > Bacteroidota > Bacteroidia > Bacteroidales > Muribaculaceae > Lepagella. The sequence continues at coordinate 4,481 of CALDPR010000047.1, read as the reverse complement.
CAAATAATCCAAAAGTAATTGATATCAATAAATTGAAATAAGAGAGATGGAACAAATTAATGCATTAGGTCGTCGTAAGGCCGCTGTAGCACGCGTCTATGTAACTGAAGGATCAGGCGTCATTACAATTAACAAACGTGATCTTGAGGTGTATTTCCCCTCTTCTATCCTTCAATATATTGTAAAGCAACCATTGAATACTCTTCAAGTTGCTGAGAAATATGACATCAAAGTAAATCTTAAGGGTGGTGGTTACAAAGGCCAAGCAGAAGCACTTCGTTTGGCAATCGCACGTGCACTTGTTAAGATTAATCCAGAAGATAAACCGGCTCTTCGTGCAGAAGGATTCATGACTCGTGATCCACGTGCCGTTGAACGTAAAAAACCAGGACGTCCAAAAGCTCGCAAACGTTTCCAATTCAGCAAACGTTAATATTCTTTTTTGCGTCTTAATGGATTTAAAAAATGTGCGTAAAAGACAAAAGACAGTTGCTGTTGCTTAAACAGTCTCTGTCTTCTTTATGCTCAATATAGAATTTAAAAAAGAAAAATAGTTTAGTATCTAAATCTTTGAGATGGACACGTTCCCTACTCATTGATTGTATTTAATCAGAACGTAAACAAAATAAAAAAATGGCAACACCAACATTTGAACAATTATTAGAAGCAGGTTGTCACTTCGGACACCTCAAAAGAAAATGGAATCCTGCAATGGCTCCTTATATCTTTATGGAGCGTAACGGTATTCATATTATCGACCTTTATAAAACAGCTGCTAAAGTTGAAGAAGCAGCAGCTGCTTTGAAACAAATTGCAAAAAGTGGTAAAAGAATTCTTTTTGTAGCAACTAAAAAACAAGCAAAACAAGTTGTGGCAGATAAAGCGACTTCTATCGGAATGCCATACGTTATTGAACGTTGGCCAGGTGGAATGTTGACAAACTTCCCAACAATCAGAAAAGCAGTTAAGAAAATGGCTGCTATAGACAAAATGTCGAAAGATGGTACATTTGACAATCTTTCAAAGCGTGAAAAACTACAAATCACACGTCAACGTGCTAAATTGGAAAAAACTCTCGGTTCAATTGCCGACATGGTTCGTCTTCCATCTGCTTTATTTGTTGTTGACGTAATGAAAGAACATATTGCTGTTGCAGAAGCAAACCGTCTTGGTATACCTGTATTTGCTATGGTTGACACAAATTCAGATCCTTCAAATGTAGACTTTGTAATCCCGGCAAATGATGATGCATCAAAAAGTGTGGAAATAATACTTGACACTATTTGTGCTGCAATCACAGAAGGAATGGAAGAACGCAAAGTTGAAAAAATCGACGCTCCTGAAGAAAAAGAAGAAGGAGAAGCAGCTCCAGCCCCTGCAAAACGCAGACGTGTTCGTCGTAATGAAGAACCAAAAGCAGAAGATGCTAAAGAAGAAACAGCAGAATAATTAATTAAGAACAAATTAAAAAGACTATTATGGCAGTATCTATAGAAGACATCAAAAAACTTCGCAACATGACTGGAGCGGGTATGATGGACTGCAAAAATGCACTTGCAGAAACAGACGGTGATATCAATGCCGCTATTGAAATAATTCGTAAAAAAGGTCAAGCTGTCGCTGCAAAACGTGAAGATCGTGAAGCAGCAGAAGGCTGTGTATTCTCAGCCGTAGAACCTGGTTTTGGTGCAATTGTCGCTTTGAAATGCGAAACAGACTTTGTGGCAAAAAATGAATCTTTCGTAAACCTTACAAAAGAAATTCTTGCTGCAGCAATGGCTGCTAAAGCGAAATCAATTGAAGAAGTTAAAGCTCTTAAAATTGGAGATCGCACAATTGAAGAAAAAATCACTGACGAAATTGGTAAAACAGGTGAAAAAATGGAACTTGGTGCATATGAATGTATCGAAGCTCCTACCGTTGCATCTTATGATCACTTAGGTAATAAACTTGCAACAATCGTTGGTCTTAGCGTAGAAGGCATAGATTTATCTGTTGGCCGTGAAGTTGCAATGCAAGTGGCTGCAATGAATCCAATTGCAGCAAATCGTCAAGATGTGCCGGCAGAAATAGTTGCACAAGAACTTGAAATTGGTAAAGAAAAAGCTCGTCAAGAAGGCAAGAAAGAAGAAATGCTTGAAAGAATTGCTGAAGGACGTCTTAACAAATTCTATAAAGAAACTGTACTTATGGAGCAAGAGTATCATCGTGATGCTAAACTTACAGTTGCTCAATATCTTGATGGTCAATCAAAAGGTATGGTTGTTACAGGATTCAAACGTGTAAATTTAAATCAAGATTAATTTATAACGATAAAATTTAGAAGATGTTGGCTAAAATTTTTAGTCAACATCTTTCTTTTTTTTCTCGTTAAGAGATCAATACAAAATCTAATTAGGATAAGAATTCAACCATTTTTTGTTATATATAAAATAAAATGATTAAATTTGCAGAAAATAAGATATTTAAATAATATAAAAATAAATTATGTGTGGTATTGTTGGCTATTTAGGTAATGGGAATGTATACGACGTATTGATTAATGGCTTAAAGCGTCTTGAGTATAGAGGATATGATAGTGCAGGTATTGCACTTGTCAGTCCGTCAGGTAAGTTGAATGTGTATAAAACGATGGGCAAGGTTAGTAATCTCGAAAATTATTGTTCAGATAAGGAATTGCAAGCGATTGCCGGGATTGCTCATACACGTTGGGCAACTCATGGGGAACCATGCGACAACAATGCTCATCCACATTTTAGTGAAGATAGAAATTTGGCATTGGTCCATAATGGTACAATAGAGAACTATAAAATAATAAAAGATGCATTAATGGAACATGGGTGTAAGTTTTATACAGAAACAGACACCGAAGTATTGGTTCAATTAATAGAATATATACGAGTTCAAAATAATTGTGAACTGATAGATGCTGTCAGAGAAGCATTGAAGCAAGTGATAGGTGCATATGCAATTGCTGTGGTAGAGAAAAATAATCCGAATCAAATAATTGCGGCAAGAAAAAGTTCGCCACTTGTGATCGGAATTGGAGATGATGAGATGTTTCTTGGCTCAGACGGAACTCCATTTGTCGAATATACTAAAGATGTGGTGTATCTTAAAGATGAAGAAATTGCTATTTTGCGTCGTAATGAACCATTGAAATTAGTGGATCTTGAGAATAAAGAAGCAAAAATCGATGTAAAAAAATTAGAGTTGAGTATATCTCAACTTGAGAAAGGTGGTTATCCCCATTTTATGCTTAAAGAAATTTTTGAGCAGCCTAATACACTTATGGATTGTATTCGTGGTCGTGTCATGTGTAATGGAGAAAAGGTAATGCTCAGTGGGGTATATACTAATAAAGAAAGAATACTAAATGCTCGCCGAATTGTAATAGTAGCATGTGGGACATCATGGCATGCTTCGTTAATAGGGAAGAAGTTGCTTCAAGATATGTGTCGAATCCCTGTAGAGGTTGAATATGCAAGTGAATTCAGATATTCAAATCCTGTGTTAGATAAGCAAGATGTGGTTATTGCAGTGTCGCAATCAGGAGAAACGGCCGATACGCTTGCTGCAATTCAAATAGCAAGAAGAATGGGTGCATTTGTATATGGAATTAGTAATGTCGTAGGGTCATCAATCCCTCGAGAAACACATAGTGGAACATACATTCATGTCGGACCCGAAATTGGTGTGGCTTCTACAAAAGCATTTACAGGTCAAGTGATGGTATTTACAATGTTAGCATTATCTATTGCGAGTCTGAAAGGTTCGATGCTTGATGATGATATAAAGAAACTTAATAGATATATACTACAAATTCCGGAATTGGTGTCTCAGACTTTAAAATTAGATGAAGAGATTAAACGATTGTCATTGATTTATACCTATGCTAAAAACTTTATCTATTTAGGTCGAGGATATAGTTATCCTGTGGCATTAGAAGGTGCATTAAAGTTAAAGGAAATTTCATATATTCATGCAGAAGGTTATCCTGCAGCAGAAATGAAACATGGTCCGATTGCTTTAATAGATAGTGAAATGCCATCAGTGATAATAGCTCCACAAGATCACTTGTATGAAAAAATTGTTAGCAATGTTCAGCAAGTTAAATCGCGAGGAGGTTCGATTATAGCAATCGTAACAAAAGGAGATACGATAATTAGAGATTTGGCTGATCATGTGCTTGAAGTTCCGGAAGTTCCGGAATGCTTAACACCTATAATTACATCTATTCCATTGCAATTATTATCATATTATATTGCTATAAATAAGGGTAAAGATGTGGATATGCCAAGAAATTTAGCAAAATCTGTTACTGTTGAGTGAAATTTTTTTGATTTTTTTTTGGTATATTAAAAATTATATCTATCTTTGCACTCGATTTCGAATTCAAACATTGAAAACGGAATTAAAACAAAGATAATGCCTCTTTAGCTCAGTTGGCCAGAGCACGTGATTTGTAATCTCGGGGTCGT
>CALDPR010000046.1 GCA_937911575.1 uncultured Porphyromonadaceae bacterium | reverse complement strand
GCACAAAAAGTCGTTTCACAACGCAACAACCTAATGCAATGTATATCAACAAAATAGGCGATGAAATAAAATTCACCGCCGAAAAAGTGCTACCCAGCGCGGGCAATCTACTATTTTCAATAAATTGTTATAGATTATTTTATTCTTCTACTGGAGCAAGTTTTACAGTGAAGTGACGCATAAGTTCTGTTTCCCATACAATCTTAACACCACGTTTGATAGAATCTCTACGATCGTAAACATTCTTCAATGCAGCTGCAATAACGTCCATGTGGTTGTTTGTATATACACGACGTGCGATACATAGACGAAGCAAGTCAAGACCTCCAAAGCGATTTTCACGTGTTACAGGATCACGGTCAGCAAGGATATAACCAATTTCGCAACCACGAATACCAGCTTCACGATAAAGTTCGATTGTAAGTGTTTGTGCAGGGAATTCTTCTTTTGGCACGTTAGTAAGCACTAAACTTGCATCTACGAAGATTGCGTGTCCACCTACAGGACGTTGGTATGGAATACCATATTCGTCAAGGCGTGCAGCAAGATATTGAACTTGTTTGATGCGAGTCTCAATGTTATCAAATTCAGTGTTTTCATCAAGACCAACAGCCAATGCGTCCATATCGCGACCATTCATACCTCCGTATGTAAGATAACCTTCGAATGGGATACAGAAGCGTTTTGCTCCTTCAAACCAATCTTCATGGCGTGTAGCGATAAATCCTCCCATGTTAACAAGACCATCTTTTTTTGATGACATTGTCATACCATCAGCATAAGAGTACATCTCTTTAACAATTTCTTTGATAGTTTTGTCAGCATAACCTTCTTCACGAGTTTTGATAAAGTATGCATTTTCTACAAAGCGTGCAGAGTCAAAGATTACTCGTTTGTTGTATTTATCAGCAATAGCACGAACTTCACGTAGGTTTTGCATTGATACAGGTTGACCACCTGCTGTATTGTTTGTTACTGTAACAATAACAAATGGAATTTTATCTGCGTTTTCAGCAAGAACTTTTTCAAGTTTTTTAGGATCAACATTACCTTTAAAAGGAAGTTCAAGCTGAGTGTTTTTTGCTTCATCGATAGTACAATCAATCGCAAATGCTTTACGACTCTCGATATGTCCTTTAGTTGTATCAAAGTGTGAGTTACCTGGACAAATATCACCGGCTTTTACTAAATGACTGAAAAGTACGTTTTCTGCAGCACGACCTTGGTGAGTTGGAATAACATACTCAAAACCTGTTAGACGAGTAATTGTATCTTTCAAACGGAAGAATGAAGATGAGCCGGCATAGCTTTCGTCTCCCATCATCATTGCAGCCCATTGGCGATCGCTCATTGCTCCTGTGCCAGAGTCTGTTAAGCAATCAATATAAACTTGTTCTGATTTAAGGTTAAACAAGTTGTAGTTAGCCTCTTTGAGCCATTGTTCACGTTCTTCGCGAGTGCTTTTACGGATTGGCTCTACCATTTTAATTTTCCACGATTCTGCGAAAGGTAATTCCATAATATATTAGTTAATTTTAAGTGTTTTAAAATTTTCTTCAAAGTTACTTCATTTTTTTGACCTATACAAAAAATATTATAAAAAAATTCAGTAATAAAAAAACGATAAGTAAGAAACGAAATTCCTTACTTATCGATTTATCTGTTTATCGGGATTTTATGATAAATGTTTTATTTAGTTCAGAGCTTCTACTGTGTAACCCAGCTTGCGTAGTTGTTCAACTAGCCCTATTTCTCCTGCCAAGTGTAGACACCCAACTGCAATAAATGATGAGCCTTTGCTCATTATTGCAGGAAGTGTTTTTATCCAATTGTTGTTGCGTTCGTTAAGCAGTTTTTCGAAAAATTCAGGATCGCTGTTATCTTCTTTTGTTAAATCATATAGAGCAACCAAATCCTCTGCAAAATATGCTTCATTAAGTTTTTTTGCTTGTGTAATCATTTCGGAAGGATTTCTTAGAAGTTCAAGCATATCTTCTGCTTGAGATATGATGCTAGTTGTATTGAAAAGGATTTCTGCTTGTTGTTCAACTGTCTCAAGGGGTATGATTTGTTTGCCTTCTTTCTTTCCTGTTACTTGAAAATACATGTCGAGTTGCTCATCTGCTTTGTATTCAGGCATATTTTGCATAATAACAAAAACAGATACTTGTTGCGTAACTACCATTGGTTTGAGTGGTTCAAAGTTCTTCAAGCTTATACCAGGCATAGGAATTAGATTTTTTAATAAAGAGTCTGCTTCGGCAAATTTATCAGTAGTAATAACTTTTGATAGGGTGCTATCGGCTGGAGCCATCATGTATGGTTGCATTTTCATTGCCATTGCCATTTGATCTCCGGTCATATCTATTTCTCCCACAACTTGTTCTGCTGATGTAAATGCAGTTTTTGCCGATTCATTATCTAAATAAACCTTTAGTGGAGCTAAATGATGTGTGCCAAATAAATAAGAAGGCTTTTCTAATCCATTGCCGGTTACTTTGTAGAGGATTTGAGCATTTGTTGTAAACAGAATACCAAATAAAAAACTTAGAGTAAGAATGTATTTTTTCATATATAACGATGTTTTAATTTATTGCAAAAATAATAAGTATATTTTAAGAATCCAATATTAATGAAGATTTTTTTGATTAAACACAAATTAATTTCTAATTATAAACTTTGTCTTTTTATATATTTTCATCGAATTTATATTATTTTAATAAAATTCTTGTAGTTTATAGTATAAAATAATTATCTTTACACTTTAATTTTGAAAAATGGAATTATATATAGAAATAATAGGTGTTATTGTAGGTTTGCTTTATCTTTGGTTTGAATATAAAGCAAGTATATATTTGTGGATTACAAGTATAATAATGCCGGTGGTTTACATATTTGTTTTTTATAATGCCGGTCTGTATGCCGACTTTGGAATTAATGTCTATTATCTTTTAATTGCTGTTTATGGGTGGATAAAATGGAAGTATGGGACAGCAATGAGAGTGCGAATACACAAAAAAGAAGTTGGTGTTAATGAAAATGATAGGTCGTTAGAATTGCCAATAAGTAAAGTACCATATAGGCAAATCATATTATTAATTTTAGTATTTATTATTTCTTTTTTAGTAATAGTATGGATTCTTAAGAATTTTACAAATAGTGATGTCCCATGGTGCGATTCATTTACAACTGCTATGAGTATTATTGGAATGTGGATGTTAGCCCAAAAATATATTGAACAGTGGTTTGTTTGGATAGTGGTTGATGTTGTCAGTGTTGCATTATATATATATAAAGACTTATATCCTACTGCATCTTTATATGGTTTATATGCTATAATTGCAATTTTTGGCTATATAAAATGGAAAAAACTTATGTTGGAGGAAGGCTCCAAATAGGAAATATATGAAAAATATAGATTATTTGAATTTAGATGTTGAAGCAATAGTACTTGGTAATGGAGAATTTCCTACACACCAAATACCATTAAAAGTGCTTTATTCAGGGAAGCCAGTTGTTTGTTGTGATGGAGGAGCAAATGAATACATACGTCGAGGCAATATCCCCAATCTTATTATTGGAGATGGCGATTCATTGGTAAAGGAATATTATGAAAAATATAATGATCTTGTATTAGTTATAGATGATCAAGAGACTAATGATCAGACTAAAGCTGTAAATTATTTGCTGTCGAAAGGTATTAAAAATATAGTAATAGTCGGGGCAACAGGTAAACGAGAAGATCATATTTTAGGTAATATTTCATTATTAATGGAATATAGGCAGGCCGGAGCTAATATAAAGATGCTGACAGATCATGGTGTGTTTATTCCGTGTCATAATAAATTTTCAATGCAATGTCTGCCTGGTTTGCAAATTTCTATATTTAATTTTGCTGCAACTGATTTCAGTAGTATAGGTCTTAAATATCCAATTTATGATTTTACCTCATTATGGCAAGGCACACTTAATGAAAGTGTTGATAATCAATTTACAATAAATGCTAAAGGCGAATATCTGTTATTTATTACTTATTCTCCAAAATTATAAATATAAAGAAGATATATTCTCAATACTGTATGGTGATATAAATATTAGGAGAAAAAATAAATTTTCGGTTTTTCATTATTTTGTTGTATCTTTGTAATGTAGTTGTTCAGAATTATATATTATGGATAATAAAAACATTGTCGATATTTTATCAAAACGTCTAGGCTATAGTAAGGTTGATGTAAGTAATCTTATAGATGGTTTGTCATTAGTAGTTAAAGAACGTTGTTCGGATTTAGATACTATTGCTATCCCGGGTTTTGGATCGTTGGAACCCAAAAAAAGAATGGAGAGAATAGCCATACATCCATCAACCGGAAAAAGAATGCTTATTCCTCCAAAGATTTCAGTCGGTTTTAAGCAGTCGGCATTGCTTAAACAAAAATTAAAAAAAAGTGAAGTAAAATAAAATAATTCATTAAATCAAACGCGAAGTACAATGAATCAAAAAATCACATTTCCTGAATTAGTTAATGCTGTTGCTGATGCAACACAAATGTCAAAAAAGATAAGTGAGGAATTTCTTAAAGAGTTTTTCATTTTGATTGCTGATACATTAACATCGGGAGAAAATGTGAAAATTAGGAAATTAGGCACATTTAAAGTCGTTGATGTAGAGCAGCGCAAAAGTGTTAATGTTAACACAGGAGAAGAAATTATTATCCCCAAGCATAGGAAAATTGCGTTTACTCCTGATAAGGATTTGGCCGATGCTGTAAATCTACCATTTTCAGTTTTTGAAGCAGTGGAGATTTCAGATGATGTTACAGATGATATGCTTAATGCTGTTCAAGACAATGTAATAGATCAAGACAATGCGAATAATATAAACGAGGGAATAGACGAATCAGAATTATCAACACCTCCTAATTCATTGGATTCAATACCCGAACTTCCTCAAATTGAATGGGACGATAGCTCTGAGACAGAAACAGATGTTAGTGACATACAATCTTCAATGAATGTAACAGAATCATATAATGAAGAGTTTGAAGGGAGTGGTTCGCAAGAACAAGCAAATGAAGAGAATGGAAGAAAGTCGAAAAGAATTTTTATAAGAGGATTTTTGATGGGAATAGCATCATTACTTTTATTATTGATATTAATTTCTTCCATAGTTTATTTTGTGATACCTAATGATTCTGCAAAATTGATTGATAATATAGGTCGTTGTGTGGTTGAAAATGTTAGTGGCTATGAAGAACAAAAATCTGAAAGTAAAGAAATAAATTTAAAGTTTGATACTATTTCAATTCAATCGACACAAATAGGGCAAACTGTCAATACAATTCCTTCTGACCAAATTATATATGATACAATTTCACGTACACGTTTCTTGACTACAATGGCAAAAGAACATTATGGGAATTTCAATCTATGGCCATATATATATGAAGAAAATAAAGAAATATTGGGGCACCCAGATAGAATTAAGCCGGGGACTAAGGTTGTTATTCCTCCAATGTCAAAATATGGGATTAATCCAGAGAGTGAAGATTGTATAGAAAAAGCAAAACAGAAAGGGTTAGAAATTTATAGTAGGTATAAAAAAGTAATGGATTCAGATAAAAAGTAATGCAACTATGTTATCTATTTATCGATTGTTTTTCTTTGCCTTGTTTTGCAATTTTTTGAGATAGGACATCCACAACAGGAATTATTAGATTTTTTAAGGCAAAAAAGTTTGATAATAAAATATATAAGAGCAAATATAATAATAATTGCTACTAATATGTATTGAAATAGAGTATTATTGTCCATATTAATACAATTATTGTTTTGTTTTAATTTCCATACTGGGAGATGCAATGCGATAGTTGCTATTATCACTCAATACAGACTTAACTATTTCTGAAATCATCTTCTTTAATTGTAGAATGAAATCATTTGCTTCATATTTTTGTTGCTCAATCATTCTCAATCGATTCTCCCAGATCCCGGTTAATTTTGCACTTTTAAGCAATTCTTCGTTTATGATACTGATTAAGTCAATGCCTGCTTTAGTCGCACGAATACTTCGTCGCTCTTTTTTGATATAACCTCTTTTATATAGTGTTTCTATAATCGAAGCACGTGTAGAAGGACGTCCGATACCATTTGCTTTCAGAGATTCTCTGATTTCTTCGTCATCAACAAAATTTCCTGCTGTTTCCATAGCTTTTAACAGGGTGCCCTCAGTAAAATATTTCGGAGGTTGCGTTGTTTTTTTTGCTAATTTAGGTTCGTGTTCACCTGATTCGTTTTTTATAAATTCAGGTAATATTTTGGTGTCGTCAGAATCGTTATCATTTTCATCGTTAATTTGGTTGTCTGCTTTTTGATAGATACTTTTCCAACCAAGATTCAAAATAATTCTTCCAGAAGCTTTGAAATTTATTGAGTTTATCGTTGCTTTGACTATAGTTTGTTCAAATTCACAGTCGGGATAAAAAACTGCGATTAGACGTTTTGCTATTAGGTCAAAAACTTGTTGTTCAAATACAGTTAGATTAGTTGGTAATGGTTGACCCGTTGGAATAATTGCATGGTGATCAGTAACTTTCGAATTGTCGAATACTTTTTTGCTTTTCGTTAGTTTCTTTCCTCGTAGAGGAAGAAGGAGAGACTGGTATTCTGTTAATCCATTTAAAATAGGTCCTATTTTGGAATACATATCATCTGTAAGGTACGTTGTATCTACACGTGGATATGTGGTGAGTTTCTTTTCGTATAACGATTGAATTGTTCTTAATGTGTCGTCAGCACTCATGCCGAACTTTTTGTTACATTCGACTTGTAAACTTGTTAGGTCGAATAGTCGGGGAGGTGCCTCTTTACCTTTCTTTTTAGAGATGTCTGTAATTGTTAACTTGTGGTTTACAATTTTATTTAATGCCTCAATCCCTTTTTGCTCATCATCAAAACCTTTAATTGATGCGGAAAATAAAGTGTCTCGATATAAGGTTTTTAATTCCCAATAATCTTTAGGTTTAAAATTATCAATTTCCAATTGTCGGTTGACAACTAAAGCAAGTGTAGGAGTTTGGACACGTCCAATTGATAGGACTTGCCCATTTAAACCATATTTTAGAGAGTAGAGTCGAGTCGCATTCATGCCGAGAATCCAATCGCCAATAGCACGGCACAATCCGGCAGTGTATAATGGATTCAAATCTTCATGTGGTCGTAGATTTTTAAACCCTTCTCTTATAGCTTCATCTGTTAATGATGATATCCATAAACGTTTTATCGGTTTGTTGCATTTTGCTTTTTGCATAACCCAACGTTGAATCAATTCACCTTCTTGTCCGGCATCACCACAGTTTATTACTTCGCTACATTCAGCAATTAGTTTTTCAATAATCTTGAATTGTTTGATTATGCTGTCTTGATCAATTAATTTAATACCAAATCTTTGAGGTATTATTGGTAATGCTCCTAATGACCAACGTTTCCATAAGTCGTTGTAATCATGAGGTTCTTTAAGAGTGCACAAATGTCCGAATGTCCATGTAACATAGTATTCATTCCCCTCAAAATATCCATCACGACGAGTCGTTGCACCTAATATTGATGCAATATCTTTCCCTACACTTGGTTTTTCAGTTATACAAAGTATCAAAGCTAATAAAAAATCTAATTATAAACCTAATGATTTTGCTTCATCCCAAATTTTATCCATTTCAGCGAGCGACATGTCTTTAAGAGATTTGCCTAATTCAGAAACTTTTGCTTCAAGATAGTTGAATCTGGAAATGAATTTACGATTTGTGCGTTCTAAAGCATTTTCAGGATTTATACCATAAAGTCGAGATGCATTAATTATTGCGAATAATAAATCTCCGAATTCAGCTTCCAAAGAATCATTATTTCCTGCTATGATTTCGGATTCAACTTCTAAAATTTCTTCTTTTACCTTGTCCCATACTTGAGAACGTTCTTCCCAATCAAAACCTATATTGCGAACTTTTTCTTGTATTCTATATGCTTTGATTAGTGCGGGCAAAGCAGTAGGTACGCCAGCTAAAACAGTTCTATTTCCTCCTTTTTCTTTAAGTTTTATTTCTTCCCAATTTTGTAATACTGTTTCAACATTATCTGCTTTATTTGTGCCGAAAACATGTGGATGGCGAAAAATAAGTTTGTCAGTTAATGCATTGCATACGTCAGCTATATCAAATTCTCCCTTTTCGGAACCTATTTTAGAATAAAATGCAATATGCAATAATACGTCACCTAGTTCCTTTTTGATAGAAGCAGAATCATCTGAAATAAGAGCATCAACCAGTTCGTATACCTCTTCAATAGTATTAGGTCGTAAACTATCATTAGTTTGTTTTGCGTCCCAAGGACATTTTACTCTTAATTCATCAAGAACATCAAGCATTCTTCCAAAAGCTTCAATTTTTTCTTCTCTTGTATGCATGGTTACTTTAATTGTTACAATCTTATTATAAAATTTTGTATTTAGAAATATATTTATAGTATCTAAACTATAATACTTGTATATAAAAACAAAAATTTGATTGCAAAGATAGTCAGAATTTCGGAAATTATTAATATCTTTGTCAATTCAAAATGAATCAGATGTTGACAAAAAGGTTTAATAGTAAAGATATTAATACGTTATATAACTATATTGCTGAGAGTGAAAATATTGTATTGACGTGTCATGTACGCCCGGATGGAGATGCTATAGGTTCGACATTAGGCTTCTATCATCTTTTACTGAAAATGGGTAAAAATCCAAAAGTTATTACTCCGGATTTGCCACCTCGTACACTATCATTTATGCCAGGGTTCAAAGATGTTATACCATATACTAAATATCAAGAATTTTCGGAACGAATAGTTAATGATGCACAATTAATAATATGTTGTGATTTTAATAAACCACAGCGTCAAGACATCTTAGCTCCGTTAATTCAAAATGCAAAATGTAAGAAAGTATTAGTAGACCATCATTTGGATCCGGATTATTTTGCAGACTTGACATTTTCTTATCCAAAGATGTCGTCGGCAAGTGAATTAGTGTTTAGATTAATTGCTGCTATGGGTTTGATTTCTGAGATGGACAAGAATTCAGCGACATGTGTATGCACAGGAATAATTACCGACACTCGGAATCTTTCTGTTAATTGTGATGACCCTGAACTCTATATTATCATAATGAAACTTATAGAAAAAGGTGTTGATAAACAAATGATAGTTAAAGAAGCATTGGAAACAAAGTCGTATGATAGTATTAAACTTCATGCGTATGCTATTTCAGAGAAATTGAAAGTATATGATAAACACCAAGCAGCAGTCATTACTCTTAATAAAGAAGAACTTTCAAGATTCAAATATGAAAAAGGAGATTCTGAAGGTTTAGTTAATGAACCCCTTCAAATAAAAGGAGTAAGATACTCATTCTTTTTGAGAGAAGACCCTGATTGCATAAAAGTGTCGGCAAGGAGTGTTAGAAATTTTCCGGTAAATAAAATATGTGAAGATTATTTTAATGGAGGTGGACACATTCAAGCTGCAGGAGGTGAATTTATAGGAACGCTTAATGAGTGTGAAGAATTGCTTATTAAAGCAATGCCAAAATATGATGAGTATTTAAAGAAAAATTAATTCTATTATGATAAAAGAATATAGAAAAGTAGCACTATATGTTTCGTTGTTTTTTGTTGCTATGACAATGTTGAGTTGTAGTAAAACAATAAGCTATTCAGAATTATTAAATGAAGAGGAAAAGGCCGTTAATTGGTTCATGTCTAACCAAAAAATAATAACAGAAATTCCCAAGGATTCTGTGTTTGAATATGGAGTAGATGCACCATATTATAAGATGGATAGAGACGGATATATATATATGCAAGTTGTTACTCCCGGTTCAGCGAACAATAAGGCAGTTGATGATGAGCTTATATATTTTAGATATTTGCGAACAAACATAAAATATTTATACGAAGGGTTTGATGTTCAACCAGAAGGAAATGCAAATGATATGTCTGCAAAGCCAACAAATTTCAGATTCAATAACCTTACTTTATCCACATCTGCACAATATGGCTCTGCAATACAGTTGCCATTGCATTATTTAGGGGTTGATTGTGAAGTTAATTTGGTTGTCAGGGCATATTATGGTTGGACAAATGAAATTGGGCAATGTCAACCTTATTTGTATAATTTGAAGTATTACAGAAGTCAGATGTAAAAATATTTTGAACTATGTCATTAATAAAATCTATTTCAGGAATTAGAGGCACAATTGGAGGTCGCCCGGGCGATGGCTTAAGTGCATTAGATGTTGTTAAATTTACTGCAGCTTATGCAGCTTTTATAAGAGAAAATACAAATAAGAAGACAAATACTATTGTAGTTGGTCGAGATGCTCGTCTTTCAGGAGAGATGGTTGATAGTCTTGTTTGTGGCACTCTAATTTCAATGGGATTTGATGTTGTAAATATAGGTTTGGCATCAACGCCAACAACTGAAATTGCCGTTGTCGAAGAAAATGCTTGTGGTGGTATAATATTAACAGCAAGTCATAATCCAAAACAATGGAATGCACTGAAGCTATTAAACGAAAATGGTGAATTTCTTAATGATGAACAGGGGAAACAAGTGCTTAAAAAAGCAGAGACTGAAGATTTCTGTTTTGCTCAAGTAGATAATTTAGGGAAAATTTACAGAAATACTACCTATAATAAGAAACATATAGACCAAGTTTTAAATCTAAAATTAGTTGATGTTGAAGCTATAAAAAAATCAAATTTTACAGTAGCTGTTGATGCTGTTAATTCTGTTGGTGGAATTGTTATACCTCAACTATTAAGAGCGTTAGGAGTTGAAAATATTATAGAATTAAATTGCGAAGCAACAGGTAAATTTGCACATACACCCGAACCACTTCCAGAAAACCTAACGCAAATTGCAGAACTAATGCGAAAAGGTAAGATTGATGTCGGTTTCGTAGTAGATCCTGATGTCGATAGATTGGCTATAGTGATGGAAAATGGAGAAATGTTTGTTGAAGAATATACTCTAGTTGCTATAGCAGACTATGTTTTAAGTCAAACTCCGGGAAATACAGTTTCAAATCTTAGTTCTTCTCGAGCATTGCGTGATGTAACACATAGATATGCTCATTCAGAATATTCGGCAGCTGCAGTGGGTGAAGTTAATGTTGTGGCTAAAATGAAAGAAACCAATGCTGTCATTGGAGGAGAAGGAAATGGTGGTGTTATATATCCCGAAAGTCATTATGGAAGAGATGCTTTGGTTGGAGTTGCACTGTTCTTGACTTTACTTGCTAAATCAGGGAAAAAAGTGAGTGAGTTGAAAGCTTCATATCCACAATATTCAATTGCGAAAAACAAAATTGAACTTACACCAGAAATTGATGTAGACAAGATATTGGAAGCAATGAAAGAAAAATATAGTGAAGAAAAGATTACAGATATTGATGGCGTAAAAATTGATTTTATAGATTCGTGGGTTCATTTAAGAAAATCAAATACAGAACCTATTATAAGAATTTATAGTGAAGCAAAGACAATGGACTTAGCAAATAAACTCGCAGAAGATATTAAAAATGTAATTTCCACTATTATTAACTAAATAAGAATATGAAAAAGTTTTTTGCAGGTGTTTTATCATCATTTGTTGGCACATGGATAGCAATTGGTTTATTCAGTGTCGTAGTGATATTAGTAGTAATTTCTTTAATTGGAGGGTTGGCCGTAAGTGTTGATTCTGATATTGATACAAGTATTGAGGATAATACTCTTTTAGTATTGAACTTGTCAGGGGAGGTCGTAGAAAGAGATGTAAATAAAACTCCAAATTTATTTTCATTGGCACAAGGAGATATTCCTCAAATACAGTCATTACAGCAAATTAGAGAAGTTTTGGATAATGCATCTAAAAATAATAAAATAGATGCATTGTATATTAATTGTAATGGGATTTCAGCGTCATCTGCGACTCTAAATGCTATCAGAGAATCAGTAATCAGATTTAAAGAATCTGGTAAAAAAATATATGCATATGCCGACAATATGTTTCAATCGGATTACTATATTGCATGCATAGCGGATAGTATATATGCAAATCCTTATGGTTCTTTTTCTCTCAGTGGACTTAATGGCGTTACACCCTATTATAAAGGACTTTTTGATAAAATAGGAATAGAATTCCAAGTTGTTAAAGTTGGAACATATAAAAGTGCAGTAGAACCATATATATTAACATCAATGAGTGAACCTGCAAGAGCCCAATTAGATACTCTTTACTCATCAATGTGGAATACAATAAAACAGGAGATTTCAAAATCACGTAATTTAAATCCTGCATTGATCGATACACTTATTAATAATGATTTCATATCAACACGTTCGATAGAATTTGTATTGTCTAAAAATCTTATTGATAAGTTGTATTATAAACATGAGGTAGAACAACAGTTAGCAAAAATTTTTAAAAAAGAGAAGTTTGAGGAGATTAATGTCTTGTCAATTGATGAATATTCACAATTAATGCCTGCCAATACGATTGATTCAAATAATCAAATAGCTGTTTTATATGCATATGGAGCAATTGAAGATGGAAATTCAGAGGGTATTCAATCAGCTGAATTAGTGCCTCAAATTCTTAAACTTGCTGAAGACGATAATGTTAAAGCTCTTGTGATGAGAGTTAATTCGCCGGGAGGTTCAGCATTTGCAAGTGAACAGATATGGGAAGCTCTTGAAGTGTTTAAAAAGACCGGGAAGCCGTTTGCCGTATCAATGGGAGATTATGCAGCTTCAGGTGGTTATTATATATCATGTGGTGCAGATTACATTTTTGCAGATCCTCTTACAATAACGGGTTCAATTGGCATTTTTGGATTGATACCATGTGCTGAGGATCTTATACAAAATAAATTAGGCGTCAATTTCGAAATAGTATCAACAAATCCTAATGGCTCAATATATCTCACTCAAAAGATGAGTCCGGAGATGTATAATGCAATGCAAGCAATGGTTGAAGATGGATATGACTTATTTACAAGAAGATGTGCTGAAGGAAGAGGAATGACACAAGAAGCAATCAAAGCCATTGGAGAGGGGCGTGTTTGGGACGCATATAGTGCAAAGCGTCATGGTTTAGTAGACGAAATTGGTTTGCTTGAAGATGCGATAAATTGGGTTGCTCAAAAAGCAAAATTAGATGATTACAATGTGGTAAATTACCCAGAGTCTTCAGATAATTTTTGGAATTATTTGAAATTTATACAATCTGATATATATCAATCACAACTTTATGGTAATGATGTTGATAAATATATGATTGAATTTGTTAAATTAATTACCCGTAGAGCTCCAATTCAAGC
The DNA here is from genome assembly GCA_937911575.1 of uncultured Porphyromonadaceae bacterium. GTDB lineage: Bacteria > Bacteroidota > Bacteroidia > Bacteroidales > Muribaculaceae > Lepagella. Next base: position 18,086 of record CALDPR010000046.1, on the reverse strand, counting down.
TCGAATGCAGGATATTATTATAAAAATGTAGTTGGAATAGGTGGATATATGGACTCAGTAAAAGATAAAATATTATATTATCTGCTTTTACCATTATCATGGTTATATGGGCTTGTTATAAGATTACGTAACAAGTTGTTTGATTGGTCCATATTAAAATCAGAAGAATTTGATGTGCCAATAATTAGTGTAGGAAATCTGACTGTTGGAGGTACAGGGAAAACACCATTTGTGGAATATCTGATAGAACATTTATCAAGTGAATATAATATAGCTGTGTTAAGTCGTGGATACAAACGACAAACAAAAGGATTTGTTTTAGCAACAAACAAAAGCACACCTAAAACTATAGGTGATGAATCCTATCAGATTTATCAGAAATATGGTTATAAAGTAAAAATTGCAGTGTGTGAAAATCGTAGTAAGGGAATAAAGGAATTAATTAATCTTGGATTAAACATTAATTTGATTATTCTTGATGATGCTTTTCAACATAGATATGTTTTGCCTAAAACATCAGTATTGTTAATGGATTATAACAGACCTGTATATGAGGATAAGTTGCTTCCACTTGGTAGATTGAGAGAGAATATTGAAGCTGTGAGCCGTGCAGATTTTGTTGTTGTTACAAAATGCCCGGAGACATTGACTCCTATCGATTTTAGATTGATAAAGAAACGATTGGAATTATTTGCATTTCAAAGATTGTATTTTTCAAAGATCGCGTATGGTTCCTTAACACCAGTCTTTGATGATGTTCAACCATATTCTATATATTTAAGTCAACTTACAAAGAATGATACAATAATGTTGTTGACAGGAATTGCGAATCCTCGAAGTTTTGTGAAATATTTTAATCAGTTTGAATGCAAAATAAAAATATGTCATTATTCAGATCATCATGATTTCTCTCGAAGTGATATTCTTAATATTTCGAAAGTTTTCACACAAATTTCATCTGAAAGAAAAATTATCATTACAACGGAAAAAGACTCGGTAAGATTATCAACAAATCCATATTTTCCTCATGAGTTAAAACAATTAGTATATTTTATACCAATAAAACATGAAGTATTAAATAGATTTGAAGAAGATGATTTAATACCGGAAATAAAAAAATCAATAAGAAAATTATAAAAGTTATTATTATGCTACAAAAAATTAAAGAAACAGCTGATTATATTAAAACAAGAGTCGATTCACTTCCAAAAATCGGAATTATTTTAGGAACAGGACTAGGTGAATTAGTAAACCATATAGATATAAAAAACATTATTGAATATTCAGAAATTCCTAATTTCCCAATATCAACAGTCGAAGGGCATTCAGGACGACTTATTTTTGGTAATTTAGGAGATAAATATGTAGTTGCAATGCAAGGTAGATTTCATTATTATGAAGGATATGATATGAAAGAAGTAACATTTCCTGTTCGAGTAATGAAATCTCTTGGAATAGAAACTCTTTTTGTTAGCAATGCAGCAGGCGGAATGAATAAAGAATTCAAAGTCGGAGATATAATGATTATTACTGACCACATAAATTTATTCCCGGAAAATCCACTTCGAGGGAAAAATTATGAAGAGTTGGGGACACGTTTTCCTGCAATGACAGAAGCCTATAGTAAGCGATTAATACTAATGGCAGATGAAATAGCAAAACAAAATAATATAAGAGTAATGCATGGTGTATATGTAGGCACAGCTGGTCCAACATTTGAAACGCCGGCAGAATACGAATATTTCCGTATAATAGGTGGTGATGCTGTAGGAATGTCAACAGTTCCTGAGGTGATAGTTGCAAATCATGCAGGAATGGAAGTCTTTGGAGTTTCTGTGATTACAGATTTAGGAGGAAAAGATGTAACAGATGTTCCCACTCATGAGGAAGTACAAAAGGCTGCTGTTCAGGCACAACCATATATGACAACTATAATGAAACAATTAGTAAATAAAATTTAAACTATAATTTATAGAGAAATTTAAAGTTGGCGAAAAATTTCATGCTATTTTCGCCAACTTTTATATTATAGTCAATGGTAAAATTTGTTGCAAATTTTAATTTACAGTATCTTTGCATTAAAAATATAAAACAAATATGGAAGAGAAACAAACGGAAATATCTACATTAAGGGAGTTTGGATTGATAGAAAAACTAACAGCTGATTTTCCTCTAAAAAATGATTCATCTAAATTGGGTGTAGGCGATGATGCAGCTGTATTGGAATATAAGTCTAAAAAGACGTTGATTACGACAGACTTGTTGCTTGAGGGCATACATTTTGATTTGAGATATGTGCCATTAAAACACCTTGGATATAAAGCGGCAATTGTTAATTTTAGTGATGTTTATGCTATGAATGGCCAACCTAAGCAAATCACAGTCAGTATAGGAGTTTCAAGTAGGTTTACTTTAGAGCATATTGAAGAGCTATATTCAGGTATTCGTTTGGCGTGTGATATTTATGGAGTTGACCTTATTGGAGGAGACACGTCTGCATCTGTAACAGGGTTAGTAATTAGTATAACTTGCCTTGGTGAAGCAGATGAAGAAGAAATTGTATATCGAAGTAATGCAAAAGAAACAGATCTTATATGTGTGTCAGGTGATTTGGGTGCTGCATATATGGGACTACAATTATTGGAAAGAGAAAATAGAGTTTCAAAAGGGCAGAAAGATTTTCAACCTGATTTTGCAGGTAAAGAATATATTTTAGAGCGTCAACTTAAGCCCGAAGCGAGAAAAGATATTGTAGCTATATTAAAGGATAATAATATAAAGCCTACATCAATGATTGATATTAGTGATGGCTTGTCTTCAGAATTGATGCATATTTGTAAATCATCAAATGTCGGTTGTAGAGTTTATGAAGATAAAATACCAATTGATTATCAGACCGCATGCATGGCAGAAGAGATAAATATGAATCTAACAACAGTGGCTTTAAATGGGGGAGAAGATTATGAATTGCTATTTACAGTTCCTTTGACATCTCATGATATTGTTAAAGAAATTAAAGGTGTTTCAATAATTGGATATGTAACAAAAAAGGAATTAGGAGGAGCATTAGTTACACGCGATGGACAAGAGATAGAATTAATGGCTCAAGGGTGGAATGCATTCAACAAATAAATTAGGATTTTATAGGAAAAATCAATAAAGTTTAACATATAAAAACAAACGAATTTGTAAAAATATTGTTATTTTTGCAATATGAATTAAGAAAAATAATCATTAATATGAGTGAAATAGTAAATATCAGAGAATTAAATGATTTAATAGCATCGAAAAGTGATTTTGTGGGACTGATAACTAAGGGAATGGATCAACGAATAGTAGGTCAAAAACATTTGGTAGATTCATTGCTAATTGCTTTATTGTGTAATGGTCATATACTATTAGAAGGCGTTCCCGGTTTAGCAAAAACACTTGCAATAAAAACACTTTCTAATTTAATTGATGCGAAATATAATCGTATTCAGTTTACCCCGGATTTATTGCCAGCCGATGTTATTGGAACAATGATATATAGTGTCAAAAAAGAACAATTTGAAGTTAAGAAAGGTCCGGTATTTGCAAACTTTGTGCTTGCTGATGAAATAAATAGAGCTCCGGCAAAAGTTCAAAGTGCTTTGCTTGAGGCTATGCAAGAACGTCAAGTAACAATTGGAGAACAAACATTTAAACTTGAAAATCCATTTCTTGTAATGGCAACTCAAAATCCGATTGAGCAAGAAGGAACATATCAATTGCCGGAAGCTCAGACAGATCGTTTTTTATTGAAAGTTGTGATAGGATATCCGACCAAAAACGAAGAAAAGCAAATCATTCGCCAAAACATTGTTGAATATTCATCTCCTGTAGTCTCTGTCGTTACTCCCGAAGAGGTGATTGAGGCACAAAAGATTGTTGAAAAGATTTATATAGATGAAAAAATAGAAAACTATATTGTTGATATTGTATTTGCAACACGTGAGCCGGCCAAATATGATTTGTCAGACTTGCAAAGTATTATTGACTATGGTGCGTCTCCACGTGCGTCAATAAGTTTAGCAAAAGCTGCTCGTGCATATGCATTCTTAAAAGGTCGTGGATATGTTATACCAGAAGATATAAGAGCCGTATGCCATGATGTAATGAGACATCGAATTGGATTGACATATGAAGCTGAAGCAAATAATATCACTACAGATGATATTATAACAAATATCTTAGACAAGGTTCAGGTCCCATAATTTATTATCTATTATCTGTTATGGACGCAACAGAACTTTTAAAAAAGGTTCGCAAGATTGAAATTAAGACTCGTGGGTTGTCTCAAAATATTTTTGCGGGAGAGTATCATAGTGCTTTTAAAGGAAGAGGCGTGATATTCTCAGAAGTTCGTGAATATCAATATGGTGATGATATTCGTGATATAGATTGGAATGTTACTGCTCGACATAATAAACCTTTTGTTAAGGTATATGAGGAAGAGCGAGAATTAACAATAATGTTGTTAGTTGATGTTTCAGGAAGTGGAAATTTTGGTGCTGTCGGTGATATTAAAAAGGAAATGATGGCAGAGATAGCAGCAACAATAGCTTTTTCTTCAATTCAAAATAATGATAAGGTTGGTGTGATTTTCTTTAGTGATAGGATTGAGAAATTTATACCTCCTAAAAAAGGTAGAAAGCATATTCTCTTGATTATAAGAGAAATTATTGATTTTGTTCCTCAAGGTCATGGAACTAATATCGATAATGCGTTACAATTCATGACAGACGTTTTAAAGAAAAGAACAACAGTCTTCTTGCTGAGCGATTTTATTGATTCGAAAGATTATTTTAAATCGATGTCAATAGCAAATAATAAGCATGATTTAATTGCAGTCCAGATTTATGATAAACGAGATGCTGAATTGCCGGATATTGGATTAATGAGAGTTAAAGATGGTGAGACAGGAGAGGAATGTTGGGTTGATACATCATCTAAAAAAATAAGGCAATCATATGCTAAATCATGGTATCAACTTCAGCAAAATCTTCATACTACACTTGCTAAATGTGGTGTGGATATGACATCAATAGCTACTGATGAAAACTATGTTAAGTCTTTGTTGTCATTGTTTAAAAATAGAGGTGTCAGATAAAAATAAATACTCAATTTCAGAAACTAAGTATGCGAAGTAGTTCGTTGAAATATATTTTTCTATTACTTTTCTTGTTCTGTATCAATTCAATGATAGCAGCTCCTATTTCTCTAAAAGCAAAACTTGATTCTGTTCAGTTGCTTATGGGTAATATGACTATGTTGAATTTAGAACTTGTGGTTGAAAAAGGGACAAAAGGGGAATTACCTTTATTCAGAGAAGTGGCAAAAGAAGGGTTTGTCGGAATTAATGGTGATAGTATAGAATTACGCGGTGTTGCGAAATTAGATACGATTGATTTAGGAACCGGTAGGCAGCAAATCAATTATAGTGTGCCGTTACAGTCATTCGATTCAGGAGTTTATGTATTACCACGTTTTGAATATATTGCAGGTAAAGATACCGTATTTAGCAATAATTTGGTACTAAAAGTGGTTCCGGTTATTGTAGGTGATAATGAAGCAATATCGGGTTTCATGCCGGTTGAAGAGCCACTGAATGTTTCAATATTTGATCAGTTGCCAGATTGGTTGTATGATTATTGGTGGATTATAGTTATCATTTTATTAATGATAGGAGCAATAATATACTTAATTATCAGATTTAAACAAACAGGTAGTTTAAATTTGGTTAAAAAGAAAGAATTATTGCCACATGAAGTTGCTTTGTTTAATTTGGAGAAATTAAAAAACAAAAAGCTTTGGGAACAAGGTATGGAGAGAGAATATTTTACAGAATTAACAGAAATTTTGAGAATATATCTTCAATCAAGGTTCCGAATTAATGCTATGGAGATGACAACGCGTCAAATTGTAGAGATGCTTGAGAGTAGTGCTGAGATATCAGATAAGAAAGAATACGTTAAACAAATTCTTGATGTTGCAGATTTTGTAAAATTCGCACAGCTACGTCCTTTGCCAAGTGAAAATACCGAAGCGTTTGATAATGCTATTCGTTTTGTAAATGAAACAAAACCAATAGAGAATGAAGAATCAAAAGAAAATGTCAGTTTAAACAGAAAGGAGAGTGAAAAATGATGTTAGCTAAACCGGTATTTTTATGGCTTTTCTTTATCTACGTACCATTAATATATTGGTATATAAAAAAATATAAAACATCAAATCCAACACTTACAATATCTACTATTGTATCAATATCCTCAATTAAGTCATCACCAAAAATTATTTTATATCATATAAATTTCTTAGTTCGTTTGTTGGCAATAGGTGCATTAATAATTGCTCTATGTCGTCCTCAAACACATGATCGACATAGCAAGTCGATGATTGAAGGTACGGATATTGTAATTGCAATGGACATATCTGGTAGTATGTTGACAACAGACTTTAAACCAAATCGTTTTGAAGCGGCAAAAAGTGTTGCAACTCAATTTGTTAATGCTCGTCAAAATGATAATATAGGACTTGTGATTTTTGCCGGAGAAAGTTTTTCATTAATGCCATTAACTAATGATCGAGCAGCAGTGATAAACTCCATAAATAATATAGAAATGTCTATGCTTTCAGATGGTACGGCTGTGGGAGATGGATTGACAAGTGCTATCAATAGAGTCATTTCAGGGAAAGCAAAATCTAAAAGTATTATTTTATTAACTGATGGAACAAATAATGCCGGAGATGTGCCTCCTCCAACAGCTGCTCAAATAGCTAAACAAAAAGGCATACGCGTATATACAATAGGTATCGGCACAAATGGAGTTGTTAGTCTTGTTGATCCATTTGGATTCACTACACAGGTTGAAACAAAAATAGATGAAGCATCATTAATGAATATTGCAGAATCTACCGGAGGTAAATATTTTAGAGCTAAAGATGAGCATGTATTAAGAGAGGTGTTTGAAGAAATCGATAAATTAGAGAAAACAAAACTTGATGTTCAGCAATATACTCAGACAGAAGAAAACTTTATGTTGTGGGTGTGGATTGCACTGATATTATTTTCAATTGAGTTAATTGTGCGTTATACTATATTAAGACGTATTCCATAAACTGATATAGAATTATGTTTACATTTGCATATCCTGAATTACTATTGTTGCTATTGTTGCTACCGGCAATATTGCTATTGTATTTTTGGGCATTTTATGATAAGAATCGGCGTATAAAAAAATTTGGCAATCCAGAAGTTCTGAAAAGATTGATGCCTAATTATTCGAAATATAAGCCACCAATTAAAGTCTCATTGCAATTAATAGCATTATTTTTTATTATAATATCAGTCTGTCGTCCTTGGGGAGGTGTTAAAGATCAAAAAATCACAAAGGAGGGTATAGAAGTAATTATAGCAATGGACGTTAGTAATTCCATGCTTGCATCTTCAACAGCAGAAGAAGGAGCAACATCTCGTTTGCGTAGTGCAAAATTAATAATGGAAAGGTTAATTAATCAATTCGATAATGATAGGGTGGGATTGATTGTTTACGCAGGAGAATCATACACGTTATTACCCGTTACGGCAGATTATGTATCAGCAAAAATGTTTTTGAACACAATTAATACAGATATGGTGCCTGTGCAGGGAACGGATATTGCAAAGGCGATTCATACAGCAATGAATTCATATAGCGACAAAGAAGGTGTCGGACGTGCATTAATTATTATAACTGATGCAGAAGAGCTTGAAGGATCTGCAATTGAAGCGGCTAAAGAAGCAGCTAAATCAAATATTCAAGTTAATGTGATAGGAGTAGGTTCAGCAAAAGGAACAATTATTCCTATTGGAAAAGGTCAATATTTGCGAGATGAAAATGGAACTGTAGTTTCCACTGCACTTAATGAACAGTTGGGTATAGATATTGCAAGTGCAGGTAATGGCATATATGTTAATGCCAATAATAGAGATGCTTTATCAGAGCTTCAGAAACAATTAGATAAAGTGCAAAAAGCTGCAATGGAGTCTAATATATATATGCTTCATGATGAACTATTTCCGATTTTTGTGTGGATAGCATTATTGTTTTTAGTAATAGATATATTTGTCTCTGATAAGAAAATTGGTTGGTTGTCCAAAATAACTTTTTTCAATAAGGAGGATAAGAAATGAAAAGATATATTACATTAATTTTAATGTCTCTGATATTTTTTGCTGGTTATTCGCAACAATCTACAAGAAAAGAACGAAATTATATTATAGAAGGTAATAATTTCTACAATAATAAGCAATATAAGAATGCTATTGACTCATATAATCTTGCACTTGCTGAAAATCCATCAAGCCAACAAGCCTTATATAATAGAGCATTAGCAATGATTAATTTAGGATCAGATGCAAATTTAAAAGATGAGAAACAAAGAGAACAATATATGCAAGAAGGTATTGCATCAATGGAAAGTATATCAAAATTAAGTGTTGCAAATCCTGATTTATCATCAAAAGCCAACTATAATTTAGGGAATGTTGCGTTTAATACGCAAGATTATAAGTCTGCTATAGAATTTTATAAACAGTCGCTTAGATTGAATCCTAAATTCGAGGAAGCACGAAGGAATCTTCGTATTGCTCAAAAAAAATTAAGCGAGCAAAATGGAGGAGGTCAAGATAATAAAGAAGATGAGCAACAGCAAGAACAAGAAGAAAATAAAGAAAATGAACAGCAACAACAGCAACAACAGCAGCAACAGCAGCAGCAACAACAGGAGGGTATGAGTAATCAAACTGCTGAACAAATTTTGAATGCCCTTGAAAATAAAGAACAAAACACTCGTCAAAGAATGCAAGTTCAGATGAATAGAAACAAAAATGAGCAAGGATCAAATTATCCTCGCAAAAGGTGGTAATTAAAATATATCAAATGAATTATAGAGTATTATTATCCTTATTTTTTATTGTCTTGTCAATAGTATCATATGGAATGGATTTCAATCTTGAACTTCAGTTGCCATATTATAAAGATAAGATCGAGGTTGGAGATGAGTTCACGATTCGTTATATGATTTCATTGTCTGAAGACGAAATAAATAGTAATTTAGTTGAACCTAAATCACCTAATAAGGTTAAAGGTTGTAAGATTATATATTTTGGAGATAAATATACGAATAAGCAAACAAAATATTTGTTTGGTAAAATGTCGTCTACATATCAAATAGTGTATAATCTACGACTTAAAGCAGAAAAAAAAGGAGTTTATACATTTGGTCCAATTGAATATGGAGGTCTAAAATCTAATAAATTGTCATATGAGATATTTGAATCGGAGACTTCAGATAACAAAGAAGATATTATCGATTTAGGAAGTGGAAATAGAGATATGTTTATTCTTGCAACAGTTTCTAATGAAGAGTTGTATGAGGGAATGTCATTTGAATATATTGCAAAGCTTTATTTTAGAATCAATGGATTGAATAGTTATGAAATCATTAATAACGTAGAGTTTGAAAATTGTGAAGTTAATGAATCAGAATCATTGCCAAATAATTTGTCGACAGAAATCATAGATGGAGAAGAATATTATACACTCCTTTTAAATAAATTTTATGTAGAGCCACAGAAGTCCGGTAAAATAAAATGTGAGAATGGGAAATATCGTTTTATGATAGCAACGGAAGAATATAAAGAGAATTCTATGTGGGGGATAATTCGTAGTGTTGTGCCGAAATATTATGATATTGAAGTGCCGAAATTGATTGTTAACGTAAAACGATTTCCGTCTAATCCTCCTCAAGGATATTTAGGTGCTATTGGTCAATTTAATATTATCTCTAAAGTGTCGGCAAAAGATGTAAATGTCGGTCAAGTGTTTTCATTAACTTATTCAATAAATGGAACAGGAAATATTGATGAATTAGTTATGCCTCAGTTGTTTATTAATTCAATAGAATCAGAAATAAGTGCTCCGTATGTTACACATAGAGAGCAGACATTTGATGGTACAGAAGTAGGGATTACCCGTTTTGAATATACAATTACGCCAAAGGAAATAGGTAGCTTGGAAATTTTACCAATTGAATTTATATTTTTTAATCCTGAAACAGGCGAATTTGAAACAGCTGTTGCAAAGGGTTATACAATTAGAGTCCATGATGGTGATTATCGTGAAAATGAAATGATAGAAAGCTTATAGGTATGAATAAATTATTAAGAATATTTTTAGTTATAGTCTCGATATTTTTCTCGTCGGTATGTGTTGATGCTGAAAGAATTACATTATCTTTAGAGAATCCGAGGGGACAAAGATCTATCGGAGTCGGAGATGTGTTTTATATCAAATATCATATTGAAGATCTTCGTAATTCTAAAGTTTCTGCCCCTGAGAAAGTTCCGGGTTGTAAAACATTATATTTTGATAAAACAGGAAACAGTTCTTCTATTTCAATTGTGAATGGAGTAACGACTCAATCTTCAGCTGTTATTTACACATTAACATTGCGCGCTGAGAGTGAAGGTTCATTTTCTTTCGGTCCCATATCAATTGGTAATGTAAAATCAAATACAGTGTCATATAAGATTGGGCCTAAAGGTTCTGGCTCAAATCATATTAATCAAAATAATTCTGCAAATACTATAAATCCAAGTCAGGATCCCGATAAGCCCGTATATATAGGTACTGGGGATAATGAGTTGTTTTTGAAAGCCTACGTAACGAAGTCCGAAGCATATGAGCAAGAAGCATTAGTTTATACCGTAAAATTATATTCCACATATGCAGGAGTGAGATATATTGGTGCTGCATCAGCACCTACATTTGATGGCTTTGTTATAGAAGAATCCGATGAAGTCTCAAAACAATTAGATTTTGAAACCTACAATGGGAAAAGCTATGCAACAGCCGTAATTGCTAAGTATATTATATTCCCTCAGTTGTCCGGTGAATTGAAAATATCAGGTAATACATATACTGTAGCCGTAAATGCTCAAGAATATTATCATACTCCATTATTTGGGCATATGGCGATAAATAAACCTATTCAATTAAATGTGAAGCCAAATGATTTAAAGGTTAGAGTTAAATCACTCCCTTTTCCTCAACCATCTAATTTTTCCGGAGGAGTTGGTAAATTCTCTATATCGTCAGAGATGCCTACTAAAGATTTAAAAACAAATCAAGCGGCTTCTATAGTTTATACGGTAACGGGAACTGGAAATATAAAATATGTTAAACTGCCGGAGTTGAATAATATATATCCCACACAGATAGAAGTGTATTCTCCAACAACAGATGTTAAGAGTCGTGTAACTGGTAATAATGTAAATGGTAGTTGTACGTTTGATTATTCTATAATTCCTCTTGAGACAGGAGATTTTGTTATTCCATCGGTCGAATTGGTATACTTTAATCCCGAAACAAAAAAATATGAAACTACAAAAGCAAATGGATATAACATTTCTGTTTCTAAAGGAGAAGTATCAGCAAAATCACAAGTAAAAGATAGAATGGTATTTTCAGATGTCTTGATGTCGTGCGATAATAAAATTGAAAATTCAAAATCATTACTTATAAGAAGTTTTACATATTGGTTGAGTTATATCCTACCTATTATAATATTAATAATAGTAATGATATTATATCGTCGTCGTTTAAAGGAACTTTCAAATATAGCATTGTTAAAAAGTAAGAAGGCTAATAAGGAGGCACGTCGACGATTGAAAAAAGCATCTATATGCATGTTGAAGAAAGAAAATGATAAATTCTATGATGAGATGTTAAGTGCTCTTTGGGGATATATTAGTGATAAACTTGGTATTCCAACATCTGATTTAAATCGAGATAATGTGAGTAATGCTATTCTTATGAGTGGTGTCGAAGAAAGGATAGTAGATAAATTTATTTCATTACTAGACAAATGTGAGTTCGCAAAATATGCTTCTTCATTTGCTACTGAAAGTATGAATGATGTATATGAAAATGGGTGTGATGTTATAAATGAATTAGAAAACTCCCTAAATAAGCCAAAATGATGAAAAAGAAAATTTATATTTTACTTTTGATTACTTTAACAATAGTGATCAACACAAGTGCTTCTGATTTTTTGATAAAAGCGGATTCTGCATATAAAGCAGCGGATTATAAAACGGCAATTGAACTATATGAGCGTACAATAAAAGAAAAAAATGCTACGTCTGAACTATATTATAATTTAGGAAATGCCTATTATAAAGATGATAACTTTGGAAAGGCAATAGTTTGTTATAGTCGATCGCTAAAATATGATCCTTCGAATAAGCATGCTAAAAATAATATTGAATTTATTCGTTCAAAAGTTGCTGATATGAATTCAACTGCATTGAAAGGAGAAAAAATAGATATTATGGCAGATGAACCCACATTCTTTGAGAAGATATATAATGCTATCTGCAAAGATATTCACTCTGATGTATGGGCTATTTGGAGTGCGATAACATTCATATTATTAATCATTACCATATCTCTTTACGTGTTTGTCAACAATGTTTTAATTAGAAAAATAGGTTTTTTTGGAGGTATATTTATGATTGTATTAACTATGATCCTGCTTCTGTTCTCTTTTATGTCGGCACGAGAATATGAAAAGCAAGATAAAGGCGTAATCATTTCCTTTTCTTCTCCTTTAAAATCTGAGGCTAAAGAATCCTCTGAAGAAGTAACGATACCATTTCACCGAGGAACCGAATTTGATATAATCGAAGAATACCTTGATGTTAATAATGAGAAATGGTATAAGATAAGAATTAACAAAAATATTGCAGGCTGGATAAATCAAAAAGATATTGAAGTAATATAAATAATAGAAAATTTCTATGAAAGTATTATTAATTATTGAAGTCATATCTTCCTAATATATAGGTTGTTGATGAGATATATGTTGTAAAACATTAAAAAATATATCCAATTTATTTTGCTATGTTAAAAATTATATCTAAATTAGCAATCGTAAAAATAAATCATTAATAAACTCATTTAAATAATTATATCATGAGCAAAACAATAACATTCAACGAGCTTCGAAGACTTAAAGATAGTTTGCCAGATGGATCAACACATCGCATCGCTGACGAACTTAACGTAACTGTTCAAACTGTACGCAACTATTTTGGTGGGGTAAATTATCAGTTCGGAAAGAACGCAGGGATGCACATTGAACCGGGTCCTGATGGTGGTATTGTAGTTTTAGATGATACAACAATCTATGATATGGCTATTGCAATTCTCGAAGAAAAAAATAAAGCTCAATAAAATTAGAATTTATAAATTTTAGGGGTGCGTTGAAATCGCACCTCTCTTTTTATTATATTATGGAAGAGAATCGTTATATTACATTAGTTATTCATACTTATGATCGTGCTGTTACTCTTAAACAAGTGCTTGAGAGTAATGGTATTGATGTGCGTTTGCAAAATGTGAATCTTACTCAACCCACGATTTCTTCCGGTGTCAGAGTCAGAATCTCAGAACGTGATTTGCCGTTGGCTTTAAAAATTACTGAAAGTGCTGACCCTCTTTCTCCGGCATTATATCAAATGAGACTCTCCGGAATGAGTGGCAACATTTTAGTGCCAGTAGATTTTTCGGAATATAGCATAATCGCATGCAATATTGGTTTCTCCTTTGCAAAAACCTTGGGCTTGCATCTCGTTTTGCTTCATGCTTTTGAAACGCCATATTTTAAAGGTGTTTTGCCATTTTCTGATCATCTTAATTCAGACCTGCGAGAAGCAGATATCAGATTGAAATTAGAGAAAGAGGCAAACAAAAAAATGAAAGAATTTATTTCCTCTCTTAAAAAGAAAATCGCAAAAAATGAATTGCCCAACATAGGCTTTTCATCAATTGTTCGTGAAGGTGTGCCGGAAGTTGTAATTCAAGATTATGTCAAAAACTCTCCTCCTTCATTAATTATAATGGCAACGAGAGAAAAGAACAAAAAAGAGCAGGACCTTATTGGTAGTGTAACTGCCGAAGTAATGGATTCTTGTCGTGTGCCGGTTCTTTCTGTGCCTGAATCTATTGATTCGTGTAATTTCTCTGATGCAAAAAATATAATTTTCTTTTGTAATGTTGATCAACAAGATCTTTTGGCAATGGATTCATTTTTGAGATTATTTTGCGATTGCCAATTTAATATAACTCTTGTTCCTGTCAATGAACGTGCTGGTAACCAATTAGGAAATAGGGCAGAAGTTTTGCTATCTTATTTTAAAAATCAGTACCCTGGAATAGAATTCAATTGTAAATCATTACCACAAAAAATGTTTCGTAAAAAAATAATACAATTAATAAATGATGACAATGTGAAACTCCTTGTGGTGCCAAATAAAAAGAAGAGTATCTTTTCTCGACTGATTAATCCGAGTATAGCTCATAAAATGTTGTTTGAAAAAGATATACCAATACTCGTTTTGCCTGTATAAAATAATTTTATGATTTTTCCATCAAATTTTGAAGATAAAGTCGGTTTTAATTCCCTTAGAGAACTATTGTGTGAGCATTGTATAAGTCCCCTTGGAATTACAAAATGCTTATCTATGCGTTTTTCATCTGATTTCAATAGAGTAAAAAAATATCTATTGCAAACATCAGAGATGCTTTCTCTAATCAAGACTGGAGCAGAGTTGCCGATTGATAACATATATGATGTTACTCCCTATTTGAAAGAAATTAAGGCAGACGGTAGTTTCATGATAGCGAAAAATTTATATAGAGTTATGCAATCGTTGACTGCTATGTCGGCAGTTAAATCATTTTTCTGTAAAAAAGATGAAAATGACATATTATTAACACCTACACTTGCAGAAGAATTTGAAAAAATGACACTATTCCCGCATCTTATAGTGTCGATAGAGTCAATAATAAATAAATTCGGAGAAGTTAAAGATACGGCAAGTCCACAATTGGCTGATATTCGCCGAGCTATCCTGTCGGTATCTTCATCGATGTCTTCCGTCATGCGTCGTGTCATAGACAAAGCAATTAAAGAAGGATATATTGAAAATGATACCACTCCGTCTATGCGTGATGGTCGGTTAGTGTTGCCTGTTGCTTCAATGATGAAAAGAAAAATAAATGGGATTATCCACGATGAAAGTGCTACAGGAAAAACCGTATATATCGAGCCGGCAGAAGTGGTTGAAGCTAATAATAGACTCAAAGAATTAGAAAACGACGAGAAACGTGAAATTGTCAGAATATTAATCGAGATAGCAAATATTATTCGTCCGCATATAGACGAAATGAACAATAGTTATTCCTTGCTCGGGTTATTCGATTTCGTTCGCGCTAAAGCTCTTGTTGCACATGAACTCCATTGTGAGATGCCAATACTTGAACATAAACCTGAAATTGATTGGTTTAATGCCATTCACCCTATACTTCATCGTTCGCTCACAAGTCAAAATAGAAAAGTCGTTCCACTCGATATTAAATTAGATAACAAAGACAGAATACTAATTATCTCCGGTCCTAATGCAGGTGGGAAGTCTGTGTGTCTGAAAACAGTTGGAATTAACCAATATATGATGCAATGTGGAATGTTGCCGATGTTATATTCTAATTCACATATGAGCATTTTCGATAATCTTTTTATCGACATAGGTGATGAACAATCAATCGAAAACGATTTGAGTACATACAGTTCTCATTTAAAAAATATGAAACACTTTATGGTAAACTGTAGCAAACGTACTCTCATTCTTATTGATGAAATGGGTTCTGGAACTGAGCCACAAATTGGTGGTGCTTTGGCTCAAGCAATTTTAAATAGACTTAATAAGTCAAAGGTAATGGGTATAATAACCACACATTATCAGAATCTTAAAACATTCGCGGATACAACAGAGGGATTTATTAATGGTGCGATGCTCTACGATCGTCAAAATATGCAACCTCTTTTCCAACTTTCAATAGGAAATCCTGGTAGTTCCTTTGCTGTTGAAATAGCTCGTAAAATAGGATTGCCAAACGAAGTAATAACTGAAGCACAAGATATAGTAGGCTCTGACTATGTTAATATGGATAGATACTTGACCGATCTTGCTCGCGACAAGCGATATTGGCAAAATAAACGTATAGTCATTAAGGAGAAAGAACAAAAATTAGATACTCTACTTCAACAATATGAAGAGCGTGCAGAGTTTCTGAAAACTCAACGAGCAGAAATTTTGAAAGAGGCTCGTAATCAGGCATCGGAAATCCTATCTGCAACAAATGCTAAAGTTGAGCGTACGATTCATGAAATTCGCAAATCACAAGCTGAAAAAGAGCGTACGAAACAACTTCGCAAAGAACTCGAACAATATAAAGAAGATGTAGCAAAGGCAAATAGTGATACTAGATTGCCAGCCTCTCTTATTCCGTTGAAACATAAAAGCAATAATACGGCTAATAATAAGATAGAAAATAAAAAGAAAAATTTGGTTGATAATATTCTCAATGTCGGAGACTATGTCAGAATGTCTGATGGAGGAGTAGTGGGAAAAGTACTTGCCGTACAGGGTAAAAAAGCTGAGGTTGCTTTTGGTGGACTCCGTACATTTGTTGAGATTACTAAATTAGAAAAAGCAAAAAAACCGAAAGAATCAGCTGCAACGCAGATACAATCTGTTACTAAATCAACAGCTGATGACATTCGAACCCGTCAACTTAACTTCAGTCAAGAACTTGATGTCAGGGGAATGAGAGTAGATGAAGCTCTTCAGTCAATTCTATATTTTATCGATGATGCAATCCAATTCTCTACATCTCGTGTTAGAATATTGCATGGTACTGGAACAGGAGCTTTACGTGAAGCTATTCGCCATCAACTTAAATCAATGCCTCATATTATATCATTCCACGATGAAGATGTGCGTTTTGGTGGTGCGGGAATAACTGTTATAAACTTTGAAGACTAAATATAATGAATACCTATACAATTATTCTTATTCTAAAACACTATCTTATATAATTTTGGACTATATATATTACAGACATTCAGAAAAATACAATAAAAAATATTAGCATAAAACTTTAAACATTCTAAAAAGTTTTCTAAATTTAATTATATCGACAGTTGTCTTAAATGAGGTTCTTACAACTTGCTGGTTATAAAGTAAAATATAGAACCTCCATAATATTTATGAATAAATTATCAAAATCAATTTGTGTGTTTTTAGTGTTAAGTTTTTTATCTTTCTTGGGGAATACTAACACATTGGCTGCTGAATCTACACAGTCGACAACTGCAAATTTTACAGATCAAATAAATTTTGTAGGGGTTGTCGGTCCGGTAAAGTCAGTTACTCAAAGTGATGGCTTTTGGGAAGAGTCGTGGATGTTCGATGTTGATGGTCGGTTAATAAAGATTGGGCAAAATAACATCACTGATACTAATTCTAAACGTGATGGTTCTGGTCGATTAATCTTTTATGAAAGAGAAGATATGAATGCTTTTGAAGAAATATATGTAGCCAAGACTTTCTATTCCTATGATAGTTATGGAAGACTGATAACCGAAAGTACAGAATGTGATGAGGAAGTTATAGACGGTGCAGATTATCAATATAATGAACATGGTAGACTAATACAAAAATGCATTGGGAATGAATATGATACTTTTACTGAAAGTTATAAATATGATTCAGAAGGGCGAGTAATAAGTGTTACAAGAGAAAATGTCGTTGGTTTATCAACAACTTTCTATAAATATATTTCATTCGACTCATACGGTAATTGGACTAAACGTGTCGTAACCGATTCTATTGGAGACGAAAGAACTGAAACTCGCGAAATTATTTATTATTAATTATAGCTATCAATAATTCCGTTTTGTTACTCTTTTATCACACAACCGTCTGTCTCATGAAAACATGGTAAATAAAATGTTAAATTCTGTCAAGATAGGGATTAAGACATGTTTATTGGATACTAAAGATAAATAGCTCTAAAAAAACGAAAAAATTATCATCTTGATAATCAATGTGTTGAATAGTAATTAAAAAAATAAATAAAAAATAATTGTAAAAAAGTTTGTGTAAATGAAAAAGT
>CALDPR010000045.1 GCA_937911575.1 uncultured Porphyromonadaceae bacterium | reverse complement strand
ACCGGAGAGCGAAGCGATTCAATAACCGGGGGTTGAGCGAAGCGATACCCTCGGATAGGGGATATAAAAGGCACAGCGTCTGCAAAGACGCGAATTTTCGACGAATTTCAACCGACTATGTCGCTTCGCACCCGATACCATCGGATTGTAGTCTGTCGCTTCGCTCCCTATACCAACGGAATCCATACCATACAAATGTAGTCAGAATGTCGTGGAAATGGTGTCGATGATTCGCACCATATATTGTTGGAGATTCACCCAATGAGAAGTTGGATAATTACACAAAATGGAGAGTGTGGGATTTAATGTTTGTCAGAGAGGTTCTAATTTAGATTTTATTTTTATCAGACACCAATAATTAACAATAAAATCTTTTATACATGTCGTTATCATTGTTTGCGAACAATTTAGTAATTTTGCACAATAATTTACGGAGCTATTGCCATTGAGTTTAGAATATCAAAATAAAAGTTTTTAATGAGACAGTTTTATTCTTTCGTTTTTCTTATCATATCTGTTTTCACTTTGTTTGGACAAGAATCCCCGAAGCGTGAGTTTCGAGGAGCATGGCTGCATGTCATCGGACAATCTCAATATCAGAATAAGACTACTGCCGAATGTAAAAAGTATATATCCCAACAAATGGATAAACTACTTGATGCAGGTTGCAATGCAGTTATATTTCAAATAAGACCTACAGCCGACGCACTATATGAATCAGACATCGAAGAGTGGAGCAGTTGGCTGACAGGTAAGCGAGGGAGAAAGCCTAACCCTTATTGGGACCCTCTGCAATATGCTATCGATGAAGCTCATAAACGAGGTATGGAACTTCATGCGTGGTTAAATCCATATCGTGTTACATCATCTTCAAAAGATATTCTGCCGGCAAATCATTTGGCAAATACGCAGCCTCACAGATTTATTAAATTCAATGGTCAGACATTTTTTGATCCTGCATATCCGGAAAATAGAGAATATATTGCCACCATCATTCGGGATATTGTTTCTCGCTACGACATCGACGCTATTCATCTTGATGATTATTTCTATCCATACCCAAATGGTAATAAACGTTTTAAAAATGATGATGCCAGTTATCAGAAATTTGCAAATGGCATGAATAGAGATGATTGGCGTAGGCAAAATGTTGATCTTCTTATTGAATTATTATATTCAACCATAAAATCAGAAAAGCCATGGGTGCGTTTTGGGATAAGCCCTTTTGGAATTTGGAGAAATAAGAAAAATGATCCTCGTGGTTCTGAAAGCACCGGACTACAAAATTACGATGACCTTTACGCTGACGTGTTGCTTTGGGATAAGAATGGTTGGATAGACTATCTTGCTCCTCAATTATATTGGCAATTGGATTTGGAAGCAGCTCCAAGTCGCAAATTAATTCAATGGTGGAACGACAACGTTGTGAATGCTCATCTATACATCGGTCAAGAAGTGAAACGCACTATGGACACTCCCGATCCTCTAAACAACGATAAAAATGAACTTGACACTAAAATCGGTATGAGCCGAGAGTTGAAAAATGTGGGTGGCAATATCTGGTGGCATGGATACTGGGTAACAGACAACTATAAAGGTGTTGCAGACTCTCTTGCTTTGAAACATCAAGCATCGTTGGCAATTCCTCCCGCTTATGGCTCGAGTGTAGAACTGCCGGCTGTAAGGAAAGTCAGAAAAGAGAGACACGATGGCAAAACATTTATATGCTGGAATCATGCCGATAATTTCAGTGGATTTTCTTCTGAAAGGAGAAATCAACAGCCTTCAGAGACAGATATAGTCAAATATGCCGTATATCAATTCTTTAAAGGAGAGACAATTGATCTTGAAGATGCTCAAACTCTGATAGCAATCACACCTTACAATCGCATTATGATTGATGACACAGAGGAGGATATGATTTTTATAATAACTCCGATTGATCGTATGAACCGAGAAGGCAAACCGGCTCGAATCGACCTTTAACAACCTTTACACGGCTCATTAACACAATCAGAGATAGAATAGATTCAAATCAGGAATTGTGCTACTCTACAATAATTGATGGATTGATAAAAAACACTTTTTCAGAAGCTCGTGTAATTGCTGTATATAGCCACCTGTAAAAATCTATTCCCAACATATCGGATTGCAAATAACCGATATCAATATAAACATGTTTCCATTGTCCACCTTGTGCCTTATGACAAGTCAAACAATAAGCATACTTAACCTGGACAGCATTAAAATAGGCATCATTCTGAATAGTAGCAACCTTTTTCGATAGTTCATCTCCCTCTTTTTCAGCAAGTATATCTGTATATAATTGATTCATTTCCATGTTTGTCAACGACGGATTATCCGACATAAGACCATCAAGCATTAATTTTGCAGATACACTGATTTCACTATTTGCAAGTTCAAGGTCTACATCAACGAATCTATGCCCATACTTTTCTTCTTTACCACCTATCCAAACAACCTTAATGATATCGCCATTGGCAATAAAATCTAATTCTTTGATCTGTTTTGTCCAAAAATAATTATTTTTTGCAACAACCAATCTCTCACCTCTTTGCAACTCTTCTTCTGCATAAAGAGCCATCGAACGTATTCCTCTATTGAACTGATTTGCCCTTTTATTCGAACGAGTAATTACAATTGTTTCTTCTTCTCCAACTTCCGAATAACTATCAGTCAGTCGCTCAACAAAGAACTCTGACGAAACCACCTCTACATCGGCAAAGCCATTAGCCCAAATTTTAGGTATCGGCAACGGATTCTTTATCATACAATTTCGTATGCGAACTGCATTATATAAAATACCACTTACGACAGCTTGTCTTACAGGACGCTCAAGCACATACTGAATAGGATCTAAACCTAATTGGCGTAATCTTTCAGGCATCATTGCCGGGCTGTCTGACTGCCCCACCGGAGGCAATTGAGCAATATCTCCGACTAATATTAATCGACACCCTGAAGCAGAATATATATGTCGAATCAGATGTTCTAACAACGATACTTGCCCTCCCACATCTGCAATCATAGACGCTTCATCAACAATAAAAATTGCATTATTATCTTTATTGGGAGCAAGAAAAAAACTTGTTTCTGAAGGATTTGATGAAGCAGAACGATAAATTCGTTTATGAATCGTATAGACAACATGGTTAGCAAAAGAAGAAAATACTTTTGCAGCTCTCCCTGTCGGAGCCAACAAAACCATTGGTAGTTTGAGGCTATCAAAAGCTTTCACAAATGCCGCAAGCAAAGATGTCTTTCCCGTACCGGCATAACCTTGAAGAATAAAAACACCATTATCGGCAGAATTTTCAAAAAAGCAACATAGAGATTTTATCATCATATCTTGGTCCGGTATAGGAGAATATGATAATTGTCTCAACACTTTTTCTCTTAGTTCTGATGCTTTCATTTATATTCTATCCAAAAAAACAATTACAAAGTTAACGGATTTCACCGATTTTTGCTAATTTTGCAACAAATAAATCAAGCAATCAGATTAAAATGATGGATAACAAATCCTCCCTTAATTCTATCCCTTCAGATATTGATGATATCAAAATATGGCAACTATATATCCTTTGGAAACAGAAAAGGATTACAGCTGTTTTCTTTAATTGCCAGACAAAAGAAACTTTCACTTATCTAAACTATCAATCTGAATATCAAGAAACAATAACTTTAAATAAAGTTCAAAACCTAATATATGAGAATCCTCTGATTCTCAATGATTATAAAACAACTATACTGATCGAGAGCAATCAATTCACATTAGTACCATCAGAATTTGTAAGGAATGAAGAAAGTGCATATGATATGATGGAATGTATCTATCGTATGGAAAACTCAGATGTCTGGGTTAACAGCATTGATAATGAAACAATACTGTTTAATACATCTGAAGGGATTCAATCTTTTATATATCGCACATTTCCTACTGCAAAAGTCTTGTTTTATTCAACTCCACTTATTTCATATTTCAAAGAATCCGAAACCAATGATAAACGGAATTCTATGATTGTCAATATTGATGAAACAAGAATGGAAATTATTGCTATATCCAACAACAATACAATATTTACGAATATATTCTCATTCAAGGAAACTTCAGATATCATCTACTTTATTTTGAATGTTTGGAATATGCTCGGATTCGATCAGGAAAACGATGAACTTAAAATCTATGGTTCGAAAGAGATCCGAAATCAAGTGATGCCTTCTCTTCGCAAATTTATCAACTACGTAATGCTCCCTATCTTGCCACATAGCACAAACGGAAATCAGGAGATGGATATTAGTCTGCAAATTTCAATACATCTAAACAATAAATAATGAGAATAATAAGAGGAAAATACGGGAAACGCCGATTCGATGTGCCTAAGAATATAACAGCACGACCAACGACAGACTTCGCTCGAGAAAATATCTTCAATGTGCTTGAAAACATTATTGATTTAGAAGATTTGACAGCTCTCGACTTGTTTGCCGGCACCGGAGCAATCAGTTTGGAATTCGTATCTCGTGGTTGCAAGAATGTCATTGCTGTTGAAATGGCAGCAACACAAGCCAATTTCATAAAATCTGTTGTTACAAAACTAAATGCCAATAATCTTAGAGTCATCAAAGGAGATGTATTCAAATTTGTTGAAACGTGTAATAATAAATTTGATATTATATTTGCCGACCCTCCATATGATCACCCAAAATTTGCTGAAATACCTGAATTGATTCTCAAATCTCAAATGCTGAATCCCGGAACAATCGTCATTATCGAGCATTCTAAAGAATACGACTTTTCTCATCTTGAGAACTTCGACCAACATCGGACTTACGGGAGTGTGAATTTTTCAATTTTTCGTATTCCCGAATAAAAAATTGGGAACGCACCTTTTTAAATGCGTTCCCTAAAAAACGTTTGAGTTAGGTTATTGAAAAAATTATATTGTCATTTCTCCACAAATAGAGTAATCTAAATATTTCTTGACTTCCTCATTATTAAGTCCCAATCCGAAAAGATACATTAATTTCGTTATTGCTGCTTCACTTGTCAAATCATAACCGGATACACAACCGGCTTGAGCCAAATCCAAACCTGTCAGATAACGTGGGTGAACACAGCCGTTTGAACATTGTGTAACGTTTACGACTACAATCCCTTTCGCAACCGCATTTTTTATCGATTCCAAGAACCATTTATTATTTGGAGCATTGCCCGCACCAAATGTCTTTAAAACAACTCCTTTAATACCCGGAGTCGCAAACGCATGATTCACAACCGTTTCACTTATACCAGGGAACAAATCGAGAATCATTACATTTGTATCCATTTCGTATTGAACTTTTAACGGACGTTTTGCAATGCTTCTTAACAATACATCTTTATTAAAATGGATTCCTAAACCTATTTTTGCAAGTTCCGGATAATTATTTGATTTAAAAGCATTAAAGTTGTCGGCACTGCATTTTGTACTTCTATTTCCACGCCATAGATAATTCTCAAACAAAATAGCTACTTCACGAACTATAGGCTCTCCATCATCACCTCTGGACGCTGCTATTTGAAGTGCCGTAATTAGGTTCTCTTCCCCATCAGTTCGTACTTCTCCTATAGGCAACTGAGAGCCGGTAATAATGACCGGTTTATGAAGATTTTCAAGCATAAAACTCAATGCTGATGCCGTATATGCCATTGTATCTGTGCCATGCAATACAACAAAACCATCTACTTTATTATAATTTTCCTCTATCACTTTCGCTATTTCCGACCAATGCGTTGGATTCATCGCCGACGAGTCAATAGGCTCAGCAAATTGAAAATTATCTATATCATAATCAAGCATCTTAATTTTCGGAACATTATCAATTAAATGATCAAAATTAAATGGCTCAAGTGCATGTGTCGTAGGATTTTCTATCATTCCGATAGTTCCTCCCGTATAGATTATAAGTATCTTCGGACGTGCTATTTTCTTCATGGCATATATATTTTACGATGCAAAGTTAGCAAATTGTTAGTTATATTCCAAATTATGACCTATATTTTACACACAAAAGTATCTATTTGATATTTTCACACCTACTCATTTTTAGATGCGAAATCGATGCAATAACAATATATCCGATCAATAACACAACTGACACACAGACTAAATATATCAGTCTGTTTTCTTGGGGAATATGCAAATAAATTAGAGATATTGCAATCTGCAACATCGAATATCCTATTGCAATAACTAATTGATTATAACCCAATTGTCTATTCAGCAGTTGATAGATATGCTTATGATGAGGGCGAAATATATTCTCTTTTTCAAAAATTCGGCGAATAATTGTTGATACAATATCCACTATATAAACAATTATAAATACGATTGCTGAGATTTCTTTTGTTGCCAAAATATATGATGTCAGTATTGTAACTATTATATATCCCATACATATTGAACCTACATCGCCTGCAAATACGATAGCTCGTTTTCTAAAATTAAAATATGCAAAAACAAAAACACTCATTAATGCAAATAATATAAATAATCCGGACGTAAAATGCAAAACATGCAGATTTATCCATAGAAATACAGACAATACTGATATACTGTATAGGGCTGTAAGCCCATTTATACCGTCCATAAAGTTATAGCCATTTATCATACCAACGGCAAATATCATATATAATACGACATATAAAGCCGAGAACTCAAACATTGAAAAATGGAACACCAAAAAAACGACAGCTATAAAATGAACTACCAAACGAATCCAAACTTTCAGTTGTAACAAATCATCAAAGAAACTGCATGCTGCAAGCATAGTTATTCCAATGAACATATTTGCCATTGTCTGAGGTGATTCATAAAGCCACCCGACACCAAACAAATATAGAAGTATCGCAACATAAAATATGAATCCTCCCCCTATTACTGTTACAGAATGTCCATCGCCACGTTTATTTCTCTCTGATGTCCAATTATTCCTGCGAGCAATCGGAATATAAAACAATTCTGCAACAATCAGCAAAAGAAACGATATGACAACAAATATCGGAATCATTTATACAAATAAATTAGTAATTATTTTTCAGATAAATACCACTTATAGATACGTTTTATCCCTTCTTCTATCTCTACAGAATGTTGCCAACCGAGAGCATGGAGCTTATCCACATTACATAGCTTACGCATTGTGCCATCAGGTTTCGATGTATCCCAACAGATTTCACCTTCATACCCAATTTCATGTTTTATGATATCAGCCAACTCTTTAATTGAGATTTCTACACCCGTACCAATATTTATATGACAATTTCGTACTTTCTCACCAGTGCCTTTTAAATCCTTAAAATCTACATTTTCAAGAATATACACAGATGCATCTGCCATATCTTCACTCCACAGAAATTCTCTCATTGGTGTGCCGGACCCCCACAAAGTGAGTGTATTCGATACAATACCATATTTTGAAAGCACAGATAAAATTTCAGCCTCTGAAGATTGCTCATTTATATTTTCGACAGGACGAATCTTCAAATCTTGTCGGATTGCCGACCAATTCCCAGCCATTAATTGTTTTGCCAAATGCATTTTACGAATCATTGCCGGCAACACATGACTCGTCTCAAGATTAAAATTATCTCTTGGACCATATAAATTAGTTGGCATGACAGCAATATAGTTTGTATTATATTGCAAATTGAAACTTTCACACATCTTCAAACCGGCAATCTTTGCAATAGCATATGGTTCATTTGTGTATTCCAATTCAGAAGTCAACAACACATCTTCAGTCATTGGTTGTGGTGCATTACAAGGATATATGCACGTACTCCCAAGGAAAAGTAATTTTTTTACACCATGACGGAAACTTTCTCCAATCACATTTTGCTGTATCTGAAGATTTTCATATATAAAATCGGCACGATATATATTATTTGCCATAATACCACCAACATGGGCTGCCGCCAAAATTACATATTGAGGTTGTTCGGTATCAAAAAATTCTTTTACAGCGACAGAATCGAGCAAATCAAGTTCTGCATGAGTGCGACCGACAAGATTACTGTATCCTCGCTTAAGTAAATTATCCCATATTGCAGAACCCACAAGACCGCGATGTCCGGCAACATATATTTTAGCACTCTTTTCCATCTCTTTTAATTTTTTCTGATGCAACAAGACGCATATCAGATTCAATCATTATTTTCACCAATTCTTCAAACGATGTTTTTCGAGGATTCCAACCTAATTGAGTTTTTGCTTTGGTCGGATTCCCCAATAATTGGTCAACTTCAGCAGGTCGGAAATATTTTGGATCTACTTCTACAAGTATCTTACCGGTTGATTTATCTACCCCTTTTTCATCAATACCTTCACCAATCCATTCTAATTCTATTCCCACTTCTGCGAATGCAAGAGTCGTAAATTCTCTGACTGTATGATATTCCCCTGTTGCAATCACATAATCATCTGGTGTCTCTTGTTGCAAAATCAGCCACATACATTCCACATAGTCGCGAGCATATCCCCAATCACGCAATGCATTTAAATTACCTAAATACAATTTATCTTGAACTCCATGTTTGATACGTGCTGCCGCCAATGTGATTTTGCGAGTAACAAATGTCTCTCCTCTTCTTTCACTTTCGTGATTGAATAATATGCCGTTAGCAGCATACATTCCGTAACTTTCTCTATAATTTTTTGTAATCCAAAAACCATATAATTTAGCACACGCATACGGACTACGAGGATAAAATGGTGTGGTTTCACTCTGAGGCACTTCTTGAACTTTTCCATATAATTCACTTGTACTTGCTTGATATATCCGAGTCTGCTTCTCCATGCCAAGAATTCGAACGGCTTCAAGCAGACGCAATGTTCCTATAGCATCTGTATCAGCAGTATATTCCGGAACTTCAAACGACACTTTAACATGACTTTGAGCAGCTAAATTATATATCTCTGTCGGTTTTGTTTCCTGAATTATTCTAATCAACGATGATGAATCTGTCATATCACCATAATGCAAATTCACAAGTCGTTTTCTTTTCATATCTCGAACCCATTCATCTAAGTATAAATGTTCGATACGTCCGGTGTTAAAACTACTTGAACGACGAATTATCCCATGCACTTCATAACCTTTTTCAAGCAAAAATTCTGCTAAAAAAGACCCATCTTGACCTGTGATTCCTGTAATTAAAGCGACTTTTTTATTTTCCATTATTATATGATTTCAAGAAGTTGATTTATCTCTTTTAATTTTATTTGTGGAGCATGAAGTTTTGACAATTCCCCATTCTGCACATGTATGTTCAATCCTTTGTCTATAAGCATTATGGTTTGCCAACCCATAAGATTCGGACAATAAAAATCCTTCTTTGGATTATCGCCTATATATACAAATTGACTTGCATTTGGATAACGACTGACAAACTTACGAAATGGTTCCGGCATTGTTTTTTCATACCCTATTTCTTCTGATATAATTATATTTTCGGGTGCAAAATATTTCTCTAATCCCAATGCTTTAACTTTGTTCCTTTGAGTTTGCGAACGCCCGTCGGTTATAATCCCCATTATTATTCCCCGTTTTTGGAATTCTTCAAGCATCTCTTTTGTTTGAGTATTCAACCTCAATTTCGGAGTATGATAGCGATATATCGACACAAGCTCTGAAATATCGATATTGTCGATTTTAAATTTAGCCAACAACACGTCGGCAAGTAAATCGAAAGGATTATGTCCACTTTCGAACGCTTCTTGTAAAATACCAAAACATAGTCCTGATTCTAATGAATATCGTTCAGACAGAAATTTATCTATTGCATTATAAGCAGAATACACATAGTCAACCTCTTGATATAGAGTATCATCTAAATCAAAAACAACTACTTTATTTTGATATCCTAAATCCACGTCCATTCAATTGCAATCGTATATGCTCATAATTAGATGCACATAATTTACAAAGATACGAATATTTTCGGATATGTCAAAATCCAAAATCAGTGCAATAGCTGTTTCACAAGATATTTAATTGGATTCTTTTGTATGGTAGCTATCTCTTTTTCCACTATATCTTCAGCCGAACAGTCCAAACCCACCTTTTCCCAAAGGGGATCTCTTAATTCTTCATTTAAGACATGGATCACAGCTTCTTTTGTCCACCCCAATTCTTGTATTAACTGACGCACATGATAGAACAATAGTTTTTTTAACTCCTCATTTATTAATTCTATATTCTGTCCCATCGTGCGTTTTATAAAATGCACATTCTTAAATTCCGACAACATGGAATATTTATATCGAGATG
Organism: uncultured Porphyromonadaceae bacterium; assembly: GCA_937911575.1. Lineage (GTDB taxonomy): Bacteria > Bacteroidota > Bacteroidia > Bacteroidales > Muribaculaceae > Lepagella. The sequence continues at coordinate 167,242 of CALDPR010000045.1, read as the reverse complement.
TTTCTCCTCCCCAGCGATAATTATATCCGACATAATCAACAAAAGTCATCGAGCGTGCATATCGCAAATAATGAATGTTGAAGATCTGATCTTCTCCCCAAAATTGATCAAACTTTATCACATCGATCTCTTGCAATATACTTCTTTTATATAATTTCCCCCAACAAGCAGGCGAAATTTTACTATCAATAGCAATATATTTAGACAGCGAGACAAACTCTTCTCCTTCAATTTTTTGATTTATTAATGTCTCATCATAATTATCATAATACTTTATCGGCAATTTACTAAAGACGCGTCTATGCCGCAATTGAACCATATCTACATCAAACTCATCGGCAGCTCCGACAAGTCGTTCGATTGCTTCAGGCTCAATCCAATCATCTGCATCAATAAAAAAAAGCCATTCCCCTTTCGCTCGCCTTATCCCCTCAAAACGCGATGATATATGTCCTAAATTTGATTTATTACGATACAGTTCAATACGAGAATCCTCTTTTGAAATATCTTCACATATTGTATAACTCATATCTGTGCTACAGTCATCAATAATTACAATCTCCAAATCAGAATATGTTTGAGTTTGAACAGAAGACAAGCACTTTTTTAGATATTCTGCCTTATTATATACCGGAACTATTACTGAAACCATTTCTAATTATTTCTTGCTTAACATATCAATTAAACGTATACAAATATAACTTTTTTTGTGTTCCATAAAATATTTCATGGATAATTTTTTGAATTTATAACAATCTTTTTCGCATGCGGCTCTAAATAATTCATCTTTGCTATTTGCTATGAATCGGATCTCTTCTTGTAATTCAAAATCATTCAATTCACTATTAATAAATTCCAGCAATCGTTTTTTCTCTCTACATATCAAAAACCTTTGAATTATTGAACCTCTTAAATCGGTTAATCTTGAATATGCAATTGCTTTTATGGCTTTATTTTTTTGTTCGATTGAAAGATTTGAGTGATTTACAATATTGATTAATTTAGGATATAATAATTTTAATTCGTTCCAATATTGTATGAGATATTTTCTTGAATCACCTGAATATCTCCAATTATATCCGATATAATTCACATATGATACTGTTTTTGCTCGCAAAAATAATTGAGCATTCAATGCAAGATCTTCTCCTACAAAACCTGAAATTATCTTATACCCAGGTGTAAATAATTCTCTTCTATATAATTTATCAATTACAGATACTGTCAATCCTACTTTAGATAAAAGTTTTGGATAATATTTGTCAAATAGTAGCGTCTTATCTATAATTTCTTTATCAAACATATCAGAAGGATTAGAAAAAGGCAGTTTTATAAGATCATGTAAAACAACTCTTCTTACTCCCATAATTGTTATATCAGCACTTTTCTCCTCTGCCTTATTATAAAGCATTTGAATGGCTTCTCTATCAATAAAATCATCAGCATCTACAAATAATACATACTTTCCTGTTGCTGCCTCAATTCCCGTATTTCTTGCAATAGTCAGACCCTTATTACATTTATGTCTGATTATTTTCAATCTTTTTTCTTTATTCGCATATTCAACTAAAATATTATCTGAATTGTCTGTTGAACCATCGTTAACACATATAACTTCTATATTCGTAAAAGATTGCTTAAAGACTGAATCCAAACATTTCTTTAAATATCGTTCACAATTATAAACTGGTACTATGACAGAGACTATTGCATTATTCATATTGCTAAAAAACAGAAGCTAATATATTTATTAATTCATTGATAAAATGTTTACTTAAATCTTTTTTTGCAGCTTTAATTAAATTTTTTTGGTCTAAATTATCTATTTTGGAATCTAATAAATAAAAATTTTCTTTTATCTTAGTCCAGAAAGTATCTCTTAATTCATTAGATATGTATTCTTCTAAATCTTTGTTAAAAAAATAATTTGACCATAATCTTTGCTTTATGTTACAGATGAAACTATAGATACAACTATTAAACAGATTTAGGCGTAGTTTATTCTTAAAAAACTCATCTATTTCTAACATTTCTATTTTATTATACATATAATCTACTAATTTTTTATAATCGTTCCATTTTTGTGATTGCCAATTTATTGAACCACCACCGGATCTCCAATATATTCCAAAATAGTCTGTATATGTGATTTTTTTAACATTTTTGAATATTTCAAGACTTATAATTACATCATCACCTAAAAAAATATTTTCTAATTTTTTCAACTCTAAAAAGTTGCATACTTTTCTGCTAATCAATTTATTCCATAATGGATTTAACAATGAAGCGTAACCATATAGTGATTCATACATAAATTGAGATATATTTTGTTTGGGAATTTCAAAATTTTGAGAAGGAATATACATTCGTATCCTTTTCCCAATTTTTGAAAGCCATAGGTAGGCTCCCATAACCACTATATCAGAGTCGTTCTTCTGTGCTTCATAATACATATTGGATAATGCGTCAACTGCTAATCTGTCGTCAGCATCCATGAAATAAATATATTTCCCATTAGATGCTTCAAACCCTTCTATACGAGAATATATAGGACCTTTATTTTCTTTCCTGTCAATAATTTTTACTCTACTATCATTTTTGTATCTTTGAATTATTTGTGAAGTGTTATCTGTTGAGCCATCATTTACAATAATTAATTCTATATTGTAAAATGATTGATTTAAAACAGAATTAATAGCACATATTATCCATTTATCTGCGTTATAAGCCGGTATAACAATCGATATTTTACAATTATTACTGTCTACTGATATATGCTCGATGTAATCTTCTTTCTTACTTATATATTTTTCAAAATACAGTTTTAAGAATAATATAGGAAATAATAAAAAAGCTTTTAATTTTAATTTAATCCCACCTAAAATATCACCTTTCTTTACTCTAATCGAAGATTCATTCATTAATTCACGAACATGTATGTATCTTTTTAAAAATTCAAATTTACCACCATAACATTTTAGTAAATTCGAAAGAATTTGTTTATGAGTTTCTACGCATGTTCCATTTATTATTGTTCTTGTAGATACACCTTGTTCATGAACTCTATACACACTCCATGTTTTTGCTATCCCATAAACACGCCCTGTATGAAAATAAGAGAAATAAAATCTTATATCGGAAAACTGGAATTTTTGGGATAGAATATCATCTTTGAGTTCTATATCTTTCTCTATTGAAGATCTCCTGCTTAATACGGTAGCTTCTTGTACAACCTGACATAATATTATATCTTCAATTTTTACATCTCTGGACTTAATTAATCCTCTATACCAGTATTTCAAGTCAGTTTCATTCTTTACTTCATAGTTATGGAAGCACATTGAATAGTCGGGGTGCTTTTCAAGAAAATCGACTTGGCGTTGCAATTTCCCCTCATAAGTCCAATAGTCGTCCCCCTCACAAAATGCTATATATTTCCCTTTTGCTCGAGGAAGAAACACTGCAAAAAATTTATTTATCCCTTGACTCCAAAGATTCTCTTCGAGCAATACCGGTTTTATAATTTCGGGATATCGCTCAGCATACTCTTTAATTATCTCCGGATTCCCGTCGGTTGATGCATCATCAATGACTATCGCTTCAAATGGAAAATCTGTCTGTTGCATCACTATTCCATCAAGACATTCTCGCAGATATTTCTCCTGGTTATATGTTACAACGTATACGCTGACTAAGGGGGTTTTAGCACTCATCATCTGAAATTTTATTAACGAGAATCATTTTAATTCTCAACATTCATTTTGCAATATCTTTTTATAAATAACACCGACAACCGACTTATCCTATGCAAAGATAAGCAAAACAAATGAATATAACGTTAATCTGATCTGTTTTTACTATAAAACTAATTACCCTATCAAAATAATTCAAAAATAAGTTATTTAGCTTAAAGCAATTCTTCTCTTTAAACTATAATTCTTTAAGCATCACCTCCCAATTATATATATAGCCGTTTATATTCTCCTCAATTTTATCTATAGATGACATCTTTGTTTTGTCTATATTGTAGGGAGCTAAATAATAATAATCTCTATTATTCTCTGTTTTGTATTTTATTAAATCTAACGAGAACAAATCTTTCCTGCCATTTTTTGACACTGCGATTAATTTTGGCAGTGGCTCTAATAGTTTATTTTCAGAAACGACTTTAATTAAATGATTCTCTTGTGTTTTATAATTACTTTTATTTTTTTCTATTTATTTTTTCTACCCAACAATTTCAGCAATTCACATTTCTTCTACAGCGATGATTTGCTTATTATAATATTTGCGAGAGGGATATATCGGTTGCCAATAATACAATATATTTCCTGTCAAATCTTTAAATTCCTGGTAAAAACCATCGACCTTTTCCACTTTATCGCCATCGTCAAATTTTATGTTTAATGTCACGTGTTCCACATCTCGATTTTTATAGCGATTATAATATGGTTTATCGGAGATCAGACAATCTTTATAATAATATATATTTGATTCGCTTGAAATCTTTTCTGCTTTATCTAATCTGAAATCCTTCAGCACAGTAGGAATTATCCCTAATTTATTCACTTTAATATCACCACCGTAGAAAATCACAAATTCCTTTCTATAAAACAATGTTTGAAACTCTATCCCATTCGGTTTTGACAATGCTATTGCCGGTATATCGTCAAGGAACACCAAATCATAGTATATTACATCATTATGTGTCTGCACCCACAATGTTTTAATGTCGTTATATTGTTTAAATATTTTCTTTTGCCAATATATTGCCACTATCATGTGTGAAATCACTAATATTGCTATTATACTTGTGATTATATTCGACACCCACTTTTTTATAGGATAATTCCACAACTTAATGATATATACAAGTCCGACAGCAGAAAAGAAATTGGCGACAAAATACACTCGAGGATCTCTGAACGACAAATGAACAATCACTATATTCAAGAATATAATCACACTATAAAACACAAGCATCGATACCGACTCTTTATTTAGATTAGCCCTAAATCGCTTAAACAACAGCGATACGATCAGTGTCGCACAAAAGGCAAGTATCAAAAATGTAATTTGAGGGTTTTCGATGATAAACATCAGCGTACCGATTTCTCCTTCATAAACATCAACTGCCGTAAAATAGCGATGACGGAACCCATAAGAAGAATAAATAAACAGACCTCCAATCCCCCATGCTATCAAGAAAATCGTGCGATACCAATTGATTTTTCTTATATTCAAAATCAGATAGGACACCATTGCAAAGCCGATCGCAATACAAAACAATTCATGTGATGACGACACGAATATTGCCAAAAAATATATAATTATTTGTTGCCATAGTTTTGACGGAGGTGCAAAGAATTTGATTATCAAGACAAGGGCAAATGTGATTAGCCATATATAATTGAAACTATATGCTATTGTAAACATATTATCATTCCATGGCAAAAACAGCACCAATAATGATGTGAGTAATATGCCTGTTTGATTTTTTGACTCGTGGCTCTCTCCCGTCAATTTTGATGCAAGGAGCAACATTCCATACATTAATATTGTGGTAAATATAACGTATACCCATTTTGGGAACAACATAAACAGGGGTTGCAGTTTGTCGCCAAGACGCCCATTCATATCATGATAATGCCACTTAAAAAAGTCGATATATTCTTGTAAAGTCAAGCCCCCTTTGCTCAGTTCATTAAACTCTGCTCCATAGACAAAGTCATCACACTCTATTGGAACGAGCTTAAACATCATTCCCAACAACAGCACACAAATAATATTAAACCATCTACTTGCCCACCATTGTTTTGCTATAAAACTGCTAATTTGGCTTTTGTTGATATTCATTATATCTTAATTTATCAGTTGCATATACGCAGTATTCTGACTCCGGGAGAATTGCGTGCCTCTCGCTTGAAATATTCCTTTAGGTCCATTTCATCTATGATTATTTTTCCGGCTTTCTTTGATGCATGAAGAAGATGAGGCTTCCCTTCAACCATGATTATAAACCCGACATGCGACACATCAAGACCTTCTGTTTTACTTAAAACTACTATTATATCTCCATTTCGCAGATTATTCCATGTCGATTTTTTTGAGACAACCTCTTTTTTGAGATACGACATTTGATGATTACGATAGCCCATCTCTATCTGTTTTATTCGATCTAATGTGGAACTATCTTTTAATGCCGGATATTCCGATACGTGTTTCGACATATAATTTATGCTCTTTACCATTGTCGATGATGTCGCTATTTCTGTCGTTACTTCTTTTATATTACCTCGATAAGCATTATCGGTAATCCATTCCGAAAAATAATGCAATCGCGAAACATATCCGTTCATTTCTCCATTTCTATAACGTATCATTTCAAGATAGCGAGCATAGTCTCTCCATGTAGGATTTGAAATTTGTGTTGTCAACGACATAGCGACTACTGTTTCAACAAACGTCGTACAATCAAATTGCTGCATATTGATTGTCAGTCGCTCTATGCTATCTTCAAGCGTATGTGCCACATATGCTCTCCCTTCTAATTGCTTCGCCACTTGAATCGCTATATCTCCTATATTGCTCCTATTCCCAACCATTTCCGCTAATATACGATTGATTTCTGTCGTGTCTGAAGCATTAGGTATAAAGATATTTGTTGGTTGTGCTGAACCATACACCGTCATCGATACTATTATTAACAATAATCCTATTATCCGAACCATAATTTATATTTTTTTATAACTGCAAATTTACACATTTTAACTCAAAAAATTGTAATCTTTTCTCATATAGTTAAATTTACTACTGTCTGATAATATAATTCTAATTATTGAGGTCGTTAATTTGCCCGACAGCCGTCTGTCAAATCTAAATCGATGATGCTGCTTCGCTATGAGTTCGCTATCCGGGGGGTGAGCGAAGCTACAGACTACAATCCGACTGCATAGGTGCGAAGCGACATAGTCGGTTGAGATTCGTCGAAATTCGCGTCTTTGCAGACGCTGTGCCTTTTATATCCCCTTTCCGAGGGTATCGCTGTCGCTCAACCCCCGGTTATTGAATCGCTGTCGCTCTCCGGTGCTTCGCACCCGATACCATCGGATTGTAGTCTATCGCTTCGCACCTATGCAGTTGGAATTCATACCACACAAATGCAGCCGGATAAAAAGAGAGGGAGTATGAATCCATACTCCCTCTTCCGTCAATAATAGTCAGTAAGTTAAGGGCAAAACATTCAATTACCCCTATTTAATTTCTCTACATCATCACTTTAACTATGTGATTAAGTGTTTTGACTATGTATATTTCGCCTGCATTTGCTTCAAACTCTATCTCATCGCCATTAGAGATTGCCGAGTTCACCAATACTCCATTTGAGGTGTATAGATGCACTTGTTCGCCTGCTACCGTTCCGTTAACTTTGATATATCCGTTGGCAGCCGTTACACGCACTCTATCAGAAGCAATCACTTCATCTACTCCTGTTGCAATTTCAAACGCCACATTGAGTGTTGCATTTTCAGTCAATATCGGTGTAGTGAAACAATTGTCAATAAGAATTTCCTTAACTTCTTCGTCATTAAATGTAATACTATGAATAGCATAGCCCATTTCCGGAGCAAGTTCTACCTTTTGTGATTTTCCTTTTTCTAAGTAGAATGAAATAGTCCCATGTAATGCAGACGTTACAATTAGTTTTATCTCTTCTGAATCATCACTTTGCGAACCATTAACAATAGTTTCTGATGACTCTAACGTACGTTGATTACCATCTGCTTGCGTAAATACTATATTTTCTAATCTAATTGTTTTAACTCCTGTAAGGTTATTATCAGCCTTGATTCTAACATACATAAAAGCACCTGTAGTAGCACTAATAGTTGCTCCTGATTTTGTGTTTTCTCCTTCAATTAAAATAATTTTATTATTTGAATCTTGGAATTGAGATGAACAAGTGAATAATTTAGTATTAATTCGGTCTCCATCATACCAACAATAGTCATATTCATCTTGATTAAACACAAATTCCAATCCTTCAGGCAATGTTATATATGCTTGGAAATTTACAAATTCATCTGTATTATCCAAAATGATTGCTACATCTTTTATCTCTCCCGGCTCAATATTAAAATCATTGATATAAAGTTTATTATTAATATCAACATTAGTTTTATCATTAATATTACTGAATTTTGACCATATTGCATCAGAAGCATAGTCTTCATAACCTTCCTCCGGCACATACAATTTAGCCAAATAATTTGAGAATGTATTTTCAGAAATTACAGGAGGTTGAATTGATAAACAATTAACGACCCTTAAATTATGACTATCAAACACATTTTCTCCAATTGAAACTACTGATTTTCCAATAGTTATATCTGTTATTCCATTGCAACCGAAAAATGCATAACTATCAACAGCATTAACTGACTCAGGAATAACAATATTTGTCAAACTGCTACAATCAAAAAAGGCAGCATCATCAATTAGTTTTACTTGATTTGGTATTTCAATATTCTCTAAATTACTACAACCATAAAATAACCCATAAGAAACACTTTCTATTGAATTCGGTAAAACCACATTTTTTAATCCTGAACAATTTGCAAACACATAACTACCTATTGATGTTACCGAATTTGGAATTGTAATTTCAGAAAGTTTTGTCATTTCATAGCATAGATAACTTGGAATATATTTTACAAATTCTCCAAATACAATTTCTTCGACATTATATTCTTGTGCATTATAGTTTATAAACGGAGGGTATATATCCCCATTTTGATCAATAACATCTTTGCATTCTACTGCATTCCATACTATTTTTTTGATGTTATAACAATCACTAAATGCTAATATGCCAATTGAGGACACAGCTTTAGGAATAATAACTTCTGCAAGATTTGTCATTCCATAGCACAAATATGCCGGAATATGCTCTACGGTCTCGCCAAAAACAAAAGATGTAGCACTGCTACTATTAAATGGAGCATTGCTTGACGAAGCAAAGTCAGCCATATTTACCGGATTCCATACTACACTATTTAAACTACTACAATTTGCAAATGCTGAATTCCCGATTGAGGTAATAGAGCTTGGAATTTCGACACTTGTTATACCGGTGTTAGAGAATGCGTATTGACCGATTGAGGTAATAGAGCTTGGAATTTCAATACTTGTTATACCAGTACTATAGAATGCGTATTTACCGATTGAGGTAACTGAGTTTGGAATTGAAACTTCTGCAAGGTTCGCCATTCCATAACATAAATATGCCGGAATATGTTCTACCGTCTCGCCAAATTCGAAAGATGTTATTGTACTAAGATATGCAAATGGAGCACTATCATAATTGAAATCGGTCATATTTACCGGATTCCATACTACATTTGTTAAACTACTGCACTCTGCAAATGTGGAATTCCCAATTGATGTAATAGAGGTTGGAATTTCTATACTTGTTATACCGGTACGATAGAATGCGTATTGACCGATTGAGGTAACTGAGTTTGGAATTGAAACTTCAGTAAGGTTCGCCATTCCATAGCACAAATATGCCGGAATATGTTCTACGGTCTCTCCAAATTCAAAAGATGTTACTGCACTAAGATTTACAAATGGAGCACTATTACGATTGAAATCGGTCATATTTACCGGATTCCATACAATATTTGTTAAACTACTGCAATTTGCAAATGCTGAACCCCCGATTGTAGTAATAGAATTTGGGATTTCAATACTTGTTATACCGGTGTTATAGAATGCGTATTGACCGACTGAGGTTACTGAATTTGGAATTGTAACTTCAGCAAGGTTCGTCATTCCATAGCACAAAAATGCCGGGATATGTTCTACGGTCTCGCCAAATTCAAAAGATGTTATATTAGAACTAGAACCCCAACCATAAGATCCGGTATCAAATGGACTTGCATAGGAAAAGTCTACACAGCTTTTAGCATTCCAAACCACCTTTAGCAAAGAGTTACAACCTTGAAATGAATATTCTGAAATTGAACTAATTAATTCCGGAATTTCAAGGCTTGTCAAATCAACACATTGTAAGAATGCGTTAGAACCTATCGAAGTAACCGAGTATTCTATTTCATTATATGTGACCGATTCCGGAATTACAACATTACCGGAATACTTAACATCACCTGATGTTACTGCCACCTCACATGGTTCATTTGGAGAGGTTATAGTGTAATATAACCCACCAACTTCGAAATCGTAAGCATTGGCTGAAAGGCCAACAATGAGCATCATCGCTATGGCGACGACGACTCGTTTAAATTTGTTAGTTTTTTTAATCATATAAATGTTCTTTTAAAAGTTAATAGATCCGATTTTGACAAGATTGTCTTAGAACAGACTATCTGATTTTTGATATTATATATCTTCTTCCAAAGGTGTCCATCAACCCTCAAATGAACTTTCTCTTCTGTTTAGTTAAAAAATAAAAAAGCGTGAGAGCCGTACTTGTTACTCGTCCCACACTTGGAGGCTCTGGATTGCCCATCTCTGTTGAACGAGCAACGCAGAAGCCTCACGCAGAATATGATATTACACATCAATCGATGATGCTCACACATCGTAAATTGACGATTTATACATATCCACAATAGGCATCTACTGATGCTTCATTCTTGACAGAGATTGAAATTTTCCAGATTTCCAAGTGTCAAGAAAGAACGTAAGTAAACGCTTTTCAATTTATGTCTGCATACCCACCCACTTAGCCCATATCGGGCTTCTGCTGTCGATATGCAGTTGCAAAGGTAGTAAAAAATTATTAACGAATAGTAATTTATCTTAAAAATTATTATTGGTGTCTGATAAAAAAGAGGTATGCCGTAGCACACCTCTTAATAAAATAGAGAAATATAAATCTTATCCCATCACGGGTTGAGATTCCGTTTCGTGTTTTGACTCATCTTCAATCATTTCTCCAATGAAATATCCTTGAGATTTCAATAGATTTCGTGCTTGAAGCATCATCGTTTTTGTTTCACTCAATATATTGAAATAGAGAGCTGATGCCTTTGTAGATGCATCTTCTTCGGTTTGAATACGATTGATTTGATGCTTAATAACCTTTGCAATCGTATTAAATAGGGCATCACGCATTTCAAGTACTGAGTCAAAATCAGAATAATCTTCGGTTTGAAGCATTGTGTTGATTTTTTTGAATATTGCATCTACCTCATCGTTGACGGTTTTTAGGTCTATGATTTGCTCTTGAGTCAGAGGACGATGGTTGTTGTCAACATGTTCGTAAGCCGGACGCGTACAATGTAGCAATGCTTTTGTTACCTCAGATATATAATCGACTATTTGAACATAATAATGTGAAGTTGGGATATTTTCATTCTCAAGCAGACGGATAGTCGACAGAATATTATATTTCCTATCTTTTGCCTGTTCATATATCTCACGTGATTGAACAACGGCATCTTTTAGCACTTTACGATTCTGGGTGAATAGTGCGACAAGCATTCGGTTATAGATATTTGAAACCTTTAGAGTTGTATTAAGTGCTTGCTGAGTGCATACAGCCATTATATTTGAATCTTCATGTGGGTTTTCTTCAACAACAGAAACTTCATCGTTGCTCTCATCTTTTTTACCCGATTTTTTAAAGAATCTGTAAGTCAAAGCGTAAGTACAAAGAAGCACCACAATAATAAGAGCAATCCATTCTGCCCAAAGCAAGAATATTGAGATTACGAATCCAAGGAAGAATCCGGCAAAAGCAGTTACAAACCAGCCGGAAATCACAACCATTACACCGGTGATGCGATACACTGCAGAGTCTCTACCCCATGCTCTATCAGCAAGCGAAGAACCCATTGCGACCATAAACACAACATATGTTGTTGATAAAGGCAATTTCAAAGCCGTACCGATACAAATCAGAGCAGCTGCTGCACTTATGTTAACTACGGCACGAATATTATCATATAATTGGTCGCCTCTTTCTTCTGCCGTTAATGGTTCGAATCGACGAGAAATTGCGGCTTTAACAGAAGATGGAAGTATGGCATTATAAGCCTTATTAATATTTATTGCTAATCTGACAATGTTTCGAGATACGGCTGTTGAGTTATATTTCTCTTTCTCTTCACGTTGAGAAGACAAACTTAATTGAGTAGCTGCTACCTTCATTGCATCACGAGAGAAGAAGAGAGTTGCCATCATAATTACTCCTGCAGCTATTATGTACCATATATTTGCCTTCGCCTGTGTATTATCATTTAGATACTCCATTGTCATCATTATATTATTGTTATTATTGACAACGTGAGCATAGGAATCAAATCCGGCAATAGGCACACCAATAAAGTTTACAAGGTCATTTCCGGCAAATGCCAATGCAAGAGAGAATGTGCCGGCAAGAATTGTGATCTTCATCACATTCACTTTCATAAACTGCAAAAGTGCAAATAAAAGCGAGACAGCCAACCACACCCCAACAAATACCATTAATATGTGATCGCTGATTGATTGATAGATTTCAGGGTTAATCAATCCTGAAGATTTCAGACCTTTAAAGATTGCAAAATATAAGATTCCTGTCATTGCTAATGCACACCATACAGCTCCATAACGCTTAAAAGCTTTTTGATAGCGAAAAGAAAAGAGAATACGAGAGAAATACATCAAAACCCCTCCAACTGTAAATGCAATAACCACTGAGGCAAGAATACCGGTAAACATTGCCAAGACTTTGCTGGTGTTTAGGAATTGTCCGAGATTATCAAAAGTGTACTCTTCCGAACCTGCAATTTTAAATATTGCGGCTGCTACTGTTGCTCCCAAAAGTTCGGAAATAAGAGAAACTGTTGTAGATGTTGGTAAACCTAAGGAATTAAATGTGTTAAGCAATAACACATCTGCCAACATCATGCCGGCAAATACAAACATAACTTCTTTAAAAGTAAACATTTCCGGACGCATCACACCGTGCCGAGCCACTTCCATCATGCCACTTGATGTAAGCACCCCTACTAAAATACCAATTGCTGCAACAGCAAGAATCACATTAGGAGATGCGATTTTTGCCCCTAATGCTGAGTTAAGAAAATTTACGGCATCGTTAGAAACGCCAACTATCAAATCTATTACTGCCAAAACGGCAAGTATTACCACAATAACTGTAAAAATAGTACTCATAATATCTTTTAGTTATAATTATCTTAATATTAGTTCTTTATCGCAAAAGAGAATCTAAATTCCAATCCTCCAGTTTCAAGATTGTTTACCGATATTTCTCCTCCATGGAATATTATTGCATTTCTAACAATAGATAATCCGAGACCTGTACCTCCGAGTTTTCGAGTTCTACCCTCATCTGGGCGATAGAATCGTTCGAAAATCTTTGTAAGGTGCTCAGAAGAGACTCCTATACCATTATCAGCAAAACGGAAATATACTCTTTCTTCATTCCTTTCTGTCATCTCAATAAAGATATCTCGACCTCCTGAATAGTCTAACGCATTAGTAATCAAATTGCGAAAGATAGATTCTATTAAATCCACATTTCCATTGATTTCTAATTTTTCCGGCATATTGATATGCGTTCTCATGCGTTTCTCAACCGGCAGAAGTTCTATCTCTTTTACTATTTGTTTAACTATATCAGTTATATTGATTTTCTCTTTTGAAATATGGAAGTTTCCATCATTCAATCGTGTAATCAACGACAAATCATTAACAAGTGCGACAAGTCGTTTCGACTGTTCAAGACTTTTATCAATCAGATCTTTCGCCGTATCTTTATTTAATTGTTCAAAATTATCATTGATCGTTTCAAGACAAGCATTAATAGCATGAATAGGATTTTTCAACTCATGACTTATATTTGAGCTTAACTGTTGCTTGATACGAGCTTTTTCTTTCTCTTCGTGAAGAAGTTGATCCAAATTATTTGCCGCTTCTTTTGTAGAAGTTTTCTGTTTCTTATATAAATTTACAATTTGAACTGATATCTCTCCTAACTCATCATTTGGAAAGAAATAATCTTTAGGATTGAAATTATCATCGCGTTCGGCATTAACAGCAAAATCTCGAAGAGTGCGAATAGACTGTGTAGCTCGACTTAAGAACATCCATGCAATTACTGTAACAACCACACCGATAAAAATCAAAATTCCTATATAAGCATAATCAACTTTAAGTGTATTCGACAAAGACACTGAATATGGTATTGCCGACCTGACAACTATTGAATCAGCGAGTGTAGCAGAATAAAAATAATCACGCTCATCACTTGTTGATGGTCGACGAATTGTGTAACCTGAACCATAGTTTAGTGCATTTCTGAATTCACTTCTATCTGAGTGATTTTGATTCAACAAATCAGAATTATGATCATACAAGACATTGCCGTCTAAATCCATGACTGTGATTCTAATGTCCTGATTAATTGAATCTAATTCTGCCCACGTTTTTCCTGCCGCATGATTTTCTATTAAATAATCATTAGATTGCTGCAATTTAGAATTAAGCATATCTGTGCGATATTGTTGATCGCGAGTGAATGAAAACACCACGAAGACCAATACCGTCAACCATGTAAGCGATGCGACGAGAACAAATAATTTCCCTCGATAACCAATTTTATTTTTCTTCATAAGCATTAATTTGATTTCGATAATTTAAAACCATATCCATAACCATGTTTCGTTATTATACATTCTGAATATTTCCCAATTTTTTTCCTTACTCTATTGATTGTAACATCGACAGAACGATCAATAACACATACATCATCATTCCACACTTGCGAAAGAATTTCTTCTCGCGAAAGAATTTTATCGATATTAAACAACAAAACATATAGAAGATCGAACTCTTTTTTAGTAAGTTCGATAGGCATATTATCTATTAAGCAACTCCTATCTTTTAAATCCATAATAATGGAATCAACAGTAATTTTATAGTTATGAACACTCACATCTATGCGACGCAAGATATTTTTAACTCTCAACACAAGTTCCTTCATTGAAAATGGTTTACAAATATAATCATCTGCACCCCTTAACAATCCTTCAATTCTTTCCGATTCTTCACTTTTGGCAGTACATAAAATTACTGGTATTTTTGACAATTCCGGCTGGTTATGAAGCCATGTTATAAAATCATAACCATTCATTCCACCCATCATGACATCAAGAAGTATCAGTTGATATTGTTTGAGATTCTTTCGCATTGCTTCTTCTGCCGAATTTGCTATCTCAACAGAGAATCCTTCCATGTTCAGATTTAGTTTTAAAATCTCACATAGAGTTTGCTCATCATCAACAACTAAAATTCTTATCTCGTTCATCAACTAATTTTTTTACAAAAATAAGACAAAAATCACTTCGAAATATTACAAATTTGTAAAATTTCGAAGTGATAATCATTTTTAGGTGCATTTTAAAATTTCACAACAAGCTCTGCCACCAATTTATCTGTCTCATTATCATTCATTATAACATTATCATCATGATAAAAATACTTTTCATAGTTGATTCTAAATTCTGCTCCTATTTTTTTCAAATAAGCAAACGTAACACCGGCTGTTATTCTATTTCTTCCCGGATTCGTACATTCAAGCATTCCATTGCTATTAAACACACGTCCATCGCTATAATCTGTCATCGAATCCCAGCGTGCTTGTATCAACATATGAGTTAGAATCTTTCTGAATGGTATACGATAATGTCCCATTATGTTGTAAGCATGAACAGTTTTAAATTTGGAATTTGTATAATGTCGATTTATATATTCTCCTTCCAAATAGAATCTATCATAGTTCCATGAAAGAGCAAAATCAAAACTATTCATTCTCACCCTATCCGGACGCTGACTAATGGCACTGATTTCGAATTTAAGTCCGTTAAAGAATATATAATTAATTCGCCCTACATAGCTCAATGTTTTATTCCACTGACAATCAGTATATTCATCTTCTTTTCCATTATACATGCCGACTTCAGCTGTGAATGGGACTTTAGTTGGATAATAACCTAATTTTACACCGACATCTCGCACGTTGCCCACATATTTGCCAATAAACGAACGATTGGCAAAGTATTGTGTTGACGGGCCTCTGTTTCCATCCATCGAAATAGGCAAACGCATGAATCCGGCAGTTACTCCGAATTGCTTTTCCACAAATGACAATTTTGTATATGCATCTGCTACACGTATAGTCCCTTCATCGCAAAAGTCAACTTCTACCTTATAACTTATGTTTTCAAGTATATCTCCAAGCAGACCTATTCGAGCATTTCGTAATTGAAAACGACTTGCCCCTAATTCCGGAGACCATTCATATTTTGCCCTGAATGTCCCTTTCACTGTAGGTAGATATTTAAACCAAGAGGGGGTTTCCTCCATATTTTTTGTCGCCAAAGAATCTGTCTGTGCGACACTCTCAATCGTGGTTGACTGAACAACCAATAATGTAGTTAATACAACTAATAATTTTCTAAATCGTTTCATGATACAAAAGTAGTATATTTTTTATTGGTTAATATAACAAAATTGTAAAATGTGAGCACTCCGAGTATTCTTTAAAATTGATTATATATAAATGGAGCCACCTCTTCTGACATATATTCTATTACAAATTGAACGACTACAAGAAAAATCGACAATTTAACAATCCATGGAGATTTTACAAACATATCTTGCACTTTATTACAGATACTATCCGGGATAAAATGACTTACGATAAGCAAAATCATCATTATACACCATTCATATCTGACACTCCAAAATACCGGAATATACGCTATATCTAAATTCTCAAATGCACTTTGTATAAGGATAACAGATGATTCAAATGAATCTGCTCTAAAAAACACCCATAATAAAGATACAAAAGCAAATGTAATCATACAGGAGAGTGTCTTCACAACCATATTATTGGGTATTTTATTTAACAACGGCAAAAATGCTTTATGCACTGCTAACCCGGCTCCATGCATTGCTCCCCAAAACACAAATTTCCATGCTGCACCATGCCATAAACCTCCAATAAGCATTGTGAGGAAATTGTTTAAATATGTACGAAATGTGCCTTTTCTGTTTCCTCCAAGTGGTATATATACATAATCTCGCAACCACGATGATAAAGAAATATGCCAACGTCGCCAAAATTCTGTTAAATTTTTTGATTGGTATGGAGAATCAAAATTTATCCCTAAATCAAACCCCATTATCAACCCTAAACCGATTGCCATATCACTATATCCGGAAAAATCACAATATATCTGCATAGTGTAGCCCAATAATCCGAACATAGCTTCAAATCCTTGATAAAATCCGGGCTGATCAAAGACCAAATCATTATATTGTGCTATATAGTCAGCAAATATTGCTTTTTTTATTATTCCTAATATTACTAACCATAATCCTGAATATACTGTTGTTTTATCAACATACTTATTTTCCTTTATTTGAGGCAAAAAACTATCAGCACGAACTATCGGACCAGCTAATAATGCCGGAAAGAAAGAAAGAAAAAACAGATAATCTAACCATGATTCAGCAGGTGGTATTTTCCCCTTATAGACATCTACTACATAGCTTATTGAACGAAATGTATAGAATGATATGCCTATGGGGAGTATTATATCTAATGGCTGAAAATTTGTCTCAACAATCTGACTCCAATTCCAAATTAAAAAGTTAGCATATTTAAAATATGCTAATACACAGATAGATATGACTATAGAAACAACAACTCCTATTTTTTTATATAATTTTCTACTAGATTTATATATTCCTTTTGAAATAGTCCAATCTATTAACGATGTTACTACAAGCAATAGAAAGAATAATCCACTTGATTTATAATAGAAAAACAAACTAAATGCAATCACAAAAAGCATCATCTTTGTTTTGCTCTTCACTAATAAAGCATATATCGGAAGGAATATTATAAACAATACCCAAAAGAGTCCACTTGAAAATAGCATAGGTGCTTTTGCATCATATGCCAGCATCGACCAAATGTTTTGCAATACAATTGTTATATTTTCCATAAGTTCTACATCGCATTAAGGGCTTTCAAATATACTATTCCTGTATTCACCTTACCAATTGAATCCGATGGCATTTCGGCAAGTATCGGGTGTGCAGATTTTGGCAACCATCGCATCACACTATCCAACCATAATGCTGAAGAAGCTGTCGTTGGGTGTATCTTATCTGATTTTCTATCAAAGTGCATTCCTTCCGAACGAAAAAACGTGTTAGGCTTCGTGGTCTCTTCTATCATATCATTAACACCTGAATCTTTACGCCAATTTGGAGGACCTATCCATACATAAGGGATATCACCGAGTTTCTTTAATATCCTCTCTACGTAAGGCTTCCATAAACGTGGTTCTTTAAGATACAATTCATTGCTGCCAAGTGAAATAAACACAAATGAAGGTTTATATTTGTTTAAGAAATATTCCAATGTGTCAGATTCAGCCCATAATCGCGTCGTTGAACTATCCCAAATAATTGAATGAACACTATGGCCATTTTGCTTGGCATATTTAGCCATTCTTTTTGCCAACCCACCCAACATAGAATCTCCAAACATCATTATATTCTGTGGCATTGTATCAATTTCCACTAAGACTTCTTTTATTTCTACTATTGTGTCTGAGAATTGATCAGTATCTGCTGTGTCAATGGAGATTTCTTCTTTATAAAGCAATGTTTCTGCTATCGGCGATTTTTTGAGTTTATATCCTAAAAATGAAAAGTCATTAGAAAATGATATAATTGAAATCACTATCAGAGCAACACTTAATAGCAACCATAACCCTATATATCCAGATTTCATGTTTTTTATTGCACATTTTGATTTGAATTTGCAAAATTACTATTATATTTCAATGTATGCAAACGATTTTTGAGTAATTATTTAGATAATTACTCCCTCGCTACAGATAGAGTATCTTTCACCAATATTAAATTAATATATTGTCGGATTGAAGCTGTCAAAATCTTATTTTACAACTCTACCTCATCTTAACATTCTTTAGAGATATATTTTATTATTTTAATGTTACTTCTAAATACTATATAAAAATATCGGAGCCGATTTACCTCTCGACTCCGAATATTAATCATCTTCTATTATGATGTTTCAATGCTTCGTTTATTATCCACTGAATCTGCCCATTTGTAGAACGGAACTCATCAGCTGCCCATTGTTCCACCTTTCTCATCGTCTCGGCATCAAGACGTAGCAGAAATCCTTTTGAATTTTCTTTTGTTGATGCCATAATGGTTATTAATGATAAAGAGAACCAGTGTTAACAACAGGTTGTGCAGCTTCATCGGCACACAATACAACCAACAAATTGCTGACCATTGCAGCCTTTCGTTCTTCATCAAGATCCACGACACCCTCATTTTTCAACTGTTCTAGAGCCATCTTAACCATTGATACAGCTCCTTCCACGATCTTTCCTCTTGCTGAAATTATTGCTGAGGCTTGTTGACGACGCAACATAACTGCTGCAATTTCCGGTGCATAAGCAAGATAATTTAAACGTGCTTCGACAACTTCCATTCCAGCCATCGCCAATCGTTCATTGATTTTTTTCTCAAGTAATTCATTTATTTCATCTCCTCCATCACGCAAAGTCAATTCTCCCGTCTGATTATCTTCTGTGTCATCATATGCAAATTTACCTGTAACTTCACGCAAGGCTGCATCGCTCTGTATTCTTACAAATTTCTCAAGTGCAGCATTATTTATCGATGTTCCGGTTGCACCAAGTGATTGAGAATCAATGTCAAAAACTGCCTTATAGGTGTCTTTTATTTTCCATACCAACACCATTCCTATAAGCACCGGATTCCCTATCTTATCATTTACTTTAATTGGTTCAATATCCATATTACGGATTCGCAATGAGAGTTTCTTGCGTGTCATAAATGGATTCACCCAATAATAACCAGTCTTTCGACATGTCCCTTTATATTTTCCAAAGAATGTCATCACTCGTGCTTCATTAGGCTCTTGCGTGAAATATCCAACACAACCAATAATAAAAATAATAAATAAAGGAATTGCTATCGATACAGCTAATCCCGTATTCGTTTCAGCCCATGCCACCAATACAGCTACAATTAAAGCCGGAATTAAAATAAATGTAAAGAAAATCATGGCAAAACCATTGATTGTCATTCCTGAGTATTCATACTCCTTACTTTCTGTGTTCATTTTTAATTTACTAATAGATTAATAATATTATTTTGATATTACAAAGATAGTATATTATTTTTAAAGAGACAATAAAACTATAATTTTTACCTAAAAAATTTTTTATCTAAAAAGAATTAACGAAATTTGTAGCAAAAGAGTTATAATCTATGGAAATTTTATCAGAATATCGTGTTGCAGGTCTTGTTATAGGCGTATGCACATTTCTTATTATCGGAGTATTTCACCCACTTGTGATTAAAGGAGAATACTATTTCGGAACTAAATGCAGATGGTGGTTTCTTACTTTGGGTATAATTGGCACTATCGCATCAGTAATTGTTTCAGACATATTTTGGTCATCTCTAATTGGTGTCGTGGCATTCTCATCGTTTTGGAGTATTAAAGAAGTTAAAGATCAGGAGGAACGTGTTCATAAAGGTTGGTTCCCACGCAATCCCAAACGCACATACTATTGGGATAAAAGAGACACGACTGAATCTGACAACTAGTAACTAAACCTATTTGTGTCCGATTATCGTAACTAATGCACAGTCTACAACTATTGCTCTGAGAAGTTAAGAATTTATTGGCATCTGACATTTCTTAATAATTAGAGCTTCCAAAAAGAGAAATGAAATAGGGTCTCTATCGCAGATTTAATACGTTAGAGATTCTTTTTTTATTTACATTCCCCGAACTTTTCTGTCCCGGCTCTTTGCTAATGCTTATTCGTACAATTTCGTTTGACATGTCTTATACGGTTAATAAACAGTAGCCGTAAGTTAATTATTTTAATCAGGCACCAATAATTCTGAATACTACCATCAAAGACGCAAGATAACTGTCTAATCAATAAAACAAGAGGGTTTGACAAATAATTGTCAAACCCTCAAAAACATCATGAAAACTCAAATTTTTATTTTGTTTCTTTATATTTTTCTAAACCTCTATCAAGGAATTTTTGATAGTTAGCAACATCTTGTCCATTATCGTAGTCCATTGCTGGAACAAGTGGATTTCCTTCATTATCGAGGATTACGTGGAACGGCTGAGCATTAGCACCGAATTTTGAACGTTGCAAGAAACTCCATTTATCACCTACAGTACGCAATGTTCGCTCTGTGCCATCTTTTTCAGTTACTTTTATAGGTTCCGGAAGTTCTTGTTTTTCATCAACCATTAGTGTGATTAATACGTAATCATTATCAATTGTTGTCTTAACACCCGTATCAGTCCACACAGCAGCTTCAAGTTTACGACAGTTTACACAGCCATGACCTGAAAAATCAACTAATACCGGTTTGCCAAGTTCTTGAGCGAGTTTCATACCTTCTTCATAGTCTGAAACTTGAGCATGCACATCTCCTTCATATAGTGAGAAGTCTTGAGTGTGAGCCGGAGGAGCAAACGCACTGATTGCTTTCAATGGAGCACCCCAAAGACCAGGAATCATATACACTGCAAATGCAAGGCTTATAAGAGCCAATGAGAAGCGTGTTACACCTGTTTTCTCCACTTTTGAATCGTGAGGGAACGTAAGTTTTCCAAGAAGATATATTCCAAGCAATGCGAAGATTACTATCCACAATGCGATGAAGACTTCGCGGTCAAGAATTCTCCAACCATATGCCAAATCTGCCACAGACAAGAATTTCAATGCAAGTGCAAGTTCAAGGAAACCTAATACTACTTTCACAGTATTCAACCAACCACCACTCTTCGGCATTGACTTCAACATTGTAGGGAAGATTGCAAATACGGTGAATGGCAACGCCAATGCAAGAGAGAATCCAAACATACCGATTGCCGGTGAAAGGAAGTCTGATGTGGCAGCAGCTTCAACAAGCAACGTACCTATAATCGGACCTGTGCATGAGAAAGAGACAAGCACAAGTGTAAATGCCATAAAGAATACGCTGAGCATACCTGTGGTTGAATCTACTTTAGAGTCTATCTTATTTGTCCATGAAGCAGGCAATGTAAGTTCAAATCCTCCAAGGAATGAGAAGGCAAACACCAATAACAATAGGAAGAAGATGATATTGAATAATGCACTTGTTGAAAGGTCGTTCAAAGCACTTGCTCCAAAGATTGAAGTAACAATCAAACCAAGAAGAACATAGATTACGATGATTGAGACACCATAAATCATAGCTGTTCTAACAGATTTACTTTTAGATTTATTTTGCTTCAAGAAGAAACTTACTGTCATTGGAATCATTGGCCATACACAAGGAGTTACCAATGCAATCAAACCTCCAATGAAACCTGCAATGAATATATATAGCAAACTTCTTTCAGACGTTTGTGGTGCATTGCTCAATTCATTGAGTTCTGCTTCTACATTTCGCCACCAACCATCATTTGAACCGGAAGGTGTTTTTGGTGTTACTGCAGCAATTGAATCAGCAGCTTCAGCAATAGGATTGACTGTGTCTGTTACTTCCGTATTTTCTTCAGCAACCGGTTCTTCTATTTTCTCTTCTTTTACAGGTGATTTCCCTTTTAGCGTTTGACTACCATAGACTTGATGACAACCTGTATCATTGCAAGCTTGTCCCTTAATCTCTACTGTTACGGAAAATTCTTTAGCTGTAGGTTTTAGTTTCTGTGTAAATGTTACACTCTTATCATAATAATATTGGTCAACTTCAAACACGTCATCGAATTCTACCGAATAGTTTTTGTTTGCTACCGGTTTGCCATCAAGTTTAGCTCCGTTAAGTTCAAAGAAGAATTCCAAAGGATTCGATCCACCAGCCGGATTATTGACTGCATACATATGATAACCGTCAGCAATAGCAGCAGTCATTTGAATTGATGGATGATCAGTGTTATCATTGATCAATTTAAAGGTCCATTTAACCGGTTCTTGTGCAAATGTCATCATTACGACCATTGACATCAAGATTGCCGAAATTAGTTTTTTCATGTTGCTTAAATTTATTTAATTAGTTGTTTATATTTTGTAGGTTATTTCTTAATATCAACTATGTGTGCTTGAAGAACCACTTTGTCTGAATTGCGATACACAAATCCCACAACTTGACAATTTTCCGGCACCCATTTCTCATTAAGCGTATATGTTGCTGTTCCATTTGATTTGTCGGTCGGCACAAATTTATTGCCTAATTCAACACCCCAAAATCCGTTGATTGCATCGCGTAGAACATGATTATGTTCGTATTTTGGATTTGGAGCACCATGAGTATATTGAGGAGCAATAATTTTGTTCTCTATAATCCATAGTTGAAACGAAACAGCGTAATCAACCACATTTGTAAATTCCACACTGTAATCAACAGATAATTCACGAGTCTCTGCATTATATGCACTCTCCATTGCTATATTAAGTGGAGTTTCTTTTGTCAATTCTTGCTCAACGTAACTTGACCATAATTGTTTATTGTTAAGCAGCAAATTTCCATCAAACACTGTTCTATCAATAATGGCTGTTGGAAATTCTTGAGGCTTGCCAAATGCATTGAAATAAACATCGGCAGCTTCACAACGCAAGTCAATTGGTCCCATTGGAGCTGTGAAACCAGAAGCATATGGGTGGATACAAACAGCTATAAGATTATCGGGGTGTACTTCCTGAAGATTGTGTACAATTTCTGCTGCATCAGGACAATTCACACATCTTTGTCCGGTAAATTCTTCAAGAAGCACCACTTTTTCTGAATGATTTCTTTCAACTTCGATATAGCGGTCTTCCGGAGCAATATTGTCGCAACTGACAAGCGACATCGTCGCTAATAACGAACCGAATATATATAATTTTTTCATCTTTATATTTTTTATGAATTCGTTTATATTAAAATTAGAATGTGAAGTTATATGAGAAAGTGAAACCTTTGCTTGCAGGCACCCAACGACATACTCCACCTGAGCAGTTATAACCTGATTTTGTACGACCATAACCAAGTTGGAAACGATTTGCTTTATAGCTATATGTAACTTGACCACTATAATAGTTCAAGTTTGTTGTTCCAATGTTATATGTATCTGTGAAGGTAATCATCCAATGAGGGGCGAATGAGAATTCCACTAAACCGGCAACCCAATCTCCGAGGTCTTGTTTTGTCTGAAGATATTGCAATTCCCAACGTAGTTGACATTTCTTCGACATTTTCCATTGACCTTCAAGAATAAAGATATTAGAGTTTACGATATCTCCATTAACACCATGACCTTCTATAACCTTCTGATTATAACGTTGGTACATATAGAATAATGTAAATTGTAAATTGCGATTGAATTTTTTGTTAATCTCAAAGTTCAAGTCGCTATATAATAATCCTCCAATCTTCCAGAATGCTGAACCGGCACCTTCAGAACCGATAGGCTCAGTTACTTCTCCATATGGGTAGTTTCTGTCTAATCCTGAAATATAAGAAGCTGTTAATCTTACTTGTGTACCATATTTACCTCCAAGAGGAGTTCCACGTTTGAAAAGGTAACGAAGTTCACCTTGGAATGCCCATTCACCATCTGGTTGAGTAGCATATGGATACATTGCAGCAAGTGCATATGTTTGAGTAAGCGTAAATGCCGGCATATGATTCACAAATGAAGATATACCAATCATCGAACGTTTACTTCTAAAGCTCATATTGTCGCTGCGTTTTGCTTGTAAGAAAGCACTGAATCCTTTTGAAGAATAAGATGCTGAAAGCAATACAACATTTCCCGGGCGATAGATATATCCATTATCGGCATTAGGGTCATTGTTTTTATGAGCAAATTCAGCTAAAATATTGAAATCGCGTAAACGAAGTTTCACTCGAGCATCGAATGATGCAATTTTATTTGGAAGATTCAATTTATGAGTAAAATCTTCAGTGTATATATCTTCGTCTTTTTCGTATTTACCAACATATGAGAATCCTACCGACATTCCATAACCGGGTTTGAATGCTTGAGCAAATGTCTCATTCAAAGACCATTCTACGTCTGCCCCCCATAGCCATGAATCGTTGTGATCCCAATATCGGCGTTGTTGACCACCTAAGGCTGTGAACGAAATCCCTTTAATAGGATTTAATTGTAATCTACCTCCTCGAATTGCGTTATCGACACCAAGACTACGTTCTTCATATGTGCGAAGAATCAAACCGGAACCGAATTGTTGATAGAAATCACCCACAGTAAGAGTAGCCCATTTATAATTGCCTGTAGCCCAAAAATATGGCACACCCCAACCGGCAAAATCATTTTCATATCCCGGTAGAGGATATTTTGACCATTGGAATCTACCCCCGATAGCAATATATGGAGCACTCAAAGTGAGATCAACATATGTGTTGTTAAGCACATCTTTGTCATATTCTCCTGTTCCAATAGCATTATCGACTTGAGGAATTAAAAATTCTGTTTGAATACTTCCATTGAATCTTATCTTTTTCACCCATTCAGAAGGGGTATAAGGATTCTCATAATGAGAAACTTTAGCAGTAACAGTGTCGTTCATATAGATACGAGGAGCATTAAATAATGAATCCTCATAAACATTTTGAGCCATGCCTACTTGAGTAGCACACATGGCAACAACACACATAATTAAATGTTTGCGTTTCACTTTTTTATGATTTTAAATTATAGTTTGGTAATTTGATTTAATAACTAGAAAGGGAGATAAGTATAATTTCACATACAAATCTCCCATATATTTAGATATCGATTATTCTTCAATCAATTCGCGAATTTTTTCAATTATTTCTTCTTCGCCTCCATCTACATATCCTTTGTGATTCCAAACGACATTTCCTTTTCCATCAACTATAAATACGTGAGGAATGTCTGTAACACCCATCTGACGTTTGAATTCTCCATTAGGATCCAATAACACTTCGTATTCCCAACCTCTACCATCAACAAGAGGTTTCACTTTTTGTTCGTTTTGAGCTTCGTCAATACTTACAGCGATCAATTTCATACCTGTTTCATCTTGCCAATCAGGATATACTTCATTGATAGCTTTCAATTCACGCATACATGGCTTGCACCAAAGAGCAAAGAAACTGATTACAAATGGTTTCCCTTCATTGTATAGTTCAGCTGTGTTAACACTATTGCCATTAATATCCTTTAAGGCAACTGAAGGAAGTTCCGCCATCGATGGCAAAGCAATTGCCAAAGATAAGACTAAAAATAAAAATTTCTTAATCATGATGTTAATTTTTATGTTGTTATTATTATTTTTTAATGCAATTTGGGGGTAAAGTTACTAAAAAACTTTCAATTATATATATGAAAAAGCGATATCAATGATACAAAAAGTTGTAAAATACTATTACTCAATGCATTACAAAATCATTTTTTCAATATTTAGAATTGTTTTATTATTAGACACAAAAAAATAAAAAAAGTTACATCAAAATTTGTAGATTAGCAAAATAGGTTGTATTTTTGTAAGCAGAATTTTAACGATAAAATCTAATATAATGAAATCAAAGAAACTATTATTGGGTGACGAAGCATTGGCACTTGGTGCCATAAATGCTGGTCTTTCAGGTGTTTATGCCTATCCGGGCACACCATCTACAGAGATTACAGAGTTTATTCAATTAAACCCATTAGCACGTGAACGCAAATTACACAGCCACTGGTCTTCAAATGAAAAAACAGCCATGGAAGAAGCTCTTGGCATGTCGTTCTGTGGCAAAAGAGCTATGGTATGTATGAAACATGTCGGCATGAACGTTGCAGCTGATGGATTTGTGAACTCTGCCATGACAGGAGCAAACGGAGGTTTAATTGTAGTAGCTGCTGATGACCCATCAATGCACTCTTCACAAAATGAACAAGACTCACGTTTTTATAGTCATTTTGCATTAGTGCCTACATTAGAGCCAAGTTCTCAACAAGAAGCATACGATATGGCTAAATATGGTTTTGAGCTTTCTGAAAAATATGAGATACCTGTCTTAATGCGTATGGTTACTCGTATGGCACACTCTCGAGGAGTCGTTGAAATCAATGATCCGATAGAAGAAAACAAACTTTCTTACCCTACAAAAACTCGTCAATGGGTTCTTATGCCGGGAAACTCAAAAGTAAGATATAAAGAACTAATCAATGATTGGGATAAATTTATCGAAGCTTCAGAAAATTCTCCATATAATAAATATATTGATGGTGCAGATAAAAGTCGTGGTATCATAGTAAATGGTATAGCATATAACTATTTAATGGAGAACTATCCTGATGGTTGCCCTTATCCTGTTATTAAAATTTCTCAATATCCTCTTCCAACAAAAATGATTAAGAGAATGGCAGAAGAATGCCAATCTATTATGGTTATTGAAGAAGGACAACCTTTCATTGAAGAAAAATTGAGAGGCTTACTTGATAATGGTAAGAAGATATATGGAAAATTAACCGGAGAATTGCCACGCACAGGCGAATTAACACCGGATAGTGTCAGAGCAGCACTTGGATTGGCAGCTAATGAGAATCTTGCCGCAAGTCAAGTAGTGATGCCTCGTCCACCTGCATTATGTCAAGGTTGTGGACACCGCGATGTATATGGAGCATTAAATGCTGTACTTGCAGAGTATGAAAATGCAAAAGTATTTGGCGATATCGGTTGCTACACACTTGGTTGGTTATCTCCATTTAATGCTATAGATACTGTTGTTGATATGGGAGCATCAATCACAATGGCAAAAGGAGCGGCAGATGCTGGTCAGCACCCAGCAGTTGCAATCATCGGAGACTCAACATTCACACATTCAGGAATGACAGGTTTACTTGATGCAATAAATGAGAACTCTCCTATTACAGTAATCATCAGCGACAACTTGACAACAGGAATGACAGGAGGACAAGATTCACAAGGTACAGGTAAATTGGAAGATATCTGTCGTGGTTTAGGTGCAGCACCCGAACATGTACGAACAATTGACTCATTACCTAAGAATCATGAAGAGATGATGAAGATGTTCAAAGAAGAAATCGAATACAAAGGACTTTCAGTGATTATATCACGACGTGAATGTATACAGACAGCACGTCGCCATGCTTCAGCGAAGAAAAAATAAATTCATTATACAATTAAATCAGAATATAATATGAAAATAGATATAGTATTGGCAGGAGTTGGTGGTCAAGGTATATTATCGATTGCTACAATTTTAGGAGCTGCCGCATTAAAAGAAGACTTATATATCAAACAAGCAGAGGTTCATGGAATGAGCCAACGTGGAGGTGACGTACAATCTAACCTTCGAATCAGTTCAGAACCGATAGCAAGCGACCTTATTCCATTAGGAGGAGCAGACCTTATCGTATCACTTGAGCCGATGGAAGCTCTACGTTATTTGCCATATATAGGGAAAAATGGTTGGATAGTTACAAACACAGCAGCATTTGTAAATATCCCTAACTATCCTGACATGGAAGATGTTAACAAAGCATTAAATGCTTGTAACAATGTTGTTGCTTTTGATATGGACGAAGTTGCAAAAACAGTTGCATCACCTCGTGCATCAAACATGGTTCTTTTAGGAGCATCTGCCCCATTCTTGAATATAGAAATCGAGAAAATCGAAGATGGCATTCGCACAATCTTTGGAGCAAAAGGAGAAGCTATGGTTGAAATGAATATCAAAGCATTCCGAGCAGGTCTTGAATATACAGAAAATCTACTTAAAAACAGATAATAAGTTATGTTTCCCATAGAAAAGAATAAACTTGAGGAAGTAATATCAGAATTGGCAATTGCAGATGTAACTACGGCAACAATTCGCCAGATTTGTTCGTTGGCGGCAGGGCTTGAAAATGTAGCTAACGAAAAATTTGTTCATCTTGAAATTGGCAATCCCGGTTTACCGGCAATCAGCGTAGGTGTTGAAGCAGAATGTGCTGCATTAAAAAGTGGAATAGCAAATCAATATCCTAACATTGCAGGTATTCAAGAATTCAAAAACAATGGTTCAGAGTTCTTGAAGGCATTTCTTGATATAGAAATACCGGGGAAATATATCATTCCTACTGTAGGTTCGATGCAAGGCACTTTCACAGTCATGATGCTTCTTGCTCGCCGAGACCCAAAAAAAGATACCATATTATTTATGAACCCGGGATTCCCGGCACAAAGTAATCAAGCAAAAATACTTGGTATTAAAGATGAATGTTTCGACATATATGAATATAGAGGCAAGAAATTAGAGGCAAAACTTGAAAGCATCTTAAGCAAAGGGAACATTACGGCATTGATATATAGCAACCCAAATAATCCGGCATGGACAAATCTAACAGAAGAAGAGTTGGAAATCATCGGACGTATGGCAACGAAGTATGATGTCATAGTTCTTGAAGATTTAGCATATTTGGGAATGGATTTCCGTAAAGACTTTGGCAAACCATATGTAGCTCCATATGTACCGACTGTTGCTAAATATACTGATAATTATATTCTATTTGTTTCTGCATCAAAAATTTTCAGCTATGCAGGGCAAAGAATTGCAATGGTATGTTTAAGTCCGGCTGTCTATGAGCGTAAATATGAAGCATTGGATTCATTCTTTGAAATGCCAGCATTTGGAGATGCATACGTGTTTGGCGTACTATATACAGCATCATCAGGCACAGCCCATTCATCTCAATATGCAATGGCAGCAATGATGAAAGCTGCTGTTGAAGGCAAACTTGACTTCCTAAAAGAAGCAACTGAATATAGACGTCGAGGAGAAATCACTAAACGTATATTTTTAGAAAATGGATTCCATATCATATACGATATTGACGGCAATGAACCTATCAGTGATGGTTTCTTCTTTACAGCAGGATACAAAAATCTTTCCGGAGCAGAACTGCAAAAAGAATTAATGAGATATGGTGTTTCAGCAATTTCATTGCACTGCACAGGTTCTGAACAAGAAGGTATCCGAGTTTGTGTTTCTATGCTTAATAGCGACGAAATATTTGAAAACTTAAATCAACGTTTGAAAGCATTTAATAATGAGCATTAATTATTGTTCGGCTCAAGAGGCCGTAAAATTAATAAAAAGTGGTGATCACGTATATATACAAGGAAGCACTTCAGTTCCTGAAATTCTTGTAGATGCGTTAGCTGAAAGAGGGCATGAATTGAGAGATGTCACCTTATATCAAGCTTTTGCCGTCGCAAAAAGAGAAGCACCCTATTGCAAACCGGAGTTTAAAGACTCTTTTATTATCAATACATTCTTTGTTGCTAATTCAGTTAGAAAATGGATTGATGATGGTTATGGCTCAACGACACCACGCTTTTTGGGAGAAGTGCCGGCCCTTTTCAGAGATGGCACATGTCCGGTTGATGTCGCACTCATCAATTGTTCTCTTCCTGATGAAAATGGTTATGTAAGCTATGGTGTATCTGGCGACCTTGCAGTATCTGCTGTGGAATGTGCTAAAATTGTTATTGCTCAAATAAACCCACAAATGCCTTATTCTTACGGAGATCCTGTGATTCACCTATCAAAACTTGCCGCAGCAGTGGAAGTAGATGATCCATTAGTTGAGGTTCCTACTGCAGAGCCAACAGAAAAAGAGATAAAAATAGGTGGATATATTGCAGAACTGATACCTGATGGAGCAACATTGCAAATTGGAGTTGGAGGTATTCCTAATGCTGTGATTCGTGCATTATCAAACCACAAACACCTTGGATTGCACACTGAAGCTATGACTGATGGAGTTTTACCCCTTCTTGAGAAAGGTATTATAGATAATAGCCAAAAGAAAGTTCTAACAGGAAAGTCATTGGCTTCTTTAGCTCTTGGGTCTCGTCGCTTGTATGATTATATGGATCACAACAAAGATATTGTATTTCGTGATGTGGCATGGACTAATGACCCATTTATCATTGCACAGAATCCCAAAGTGATGTCAATTAATTCATGCCTTGAAATCGACCTTACCGGTCAAATATGTGCAGACTCAATAGGCACAAAGATATTCTCCGGAGTAGGAGGTCAACATGACTTTGTATATGGATCATCACGTAGCGAAGGTGGCATCTCGTTCCTCGCGATGCTTGCAACAACAAATAAAGGACAAAACAAAATCAAACCGGTCCTCACACCAGGTGCGGGTGTCGTAACAACACGTTTCCAAACTCATTATGTTGTTACAGAATATGGTGCTGTCAATTTACGTGGTAGAAGTCTTGCAGAACGTGCTAAACTATTGATTAGCGTTGCTGCTCCTGAGTTCCGCGAAGAACTTGATCGTGCAGCTGCCGAACGTTTTGGTTATGCTTATCTTCGTTTAAAATAATATTGGTATCCGATAAACCTTTTTTGATAGCATAAAAATTAGGGTTGATTCCTGTAAATGAAATCAACCCTTTTTGTTTAGTTTATTTTACCATAAAACTTATATAACCATGGCAAAAGCACACATTTTATCAAACCCCAATAATAAAAAAAACGGAACTGAGCCTCAACCCTATTCCGTTTTTATTGCGATAGCAATGTTTTATTATTAACCATTGTGCTAATATAGCAACAACCTTTTTAATATTTTGACAAAGAAAAATATTATTGGTTTAATTTAATATCAACGTTTTTTCTTAATGCATATTACTGAATCTCCCTGTTGGCATGGTTGATTTCTTACACATTGGTTAATTTGTCCATTGTTTCTATTTCTTTTGACATTAGTTTTCATCTTTTTTAAATTCTCTTCAAATTGCTTAGTTTGATTCTCTGTGAGAATTGTTTTTATTTCAGTGATTAAATTTTCGCATCTTTGTCGAGGTTCAATTTCTTGCTGTTGATTTTGATTATTCGCCGGAATAGTCGTATATTTTTCTCTAAGGTCAAATAATCTCACTTTTTGTTCATCAGAAAGATCTATTCCATTAAGTGCATTAAATACCATACTAGTTACACCCCTTTCTCTCATCTGACGCTTTGAATGTTTGCCATGATGTCTTTTCTGTTTACCACACTGCTCTGTTTGCTGTCCCGACGGGCATGTTATGTTATTTTGAGCTACAGCACTATAAGATAGTAATGAGGCAAATATTATTGCCATTGTAATAACTGTTTTTTTCATGTTCTTAAAAAATTAAAATTGATAAATAATAACTTTGTTTTATCTATCTGATTTAAAATTTTTCCTTTAGTTTAATCTCGGCAGGATATTTAACTTTATTTAACTGATTGATTAAATTTTGTCAATCTGCTATATTCTGTTCAGTTTTGAGTAATTTTAAGAATTCCTCCTCGCCTATTATTTTAACCCCCAACAATTTACATTTTTCATATTTAGATGGTCCCATATTCTCACCAGCGAGCACATATGAAGTTTTCTTGGATATGGAAGTTGCATTTTTACCTCCATTTTCTTCTATAATATTTTTATATTCATCTCTGGAATGATGAGAGAAAGATCCACTTATAACAATTATTTTATCCTTTAAGATTTCAGATTTATTTGAGAATTTATCTTCTGATATTTTCATTTGCACACCAGCATCTTCCAATGCTTGGATATTTGCGATGTTTAATGGTTCTTCAAAGAATTCAATAATAGATTTTGCAATTATCGGACCTATATCAGTAATATCAGTAAGTTGTTCGAGTGTCATATTACGAAGATTATCCATAGACTTTACTGCGATAGCTAAACGTTTAGCTGTTGTTTCACCCACATTAGGTATTGATAGTGCATACAGAACTCTTTCGAAAGGTACCGTTTTTGATTCTTCTACACCTTGACATATTTTAATCGCTGTTTTTTCTCCTATTCTTTCAAGACCTGATAATTTTTCAACCGTTAAAGAATAAATATCGGCGATTGAAGTAACTAACTTGTGTTGAAAAAGAAGTTCTGTGGTTTCTTCTCCTATTCCATCAATATTCATCATTTTACGAGCAACAAAATGCTGTATTTTTCCTGTGATCTGAGGTCTGCAACCATATTTATTAGGACATATCCACGCAGCTTCACCTTCTATACGCACTAATTTCGTATTGCATACAGGACACGATTCAACAAATTTAATTTTAGTTGCATTTGGTTGTCTCTTTGAAATTTCCACTCCGGTAATTTTAGGTATTATTTCTCCTCCTTTTTCAACATACACAAAATCATTTTCATGAATATTGAGTTGATTCATAATATCTTCATTATGGAGAGATGCACGTTTAACAATAGTTCCGGATAGCATAACCGGTTCGAGATTTGCAACAGGAGTTATTATACCCATTCTTCCTGTTTCGTATGATATATTAATTAATCTTGTACAAGCATTTTCAGGGTTGAATTTATATGCGATTGCCCAACGAGGAGATTTTGCAGTTGACCCAAGATTGAATTGTTGCTGCAAGGAATTCACTTTAAAGACTAAACCATCAGTAGCTACCGGCAAAGTTTTCCTCTGGTCGTCCCATTTGTTTATAAAACTTATTACTTCATCAATTGATTTCAAAAGAGTCATTTCTTTTGAAACTTTTAATCCCCATTTGGCAGCTTCTTGCAAATTATCAAAATGGTTGTCATAAGGAAGTTCGTCAGAATATATGGCATAAAATCTGACATCGAGGTTTCGCTTAGCCACTTCTTTTGGGTCTTGTAATTTAAGTGTCCCAGATGCTGCATTACGAGGATTTGCAAACAAAGGTTCTTCATTCTCTGCACGTTCCTTGTTAAGTTTATCAAAAGAAGCCCAAGGCATAAGTATTTCTCCTCTAATCTCAAATTCCTTTGGATAATCTCCCGGCAATAGTGTTAAAGGTATGCTCTTAATTGTTTTTATATTTATTGTTACATCATCTCCTTTTTCTCCATCTCCTCGAGTAACAGCTCTAACAAGCACACCGTTTTCATAAGTGAGCGAAATAGAAGTCCCATCAAATTTTAATTCGCCCACGATTGAAAATTGTTGATTCTCAAGATTATTTTTTAGCCTATCAAACCATGCTTTGACATCATCTATTGAGTATGAATTTGACAATGAAATCATTGGACGCTTATGAGTAACCTGCGAAAATCCTTTTGTTATATCCGAACCGACTCTTTGCGTCGGTGAATTTGGATCTGCATATTGTGGATTTTCAAGTTCAAGTTGCTCCAATTCTTTAAGTAAAAAATCGAATTCTTTATCAGATATTGTGGGGGAATTCAATACATAGTAACTATGGTTATGCTTGTTTATCTCATTGCGAAGATGTTCTATTCTCTGTTTAGAATCGTCGTTTGAATATTGTTCAAATAAATTTGGTGTTATGAATTTATTCATATGATTGAGCAATAGTATTTATTTCATTTCTTATTCCAGAAATTATCTTTATTGTTTCTTTTCTCCCTGCATTAATTTTATCGGGATAGTGAGCATCGGAATTAACAACAATAGGCAATTTCGATGATATAATTTTGTACAACCACCGATTATGAGGAAATATACGTTTATGTTCGTCATAAGCTTTTGTATTAACCTCGACAATTATTTTTTTGTCAAAAGCAAGTCGAACGACATCATCAATTAGAGCTTCATACCAATGTTGATTTTCTATTCCAGGTTGAGAGAGAGAAGCATTATGTGCAATTTTGTCAAAATGAGCAAGTATGTCAAATCCCCCTAATTCAATCATTGTCAATACTTGCTCGAAATATTTTTCAACCACATAACGTATGTCATTACGAAAAGCATCATGCAATCGGAGTTTGAATCTTTCATATCTTCCATCGCAATCAATGAATATTTTATCTTGATTCTCTACAAAATGGACAGCACCGATACGGTAGTCTAAATTTAAATTTTGAAAATAGTCGATATGAGGGCCAAAATCTCTATTTAAATAGTCTATCTCCATTGAGACATACGCATGTATATTGTCAGCATATATTTCTTTCAGACGATAAAATTCATCAAAGTATTGTTTGACACACTCAACGCTCATATTACAAGTAGATTCACACTTTATTGGCGAGTGAGGGGAAAAACCATAATAGTTAATCTTTTCATCTATTGCAGATTTGAGCATCTCTTCCATTGTTGCTCTACCATCACAAAATTGAGTATGTGAATGGAAATTATATGCATCTGTTTCTCTCGCTATATTTTTTAAATCTATCATCTTTTGTTTAGCATTTCATTCTTTTTATATAGCGATATAAATCTCACAAATAGTAAATAGAATAATGCTGCTGTTGCAATTCCAATAGTAACTGCCGGCATATATCCAATTTTATAATCAGCCACAAGTTGCGTTAATTGAGAGAATCCTTCTGGAGCAAAGAAAATATATGTTACAGTTACACTTGTCATGAAAAGTGCCGGCAAAAGGGTTATAAAATAATTTTTCTTTTGTTTTGCAAGATATACTGTTATGCTCCATAGAGTAAAGACCGAAAGGACTTGATTACACCAAGCAAAATATCTCCAAAGCACTTCATAAGGAATCAACATTATTATGAAACATAGTATAAATATGGGAATAGAAACCATTAAACGCTTTGATATTTGCTTTTGTTTGATTTTCAGAAAATCGGCAGCAATTAATCTAGCACTTCTCAAAGCAGTATCACCGGAAGTGATTGGAGCAGCAATTACACCTAAAACAGCTAATACTCCACCAAAAGCTCCTAACCATGAATTTGATAGATTATTAACTAACACAGCCGGACTGCTATTACCAAGATATTGTTGTAATTCAGTGTATCCCCCTGTAAATGCGATTGCCGCAGCAGCCCAAATAAGAGCGACAATACCTTCAGCAATCATTGCACCATAGAATACCGGTTGTGCATATCGCTCATTTTTTATACATCGTGCCATCATTGGTGATTGAGTTGCATGGAATCCGGAAATTGCACCACATGCAATCGAAACAAACATCATAGGAAATATCGGATTATTATCTGCATCGGATCTATGATTATAAAATTCTTGCCATATTTCCGGAAGAGATGTAGAATTAACAAATATACCAACCATAATCCCTATTGCCATAAAAAGGAGTGCGAATCCGAATAAAGGATATAGTTTACCAATTAGTTTATCTATTGGCAATAAAGTTGCTGCCATATAATAGATGAAAATAACAACTATCCAAAATATTCTATCAAGACTTTCAGGAGTTAAGATTGCCAATAAATCAGCAGGGTTATATACAAATACCGCTCCGACAAGAATCATAAGTAAAAGAGCGAATATTCGCATCACTGTTTTTATTTTAGAGCCTAACTGTTCTCCTACAATTTCAGGCAACGAAGCTCCTCCACTTCTGATTGACAACATAGCCGATAAAAAATCGTGGACAGCTCCGGCAAATATCGTACCTATAACGATCCATAGAAATGCCGATGGTCCGTACATTACACCCATTACAGCTCCAAAAATTGGTCCAAGACCTGCTATATTCAGAAACTGTATGAGAAAAATTTTCCATGTAGGCAATTCTACATAATCAACACCATCAGCCATTGTCTGAACAGGTGTTTTAAGTTTTGAATTAACTCCAAATATTTTACTTACAATAGTCCCATATATGAAATAGCCTCCTATGAGGAGCAGTATTGATAGAATAAAGGAAATCATTTTTTATCTCTCTTTTATATAAATATTATTCTTAATTTGAATTATTTTCTCTCTCTGGCTTTCAATCTCTTTTTCAAGAGTTACAATCTGACTGATTAATGATGAAGAGCGTGTCTGACTGAATTGTATTCTAATTTCACGCAGTTTTTTTAACATTGAATCAAAAATTTCTTGTTCACTAAGATATGTAGTCATAAGCTGTTTACCTTCAACTGTTTTAAAATCATCAATAGATGTATATACTACACCCGATCTGATTATAAAAATGAAATCTGCTTCTTCTTGTATTTCTTTATTATTAACATTAGCAATTTGATTAAGAATATCTGAATAGTCAGTATCTTCCTCCCACGTTGACTTATAATCTCTTATACGAGCATATTCTGCAATATTTTCATCGTCAGCATTATAATTTATTCGAAGGTCATTTTTGATGAACAGATATATTGTAATCATATCATCTGGCAAGCGATTTCTATCTGTTGCCCACCAACCTATTCCAAGTGTTTCATCGATAGCTAGCATATAATCATCATATGGAGAGTTATATGGCATACCTATATTTGTCGGAGCCATATATTCATTCTCTTCATAGTCTTTTCGAGAGATAAAAATATCATATCCTCCGATAGAATTTTCACCATTATTAGCAAAATATAGTGTTGCTCCATCAGTCATCATAAACGGAAAACGAGCATCACCTCCATCGTTCAACACATCAGCAACGACAACCGGTTCGTGCCATGTCTTATCTATTAATTGAGAAGCTTCCGTAATATGATATATGCCTAATGTGTCCGTTGAAGCCCACATCATAAAATCTCGATTCTCATTAGCATACACCACTTCTCCTATATTAGAATCAACCGAAAAAGGCAAAGTTTTCACATCATTCAGCGAACCACAATCAGGAGATATTCTGTAATATTTAAAAAAATACTCCCGAGGGACAGCAATACTATCTATAATCGTAATCTTTTCTACGTTATCTAACATTGATTGAGCCTTCTCGATTCTATTTAATTCCACAAATGCATTTTCCGGTATATCCTTTTTGGCCTTATTAAGCAATTGTTCGTATTTTACATAATAGTCTCCTGCCAAGTCGAAATCATAATTAAAAAATGATATTAAGCCAAGAAATCTATATGCATCGGCAATGTTTTTTGCTTTCGACTTATTAAAATGCGACTCTGCAATATCATAGTCTTCAAGATAAAATGCACATTCCCCTGCCCATTGATTAAGCTGACCTATATCTTTACTTTTGGGCTTTTCATTTATTACTTCTACAAACAATGGATATGCCTCAGAATAGTTCCCTGATTCATATAGTTCTTTTGCAGTTTCCAAGTTATTGGCACATATACTAAAACTAACCAATAAAAGCAGTATTGATACAATACGATATTTCATATATTCTGTCTATGTTTTTAAATAACAAATTTACAACATATTTTCCAAATAACCGACATCACAAGCGAAGTTTTTAGTTTTTTTAAGATTCATAAATAGCATAACCTTTGTTTTACATGCATTGCTCTACCTCTCTGTGTTAATGAAAATATCTGCTGAATTTTGATGAACTTTCACAACCTATTTTACGTTATAATAATATAAACTTTTAACAATTTTAGCTGATGAAAAAATATAAATGTGTAGTGTGTGATTGGGTATATGACCCTGAAGTTGGCGACCCTGACAGTGGTATTGCTGCAGGAACTGCGTTTGAAGATATTCCGGAAGATTGGACATGTCCGATTTGTGGAGTAACAAAAGACGATTTCGAAATTTTTGAATAGATTCTAAAAAGAGGTTATATCGATTCTTTGAATGTTTATTTAAATATACCTCTACTTATAAAATCTTCCTAAATATTTGTATAAAAAAACAGGTGTGATCGTAATTGTTCACACCTATTTTTTTATTCTTATCTTCTAATTACCAAATATTTAACCCTCCTAAAAGAATTACTGTATCAGTATTAAAATCTGAAGCTACAAATTTTGGAGCAACTTCTGTCTGCATTGCTTTATCAAATTTTTTCTGGCCGGCAGGAGAAAATCCGGTATAATCAATACCAACAGAAACACCATCAATTAGGAAATCAATTATATACATATCAGAATATACTTCGCAAGACACACCCGGCAATTGAATAAATTCACGAGCTGGCATTCCATTGTATGCCCCTGACTTCGTACGCAATTCTTTAGTAGAAGTTCTTATTTCATAAATTTCAAAATCTCCATATCCATATGCTCTTGCATAAAATCGATCTTCTCCATTCAACTTAAAATGAATTGTATAGAGATACACATCTTCCATTTCATCATATTCTTCAAGTAGTGTTTTACTATCATATAAACTAGCAACAGATTCCGGAAGTGTCTTGAAATTCATATTAAATTTTACCGGACCTATACCTTCTTTCTCATAATAAAATGTCTGAGCAGACAAATTGATAGCAAAGATGCTAATCAACGCAATTAATGATAAAAATTTAATTTTCATGTTCTTTAAAATTATTTATTTTTTAATTATTTATATATCACAAAAGTAGTCAATAAAATTAATTTCACCAAATCTCTACACAATATTTCATAAATCCAAATTTTATTTATAATTTTGTAGAATGGAAAATGTTAAGCATCATAATATTTGCTTATACCTTAAAAAATAAAAATCATGACAAAACTAAATAGACTCGGTAATTCAAACTATATCACTTTATTAGGTCATCTTGGAGCAATCATAACTGTATCAGCATGGGGAGCTTCGTTCGTATTTACAAAGGTTTTAATGGAAGACGGAGGGTTCACCCCTGTAGAAGTTTATGTCTATCGTTTTGCAGTCGCATATCTGCTTCTCCTTTGCTTTACTTTCAAAAAAATATTTGCTAATAATTGGAAAGATGAGCTTAATCTAATGATATGTGGAGTGTGTGCCGGCTCTCTATATTTCATAACAGAAAATTATGCTCTGAAATTTACCACCACAAGTAATGTTTCTTTATTAGCATCTATATCCCCTATCTTCACTACAATTCTTATGGGTATTGTATTCAGAGAGCGAATAAAGTTTGGGGTAATATTAGGCTCCATAATAGCATTTATCGGTGTCGGCTGCATCATATTTAGTAATGGCGAAGGTTTTGAGATTAAACCGAAAGGAGATTTATTGGCATTATCAGCTGCAATCAGTTGGGCTGTATATTCAATTGTCGTAAAGAAACTTATTCCAATCTACAACTCACTATTTATCACTCGCAAACTATTTTTTTACGGTGTGATTACAGCTATTCCTCTACTAATGATGCAACCGGAAGCTTATCACTTCCATTTGCTTTTAGACTTCACTCACACTGAATATATTTATAGTTTCTTATTTCTTATTGTTCTTTGCTCTGTGATGGCTTACCTCATATGGAATGAAACGATGAAAGTGTTGGGTCCGGTTACAGCAAACAATTATTTATATGCTCAACCACTTGTTACAATGATAATTGCCGCTTTGATGATCAACGAAAATATAACAATGCTTGGATATATTGGTTGCGTACTCATTATTGGTGGACTTATTATTTCAGATAAACTCAAAGAAAACAAACGTTTTATTAGAAAATAGAAAACTCAATTTAACAATAAAATAATAAAGGATTTTAGAAGAACTCTTTTAAAATCCTTTTATTATTTTTATCAAAACAAACAGAAGATACAAAATGTTATACTATAATATCAATAACACAAATTAAAAACTTACAGTGTTATATTCATGAAACCTATATTAATATTATGGATACTAAAATTCTTCTTAAAAATGCAATAGCATGGGCACATGAAGCCGGCAAAATACATCTTAAACACTTTCGTTCGACAAATATCAACATCGAATATAAACTTAATGCTGCTGACATCGTAACAATTGCTGATAAAGAATCTGAAACATGTATATTACAACATATTAAGACCACATATCCTACCCATTCTATTTTATCAGAAGAGTCCGGTGCAAACATTACTAACAGTGATTATTGTTGGGTAATAGACCCTCTTGACGGCACAACAAACTATAGTCAAGGGTTGCCTTTATTTGCTGTTTCAATTGGAATTAAATATAAGGGAGAAACAATAATTGGAGTTGTATATGCCCCATATTTAGATGAAATGTTTTATGCAGTGAAAGGAGAAGGAGCATTTTTGAATGGTAACCAAATTTCGTCTTCTCCAAAAACAGAATTATCTCAGATTGTCGTTGCAACAGGATTTCCGGTAGATAAAGGCACTAACAAAGATAACAATCTTAATAATTTCTCTAAGATCATGCCACAGGTGAGAGGAATCAGACGATTAGGTGCTGCAGCCCTTGATTTATGCTATGTTGCAAATGGCATTCTTGATGCTTATTGGGAAATGAACTTGCATGAATGGGACGTATGTGCCGGACAATTAATCGCCGAGGAATCAGGTGCATTAGTAACTCATTTTCGATTTGATCGCAATATTTCTATCATCTCTGCTCCCTCTTCAATTCATAGCCAACTTCTTTCTATTATCTCGAATAATGATGAATAATCTTATTCTTAATTTTGTTTCTATCCAATAAAATTAAACATTTTGTCTTATTAATAAAAATGCACCTCAATAGACTTTTTCTATATTGAGGTGCATTCGATCTATTAATTTTTATATTTATCGATTCGATCCTTGAATCATTTCATGAATCATATTATTAAATGTTGTCTGTTGCATAAGATTCTCGACTGATAAATGCATACGATATCTCCAATAATGTCGGCTGATTGCCGGAACATTGATTTGCTCATCGTGTGGATTTTCTCGACGTAAAGAGCCGTCCATTGACAACCAATCTTGGAGAGGTAAAACACACAACATTGATGGAGATTTTAATTGCAGATCTACAATCTTCGAACATACCCATGGCTCAGCAAAATAAGGAGCAGCTCCACCTTCATGTAATACATTATTATAGAAACGTTGAGCCATTGCAGAATCACTTTCCCACCATGCACGAATACCACCCATATCATGAGTTGATGTGGTGCAGACAGAATAATATGGGTATGACCATGTATTCCCAAATTCAACTTTAGGATCTTTAGGCATACGTTGGATCTCAAGCGATAATATTTGCAATGCACTCATCACAGCAGGCACACAATCAGGAATCATGCCAAGATCTTCTGCACATGTCAGCATTGAGTTTGAATCTAAAAGTGGTGGTAGTTTCCACATTGCTTTGCCATACCAAAAATCATTGTGGCGACGATAGTAAAAATCATTGTATAGTCTGTCGAAACACCATTTTTCATATTCATTCAAACAACGATAACTATATGTGAACTGAGCTGATATACGTGGATGATATTTACCTTTTTCATATTGGTCTTCTATGAACAAAACATCATCTATAAGACCTAACAAACCATTACATAAACGGTCGTTCTTATCATTTTTATCTTCATGTTTAAAGAAATCTACAACTTTGACTTGCGTATTGACATACTCTTTCAATATATATCGTCCATCACCCACAAAATCGAGAAAACGCTCTTTTGCTTCAAGTGTATATTCCCCAAAGAAATCAGTCAACATCCATTCTTTAATAAATGGATTTGCTTGTATTTCAGGATTTATCCAGAAGTCATAATTATTACGCAACTCC
Source organism: uncultured Porphyromonadaceae bacterium (assembly GCA_937911575.1). GTDB lineage: Bacteria > Bacteroidota > Bacteroidia > Bacteroidales > Muribaculaceae > Lepagella. The sequence goes on along the minus strand of CALDPR010000045.1, from coordinate 124,799 downwards.
TCTACAGAGAACGGCATTGCAGGATTAAATGTTCCCAACAGACCATGCACAGCATTCATTGGTATCTGCCAAATACGGAAAAATCCAAGCACGTGGTCAATTCGATATGCATCGAAATATTCAGCCATTTTACGGAAACGTGATTTCCACCATGCAAAACCATCTTTTGCCATCTCTTCCCAATTATATGTAGGGAATCCCCAATTTTGTCCGAGGATAGAGAAATCATCAGGTGGAGCTCCCGCTTGACAATCCATATAGAATAGATGTGGATAAACCCAAGCATCAACACTTGTTCGACTGATGCCAATTGGAATATCTCCTTTCAACACCACTCCTTGTTGATGTGCATAATCACGCACTTCGCTAATTTGTTTATCAAGATGATATTGTACAAAATAGATAAATTTTATTTCTTTATCGTGTTCCTTACAAAAAGCATCAACTTTCTTTTCATCATATACAGCATATTCTCCCCACTTATCCATCTCGGGTGTCCCGTTAAGGTCTCGAAGCACACAAAAAGCTGCATATGGTTTCAACCAATATTCATTGTTTGCAACAAATGTTTTATAAGCTTTTTCTCTTTGTGTTGAAGTGGCTTTTTCTGCATATATCTCTTTCATAAATTCAATCTTACCTCCGTTGACTTTTTCATAGTCAATTTCAGAAAGTTGATTTAATTCTCGCCCAAGATTATCATAATATTCTTGACGTTCTTTGTTTTTTAATTTACCTACGGCAGTCAAGCGAAGATACATAGGGTGAAGAGCAAACGTAGAGTTTGCATTGTATGGATATGAATCTGTCCATGTTCCAGTCATTGTAGTGTCATTAATCGGCAATAATTGCAACATTTTTTGCCCGGTTAATTTACACCAATCAACCATTTTTTTCAAATCGATGAAATCTCCGACTCCAAAATCTTCTTCAGTGCGTACAGAGAATGTAGGTATCGCAGTTCCTGCACATTTCCATGGTTGTAATGGATTAACAAAACGCATTCCTGACAGAACTATGTTTTCATCTTTTCCAGATGGTTCAATATCGAAAATACGATTGTTTCTCATTTCCCACGCAATGACTTCGCCTGAATCTTTTTTCAATATCACAAATTTATATTCAAACGAAGATTTTATATCTTTAGCGTCTATTGATGTTTCCCATTCCGGATAATTTGCATCATTTAATCGTATGGCTTGCTTTATGTCCCAATTACCTAATGCATTTCCCTCTCCTGTGATTGCTAGGATTTCGTCAGGCTGTATCATAGGAGCTGATACTCGAATATTTATTGTTCCCGGCTCTACTTTTTGTTGCTGATCACGACATGCTCTATAAAGCATACCTTCTACAAAAGCTGAAGAATAATATGGTTTATCATACGGAACATCTTGCCATATATCATATATACGATATCTCTTTATTCCGACACCTGCTCTAAATCTATGTGGCACTCCCCATTCAAATTTCCAAGGTGCATTATCAGCTTTAACAATATAACGATATTCAAAATCTTTTGTCTTTGTCCCTACCTCTATCTCTAAAGTCCATGTCTCACTACCGACCAAATTCATAGGCAAGGCGTTGTGTTCACTACCATTTCCCAGTTCAGGAATATTACCGGTAAGATAAACCGATTCGCCCCAATTTGTGCGATAATCAATATTAAATCGAATTTTCATACTGTAAACTAAAATTTATATAGAATTTATTTAGTAATATTATCTCTATCATTTTCACGGTGTAAATTTACATAAAAAAAGTCATAATAGACCATTTCTATCATGACTTTTTTCAATTTTATTAATTATGTTTTAGCGTATTCACATTTTTATCCACACTTTGAAGCTCCACAAGCAGTACAAATCAGACAACCTTCTTGATAAATTAATGCTTCAGCTCCACAATTTGGACATTGCTGACCGGTCGCTTTTGCTCCATTTGGCATATATTTCTTCAATGCTCTTTCAACTCCATTTTTCCATGTGTTAATGTTTTCAGAATCTAATTCAAGACTTGAAACTAATTTCAACACTTGGTCTATCGGCATTCCATAACGAAGCACACCTGAAATCAATTTTGCATAGTTCCAAAATTCGGGATTAAACTTATCACTCAAACCTTCGATTGTCGTTTTATATCCACGTTTGTTGATGAATTGAAAATCGTAGCGTTTTTTGCCATTTTCATCTGTTGCTTTGATAATCTTACCTCGATTTACACTTTTCGGACAGAATATACCATCTTCATCGTCTGCTAATCCGGTAAAGATTTCATATGGTTTTTCATCAATCAATCCTACAAAAGCGATCCATTTTTCCTTATTGTTTTGGAAACGAACCACATCAGCTTCAAGTTCAATCGGGCGTTTTGCCACATGTTCCGGTATATGAATTAAATGAGGCTGTGATTTTGATTCTTTTTTCACTGCTTCTAAGACATTGCTACGTGAACCATCGCGATAAACCGTACAACCTTTACAGCCGGCTTTCCATGCCTCAATATATAATTGATTCACAAGCTCTTCTGTTACATCATTCGGAAGATTGATTGTTACACTGATTGAATGGTCAACCCATTTCTGAACACCACCTTGCATACGAACCTTTTCCAACCAATCTACATCATTGCTCGTTGCTTTATAGTATGGCGATTCTTTGACTAAGGCTTCAATCTCTTCTGTAGTCAAGTTTTTCTTCACCTCATAGCCTTTTACTTTCATCCATTCGATGAACTTGTGGTGGTATACAATATACTCTTCAAATGCATCACCTACCTCATCTACAAAATCAATCGTTACATCTGTATCATTAGGGTTGACTTTTCTACGACGTTTGTATACTGGCAAGAATACCGGTTCGATACCTGAAGTCGTTTGTGTCATTAATGATGTGGTCCCGGTAGGAGCAATTGTCAAACAGGCAATATTTCTTCGTCCCACTTTACACATTCTTTCATATAGGGCCGGATCGGCTTCTTTTATTCGAAGAATGTATGGGTTATTCTTTTCACGTTCTGCATCGAACACTTCAAATGCACCACGCTCTTCTGCCATTTGTACAGAAGCACCATAATATGCTAACGCTAATTGTTTATGAACATTGACTGAGAATTCGGTTGCTTCCGGAGTGCCATATCTATATCCTAATGCAGCAAGCATATCTCCTTCAGCCGTTGTTCCACAACCTGTACGGCGACCTTTTAGTGTTTTTGCTCGAATCTTTTCCCATAAATGAAGTTCCGTATTTTTCACTTCTTCTGTTTCGGGGTCAGTCTTAATTTTGGCAATAATCATATCGATCTTTTCCATCTCAAGATCAATAATATCGTCCATAATTCTTTGTGCTTTGCCTACATGTTGACGGAATAAATCATAATCAAATGATGCCTCCGGAGTGAACGGATTCTTTACATAACTGTATAAGTTTATGGCAACTAATCGACAACTATCGTACGGACATAATGGTATCTCTCCACAAGGGTTCGTTGATATTGTCTCAAAACCTAAATCAGCATAACAATCCGGCACTGATTCTCTCTGTATTGTATCCCAAAATAACACTCCCGGTTCAGCACTTTTCCATGCATTATGAACAATCTTTTCCCATATTAATTTAGCGTCTACCTCTTTTGTAAATGTAGGTTCTTGGGAATTAATTGGATATTTTTGAATATATGGTGTTCCTGAAATAGCTGCTTGCATAAATGCATCATCTATTCTCACCGAAACATTTGCCCCTGTAACTTTACCCTCTGTCATCTTTGCATCTATAAATGCTTCAGAATCCGGGTGTTTGATACTTACAGATAACATCAATGCTCCTCTTCGTCCATCTTGTGCCACTTCACGTGTACTATTACTATAACGCTCCATGAACGGCACTAAGCCTGTAGATGTTAACGCAGAGTTTTTCACCGGACTACCTTTTGGACGAATATGCGACAAGTCATGCCCTACGCCACCTCTTCGTTTCATTAACTGAACTTGTTCTTCATCAACTTTGATGATTCCTCCATATGAGTCAGGGTGCTTATCCAATCCCACAACAAAGCAATTTGACAAAGAGCCTACTTGAAGATCATTTCCGATTCCAGCCATTGGACTTCCTTGAGGCACGATATATTTGAATTCTTTTAATAATCCATAAACTTCCTCTTCCGACATTGGATTCGGATATTTATTTTCAATTCGTGCAATCTCTCTCGCTATTCGATGATGCATATCATCTGGCGATAATTCATATATATTGCCAAACGAGTCTTTTAGAGCATATTTACTCGCCCAAACTCTTGCAGCGAGCTCATCTCCTTTAAAATATTCCAAAGAAGCTTTGTATGCTTCTTCATACGAATACATACGTGGGGTTGTCTCCATTTTTTGATTATAATTATTTTTTTGTTTTAAAATTTTCAGAGTGCAAAGTTGCAATTAATTATTGACATCACCAAATTTTCAACCAAGATATTACTGTTTTTTTAACAAGTTTTCCAAAAAAATTTTTATTTGTTTGATAATCAGCGTTTTATTTTTTTAGTAGTTGCATAAAGTTTTCCAAAAAATTATTTATACGTATTGTGTATATAAATATAATTAACTAATTTTGCACATAAATAAAACCATTAATCGTAATCAATTATGCATACAGAATATTTCAAAAACAGACGAACTATAAGAAATTACACAACACAGGAAATTGACGATCAACTTCTTAACAATATAATTGAACAAGCCATGAGGGCCCCTTCAACAGGAAATATGCAATTATATAGTGTCATTGTAACACGAGATATTAAAATGAAAGAACTGCTGTCTCCTGCACATTTTAATCAACCATCTGTAAAGAATTGTCAAATAGTGCTTACCATTTGTGCAGACTTCAATAGATTTAATCGGTGGTGCAAACTCAGTAATGCAAATCCGGGATATGACAATTTTCAATCATTCATGACAGCAACAATAGATGCACTCATTTTTTCACAACAAATCGTCACAATAGCAGAAATGAATGGCATTGGCACATGTTATCTTGGAACAGTTACGTACAACGCACCTCAAATTGCCGAAATTTTGTCTCTTCCCCAAAATGTGGTCCCGGTAGCATGTTTGACTCTTGGCTATCCGGCATCTACACCGGAACAATGTGAAAGAATTCCCGTAGAAGCTATCATGCACAAAGAAACGTATAGAAATGACAGTGATCAAGACATTTTGAAATTTTTCGAATCAAAAGATAATTTTGAAGCAAACCAAAAATTCATCAAAGAGAACAACAAAGAATCTCTTGCACAGGTATTTACTGATATAAGATACTCTCGCGAGGCTAACGAAACTTTCTCTAAAATATTCTTTGACTTCATCAATAGTCAAGGTTTCAAAATACCATTCTGATTTCTGCAATAAATATTGAGAGAAATTCAAGCCAAATAAAATTGGACTAATATTATACGATATATTTTCTTAAAAAAACTAAAAAAGAGATAGAGAATATATCGTAATTTCTTTTTTTTCTGTAATTTTGTAGATTGAAACAAATAGCATATACAGATATGAGGAAACTTGTCAGACATCTTTTTATCGGATTACTTATTTTCACTCTATTCACAAGATGTGGGAATAAGTCAACACCACAAATAGATAGAGAAGATATGCTTATTCAGATAGGAGACTCAATATTAACAAAGCAGTATGTAGAAAATCAGATACCTAAAACCATTTCTTCAGCAGATAGTGCAGCCCTATTTCATGCAATTACAAAAAAATGGATTCAATCTATTCTCCTTCAAGAAGTTGCAGCACGCAACATACCTGACATGAAACACATTAACGAACTAACTGAAGAATATCGAAATCAATTAATCTTAAATGAATATCGAAAGATGATGGCAGAAAATCACTCTTCTCAAATAGAAGAACAAGCCATTACCGAATATTATGAACAAAATAAAGATAATTTCATACTCAACAGACCTATTATTCGAGGCATATATCTCAAAGTTCCAGACGATTCTCGACAATTGTCTAATTTAAGAAAATGGATTAATTCACCATCTCAAAATAATATCGACAAAATTGAAAGTTATGGTCTAAAAGAATTAATGCAATATGACTATTTTATTGATCAATGGATTGATTGGCAAAATATTGTTGAACAAGTACCATATCGATTTGGCAACGCAAACGAGTTTGTAAAATCTCACAGCAATTTTGAGACTACACATAATGGGTCAACATATTTTCTATATATTTCAGACTACATTCTTTCCGGAGAAGTAATGCCTTTTGAATTTGCCAAGCCTCAAATCCAAGAGATATTAATTAATGAAGATAAAAACGCATATGACAATGCTTTGATTAATTCAATTTATAATCAAGCAGTCAAAGATAAAAAGATAATTATAGGTCAATATGATCCTACTAAAAATAAATAACACATATAAATCTTTATAACAGTGAAACTAAAAATATTAAGCGTAAGTTTGACACTTATAAGTGTATTAATTGCAATCGCCCAAAACAATAATATCATAGATGAAGTTGCATGGGTTGTCGGAGATGAAGCGATTTTCAAATCAGAAATTGAGGAAATGTATAGTCAATCTCAATACGAAGGGACCCAATGGGACGGAAATCCATATTGTTTAATTCCAGAACAGATGGCTGTCGAAAAATTATATCTTCACCAAGCAAAACTCGACACCATTGAAGCTCCTGAGACAATGGTATTTCAATCTGTAGATAAACGAATAAACTTTTTCATTGCCAACCTTGGTTCAAAGGAACGTGTGGAGCAACATTTTCGCAAATCAATACAATCACTTCGTGAACAACTTCTTGAAATCATGAGAAATCAATATATCATTCAAGAAGTACAAAATTCGCTCACAAAAAATGTAAAGGCAACACCTGGAGATGTTAGAAAATATTTTAACAACTTACCAGCCGACAGCATTCCTTATGTGCCGATGCAAGTTGAAGTTCAAATTATCACATTAAATCCACAAATACCTCAACAAGAGATTGACGATGTCAAAGCACGTCTTCGTGATTATGCCGATCGTGTTAATCGAGGAGAGACGGAATTTTCTACTCTTGCCATTATGTATAGTGAAGATGGTTCGGCGATGCAAGGTGGTGAATTAGGATTTCACGGACGTGCTGACTGGGTTCCGGAATTTGCAAATGTAGCATTCAATCTAAACGATCCCAAAAAAGTGTCTCGAATTGTAGAAACAGAATACGGTTATCATATAATTCAATTAATTGAAAAACGTGGGGAACAAATAAATTGCCGACATATTCTCTTACGACCCAAAGTAAGCAAAGCAGACATTGACGATGCAATTACTCGTTTGGATTCCTTACGTACAGAAATCAACAATGGCAGATTTGATTTTGGAGAAGCTGCACGCTATGTTTCTCAGGATAAAGACTCAAGAAACAATAAAGGGAAAATGGTAAATCTCAACACCGGCGACACTCGATTTGAGATGCAAGATCTTCCACAAGAAGTAGCTCGACAAATTGAGCATATGCAAATAGGTGATGTTTCTCCGGCATTCATTATGATGGATCCGGCTCGCAATAGAGAAGTTGTTGCCATAGTCCGACTAACAAATCGGATTGAAGGTCACAGAGCCAATCTTTCAGAAGACTATAACATGATTAAACTTATGTATGAAAATGCTGAAAAAGAAAATATCATACGTAGATGGGTAGAACAAAAAATAAAAGACACCTACGTACATATTGAAGAAGGGTGGAGTGATTGTGATTTCCGTTATAATGGTTGGTTGAAAAACTGATAAATCATTGTTAGATGTCGAAGCATACAAATCATAATCCTTTTAGAATTTTATATGCCATTGCTATCATTATCGGTTGTTCGATAATCAACATTGCATATTCAGCATATGCACAGCGACAGTCTGAAGAGCCACAGATAAAAATCTCAGATTATAGTCGTCCTAATCCGACACGCCCAATACGTCCGGAAATACCTAATGCAAATCGGAATCAACAAGACAAAGTATTTCTCGAATACGCTGATGAATTATCAGCTAATGAATATGCTGACGGACATCAATTATTACGAGGCAATGTAAAATTTCGCAAAGCAGGTATGTATATGTATTGCGATTCTGCATATTTTTATCCAAAGACGAACTCACTCGACGCATTCGGAAATGTAAAAATGGAACAAGGCGACACGTTGTTTGTTTTTGCAGATATTCTTTATTATAACGGAGAGGCACAATTTGCTCAACTTCGTTCAAATGGACGTAAAAAGGTGGAATTAAGACACATAGCCAAAGCTTCAAAAACAAAAAAAATTCTGACAACCGATAGTTTGGATTATAGTATGGCCTATGATGAAGCAAACTACTTCAATGGAGGAAGAATGATAAACTACAATTTATCTACTTACGAAACAGACACTTTAACATCTCTTGATGGAATATATCGAGTTAATACCGAAGAGTTGGAAGTTTTCAATGATGTATGGTTAAGAAACAAAAAATCTGATCTTCGAACAAATAAATTATTTTACAACACAAAAACACAACGTGCAACAATTGTTGAATTCACTCAGATAAAAAGTGGATCCGATAGTATTGCGACATCGTCGGGTTGGTATTCAACAGAAACAGGAAATGCTGAATTACACAATCGTTCGCTTGTGGTTCATAGGGATTCAAACAATAATGCGACTACACTTGAAGGAGATTCAATTGTATATGACAAAGCCAATAAAATTAGTCATGTTTATCAATATCGAGATGTGAGTAAACGTTCTCACCCTATGGTTCTAACAGACACTGCAAATCATTCAATCTTAATTGGAGGATATGGTTATTATAATGATAGCACCCAAGAGGCTTTTGCTACTGAATATCCGTTAATGATGGAATTCTCTCGCCCTGATACAATATTTTTGCGAGCAGACACAATCCGAGCATATATGAACGAAGACTCCACACGTGTAGCCTCGGCATTCCACAGGGCCCGTTTTTTTAGAAACGACATACAAGGGATTGCCGATTCTATGGTCTTTATAGAAAAGGATTCTACTTTATATATGCATAATCGGCCTATTATCTGGAGTGGAAAACGCCAAGTATCTGGGAATATCATCAATGTTCATTTTAACGATACGACAGTTGACTGGGCCGAACTTCCGGATTTTGGTATACTTGCAGAAGCTGTAGAAGAAGAATTTTATAATCAACTTTCAGGGAAACAAATGAAAGCATTTTTTATTGATCAACAACTCTCTCAACTCGATGCAAGTGGAAACGTACAAGCTATAATTCTTCCTATGGAAAAGGATTCTACATACAATAAATTAGTCAATGCAGAAAGCAGTTTTTTAACAATTAATTTATCAAACCAAAAAATTGACAAATTGAAAATGTGGCCTGAAGTTACAAGCAGTGCAACACCAATATTCTTACTAAAATCAAATCAGCTATATCTGCCTGATTTCAAGTGGTATGAAATAATTCGACCAAAACGAGCTGATGATCTTGGCGACATATCTGATGAGTTAGAGCAATATTTTTCTGCTCCTTCAGACAACACCAATAGTAGAAGACGCAGAAATCAATAAGATCTTCAGAAATATTACATAGGACTTATCAAGCAATGAGCGATATAATCAAACTATTACCCGATTCAGTAGCAAACCAGATAGCAGCCGGCGAAGTTATCCAACGCCCTGCATCTGTAATCAAAGAATTAATAGAAAATGCTGTTGATGCCCATGCTTCTCGCATAGATATTTATATAAAAGATGCCGGTAAAACCCTTATTCAAGTTATTGATGATGGTATAGGCATGAGTGAAACAGATGCACGTCTTGCTTTTGAACGACATGCAACTTCAAAAATACGCAAAGCCGACGATTTGTTCTCTCTGCAAACAATGGGATTTAGAGGAGAAGCTTTGCCTTCTATCTGTGCTATTTCACAAGTGGAATTAAAAACTAAACGCAAAGACGATAAGTTTGGTACACAATTAATCATAAACGGGTCAAAAGTAGAAAATCAAGAGCCTTGTATATGCTCAAACGGCAGTAATTTTATGATTAAAAACCTATTTTTCAATGTTCCTGCCCGTAGGAAATTTCTTAAATCAGACAACGTTGAATTAGGCAATATCATGCGTGAATTTGAACGTTTAGCTTTAGTAAACAATGACATATACATGACTATCGACACCGGCTCAACATCAAAAAAAATTGAACTTCGACCCGGCACATTCAAACAGCGTATTTCTGACCTATGGAAAAACAACCTTAATATGCATCTTCTACCCATAGACATTGATACGTCTGTTGTCAAGATTTCAGGATTCATTTCTCGCCCGGAATTTGCTCGCAGAAGAAATCCTCTTCAATTTCTTATAGCAAATGGCAGAAATATGCGACACCCATATTTTCATAAGGCAATAATTTCATGTTATGAAGGTCTTATAGCCCACGATACTCAACCTTGTTATTTCTTAAAAATCAACGTTGATCCTGAAACTATTGATGTTAATATTCACCCCACAAAAAGTGAAATCAAATTCGAAAACGAACAAAATATTTGGTCTATTCTTCAAGCATCTGTAAAAGCATCTTTAGGAAAATTTTCTGCAGTGCCTTCAATAGACTTCAATGAAGATATTATGCAAATAGACCCTCCTCGAACTGGAGATTTCATTGAAAAACCAACAATAGATATCGACCCTTCATATAATCCTTTCAAAAACGAATCATATAGTAATTTTTCACAAAATTACTCAAAACCCAAAATTGCACCTTCATATAAAGCAACAAAGGTTAACTCAAATTGGGATAAACTATACAATGATTTCATTCATTCCAATCCGTCTACAAACATTGATATCGTTCAACAAATCAGTAATGATCCACTTCCTGAAATAGACGATAACGACGAAATTGCACCACTATGTATTCAACTTAACAACAAATATATAATAACTCCCTCTCAAAACGGAATTTCTATCATTGACCAACATAGGGCTCATCTTAAAATTTTATTCGAACAATATATCAAAAATGTATCAACGGCAACAATTTCCTCTCAACGTATCATGTTTCCTGAATCAATCGAACTTGATAAAACACAACAACTATTGCTAGAGAGCATAGAAGATGAACTGAAACATATGGGATTTATGCTCGAATATGAAGAAGATAATAGATGGATAATACAAGGAATGCCAACGACACTCGACAAACAAAATCCCAAAGATACAATTCTGCAAATTCTTGATGCTTTGGATTCCGAAAGTCCCGACTATGGTTTTGAAAATCCCGATATTTTAACTACAACAATTTCCAAGATTGCATTCTTAATGGCCCGTACGGCTGCAATTAAAGGTGGAACAAAACTATCAATATCTGAAATGGAACACCTAATCAGTGAATTATTTAAACTACATAATCCTCAATATACGCCAAATGGGAAAGCCATTATCAGAACAATTGATATAACACACATTCAATCACTATTTAAATAATACTATACCTATTTCACTAAAAAAATTAATATTCATTGCAAACACAAAAAACTGATTTTTTATTATTTAGATTTATTGGTGTTCGATAAAATAGAATTTATTCTATTAATAAGAAAGAGCTCGGTATAATACCGAACTCTTTTCAATAAAACTTTTTTATTAACTTGTCTGACTTTCTATTTCAGATCACTGTAAGTCTCATTCATTTTTCAAATCTGCTATAATCAACATAGATAGCAACTATCCCTATTGATAAATTATTCAGCAGATGATGCTAATGGAGATGCTTGAGTATATGTCCGAGAAGCAAGCTCTTTATCAAGTTGATACATTCCGTATTTATTACCTTCAACTGATTCAACAGCAAAGATCTTATCACGAGCAGATTCTTCTTCTTCGACTTGTTCATCAATGAACCAGACAAGCATGTTTGATGATGCATAATCTTTATCCTCAGCGGCAATCGCAGCAAGGTTATTGATAAGAGAAGTAACTACTTGTTCGTGTTCAAGAGTGTCTTTAAACATATCCAAAACAGAATCCCATTCAGTTTTGACATCTTTGATTGGTTTTAGTTCAACTTTGCAGTCTCGAGAATTAAGATAATTCATAAAGATTCTTGCATGATCTTGTTCTTCAAGCCATTGCACATAGAACCAATTTGCTACACCTTTCAAACCTTTTGCTTCTGCATCCATTGACATTGAAAGATATAGATATGCTGACCATAATTCAGCATTAATCTGCTCATTGATAGCAGCATGTAGTTTTTTACTTAGCATGATAGTTATGTTATAAATATTAATTTAATTAGAGTTCAGTTTTCCATAGACCATGTAAATTACAGTATTCATAAACTGCAATTACTTTTTCTTTGCCTACACAAATGATTGCTTCCGGTTTATCATTTAAATTAACCAAAATGCCTCCATTTTCAGTTTCTACATATATGAATGCAATATGATGTTCTTCAAGCATGGGGTGAGCGATACTACCAACTTCAACTTTAATATGAATGTCATCAATACGACTCACAACAGGGACATGTTTTTCTCCACTTGCATCAACTGTATTAGGTATAAGTTCTACCATTTTTTCGCCACAGCACACAACAGGAACATTAAAATCCACAACTTTAGTGATCACATTACCACAATGATTACATTTATAAAATTTTGTTGCCATAATTAATTTAGTTATATTAGATTGAATTAATTTATTTATATATGTTTATCTAATATAATAACTACTAAAATGTTTTATTTGTTTTACTGATGTAAAAATAATTTTTGTTTTATCAAATAGATTCATTCTACCATTGTGCTTATGTATTGAATTCATATAATAAAAGGCTCTCAATTCATAAATAATCCTTAAACCTAAATCATACAGAATCAATGTTATTTTTTGAGTCTTTCGGCATATGTCTTACAAAATGTAAGAATATTGCAATCATTGCACTTTGGATTATGAGCGGTGCATATGTAGCGTCCGTGTAACACCAGCCAATGATGTGCAATCTTTAAATCTTCTTTAGGTATATATTTGACTAATGTTTTCTCAGTATTTAGTGGTGTCTTTGAGTTTTTCGTTAGTCCAATACGATTACAAACTCTAAAAACATGAGTATCAACAGCAATGGCAGGTTTGTCCCAAAGAACAGATAAAATGACATTTGCCGTTTTTCTGCCAACACCGGGAAGTTTTAACAAATCTTCGAGATCGGAAGGTAACTCTCCTCCGAAATCCTCTACAATCATTTTAGCTGCTTTGATGATATGTTTTGCTTTGTTTCTGGGGTAGGATATGCTTTTAACATATGGAAACAACTGGTCTACATCAGCATTTGCAAGCTCTGTTACCGTAGGGAATGCCTTAAAAAGTTCCGGTGTAATACTATTTACACGTTTATCCGTACATTGAGCAGATAGAATGACGGCAATTAGTAGTTGCAAAGGAGTCTCATAGATTAGTTCCGTATCTGCATCAGGCATATTGAATCTAAACCACGATAGTATTCCTTCGTAACGCTCTTTTGTAGTCATTTATTAATAAATTTATATTAGTTAGCAGCATCAAATTCGTGAAGGAATCTAACGTCGTTTTCGCTAAACATTCTTAAGTCTTTAACTTGGAATTTCAGATTTGTTATTCTTTCTATTCCCATACCAAAAGCATAGCCTGTATATTTCGAAGAGTCTATGCCACAAGCTTCAAGCACATTCGGGTCAACCATTCCACAACCGAGGATTTCCACCCATCCTGTATTTTTGCAGAATCCACAACCTTTTCCACCACATAGGTTACATGAGATATCCATTTCAGCAGATGGTTCTGTAAATGGGAAATAACTTGGACGTAATCTTATTTGTGTCTCTGCACCAAACATTTGTCTGGCAAAATATAGGAGTGCTTGTTTAAGGTCTGCAAACGACACATTCTCATCTATATACAGCCCTTCAACCTGATGGAAAAAGCAGTGAGCTCGAGCAGAAATTGCTTCGTTTCGATATACTCTACCCGGACATACTATACGGATAGGAGGTTCGGTTTTTTCCATAACTCGAGTTTGGACAGACGACGTATGAGTACGAAGTAATACATCAGCCGGATGGCGAGATATGAAGAAAGTGTCTTGCATGTCTCGAGCCGGATGGTCGGCAGCAAAATTTAATGATGAGAACACGTGCCAATCGTCTTCAATTTCCGGACCTTCAGCTATTGTAAATCCCATACGAGAAAAGATGTCGAGCATTTCGTTTCGCACCAATGAAATCGGGTGACGACTACCCAAAGCAGTTGGAGTGGCAGAACGAGTAAGGTCTATTGAAGAAGCTGTATCTTCCGCTTTCTTCCCTAATTCATCTTTCAAACCGTTAATTTTCTCTGTTGCAATATTCTTTAGTTCATTAAGGAGAACTCCAATTTCACGTTTTTGTTCCACTGGCACATTGCGAAAATCATTAAATAGAGATGAAACTAAACCTTTTTTGCTTAAGTATTTGATTCTCAATTGTTCAACTTCCTCTGCTGTTGATGCAGTCAAAACAGATATTTCGTTTTTTAAATTATTGATTTTCTCTATCATTATCAAGCTAAATTTTATTCATTACTTTCCAAATGCAAAGGTACTTAAAAAATACCTTTTTCGCAAAACCTATCTTAATTTATTTTTAGATATCGTATGAAGTGGCAAATTCATGTGAAGCATAACAGCCAATACAAGATTAAAACAAATTCATAAAAAATTTGAATAATAGTGTATAACTCAGGATTTTTTTGTAATTTTGCACGCAATAAAATATAAACATAAGAATCATATATGTCATTTATTGCAGATCGAGTAAAAATGGAAGGTTTGACATTTGATGATGTCCTATTAATTCCAGCCTATTCAGAAGTGCTTCCAAGAGAAGTTAATCTAACAACTAAGTTTTCACGCAATATCACACTTAATGTTCCCATTGTTTCAGCGGCAATGGATACCGTAACTGAATATCAACTTGCGATAGCTATTGCACGCGAGGGAGGTATCGGAGTGATTCATAAGAACATGTCAATAGAAGAGCAAGCTCGCCAGGTACATGCAGTAAAACGTGCCGAAAACGGTATGATTTATGATCCTGTAACAATCAAATGTGGACGAACAGTTCAAGATGCTCTTGATATGATGAAAGAATATCACATTGGAGGGATTCCGGTTGTTGACGACGAAGGGATATTGAAAGGAATTGTTACAAATAGAGATTTGCGTTTTGAACGTAATTTGAATCGCAAGATTGATGAAGTAATGACTTCTGAAAATTTAGTTACAACTACTCAATCTACAGACCTTCAAGAAGCCGCAGATATTCTTCAAACCCATAAAATTGAAAAGCTACCTGTTGTTGATGCTCACAACAAACTTGTCGGATTAGTTACATATAAGGATATAACAAAAGCAAAAGACAAGCCATTTGCATGTAAAGATAAGTTGGGTAGACTACGCGTTGCCGCAGGTATTGGAGTAACACCGGATAGCATGGAGCGTGCAAAAGCATTGGTAAAAGCAGGCGTAGATGCATTAGTTATAGATACAGCTCATGGTCATACTGCAGGAGTTATTGGTGTACTAAAATCAATAAAATCTGCTTTCCCGGAAATTGATGTAGTTGTAGGAAATATAGCTACAGGAGAAGCTGCTAAATATCTTGTAGAAAATGGAGCTGATGGTGTAAAGGTTGGTATTGGTCCAGGTTCAATATGCACAACACGCGTCGTAGCCGGTGTAGGAGTTCCTCAATTATCAGCAATATATGATGTGGCTAAGGCTTTAGAAGGCACTGGTGTCCCATTAATAGCCGATGGTGGCATTCGATATTCAGGAGATATTGTTAAGGCCATTGCTGCAGGAGGATATTGTGTAATGCTAGGTGGCATGCTTGCCGGAGTAGAAGAATCACCGGGAGAGACTATAATATTTAATGGTCGTAAGTTTAAGTCTTATCGTGGAATGGGTTCTTTAGAAGCAATGGAAAAAGGTTCAAAAGATCGCTATTTTCAAGGTAATGAAGCAGATGCAAAAAAACTTGTTCCAGAAGGTATCGCAGCACGCGTACCATATAAAGGGTCTCTTTATGAAGTTGTATATCAAATGCTTGGAGGTTTGCGTGCAGGCATGGGATATTGTGGAGCAAAAGATATTGCAACTTTACATAAAGCCCAATTCACACGAATCACAAATGCAGGAGTGCTGGAAAGCCACCCTCATGATGTAGCTATCACAAGTGAAGCGCCAAATTATAGTCGTTCATAAATAGTTTAAAATAGGTCGAATTTAGAATAATAGTGTTTAAGAGAAAAAATCTTAAACACTATTTTTATATAATTTTATTGAAAATTCTTCGTTAATATAAAATGGTAAGATATTAAATTGAAAAAAACAAACTATATAAAACATGAAAATTAAAACTTTAATAGCAACATTAGGTCTTGCAGGGTGTACGTTAGCAATAACTGCAAAAGACGCTGTCATAATGACAATTAATGGAGAAGATATAACTCGGTCTGAATTTGAGTATATCTATAATAAAAACAGTCAGCAACAATTAAATCAGCAACCTATTGAAGAATATGTAGAAATGTTTAAAATCTACAAATTAAAAGTTGCAGATGCCATTGCAGAAGGTATTGATCAAACGAGAGAATTTAACAATGAATTCAATGGATACAGAGCAGAGCTTGCAGCTCCTTACATGATCGACTCTGTATATGTAAAATCTCTCATGAAAGAAGCTTATGAAAGAGCAAAAGAAGAAATCGAAGTGTCGCATATAATGCTATTTAAAGCTAAAAATGCCTCAGAAAACATAGAGTTAAAATCACGAATTGACAGCATTTCTGAAGCAATAAGAAATGGAGCAGATTTCTCTGATATGGCACGTAGATATTCACAAGATCAAGGTTCTGCAGCAAAAGGTGGATATATGGGATTTTTTACATCAATGATGTATCCATATAGTTTTGAATCTGCAGCATATGCCCTCAAACCGGGCGAGATATCAGAAGTTGTTGAAAGTCCGGTAGGATACCATATTATCAAACAACATAGTCGTCGTCCTTATAGAGGTAAAGTTTTGGTCCAACATATTTTGAAACTTGTTCCTCAAGGCATTTCAGCTGAAGATGAATTAGCTATAAAAGAACACGTTGACAGCATATACAATGTAGCAATAAATAATGGGAACTTCAATGAGTTAGCAATGACATTATCAGACGATAAGGGTTCTGCTCGCAATGCAGGTAAAATTAATTGGTTCCAATGTGGTCAAATGGTGCCTGAATTTGATTCTGTATCGTTTGCATTAAACATAAATGAAATAAGCATGCCGATACGTACTCGCTATGGTTGGCATATCATAAAAAAATTAGATGTTCAACCATTAGGCTCATTTGAGTCAATGCAAAAACAGATCAATAATCGTGTAACCGACACTCGCGATGAACGTCATAATATCATCGAAGAACATATGTTTGAGCTCTACAAAAAAGAATACAAACTTAAAGAGAACAAAAAATTGATTGAACAAATGCGAGCTGATATATCTGTTTCAGGAATAGATAGTGCATTTTTTGCAAAATATAAATCTAATGCATTAACGGGAGAGGTAATGTTTAGCTACGCAAAGACTAATAAGGTAACATTGCCACAATTCATTATGAGAATATCAACGTTTAAAAACAGTGATCCTATAGTTGCTCTTGACCATTTTAATACACAATTAAAAGCAATGGAATATAAACAACTTAAGGATTATGTTGATTCTCAACTTGAAAACAAATATCCTGATTTTTGCAACCTTGTCAACGAATATCGTGATGGCATCTTGCTATTTGAAGTAAGCAATCGCAAAGTGTGGGATAAAGCCACTAAAGATACGGTTGGTTTAGAAGCATTCTTTAATAGAAATCGTGCTGATTACGCTTGGGGCGTGCCACATGTGAAAGGTTATTTGGTTCAAACAGCCAATGATTCAATTGCAGAACTTGTAAGAAATAGAATGAATGAAATTGGTGAAGATTCATTAATTACCACAATTAAGAAAGAATTTCAAAAAAGAGTTAAAATTGAAAAAATTCTTGTTGCCAAAGGGGAGAATGCAATGGTTGACCATCTTGCATTTGGCGAGGCTCCGGTTCAACCTGCCAACATGAATCATAATTCTTATTTCCTCTATGATTTTGTTATTCTTAATGAACCTGAAGAGGTTGCAGATGTAAGAGGTCAAGTTACCAGTGATTATCAAAATTTACTTGAAGAAGAATGGATTGAGGAATTGAAATCAAAATATCCGATAGTAGTTTACGAAAAAGAACTCCGAAAGATAAAACAACGTTAAGAGACCCGAAAACTAAAAATAATATACAAGAATGAAGCTGTGTCAAAATACAAAATTTTGGCACAGTTTCTTTTTGTTCTGTAAGTTACAATCTCTTTTTTATTTTGCAACGCATCTCATCAGGCGTAAGCATACCACACGATAGGTGTAGACGCATACTATTATATATCTTCACACCTTTAAGCCATATAGTAAATAACGTTGGTCGCCGTAATACACTTTAAACTCATAATATGACATCTTGGACATCCACTATTCCCTGCTCACATCTCTCATATTATAGACCTAAATGTTGTTGTACAAAAACATCAATCGTGTTGCTTAGCAATAACAATTTTCGACAAATATCTAAGCCAAATTATAATCGAATTCAACATGCGGGCAAGGGGAAAAGTGCACTACCAATATGCCGATAACGTGATGTAAATAACCAAATTCGGCAGTGAATTAATTTTCACTGCCGAAAAAGGGTAGTTCAAAACCGAACTACCCTCTTTTATTATAACAAAACTAGTTGTCAGATTTTGTAAGTTTCTTGTTGTGCAGGCTTAAAGTTTGCAATGAAATCAGCATGTTTAGTTACTTCTGCTTCAGCATAGTTTATATAAACATTTGCACTTTTACGGAATAGTTCGTTGCGTTGAGTATCTCCAAGAAGAAGGTATCCCATGATAGTGTGTCCTGCCATTTCAACTAATCGGCGAGCCATGAAATCTACAAAAACAGTGTCTTTTGCAGCCTCAACTGTTTCAACAGCTTTTGCATATTTTTCAGTCATTGACATAAGTTTATTTTTCAATTCTTGGTCAATAGCTGAAACTTCTTGAGTTTCATATGCACGAATCTGATTCAAGTATGTACCAGTGGTTACATGGCGAATTGCAGCAACAACTTGCAATTGTGTTGTACCCTCATATATTGAAGTAATACGTGCATCTCTATAAAGGCGTTCGCAAGCATAGTCTTTCATGAAACCTGAACCACCATGTATCTGAATACAATCATATGCATTTTGATTACAGAACTCAGAAGTCATACCCTTAGCAAGTGGTGTAAATGCATCTGCAAGACGACTATATGCTTTCATCTCAGCTTTTTCTTCTGCCGTCAATGCACGTTCTTTTGCGATATCTTCATATACTTTATACATATCGACAAAACGAGAACATTCATAAAGTAGCGTACGAGAAGCATCAAGTTTACCTTTCATCAATGAAAGTATTTCATAAACAGCTGGGAATTCAATGATTGCTTTTCCAAATTGTTTTCTGTCTTTTGCATATGCAAGAGCTTCACGATATGCTCCTTCACTAACACCTACTGATTGTGCGGCAATACCAAGACGAGCTCCATTCATTAAAGCCATTACATATTTAATAAGACCCAAACGACGAGAACCACAAAGCTCAGCCGGAGCATCTTTGTATACTAATTCACATGTAGGGCTTCCTTTGATACCCATTTTATTTTCAATGCGACGCACATCTACGCCACCATTACGTTTATCATAAATAAACATTGACAAACCACGACCATCTTTTGTGCCTTCTTCAGAACGAGCAAGTACAAGGTGAATATCGGCATCTCCATTTGTTATGAATCGTTTGCAGCCATTAAGAACCCATGAGCCATCTTCTTTTTGCGTCGCTTTGAGCATTACGGATTGCAAGTCTGAACCTGCATCTGGTTCTGTAAGGTCCATTGACATTGTTTCGCCTTCACACACGCGAGGTATGAAGCGTTGTTTTTGGTCTTCATCTGCAAATTCATAGATTGTTTCTGCACAATCTTGAAGTCCCCATAGGTTTTCGAAACCTGTATCTGCACGGCTTACAATGTCAGCTGCCATGATATACGGAGTGATTGGGAAGTTTAACCCTCCATAACGGCGTGGCATTGACATACCCATAAGACCGGCCTTGCGACAAGCTTCCATATTTTTTTGTGTTCCGTCTGCATAGATAACTCTATTATTTTCTACGCGAGGGCCTTGATGATCTACACTTTCGGCATTAGGTGCAATGATTTCTCCACAGATTTCTCCAACAATTTCGAGAACCTTATCATAATTATCCATTGCATCGTCAAAATTTTGAGGTGCATAGTCGTATTTGTCGGCATCTGCATATTCTCTCTCTTTAAGAGCCACAATCTTGCCCATTAATGGGTGGGTAAGATGATGTTTTAGATCCGGATTATCGTTATAGAAATTTGCCATCTTATTTTGAATTCTTTTTGTAATACTTAATTAGTTTTGGAAGAACATCTTCAATTGTTCCTGTAATAACATAATCTGCTATTGTATTGATTGGAGCATTTGGATCGCTATTTACCGATATAATAATTGAACTATCTTGCATTCCGGCAATATGTTGGATTTGCCCAGATATACCACATGCAATATATAGTTTAGGGCGAACTGTTACTCCTGTTTGACCTATTTGACGATCATGATCAACCCAACCTGCATCTACTGCCGGACGGCTTGCTCCCACTTCTGCTCCAAGAGTGTCGGCAAGTTGGAAAAGAAGTTCAAAGTTTTCTTTGCTGCCAACTCCATACCCTCCAGCTACAACAATAGACGAACCTTTCAAATTAACTTTTGATTTTTCTACATGTCGATCGATTATTTCCACTACATAATCTTCTGCTGATGTGTATTTGTTAACATCTAAGTTTATGACTTCTCCAACGTGGTTTGCATCAAAAATTTCTTTTTTCATTACACCTTCACGAACAGTAGCCATTTGAGGACGACATTCCGGGTTTACAATTGTTGCCACAATGTTACCACCAAATGCCGGACGTATTTGATAAAGAAGGTTCTCATATTCTTTTTTAGTCTTAACATCTGTATGAGGACCTATTTCAAGAGACGTACAATCAGCGGTCAAACCACTATGCAATGAAGATGAAACACGAGGACCAAGGTCACGACCTATTGATGTTGCACCCATGAAAGCAATTTGTGGTTTAAGTTCTTTGAATAGATTGATAAGTAATGATGAATGTGGAAGTGATGTATACGGATATAATCGAGCATCTTCTGCTTTATAGACTGTATCCACACCATATGGGAATAATTGATTTTCAATTCCTTCCAATTTATCGCCAGCAACTATTGCTTGCAATTTTACACCTAATTGTGTTGCCAACGAACGCCCTTTGGTAAGAAGCTCAAGACTCACGTCTGCTACTTTGCCATGTTCAAATTCGCAATATACGATTAAGTTATTTTGTTCTGACATAATATTCTTTTTTTATAACATATGGAGGCTACCCCCCATTGTGATTCTTATTTATTCTTATCCTATAGTGTGATTTGCAATTAATTCTTTGATTAATTCCTCAAGTTCCTTATCTGTATTTTCTACGTTGCGAGCTTCTTTCGCAGTAAACACAACATTTTCGATGCTTTTAACTTTTGTTGGGGAACCTGATAAACCACATTGTTCAAGGTCGGCATCTACATATGCTGCATTCCACTCCCCTATTTGTAAATAATCACGTTTTTCTACAAGTGATTTTCTTAACTCATCAGTACTTTCTGCCAATTCAGAAGGCACAGCAGCATATTTGTATTTTTGAAGTGATTTAGCATTGCGAGGACGACATTCTTCTGCTGATCCATTAACTGTAATTACCAATGGTAATGGTGCTTTTACAGTCTCTACGCCACTTTCAATGCGACGTTTTACAATTGCTTTACCATCTTTTATCTCAATTATATCTTCAGCATATGTCACTTGTGGTAATCCTAGTTTTTCTGCCACTTGAGGGCCTACTTGTGCTGTATCGCCATCTATAGCTTGACGTCCACCAATAATTAAATCGAAGTCACCTATTTTACGAATTGCTGCAGACAATGCATAAGATGTAGCTAATGTGTCAGAACCGGCAAATGCACGATCTGACAATACAACTCCTCCATCGGCTCCTCTATACATACCTTCACGAATAATTTCTGCTGCACGCCCCGGTCCCATTGTCAATAATGTAACTTTTGTACCAGGATACAAATCTTTCAACTTCAAAGCTTGTTCCAATGCATTCAAATCTTCTGGATTGAAGATTGCCGGAAGAGCACTACGATTTATTGTGCCATCTTCTTTCATTGCATCTTTACCAACATTTCGCGTATCAGGTACTTGTTTTGCGAGTACAATGATATTTAAACTCATAATCAAAATGTTTATTTAATATTAAATTATTTTATGCAAAATATATTGCAAAGATAATAAAAATATCTCACATATCACTAATTTTCCTAATTTATCCCTATTCGATACTCTCTGCAATTCAATCTTTTGGCATATTTTTTAGGATTCTATAATTTCTTCTTAATTATCGTACTCTAAGTAATTTTTGTTCCACTAAAAATTACTTTTTGAACAACAATCTATCTTAAGATTTCATCAATATTAATTTTAAAAAAGGAGCAGTTCAAAATATTCTTTTGAATAGCCCCTTTTCAATTTAATCAAATTATAGAAAATATAATCTATATTTAGGTTGTAACTAATCTATATTTTGTGTCGACGTATAATGACTACGACTATTGGGAATTTATAAATCTCCAATAGGTTTTATCAAGTATAATATTACTTACTTGTAGAAAGTTGTGAATACTTTTATGGCATCTTCATGGTCGCTAACTGCAGCCATCTCTTTGGCTGAATGCATTGCCCATATAGGATTCCCCATATCAACCCCACGAATATCCATTTGTCCGGTGAAGATGTTTCCTAATGTTGATCCACCAAGCACATCGCTATGATTAACAAAATATTGACATTTTACTCCTGCTCTTTTACATAGGTTTTGGAACACTGCTGAACCATCGGCATCAGTCATGTATTTACAATTTGCATTTATCTTTATTGCCGGTCCTCCTCCAAGTAATGCATGATTTGTAGGATCGTATTTTTCATTATAGTTAGGATGCCAACCATGTGCATCATCTGCAGAAATCATGAATGAATTTGCTACGGCACGATAAAAATCTTGATTGTCGTAATTTTCTGTAATTGTTTTAGTTACTCGCTCAAGGATATCACGAAGCACTGGGGAAGCAGCTCCTTGTTTTGTGCCACTACCTGTCTCTTCATTATCAAATATTGCCATTACGCGAGTTGCCTCGGGTTCTTGATTATTGACCGCAAGTAATGCTTCAAGTGCGGCAAATGCCATTGAAAGATCGTCTATTCTTCCGGATTGAAAATATTCATTGTGAACACCCATAAAATTGGCTTTTTCAACAGGATATAGATTTAATTCATATTCAATTATATCCTCAGGTTTGATATTTAAATGATTTGCCACCAACACACGAACAAGTCCACCTTTGGATTTGAAGTCCTCTATTTCGTTTTTACTGAAAATGCCAACTACTGGTTTCATATCTTTCTGTACTGAAAGAGGATTACCATCATTAACTGCACGATTGAAGTGAATAGCAAGATGAGGTATTGTCGCAATAGGATTCTTTAAGTCGACGGGTATAATTTGAGGATATATGTCAGAATCTCCCTTTACAACAATGCGTCCGGAAATTGATAATGGACGGTCAAACCATGTGTAAAGAATTCCTCCTCCGTATTTTTCTACATTGAGACTTACAACGCCACCTTCTCCATAGATTTCTGCGTTAGGTTTAATTTTAAAACAGGGGCTATCACTATGAGCCGATATTATTCGGAATCCTTGCTCGGATATCGGCTTATTACCAACTACGAATGCAAATATTGCAGTACCATTTTTTATAACGTAATATTTACCACCTTTTTTAATGTCCCATTTTTCGGATTGCTTTATTTCTGAAAATCCTGCTTTGTTCAATTCTGATTTGATTGTTTCGACAGCCATAACATTGCATGTTGAAGCGTCGAGCCATTGGAATAATCTCTTTATCATTTTATGTCTGTTTTATTTAGTTATATTTTAATTTATTTATTGCTCGCAGCACATTGCATAGTTTCTGAGACCAATATGATTCAAAGTTTTCTTTGCATTCAATGAGTGCAGGTGTTGTTTGTAATCCTTCAGAATCTTTTACAATAGCGACAAAGTTGAATAGCTCTTGAAAAATGTCGGTAAGTTGTTCGGATATAGATACTGCAATTGGGGTATCACTATATTTCATATCTTCTTCAAATGTTTCAAGAAACATATCATCTTCACCAATGAGTGATTCCAAACTTCGTCTGATGCTATCATAATAGTCTTCTTCAAGATAATTACTCATCATGATATATTGTTCATTATCAAGTTCTTCATCAGGAATCGATATATCATTCATCGTGATATAGATTCTTGGAAGTAGATTTAGAACTTCCACAATAAATTCCTCTTTATCTGATTGTCTGCAATTTTCGAGTAAGAGGCAATATTCATTTGCAAGTCCAATAAATGATAACGTATTAGTATTTATTTTGTTCTCTTTCATTATGATTTAATGTTGTAAGTTCAAACAAAGATAGTAATTATTTGTGAACCGGTGAAATCATTTAGAATTATTAAATTATTATACTAAGCTTTTATTGGTTTATTCGCTGAGGAATTTATCGAGGTCCAAGTAGAATTGAGGATCTTCTCCAGTGATTATTTTTTTTATTTTTCCATCAGGTGATATTATTACCTTTGTAGGGAAACCTTGCACTCCATATGCTATGTCTATTCTGTCGGGAGCTTCATTAGCTGAATCGTTGTAAAGGTTTACCCATGGTAATTCATATTTTTTGACAGCATCAGCCCATTGTTGAGGAGTGTCGCCACAATCAATACCTATTATCTCAAATTTACCGGCGTATTTTTGGTAATATTCTTTCATCTTAGGAAAGCCTTTGATGCACCAACCACACCAAGATCCCCAAAAGTCGAGTACGATCCATTTCCCATTAAAATCTGCAAGTGTAACTATTTTACCATTAAGATCAGGTAAAGAAAATTTAGGAGCAAGTGTTGAACCTGATTCGAGTTCTTTTTGCTTACGTATTTTTTCTAATTGTTGGGCAATACGTGGTTGCTCTTGTTTCACAATAGGATAATAGATTGATTTTTTAGCATTTTCGCCAAGAGTGTCGAAGAGATTTATAAAATCTTCTTCTGAACAATTTAATAAAGCATATGCAGCAGCATGGCTATCAGAATTAGTTCTAACATATTCGGCAAATGTGGATTGATATTTAGCATATATATCTTCAAAATTATCGGTAGTATTATTCCCTTGTCGAATATCTATTAGCTGTTTAATTAGTGGTTCCGTTAATTTATCTATTTGATTTATTCCGTCAAGGAGTTCTGTTCCGGTTGCTATAGCAGTATAACGGCCATCTGAATTTAAATTGATATATACGTCTACATTGTCTGATGGATTGGCAAAGAATGCTATTACGGGTTCTTCTGATTGAGGGATTGATATTATGTATTGTTCAGACCATTCAGAAGGTGATTGATATGAGAAGACGCCATTCGAAGATGTGATTTCAGACGTTAGTGGAATAAGTTCTGAACGAGATTTCGCATTTAAAATATTATCGAGAGAATATCGGGTGATAATAACTCTGTCAATTTGGATTTCATCTGCAAAAGAGAATTTAATTTCGGCAGAAGAGATGATTGATGATACTATTGCAATGGCTGCTAGTGTAAGTTTTTTATAATTCATAATTTTATCTATTTTTTAATTGTTTATTTAGGAATGAAATTAATTTATTTGTAAATTCATAATTCTTTAGTCCCCATTTAGGAGCAATCAGGAGTTCGGGTGGTGATTGAGAGATGAATCGTTCGATTGCAATATGTCGAGGCACTCTTTCAATAATTTTTGAACATAGTTCGATATATTCTTCTATTGAGAAAACGGGAACCTCAATTTCTTTGTTTTGGATTTGCCGAGCGAGAGTAGTGTCTCGTATGATTTGTAATTGATGGATTTTTAATGTATCTATCGGCAGTTCGACAGCACGATCAATTGTCGACAGAATATCGTCGGTCGATTCTCCAGGAAGACCAGCAATGAGATGCAATCCACAATGTATTTGGGCTTTGTGTGTTCGTTCAACAGCGTCAACCACATCTTGCCAAGTGTGATGTCTATTGACGACTTTGAGCGTAGAGTCATGGCTCGTTTCGGCCCCATATTCGATTATAACTCTATATTGTTTGTTAATCTCTGATAATTTGGCAAGTAATGAATCCGGCATACAATCGGGTCGTGTACCAATGATTATCCCAACGACATCTTGAACATTAAGAGCATCGTTATACATTTTTATCAACTTGTCTATATTGCTATATGTATTTGTATATGCTTGAAAATAGGCAAGATATTTCATTGAGGGATATTTGCGTGCAAAAAATTTCTTCCCTTCGTTGAGTTGCTCTTCGATAGTTTTTTTAGAGTCGCAATATTGTGGACTAAAAGAGTTATTATTACAATATGAGCAACCACCCGTTCCGATTGTTCCATCTCTATTTGGACAAGATAGTCCGATATTAAGAGAAATTTTTTGAACTTTTATGTTTGGAAACACCCTCTCAAGAAATTGAGCATAGTCTGTAAAGAATGGATTCATAATCAAACTTTATTGGTCCGGGCAATTAGAATATTATCGAGAATAACCATAGCTGCCATTGCTTCAACAATAGGAACAGCACGAGGAATTACACAAGCATCGTGCCTGCCTCGAGGTTTTAATATTGTCGGGTTACCCATAGAATCTATCGTTGTGATTTCTGACATTATTGTTGCAACAGGTTTGAAAGCGATATTCATATATATATCTTCACCATTTGATATTCCTCCCTGTATTCCACCTGAGTAGTTAGAAGATGTGATTATTTTATCATTTTGTTTGACAAATGCATCAATAGTTTGTGAGCCTTTTTTATTGGCAAAATCAAATCCTAACCCATACTCGAATCCTTTAGCAGCATTTATACTCATCATTGCTGAAGCTAATTGAGCGTGCAGTTTACCGAATATTGGTTCCCCAATTCCGACAGGAGTATTTTTGATAACACAAGTAATTACTCCACCTATTGTGTCACCTTCCTCTTTGCACTGTATAATCAGATTTTCCATTTTTGAGGCGACTTCGCTGTCTGGGCATCTGACACTTGTTTTGTCAATTTCAGAAGGGACAAATTGAGAATAATGTTTTGATGTTTTGATTTCGCCTATTTGTGAGGTATATGCAAACACTTGAATATTATATTTTTCTTTGAGAATCTGTTTTGCTATAGCCCCTGCCACAACGCGAGATATTGTTTCTCTTGCACTTGCTCGTCCTCCTCCCCGATAGTCTCTGATACCATATTTTTGATCATATGTAAAGTCTGCGTGCGACGGACGATAAGCCTCCTTAAACTGCTCATAATCTGCCGAGTTGTGATTTTTATTCTCTATAAAAAATCCTATTGGAGTGCCGAGAGTTTTCCCTTCGTATATACCGGACAAAACATGCAAAGTATCTGCCTCGTTTCGGGAAGAAACAACGCCGGATTGTCCGGGGCGACGTCGATTAAGTTCATATTGAACATCATCAAAATTAAGTTTCATGCCTGCCGGCACACCATCAATTATTCCTCCAATTGCAGGACCATGGCTTTCACCAAATGATGTCAGTCTGAATATTGTTCCAATAGTGTTCATCTTGAGAAGGAGTATTTATGAATGCAAAATTATGTAATATTAACATATTTGCAAAATTTATAGTATTAGCAATATTAATAGTCTAATGCCTACCCATTGCGAAATTCTTTTGGAGAGACACCTACATTTTTCTTGAAATATTTTCCAAAAAATGATTGAGAAGGGAAATGTAATTCATCTGCAATTTGCTGTATTGTCATACTTGATGATTTTAGCATAACTTTAGCTTCAAGAATAACATATCTTTCAATCCACTCAACAGCAGTTGAGCCTGTATGTTGTTTGATTGTACGAGAAAGATGTTTTGGTGTAATCGACAACTTGTCTGAATAGAATTCAAGAAATCTCTGTTCTTTAAAGTTTTGTTGAACCAAAGAGAGGAATTTATCGGTGATACGCCCTTGAGATGTATAATTCGGAGCATTTAATTTTTCGTAATAAAGATGTCCCTTTCTAAAAAAGAAGGCTACAAGAGTGAACAAAATTGATTGAAAAGCATATTGTGGCATATTGTATTCCATTGTCAAATTTTCTAAATCTGCATAAAGTTTTGACAATTCGATGCTGTCCGAATCAGTTATGTTAACCACATTTGTATGGCTTGCCAGACTGAATATATTTGCCGAATTTATAAACATAAAAAGATTGTCTACCAATTTTTTTGATAACACAACAAATGATGCATCAATATCATCACTAACCGATTCTATCTGTAAGATTTGTTTTGCTTTAATATTAACAACACATGGTGCTTTTATATGATGTTTAATAAGATTGATATCACCTATACATTCTCCTTTTTTTATAAATATTGAAACATGAGATGTGAATTTCACAGGAGCGTTTATAGACGACAATATTTTTTTATTTAGGTGTTGGAATACCCAAAAATCTTTTCCCAAAATTTCTTTTACATCAATGGGAAGAGAAACGTCATATTGTAAAGTATTTATCATTTAAGGTCTTGTTTAGACTACAAAATTATATTAAAAAAGCGTAAATTACAAATATAATTTTATTGGTATCCTATAAAATTTTTATGGGAGTCGGTTACGACCTATAATGCAGCCTATGCCAATAATCAACGGCACATCATCGTATCTCTATTTTATGTGATATAAGTCAGTATATTCTACCAGTGCCTTTAGGTGGGTTCTATTTCGTTTGGAGCCAAAAAAAGGAGTTAGTTTGAACTCCTTTTGTGATCCGGTTGGACTCATTTCGTGATCCGCCTGGAGTAACTTCAATTTGATGACCAAATCAACTAAAGGAACTCACTTATATCTTTAGCTACTAAGAAGTAGTCAATTCATTTTAATATTCTCATTTTTGCTTCCATTTTTGTGGTAAGTAATGGAAAAATCCTTAGGTGGTAGGTAAGCAATTTCTTACTTTTAGGCTCATTTCAGTTGATTGTTAAGGTGTGTTAATATACTGATGTGTATTTCCCACTTACCAACTAACAAAGTTAATACAAAAAAATTATATCATCGGTATTCTGCCGTGAAATATTACACGGTATATACTTATCACATTCTCTTTTCTTATCTTGAACGGTTCGTAATATGCATTGTCTGATGTCAATGTGATGTACGAACTATTTGCTTTGCCAAGTGCGTAACCATTCGTCCCACGCTTTGAGTTTGCTTTTTGATTATAGTTGTGTGGCGAAATTCCCTTTATCAGTACTTGCTTATGTGACGCAGTTATTGTTCGTTGAGTATTTTATTATTCTACTGTCAAGGACTCGGTCAAGCTATCCCGAATGCATCTTGGGTAAGATTGACTATACGAGTTTCCGAGTGACATGTAAAATATTAAAGACAGATATTTATGCTTGATGTTGTTGCAATTATTGAAATTTGATATATATCAAAAAAATAATAAAGTGTTGGTATATTTTGATATATTCTATATATTTGCAACAAATAATAGTAAAATGGTGGATTTAAAATGAAAAAGCTGTTATTCGTGGTGGCAATGTTTGCCTTTTATTCAGTATCGATGGCACAGGCCGATTATAGTAAACTCTCATCACATTTGGCTACTATGTTGTGCTCGAAGAACAATGATTTACTCAAGCGTGCTTTGGGTACAGCATCTCAATCGTATGTGCTGGCTCTTGTTGCTCTAACCGATAGCAACCGAGATATATCGGTCTTTGAAGAATATGCTTGCCAATTGGTAGATAGTATAGGTCGCATATACATTGTAAATATACCTATAGATAGCATTTTGCCGCTCTCTACTGATTCCCGTATTGAGAGAATTGAGGCCGAGCGTATGCCTCGTATAGCTGTAGATGATACCAAGGACTATATAAATGCTACCGATATATATAGAGGTGTTAATCTACCTCAAGCATTCACTGGTAAAGGTGTGGTAGCGGGTATATTCGATTGTTATTATGACTTAACCCACCCTGCATTTTATGACGAAGAAGGCAATTGCCGTATAAAGTATTATTATGACTTCTGTTGGCCCAATAGTGATGGTACAAAGGGGCGTGAAATAGATAATCCCAAGGAGATATCGCAACACCAACACTCAAAATATACATATAATGTTACTCATGGTACGCATGTGGCAAGCACTATGGCAGGTTCGAGTGTCAATGGTAGGTATGGTGGTATAGCATGTGAAAGCGACATATACTTGGCCGATTTCAATTCGGACAGAGCCGATTTTGAAAATCCCGGTATGCACACATCTGCCACTGCAGTATTAGGATTTAAGTACCTATTTGATAAAGCCGCAAAGGAACAAAAGCCTTGTGTCATCAATTTCAGTAGTTGTGAAAGCATAACATTGTCGCGCCAGCGTATTCTTGAAGGTGAGGCTATTGCCCAGTTGGTAGGTCCTGGACGAATCATTGTAGCGGCATGTGGCAATATGGGGCATCAGGTGCCTTATATGGAGAAACCAACCGATATGCCACAAGCCGGTGTTGCTATTACCAATGGCATTGGAGGTGGAAATATCATAGATATGGATATTGTAACACCTGTCAATCAGTCGGTTCGCTTCGATTTCTTAAGTATCAAGTTGGTCGATCAGTATATTGAGGGTACAATTATTTTCAACACCGATAGTATAAAAAAACTTGGTAAGGATACATGTGTATTGAATGCAACGGTAAGTGCCGGCGATATAGAACTGAGAGTATATAAAAGTGACTATGAAGATGCCCGCGGAGATGTTTTTCATATAGATGGTAGTTTTCCTAATATGGCCTATTTGATGCTATATGGTGCTACATGCTTGCTTTCTGGTAACGGACCGGCTTGGATGTATAGCGATTTGTTTTACTCTCCGTTTGCTAATATAGAAGGTATTCCTGAGTATGAATGTGTGCAACCCGGATATTCTGTATCATGGCCGGCAACTTTACCTTCTGTCATTGCGGTAGGAGCTACAGGATACACATCTACTTTTACCAACATTGATGGTAATGAAAACACAGATGTTGATATATTCCGACCCGATGCACCCGGTTGCATAGCAAAGTTTTCTTCGTTAGGTCCTACATTTGATGGATTGATAAAGCCCGATGTTGTGGCTCCAGGAATGAATATCAGTGCTGCATATAATAGTTTCTCTGCTACACCCGATGTTGATAGAAAATCGCTCACCGATAGAGTGAAATATAATGGTAAAGACTATTATTATATGGCACAATCAGGTACTTCTATGGCATCGCCGGTAGTAGCCGGAACGATAGCTTTGTGGCTGGAGGCCGATCCAACACTCACACCTCAAGATATCTTGAAAATTATAGCCTATTGTGCCGAGCAACCCGACGAGACAATGGAATATCCCAACAATACTTATGGGTATGGTGAGATAGATGCATACAAGGGTTTGTTGTATGTGCTCGAAATGAAGGCTAATATTCCGGAACTATACGAGCATCAGCCTCTTAAGGCTTATTTTAAAATTGATGGGTCTACATTGAAAGTTTTCTTCGCCGATGACGTAACACCGGAAGATAGCAAAG
Organism: uncultured Porphyromonadaceae bacterium; assembly: GCA_937911575.1. GTDB lineage: Bacteria > Bacteroidota > Bacteroidia > Bacteroidales > Muribaculaceae > Lepagella. Next base: position 92,739 of record CALDPR010000045.1, on the reverse strand, counting down.
TGTCAATATCGATATACTCAATGAATGGAATAAAGGTTGCTGAAGCGAGAGGTTGTACAGTAGATGTATCGCAGCTATCTGGTGGTATATATGCAATACAACTCAACACCGGTGATAAAGCTACTTCAGGTTCTACTCTTATAAGATTGTAAGTGTGTCATTATCAATATATAGAGTTATATTGATAGTGAACAAACAAAATGCAGATGGAGTGAGCCTCTAAAATAAGCAATTTTTCCTTTTCCACTCTTGTTCGTGTTCGCTTTCTTCTTTCGGTCAAACACTACCGATACATAGTTCTGCGTCATAGCTTTTTCCTGTTGTGGACACAGAAAGACAGCTTTAACAAAGATTAACTATTTTCTACCCCAATTTTGCTCGTTTTTGACCGATTTTCCCTCTTTTGCTTACCTACCACTTTCAAAAGTGGTAGGTAAGTGGTAGGTAAAAGTGGCAAAAAGTGGTAGGTAAGTGTCTTTTTCAGTCTTTGGCTGTCTCGCTCTGTCCTCGTTAGACTTTCACCTTGACTACTTTCTTAAATACCTATGTATCAATGTAATAATCGTTAGTTCTATTTCGTTTGGAGCCGAAAAAAGGAGTTCGTTTGAACTCCTTTCGTGATCCGGTTGGGATTCGAACCCAAGACCCACAGCTTAGAAGGCTGTTGCTCTATCCAGCTGAGCTACCAGACCATTTTTTGTGAGTGCAAAGTTAGTAATTTTTATTGTATTATACAAATTATATCTGATTTTGCTAAACTTTTATGGTTGTTTTCGCTATAATATTGTTGTTATATCCTATTTAAAACAGTTTCAATGAGTTTATTTACATATGGTTTGTAATTAGTATTTGCTTTTGTTAATTGTCTTTCTGCAATAATACAACAAACTGTCATTGCTTTATGTCCTAATAGTTTTGCCATTCCTTGCAAGCACGCACTCTCCATTTCAAAATTTGTGATTCGTTGATTATTAAATCTAAAACTTTCTATTTTTTCGTTTTGATTTGGATCTGCAAGAGGCAATCTTATCATTCGCCCTTGAGGAGCATAAAAACCCACTGCAGCTATTGTTGAACCTTTAATCATATCATTTTGACATATTTGGTCTACTAATGATTCATCTGCATCAACAATATAAGGAGCAGGAAGGAGATTACTCCAATTAAGGTGTTGGCAAAAAGCTTTTTCAAATTCTATGTCGCATACATCATTTCTGTTAGCATAGAAATTTAAGATCCCATCAAACCCTATTGCTTTCTGAGCAACAACAAAGTCTCCCACGTGTATGTCTTCTTGAAGAGATCCCGATGTCCCAATTCTTATTATATTTAGAGTTCGGTGATTATCATTAATTGTCCTTGTTTGAAAATCAATATTAGCAAGAGCATCAAGTTCTGTAATTACGATTTCTATATTATCCGGACCAATTCCATGTGATATACACATAATGGGTTTCCCTTTGTATTTTCCTCCGATTGTATGAAATTCTCGTGAAGTTACATTGTAGTCTATAGAATCAAAATATGAAGCGACTAAATCAACTCTTCCAGGATCTCCCACAAAGATTATATTATTGTATAATTGCTCGGGTTTTAGATGAAGATGGAAAATTGAACCATCATCATTTATTATTAATTCAGATGCCGGTATGATTCTTTTTTTATCCATGACTTGTTTGTTATTTTTGTTTCTACAAAGTAATTTCTATATTTTAATGTTAATTCCCCATTTCGGATAAAAACTTTATCCGAACAAGTCTTATTTCTTCTTCAGTGAAGTCCCCACTCAATTCTTCAATAGCCGCTTGCAAATCATCTTCTTCAGATTCTCGGAAATAATCCATTATTTCTTCTTCATGTTCCTTTTCCATTATTTCATTCAAGAAATAATCAAAGTTGATTTTTGTACCTGCATATACGATTGCTTCTAATTCTTCTAACAGATCTTGAAAATCGATTCCTTTGCTTTCTGCTAATTCGTCAAGAGCTATCTTACGATCAATACCTTGAATGAGAGATATTTTCAATTTACTTTTATTAGCAACGGAGCGAAAACGGAGATCTTCCGGGCGTTCAATTTCATTTTCTTCTACATGACGCTGAATTAACTTAATAAACTCTTCTCCATAGCGTTTAGCTTTTCCTACACCCACGCCTGGGATATTTTGCAATTCCTCAATTGATATAGGATATGTCGTTGACATTGCTTCTAAACTTGGATCTTGAAAAATAACATATGGTGGCAATTCTAATTTTTTTGCCATTTTCTTTCTCAAATCCTTCAACATCGTATATAGTTCTGGATCAATGGTACTTGTTGCTCCACCCTTGATTACAATGTCATCTTCTTTATCTGTAAAATCATTATCCTCAACTACTTTAAACGATGTCGGATTATTTATGTAATCCTTACCTTTTTGTGTGACTTTTATTAATCCGTAGTTTTCGATATCTTTTTTCAAATATCCTGCTATTATTGCTTGATGAATAATTGTGTTTATATATTTTTCATCTAGATGTTGCAATGAACCAAATACTTCTAATAATTCATGTTTATAGGATTTTACTTCATCAGTTTTTCTGCCAATTAGCACCTTAATTAGATAATCTGATTTGAATTTTTCCTTTAAAACGAGCACTGTTTCAATTACTCCACATAAGTCATCTTTAGCTTCAACTTGTTTTTTAGGATTTAAACAATTGTCGCAGTTTCCACAATTTTCTTCTTCGTAGTCTTCTCCAAAATAGTGTAGGAGTGTTTTCCTTCGACATACTGAAGATTCTGCATAACTTGCAGTTTCATACAAAAGTTGCCTACTGATTTCTTGCTCTGATATTGGTTTTCCCTGAATCAACTTTTCCATTTTTTGCAGGTCCTTGTTTCGGTAAAAGGTAATACACTTCCCTTCTCCTCCATCTCTGCCTGCTCGTCCGGTTTCTTGATAATAACCTTCTAATGATTTAGGGATATCGTAATGAATTACAAATCTGACATCTGGTTTATCAATCCCCATTCCAAATGCTATTGTTGCAACAATGACATCAACTTTCTCCAATAGGAATGCATCTTGATTGTCTGTTCTTGTGATGGAATCCATTCCTGCATGATATGCGAGAACATTAATATCATTTACTCGCAATGTTTCAGCTAATTCCTCAACTTTTTTTCTTGACAAACAATATATGATTCCTGACTTTCCGGGATTACTTTTTATATAGCGAATGATATCCTTCTCTGTATCAGCAGTTTTTGGTCTAACTTCGTAATATAAATTTTCTCTATTAAAACTCGACTTGAAGACCTTTGCATTCTGCATACCCAAATTTTTTTGAATATCATGCTGAACTTTAGGTGTAGCTGTTGCTGTCAATGCAATCACGGGTCTTGAGCCTATCTCATTGATAATCGGACGTATCCTTCTATATTCAGGTCTGAAATCATGTCCCCATTCTGATATACAATGAGCTTCATCTACGGCATAGAATGAAATTTCAACTGATTTCAAGAATTGAATATTTTCTTCTTTAGTTAATGATTCAGGAGCCACATATAACAGTTTTGTTCGTCCGGAAAGAATATCAGATTTAACTTGATCAATGGCAGCTCTATTTAGCGATGAATTTAAAAAATGTGCTATCCCGTCATCTTCACTGAAATGACGCATTGCATCTACCTGATTTTTCATTAATGCGATCAATGGTGAAATGACTATTGCTGTTCCTGCCATCATTAACGCAGGAAGCTGATAGCACAAGGATTTTCCACCACCTGTTGGCATTAATACGAAAGTATCACAACCATCAAGCAAACTTTGTATTATTTGCTTTTGGTTTCCCTTGAACGTATCAAAACCAAAGTGATGTTTTAATGCATCATAGAGTGTTTTTGTATCTGCCATATTGAATTACCTCGTTGTATCTTGTATTACAAAGTTAATTATATTTTACAATATAGACAAGATGAAAGCTGTAATTTTTAAATTAAATATTAGTTTTTTTCGAAATGAGCCTTTTCTAATTGCTCTTCGACATATTTTTTATCAACTATAAATTTTTTGATACCACTTGATGGGATATCAAACATGGCGTCTACCATTATTGTTTCCACAATTGATCTCAATCCTCTGGCTCCAAGTTTATATTCTATTGCTTTATCAACAATTGTATCCAATGCTTCTTCATCAAACGTTAATTTTACATTGTCCAATTTAAACAATTTCTCATATTGTCTGATAATCGCATTTTTGGGCTCAACCAAGATTCTTCGCAAAGCATCTCTTGTCAATGGTTCAAGGCTTGTCAAAACCGGTAACCGTCCGATAATTTCCGGTATTAAACCATATGATTTAAGATCCTGAGGCATTACGTATCGCATCAAATTTTCTCGTTTCGTTTTGCGAGCCACTGAATCTTGTCCGTATCCGACAACTTGAGTATTAAGTCGTGATGCAATTTTACGTTCTATTCCATCAAATGCTCCACCACAGATAAATAATATGTTTTTAGTGTCGACTGGAATCATCTTTTGGTCAGGGTGCTTACGTCCTCCTTGTGGTGGAACTAACACGATTGAACCTTCAAGCAGTTTAAGCAATCCTTGTTGAACCCCTTCTCCACTAACGTCGCGAGTGATCGAGGGATTATCACTTTTACGTGCTATTTTATCTATTTCGTCTATAAACACTATACCTCGTTGTGCTTTTTCAACATTATAGTCGCATGCTTGCAACAGGCGAGTCAGTAAGGATTCAATATCTTCTCCTACATATCCTGCTTCCGTAAGCACAGTTGCATCGACTATGGTAAAGGGAACATCGAGTAGACGTGCAATCGTTTTAGCAAGGAGTGTTTTGCCTGTTCCTGTAGGCCCGACAAGTATTATATTAGACTTCTCTATATCTACATCATCATCGACACTCTGACTAATACGTTTATAGTGATTATATACCGCAACAGATAAATATTTCTTTGCATCATCTTGGCCAATAATATATTGGTCAAGAAATGCTTTTATTTCCTGTGGCTTCGGAACTTTTTTAATTAAAATTGTGTTGTCGTTTTCTTGGGTTGCTTTGTGAAGGTTTAATGCTTCTTCTTTTTTTGTATTTATAAATTGAATACAATCTGTACACAAGAATAACCCCTCATATATATTTACGACTCTCGTATCGGCACCATCTTGTTGCCCACACATTGAACAGCGATATGTAGTTGTTGTCTTCTTCGCCATTTCTTACTTAATTTCAGGTTTGATTAATACTTTATCTATCATTCCATATTCTTGTGCTTCCTTTGCTATCATCCAATAATCACGATCTGAATCATTATAGACTTTTTCAAATGGTTGACCGGAATGATCTGATATAATCTTATAGAGTTCTTCTTTTAGTTTGAGAATTTCTCGTGCTGTGATTTCAATATCAGATGCTTGCCCTTGAATACCTCCCATCGGTTGATGTATCATTATTCGAGAATGTGGTAATGCAAAACGCTTCCCCTTTTCTCCGGCAACAAGTAATACCGCAGCCATCGATGCAGCCATACCCGTACATATTGTAGATACGTCACTTGATATATATTGCATAGTGTCATATATTCCAAGTCCGGCATATACAGATCCACCCGGTGAGTTTATATAAATTGAAATATCTTTACCGGGATCTGCTGAATCAAGATATAGGAGTTGTGCTTGAATAATATTGGCTGATTGATCTGTTACTTGTGTGCCTAAAAATATGATTCGATCCATCATCAAACGAGAAAACACATCTAATTGAGTTACGTTCAATTGGCGTTCTTCAAGTATATATGGATTGATATAATCTGCGGTAGGTGTTGAGAACGAAATGTTTGGGTTTTGATTGTTTACATATCTTACATATTGATCAAGAGTATTAGAACTCATTCCGATATGATTAATTGCGAAATTTCTAAAATCGTTTTTCATTACTATAATATTTTTATTTGTTTCTTTTATTCAAAGTTAGCATAATTCAAGAATCATTCCAAATTTTCAAGTTAAAAAATTTAGGGGAACGACATTTTTACTGTGTTCCCCTAAGTTTTATTGTATTATAATAGTTTATTATACTTCTGCTGGCTTAAACAATTCGTTGAATTGCTCAACGTTGACAGTTTTTGCTTCTATGGTAACATTTTCACGAATACCGGCATATAGACGCATATCCACTGCCTGATTAACAATATGTTCGCGACTGCGTTCATCTTTCATCATATCACGGCCATATTTTTCAAGCACATCATCTGGAAGATTTGTCATACCATATTGAGCAAATTGGTTTTGTGCAATCATTTTAGCCACTTTTAGAATATCTTCTTCTTCAACTTTGAGATTCAATTGTTTAGCAATTGCCTCGCGAACTAATTGCCATTCAAGATCAGGACGCATCTTTGAGTATTCTTCATCAATGTTTTCGTCTGTCAATTTCTCATTTTGTGTTTTAAGATAATCCTTAAGTACAGTATCCGGCAATTCAAGAGTTCCAACAGCTTTCATGATTATTTCTCTCGAATCTATAGTGAAACGATAATTACTATCTGCCACTAACTGTTGAGAAATCATATTTCTAAGAGCTTCGTTGTATTCTTCTTCATTGTGCACTTTATCTTGTCCAAATACATTGGTAAAGAATTCGTCATTTAATTCAGCATCACGCATAACTATGATTTCTTTTATCTCAATATTGAAGTCGCCCTTAATGTTTTCTGCTTCTTCTTTTGAGATATTAAGCATTGAAGAAATTTCAGTTACACTTGAGTTGCATGTTTGTGCCGGATTGAAAACAACTATATCGCCTAATTTTTTATCGATAAATAAGTTGCGTTGTTCTTCGCTTTTGAAATATTGAGGTGATAGAATTCCATTTTCTGCAACAATTCCATCTTCTTTAACAGATCCGTCTGCGTTAAGTTCTCGTATAACACCTTTTACAAGAGCATTTGGCTCTACTTTTTCGCCAGGCACTTGAGCACCATATCTTTTACGGAACATCTCGTCTTGACGTTTAATCATCTCTTCACTTACTTCTATTGTATAGTAAGGAAGTGTCATATTCTTATCTACGTGTGTATCAATAACAGGTGCAAGACCCACATTGAAGTTGAACGTAAATTCTGTCTTGTCAAGATCATAATCTTCTCCATGTTCAGGAAGAGGATTGCCTAATACTTGTAGCTCATTTTCTTTAATGTAATTGTAAAGTGCATCGCTCACTTCTTTATTAATTACATCAAATTTTACTGCTTTTCCATATTTCTTTTCAATAATGGCTGTCGGCACTTTTCCTGGACGGAAGCCCGCTTCCGGACGGCTCATATTGATTTGTTTAAGCGTTTTCTTTACTTTGTCTTGGTAATCTTTTTCGTCAAGTTGAACTGTGATTTTTGCATTCACATTGTCAATCTTGTTAAGTGTAATATTCATTTCTGTATTTATATATGAATTGTTAATATTTTTATTTTTTATTTTGATTTATACAAAAAGTATGCCAAAATCACTCTCTATAGAAATCAACTGCAAAGTTAATACTTCTACAATGAAAAATCAAATTTTCAACCTTTAATTATAACTATCAACTTTTAGAAAATTCCACACCTCTGCTTATTAATTTACGAAATCATCTTGTTTTTCGCCAAATTTGATAGGTTAATTATGTCGTTTATTATTTTATTTCATTTCCTTTCTTAAGAAATCCTTTAATTGTCATCGCTTATAATATATCAAAATATGCTATAAGTGTGGATATCTCGGCTTATACTGTGATAGTTAGTTTATAATATTTTTATTATCGTACCGAGCTTTTAATAATCCATAAGCAGCATCTTTCTTAATTTCTGAGATCCATTGATTAAGCTTCGATAAAAGTATCGTATCTTCTTTATTAACCAACCATGCTTGAAATTGTGTAAAACTAATCGGTGTATCAATACTTATATTAGGGTATGCTGTAAGCAGAGGCTCTACTATACGTTCATTAACCACTGCATAGTCAAATTCTCCACTTGCAACTTTCAAAAACAGATACTCACTCGACAAATTTTTATGTTCTATAATATAAATCGAATCTCCAATTTCTCGCATTAGATTTTTCATTCTAAAGCCCACCGGCGAATCTGCCTCTATATGCACTTCTTTATTTGCCAGATCAAGACTTGATACAATATCCAATGTTCCGTCATCACAACGCCGTTGAACAAGTACCTGACGATCTAATCCCACGTCTGACGTATATCTGAAATCACGTTTCAACGCATTATCAATAGGCAATGACACAAGAATATCGTAACTACCACTACGTAGTTTCTCTATCGATGCTTGCAGACTAACAATCGGCCAATAACGAAAGATTACGCCATAACGTTCAGATATTAATCGTAGTAAATCATAATTAAATCCACCCAAAGTATCTTCATACATATAGTAATTCATTGGAGAATATACTATTGCCACATCTATCGTATCTCCACATGAATTTCCTTCTTCATTTCGAGCATATATCTTTTTGTTATCACAAAAACGTAGTAAAATCATCACACATGATACTGCGATTAACAAACAAAAATATAAGATTACTCTACCCTTTTGAGGTTTCATTCGCTTCATAGTTATTCCTTCTTAATTTGCAAAATCCACAGACAAACCGATCTGGAAACGACGTGGATTCATCGGATAATGAGGCATTGAAAAATAATCTCGCGAAAACCAACCTTGATTCACGTGGCTCATCATCAAATAAAAACGCACCTTCTTCAACTTACATGTTACGTATGCATTCATAAAAGGATAGTTCCCGATTTTAATTTCATCTTGCACATGAAAACTCATTGTTGCCGGCTGATAATCTACACCATAATAACTTGTGAAATAATTACAATCAACTCCTAACTGTATGTTCAACACTTTAAAAGCTACAAAATACAGATACATATTTGAATAAACAGATAATGTCGGCAACGGCAACACTGCTTGATTCGACGACACTTGATATGTCAAACTATTATCCCAATTCCATATTCCAAAACGAAGTTTCTGCTTTAATGTAGCTGCGAATACTTGAATATTACCTCTCTCTTGAGATGGCATTGAATTCTTATCAAAATATACATAATTCTGCAGATTTGCGAAGCCTACATGTAATTTTGTCTGAGTCCATGGTATTGTCAACTCTCCTCCTATTCCGTAATTACGCATCTTACCGAAGTCATTATTCCATACAAAATGATTCGAACGATAAGATTGCATCAAATATGGCACTGCTTGATTTTTAAAATGTCCGTCTGCTGAAACACTAACTGTATCTCCAAACAATTGAAAATTTGTTTGTATGTTTCCGGAAATTTCCACATCTCCGGCCACATCTCCAATCAATCCAAATCGTGCATCAGCACTATATGTCAATATCGAACCTTTTTGCTTAACTATCTGACCACCTACCCACAGATGATTTTGCGTTGCTTTATTCGGAATTTCAATTCCGGAAGGTAATGGTGTCAACCCGGGAGGGAGACTTGTTGCTCCTGTTATCGTATCAATAGGCATTGTAAACTTATTAATTGCATATGTAGCATATGCCGACAATCCAAACTTTGCCCACTTCTGAAATCCCTCTATCATCTGTACGCCAAACGTGTTTTCTATCGTCCAATAACGAGTATGATCATTTGTCTCCGATAAGTTCATATATGTGTTCTCCCAAAAATCTCTCGCTTCAGAGGCATTCTCGTTCAAAAACATATGACGATCTTTCTTATAATCAAATGTCCATAAAAATTTCATTACCGGAATATAAACCTCTCGTGTCAAAGTATCATTGACTTGCTCGTCTTTCCAATAGCCCACATTATAGGCATGATTCATATAAAACTCCTGCCCTTTCAATCTACTATGTGCAGCACTTAATCGCGTAGGAATATTCTTTGGGTCAACCTTTGTTACACCTCCTTGAATTTCAGCCGGATCTGTGATATATAAATCATCGGAGATACCTCCATTCTCCTTATTGAGCATATTATAATTGTTGTAATATGCTTGAACTTCATATCTGTCGCCTTTATAATAAGCAGTGAAACCAAAAGTAAAATCTTTTACTGCCTGACTTTCATATGCTCCTTTTGAATAAAGATAATCCAACTTACCTCCTATTCCGATACGACGATTCACATTCCCTGCAAAATTCACTCGTAATCTATCTTGTGTAGACCGTTTCCCTCCTCCTGTATTATACGACATTAATGTCATCGGAACATATACATTATAAAATTTCTCGTTTTCAGGCAATGGCAACCACGCATTCAATGCATCTCTGAAAAAGAAATCAGAACGTGCTCTGCGTTCGAAAAACAATGCTGTCTCTCCTTCTGCTCCCAAATTACCCGTTGTTGAATATGCCGATGACTCTAATTGTGGAACGGCTTGACGCTGATAATTATACAATAAAGTATCCACAACAGCTTCTCGATGCAAACCCAAAGGGGATATCAACGTCCAAGCTGTAGCTTGTCGGTTTTTTTTATTATTTTTATTGTCCTCTACCCTATTGGACAGTTCTTTATTCGCATTTGTAGGTCTAATTGTATCGGAGGGCATATCAGTAACCATCGCAACACTATCGGAAATAATATCTTCATGTATTTCTTCTGCAACCTCTCCTGATATATGCAACGGAGAGTTTGACTGTGAATTAGAATGTAAAATTCCTAATACAATGAAAATATAAACAACTAATATACGCACAAATATTAACTTTCTAAATTAATGTCTGCAAAATTACAAAAAAACACTAAATCCTACAAATCTCAAATTTCTATCTTCATTTTAGACACCAATTCTTAAAATTAGTGTAGCTGTCCTAAAAAAACAATCGACCTTTAAGGCCGATTGTTTTTGATATAGATTTAAAGAATTTATTTCGGTTGATACAAGAATCGCTTAATCGAACGTTTTGGAGTCTTTTCAAACTCTTCTTCGAAAATCTTAAATCTTGAAACCTTACTATATGCAGGTAACTCTTTATTAAGAAGAATAATATTTTCGTCCATAATCTTACCTATGGTATCTCTCTCAATCCCCTCTTTAGATGCACTTTCGAAATCAGGATAGATTAATGCTACAAGCTTGCCATCATCATCAACGACAAGAGATTCATTCACATATGGCATATTATTCAATTTATGTTCAATTTCTTCAGGATAGATATTTTGACCGGAAGGTCCGAGTATCATAGTCTTCGTACGACCACATATATAAATAAATCCTTCTTCGTCTAAACGACACATATCTCCCGTATTCATCCAGCCATTACCCATCATCACCTCATCTGTCGCTTTCTGATTCTTGAAATAACCATGCATTACGTTCTTCCCTCGAACCCACAAATCTCCAGGAATATTTACCGGATCTGGCGAATCAATCTTAACCTCCATACGATCCACAACCTGACCACATGAACGCAATCTATTGACACTTGACGGAGAGTAGGAAATCAACGGACCACACTCTGTCATTCCATATCCAACGGTATATGGGAATTCTATTCTTTGCAAGAAACTTTCAACTTCTCCATTCAATGCTGCTCCACCAATAATTATCTCTACAAGATTTCCTCCGAAAGCTTTATGCAATCCCTCTTTAACTTTCGACAGCAAATGATCATCTAAATATGGAACCCTTAACAACATCTTCATCAACGGCTTCTCAAGCATCGGGAATATCTTGTTTTTAATAATCTTTTCAAGAATCAACGGAACAGTAATAATCAACTTCGGACGTATTTCAGCAAATGCACCAAGAATAACTTTTGGAGATGGAACTTTTGTCAAGAAACATAAATGACAGCCTACTGTGAACGGATAAAGCATCTCAATAACCATTCCATACATATGTGCTAATGGCAACATGTTAACTATACCATCTCCTGGATAAAGAAAATCAAGATGATCATGACCAAAACGAACATTACTCCACAATGCTCTATATGGCAACATCACTCCTTTTGACATTCCCGTAGAACCTGATGTGTAATTTATAACAGCCAAATCTTCTTCATTAGGTATATAATATTTCACATGTTCCATTTCAAAACTATCCGGGAATTTCTTTCCAAATAATTCATTCAACCGACTTCTTGCAATCGCAACCTTATCATTGCGCGACAATGGCATACCATTTTCTATAATGTAAATAGCCGCTTGTAAATTAGGCATCGATGCTTCATCAAGATTTTCCCATATCGCTGAATCCACAAAAAACAATTTAGCTTCACTATGATTAACTAAATGATGAATCGTATCCGGCTTGAATTCATGTAAAATTGGAACAGCCACAACTCCTGCCGTTAAACAAGACAAGAAAGCTATTGCCCAATTTGATGAGTTCTTTCCACAAATAGCTACTTTGTCGCCTGGTTTTAATTCTGCAGCTTCGAATAAGATATGTAGTTTTTCTATCTTTCTGGCAACATCTTTATATCGATAGTTTATTCCACCTAAATCAGACAATGCCAATGTATTCCAATTCTTTTTTATCGATGCTTCGATATATGCATTTATTGATTCCATATATATCATTTTTTAATTGTTTCGTCTTCATATATTACTCTCAATCGTTCCGATATTTGTTTCGGACTTTCGCCTCGACAGACAATCTTTCCTGTGCCGTCAAACAAAATTAAATGAGGGATACCAGTAAATCCGTATATTTCATATGGCTTACGCTCTGCGTTATACATTATGGTCCATTTCAAGTCATATTTGTCAACTGTATTCTTTGTATCCTCTACCTTATCTCTTACGGCAACTCCTACAATCTCAAAACCTTTATCCTTATAGTTTGAATAAATCTCTTTCAATGCAGGAAACTCCTTTATACAATACGGACACCAACTTGCAAAAAAATCGACAAGTACATAGTTCCCTTTTCCAACTATATCACCCAATCGCATCTCTTTACCATTTGGTTGAACTGCATAAAAATCAACATATTGTTTTCCTACGGCTGTTGATGCTCGCAATTCAGCTGCATCTCTATATCGTTTCACTCTACGCGAATTCTTTATATCATCTGTAGCGGACAACAACAAAGTGTCTATTTCTTCTAAATCATTAAACCTTACATATTCTGTCGCAAAAAACAACCCTAAAACATTCTCTTTATTTGCCTCATATTGTCCTTTAACAAAATCAATATATAGATCCATATCGTCTAAGGACTCAACCGAATCCATTCGACAAATAATATCTTTCAATCTATTATTCAATTTTGTTCCACTTGCTACATATGTAGAATCACTTATCTCAATCAAACCAGGCTCAACCACAACATATGCACGAGTTCTGCCATCAATCATAATCTGTGCCAAGCGTGGTGATTCTGCTTTACCATTGAGTACTACTTTCCCTTTTACAACTTTTGCACTATCTATAACCACCGTATCATCATACGATGCCAAAACAACTACTTTGTCGTTAAATTTTTCAGCTAAATTTACTTCTATACGATATTCATTATTCGCACAGCCGGACAAGCCAACTAATCCGATTAAAAAAACTGCTAATTTATTCATATTCAATATTCTTAATGTTAATAACATCAATCAATTTATACTCATTCTTTCACAAAGATAGTCATTTTATTTTACAAATTCAAATATTTTCTACTTTTTATGACAATTACGTTTCTTAACAATAGTTAAAAAAACAAAAAAAGGATAGCGAAAAGACTATCCTTTTTTATTCTTTATATGTTAAATAATTTATTCAACACCCAATTTAGCACGTAGATGTTTCAACATATCTACAGTCATTGCATCAAGGTCATATTCCGGTTTCCAATCCCATTCATTTCTTGCACATGAATCATCAAGAGAATTTGGCCATGAATCAGCTATCGCTTGGCGTAGAGCATCATGCTTATATTCCATTTTGAAATTTGGGACATACTCCTTTATCTTATTATAAATAATAACAGGATCAAAACTCATTGATGCAATATTAAAGGAATTGCGATGAATCAATCTGTCTGGATTAGCTTCCATAATCTCAATTGCAGCACGCAAAGCATCAGGCATATACATCATATCCATAAATGTACCAGGATTCAACGGACAATAGAATGTTTCACCCTTAACTGCTGAGTAGTAGATATCAACAGCATAATCAGTTGTGCCTCCACCCGGAGGAGCCACATAAGAAATCAAACCTGGGAAACGGACTGAGCGTGTATCAACACCGAAACGACGTGCATAATAATCAGACAATAATTCGCCTGAAACTTTTGTTACACCATAGATAGTTGCCGGACGCTGAATTGTATCTTGTGGAGTATTATCCTTCGGAGTATCATTACCGAATGAACCAATAGAACTTGGAGTAAATACTGCACACTTTTTCTCACGAGCAACTTCCAATGTGTTAAATAATCCGCCTAATCCAATATGCCACGCTAATTGAGGCTTAGCTTCAGCAACTGCACTTAACAATGCAGCAAGATTATAAATTGTGTCTACATTGTATTTATCAACTGCTGCAGCAATCTGTTGGGGATTCGTTATATCTACTTCTTCTGCCGGACCACTTTCCAACAATTCCCCTTTAGGTTCTGCGCCTTTAATAAACCCTGCAACGACATTTCCATTAGGATATTCCTTGCGTAATTTCATGGTAAGCTCCGATCCTATCTGACCGGTAGCTCCGATTATAAGAATATTTTTCATTCCTTAAAATTTAATCGGTGAATAGAATAAGTTAATTTTTTTTGCAAATGTAACTCAAATTCCCGAAAAAATCACTAATTTTGAAGCAAAATTTTTCTTAAAATCTTAACATTATGTATAACGCATTCAAAGAACACCTCTCAAAAGAGCTACAAAACATTAGAGAAGCAGGCCTTTACAAAGAAGAACGCATCATTACAACTCCACAAAAAGCCGGCATAAACGTTGCAGGAAAAGAAGGAGAAGTATTAAATTTCTGTGCTAACAACTACCTCGGTCTTTCTAATAATCAACGACTCATTGATGCTGCAAAAGCAGCTATGGACAATCGTGGTTATGGAATGTCGTCCGTACGTTTTATCTGTGGAACTCAAGACCTTCACAAAGAATTAGAACAAGCAATTAGTGATTATTTCCAAACTGAAGACACTATCTTATATGCTGCTTGTTTCGATGCTAATGGTGGGCTTTTTGAGCCTCTTTTCACAGAAGAAGACGCAATAATATCAGATGCACTTAACCATGCTTCAATCATTGACGGTGTTCGTCTATGTAAAGCAAAACGCTATCGCTATGCTAATGCCGATATGGCAGACCTTGAAAGATGTCTTAAAGAAGCACAAGCTCAAAGATATCGCATTATCGCTACTGATGGAGTATTCTCAATGGACGGTAATGTAGCACCAATGGACAAAATTGTTGAACTTGCTGAAAAATATGATGCTCTTGTTATGGTAGATGAGAGCCACTCTGCAGGTGTTGTAGGTCCAACCGGTCATGGTGTTGCAGAGCAATACAATTGCTATGGTAAAGTTGACATCTTTACAGGAACACTTGGAAAATCTTTCGGTGGTGCTATGGGAGGTTTCACAACTGGTAGAAAAGAAATAATCGATATGCTTCGCCAACGTTCTCGACCATATCTTTTCTCAAACTCTCTCGCTCCGGCAATCGTAGGTGCTAGTCTTGAAATGTTCAAAATTCTTAAAGAGAGCAATGCTATTCACGACAAGCTAGTTGATAACGTAAACTATTTCCGTGACAAAATGCTTGCTGCCGGATTCGACATCAAACCAACTCAATCCGCTATATGTGCAGTAATGCTTTATGATGCTAAACTATCTCAAGACTTTGCTGCTGAAATGCAAAAAGAAGGAATCTATGTTACAGGTTTCTACTACCCTGTCGTTCCTAAAGATCAAGCTCGTATCCGCGTACAGCTATCTGCCGGACATGATCGCGAACACCTTGATCGTGCTATTGAAGCATTCATAAAAGTTGGCAAAAAATTAAACGTACTTAAATAAAATATTTTATTACAATACTTTTAAACGAGAGGCTGAGTTTATGGCTCAGCCTCTCGTTTATATCAACAATTTTGTGATAAGATATATTAACCAGATAATACTTTACGAACAAATAAAAATAATAGTGATCTTTAGAAGACCACTATTATTTTACTAATTCAGAAAAATATAAAAACCTTTTAAATATTTGTGTTCATGATTTCAAAGTGAGCTTGTGGGTGTAAACATGCCGGACAAACTTTTGGAGCTTCTGTTCCTTCATATACATATCCACAATTACGACATTGCCAGAATGTAACTTCAGGTTGAGAGAATATTGTACCTTCTTCAACACGTTTCGCCAAAGCTAAATAACGTTCTTCATGGGCCTTTTCTGCAACAGAGATTTCACGATACATCTTAGCAATATCAAGAAAACCTTCTTGCTCTGCAATGTCGGCAAAGCGAGGATAGTCTGTAGTCCACTCTTCATTTTCACCGGCAGCAGCGGCTTTAAGATTTTCAAGAGTTGTGCCAATGACACCTGCAGGATAAGATGCTGTTATTTCTACACATCCACCTTCAAGATATTTGAACATTCGCTTTGCGTGTTCTTTTTCTTGTTCTGCTGTAGTCATGAATATGGCTGAGATTTGTTCGTATCCTTCTTTCTTTGCTACACTTGAAAAATATGTATATCTCATTCTTGCTTGTGATTCACCTGCAAACGACATTAGCAAATTTTTCTCTGTTTGAGTACCTTTAATTGTTCTTTTCATATCTGATTATAATTTAGTTATATTGTTATTAGTTTTATTTTTTAAAAAATCTGTTATATAATCCTTGAAATCCTTGTCCATGACGTGCTTCATCTTTTGCCATTTCATGCACTGTATCATGAATTGCATCTAGATTGTTTTCTTTTGCAATACGTGCGATACGCATCTTATCTTCGCATGCACCTGATTCAGCAGCCATGCGTTTTTCAAGATTTGTTTTAGTATCCCATACCACATCTCCAAGTAATTCCGCAAATTTAGCAGCATGTTCAGCTTCTTCCCAGGCATAACGTTTGAATGCTTCCGCTATTTCTGGATAGCCTTCACGATCTGCCTGACGAGACATCGCCAAATACATACCCACTTCTGTACATTCCCCATTGAAATGAGCATTCAAATCTTTTATCATTTCTTCTGAAGTCCCTTTTGCCACACCAATGACATGTTCTGTAACAAAAGTTAAACCTTCTTCTTCTTTCAATTCTTTGAATTTTGATGCAGGCACTTTACATTGTGGGCAAAATTCCGGTGCATTTTCTCCTTCTGATACATATCCGCAGACTGTACAAATCCATTTCTTAGACATAATTTTTAGTTTATTAGAGTTATTATTCAATTAATTATTACATTTTTCACAAATTCCACTATAATTCAATTGCGTTGTCATTGTCCCATACGAGGCATTATCCTCTATCAATTTCCATATCTCATCGGGCAATACAACATCATAAATTTTTTTACATCGGGAACAAAAAAAATGAGCATGGGGTTCAAGATCCGCATCAAAATGCAAAGCATCTTGCTCCAATATCAATGCTTTTATCGCTCCCTTTTCTGCAAACAGACGGAGAGTATTATAAACTGTTGTCCTTGATAATACTGGCATCTCCTTACTTAAAGCATCAAATATGACATCTGCAGTCGCATGAGTCTTATGCGTTAATAAATAGTCCATGATTGCTACTCTTTGGTGCGATGGACGAATCTCAAAACGAGTTAATATTTCAATTGCATTGCTCATATTTGTATTGAATACAACTTTAAATCTTATGCAAAATTAGACTACATTTTGGCTAATTGCAAATATTTAATGTTAAAAAAAGTTAAATAATCATATGATTCTATGTGATACATTAAACTCAATAAAAAAACTATCTCTTCTTTATCTCTTTATTCAATAAGAAAAACAATCTATATATTGAAAATATTTGTAGATATTGAAATATTTGTCTATTTTTGCTAATAATTTTGAAAATGTAAAATAAAAATCTAAAATAATCATAGTATGGGACAATATGAATACGAACGCAGAATAGACCGATTGGACAAATATATTAAATTTAGAGGGATAAACGACAATCGTGTAACTCATGAAAGTGGATTAGCAGTTGGCACTCTTGCAAAAAGTCGCAAACCAGGGAAGGACATTACAGTCAAAACTTCTCAAGCAATTCTTGAAACATATCCGGAGTTGAATCGCTCTTGGCTCCTTACAGGAGATGGCGAGATGATTGGAGCTTTGAAAAAAATAGACTATACTTCATATCCTCTCATTGATACATCAAAAGCCGAATGTGGACAAGTATTTGGTATTGCAAATACATCGAGAGTTTCGGAACTACCTTTTATTAGTATTCCGGGAATCCCGAAAGACACTGAATTTTTTATTCAAGCTTCAGGTTATTCTATGATTAATACTTCAAATCCGGAATTATCGATTCCTGCCGGTGCGTTAGTCGGGCTTGCCCGAGTAAAAGGCAGCATTCTTCATTGGGGTGAAGTATACGCTATATCAACAAATGATGGAATTATGATAAAACGAATATTCCAAGGTCCTAATGGAGAAATCAGATGCTTATCATACAACGCAGAAGAATATCCTGAATTCTCTATTGCTCGTTCAGACATTCACGACATTGCACGTCTAACATGTGTGATTCCTATTAATTTACGCTAACTTTGATTAATAAAGCACAAAATATTGAAACCATAATCGGAGCTGCAACAAAAAAGATAGATGCTCCGTTGCTTCTCACTGTCAGTGGGGGTGCCGACTCCATGTCTCTCTTTCACGCATGCAGAAGAATCGGCATTAAATTTGAAGTTGCTCATTGCAATTTTCACCTAAGAGGAGAAGAGAGCAATCGAGATGAGTTTTTTGTCAAAGATATATGCAAAAAACACAACATTATTTGTCACATCAAGCACTTCGATGTCCCGGCGTTTTGTGATAAAAAACATATATCAACTGAAATGGCATGTAGAGAATTACGCTATAATTGGTTTCGACAACTAAAATCTGAAATCAATGCCTCTAGAATCGTTACAGCCCATAATGCCGACGACAATATCGAGACTCTTCTTCTAAATCTATTTCGAGGAAGTGGCATAGAAGGATTAAAAGGCATGGCTCTCGATAATGGTGAGATTTTACGCCCACTATTAGAAATTAATCGAAAAGAGATTGAAGACTACCTTTATGATATAGGAGAAACATTTATCACAGACTCTACAAACTTACAAACAGACTACAAAAGAAACTTTATTCGCAACACAATTCTTCCTTTGATAGAGAGCAGATGGGAAGGTGTTAGAAAATCATTACTGCAAACCCAACAAAATATAGCAGGAGCATACTCCTACTACCGAGAAAAAATGGATAACCTACTACTCCAAAATCCAGATTTTCTACCATTCGACATTTTAAGCAACGCCCCACATAAGCCAACTTTACTATATGAATTCTTAAAACACTGCAAAGCAAATCACACAATAGTCAATGAGATCGCTCGCTCAATAGATAGTCCCTCAAGAGTTGGCAAACAATGGATATTAGAAAACCATACTGTAATAATCGAACGAAACGGCATTGCTATAATCAATCAAAATCAAAGATTCGAAACACCTAATTATTCAATAACAGTTCTACCTTACTCCGAACAAATTTTTAGTGAAATAAAGCAAAACAGGGATCATAATACTATATTCTTACCCGGCAAAATTTCTGAATATCGGTTTAGAAAGCCTAAAAAAGGAGACCGAATATCTCCTCTCGGGCTGAATGGTTCTCAATTAATCAGCGATATTGTTAAAGACGCCAAATTAACAAATATCGACAAAATAAACTTATGGATACTCGAAGATATTAAAACCAATCAGATAATATGGGTATGTGGAATAAAACGCTCACGACATCGCCTCGTTTCAGATTCAGACAAAGAAATTATCAAAATAGAGTTTCAAAATTAACAATAGCACAGTTTGCGTTTTACATTTTTTAACAATTTAATAAATTATATCTATATACTACACCATTATGTCTTAAATTTTTCTTTATATCAAAATTATTTGATGTAAACATAGAAATTTCTTATATTTGTAACACAAATCATTCTAATTAAACATGAATCTATTTAGACAGATATTCTTTATACTTAGCCTGATTCCTCTATTTCTTCATGCTGAAGAAGAGTTTCCACAAGTGTGGACATATGATGATTGTATCAAATGGGCAAAAACACATAATATAAACTTAAAACGATTAGCCTTACAACTGGAACAATCCCAACAAGATACTAAATCATCAACGGATAAATGGCTACCCTCATTCGAGTTTTCTACAACACAAGCCTATTCCAACTACCCCAACCCGTCTGCGACACAAAAGCCAAACGCATATAACAGCACATACGGCATAAACGCATCTTGGACACTTTGGGACGGGAATATACGAAAATATGAAATCGAATCAAATAGAATCATAGAACAAGAACGACAACTCGCCATTCAAAGTGCCATTGATGATATTGAAACCACAATATTTGAGGCATACTTAAAAATACTATTCTACAACGAGGCAATCCAAATTGCCAGAGAAACGCTCAAAATTAGTGTTGCTCAAGAGAAAACAGCCACAAAACTTCTCCAAGAGGGAAAAATATCGGAAATCGAATATACCCAAATTGAAACACAACGTGTAGAAGATGTATATTCTGTAGTATCTGCTGAAAGCGACTATACAGCTGCCAAAAACGAACTTAAAAAAATTCTCGAACTTAAAATAAACGATCATATTGAAATTCAAAAACACACTTTCGATGAATCCATCATATATACACCATTGCCCGATATAGTAAATGTTTACGATTTTGCTTGTGCATGGAATCCCCTAATCAAAAGCAACGAACTAAATGAGAAAGTACTTGAAAACAACATCAAAATAGCTAATGCCGGCTACCTCCCTAAAATTGACATATCAGCCGGAATTGGAACCGGATACACCACAATAGATACCCAAAATTGGGGAACACAAATCAGTCATGCAGTAAACGAAAATATCGGACTGACTTTATCAATTCCAATCTTCGACGGTAATCAGACAAAACGAAATATCTCCAAAGCGAAACTTGCTTACTTAGACTACGAAATATCTGATGAAGAACTTCGCAATCAACTCTCTCAAACAATCGAACAACTATACATCGATTTTCGCAATGCCCAAGTAAAATATATAAGTGGAATAAAACATGTAGAAGTAGCCGAATTAAATGTCGAGCTGATAGATGAGCAATTTGCTCAAGGATTAGTAAAACCAATTGAGATGCTCGATGCTCACGAAGACCTCCTTGATGCCAAACTTGAACTACTTAGCAACAAATTTACTGCTATTCTTTGCATCAAACTAATCAACTATTACGCAACAAGAACAATAACAATACCATAAATGAATATCACAGATAATAAATATTCTCGAGACATTATAAGTATCATTCTGATATCAATTTTGTTCTTTCTCCCTTCAATAATTTCATTATCTTTCGAGAGAAATATCGTTGAACCCCCATTCGTAATATATGTAATGCCTTTCGTATACTTGTTTGTTTTTTTGATAAACTACTTTTATCTTATCAACAAAACAATACTACAGCACAAAAAAATCATATATTTCTTGCTTGAAAATATTATTTTAATAATCACCCTTTCATTCGCAATGCAATTAATCATTTCATATTTGCACTCATGCGAAATCATGCTTCCCCCTCCTCCTCCAGACAATCCTCCTTTTCATGATATTAAAAGCGACGAATTTCATTTAAAAATAAAAATCAGTTCTTTAATAAGAGACGGAATAATGATGCTTATGTCGGCAAGTTTTGCCTTAGCATTAAAATTATCAAACCACTCCGAAAAAATATATCATAAAGAACTGGAAATCAATGCTAAACACCGAGAAATACAACTTCTAAATCTCAAAGCACAATTAAATCCTCATTTTCTATTTAATACCCTTAATAATATCTATTCATTAATATCTTTTGCTCCCGACAAAGCCCAAAAGGCGATTCATGACCTTAGTTCGATGCTTCGCTTTATGATTTATGATTCCGACACGACTAAAGTATCACTTGAAAAAGAACTTATATTTGTTCAGGACTATATCGAATTAATGAAACTGCGAATTAATCCCTCTACCCGACTATCCATATCAATTATAAAAGACGGGATTAAAGGCTATCAGATAGTCCCTCTGATATTTTTAACAATCATAGAAAATGCCTTCAAGCATGGCCTTTCCGGAAATTCTTCCGATTTCATTAATATCGATATTCATTTAGAGCAAAATACAATAGTATGCTCCGTTGAAAATTCGATATCTCAATCTAATAAAGACAGATCTGATTATAAAGGGATTGGTGTTGAAAATATAAAAAAACAACTATCGTTAGTATATCCGGACACACATTCTCTTGATATATCAACAACAGAGAATTCATATAAAGTAAGATTAAAAATAAATTTAGAAAAAAATAATTGACCTATGAACGTAAAATGTTGTATTATCGATGATGAACCGTTAGCACGAGAACTCATCAAAAGTTATGTCGAAAAAACTCCTTTTCTTCAATTGATGGGGTGTTTTGAATCTGCCACAGATGCCATCAAACTCATTATTTCGGGCACACTCGATGTGATTTTCCTTGATGTCAATATGCCCTGTCTCAATGGCATTGAATTAGCAGAAATTATCCCCCAATCATGCCGTATCGTATATATTACAGCCTATGAGAAATATGCTCTTCAAAGCTATAAAGTTAATGCTTTAGACTATCTACTCAAACCTGTTGATTACACCGACTTTGTAAGAGCTGCCAACAAAGTGGCTCAATGGAAGGCAATGTACTTGGCTAAAATCGAAAAAGGGGACGAAATTTCAGACAATATATACATTAAAACTGATTATAAACTGATGCAAATACGCCTCTCTGAAATTCTATATATTGAAGGGCAGAAAGACTATTGCAAAATTTTTATTGAAGGTAACCCCAATCCTATAATCTCTCTTATAAATCTCAAAATATTGGAATCCAAACTCCCAACTAAGATGTTCATGAGAGTTCATCGTTCGTTTATAATAAACCTATTTAAAGCAAAACTGATTGATCGCAGTAGAATTGTATTTGGGAAAGAATATATTCCTATCTCCGAATCATATAAGCATCAATTTTACGATTATGTAAAAGACCACCTAATAGCTTTAAACCATTCAATTAAACTTGACTAAATCATTAATGACTAACAACGGAATAAGCCATGTGTCGCTTATTCCGTTGTTAGTCATTGCTCAATATAATCATCTCACACAAGGTGAGCAATCAAATCTTCTCTTTCGCCCGGCAAAAGATCAATGATCGGAATTTCAATCATAGTATAGCACCCCGGTTTCTGACGCATTGCAGCACGAGCCACACACACAAGCACTTGACCTGTCAATGCCGGATTATTTATACGCATATTAAATTCAAACAATTGGTTTTGTGTTTTTCCCGACACACCTTTGCGAGTTAAATTGACTCCATGCCCCATATCCTTCAGAGCATCGACATCTTCAACTTTGATGACATGTGTTTCATCATTGACAAAATAAGCATCTTTCTTTATCTGTTCTGCCACTACATCAAAATCATATCCCTCAAATAATTCCACATAAACCATTCGACGATGAATTCCGGTGCCTGTAGGTATGGTCATCGACAATGCCGACTTAACACCGTCAATCGCTTTGACAGCAACCGTATGCCCCATACTCATGCCGGGCCCGAAATTAGTATACGACAGCCCTTTGGGAGCTATTGCCTCCAAAAGGGTACGCACAACGGAATCACTACCGGGATCCCAGCCTGCAGATATGATAGACACCGCATTGTTTTGTTCGGCGACAACACCAAGGGACCGACGTAATGGCACAATTTCACTGTGAATATCAAAACTATCAACCGTATGAATACCCAACGATAAAATCTCTTTCGCATATCGTTCAACCTCTCGAGTTGGCGTTGCCAATATGGCTACATCTACATTCTTCAAATCCTTTATATCACTTACTACTTCATATTTTTTTAATTCTTCCGGACAATTATCAGCTCCTCTACGTCGCACTATACCTGCAACTTCAAAATCCGATGCCACTTCAAGTGCTTCAAGTGCATAGCGACCTATATTGCCATATCCTACAATTGCTGCTCTTATTTTTTTCATAATCTTTTAAGTTAATTTACCCTACAAAATTAATGTAAAATTACCACTTGCACAATTTTTTGAGTTTTCAACCTTTTACTAAATTTATAATATAACAATTATTAGGTAATAAAATTCTACAATATACCTAAAAAAAGTGATTGCATAGGGTTATTTTTCCAACTAATTTTGCAAACGTAAAGATGAATTTCTTTATAGTTAGATCCGATAGTACTCGGAAGTGAAAAACCACGGAGTTAGATTTTTTAGTTATTAGTTATTAGAGTTAAATTTTCAGACAACAGACATTGATTTTAAGTGTGTCTGAATTGTCAAAATTGAAAGGTTATCAATTCGTATGGCATAGTTGAATTATACATACGCCCTTTTAAACTATTGAGTGTGGTGCTTGCTTGATGCAAGTGCCACAATACTTAAAATGGGATTTCGATAAACAAATATACAAAATCTAATCACCTAAAGAAAAGATTTCGACAAACTTGTAAATATCAAAAAAAATAATCAATTTTGCACTTACAAAGCAAACTTATATATGGAATTGCTACACAAATACAGACAAACCGACAAAATGGTTACACTCATCACCGACAACTATGCATTGTTACAAGTGATGAGTCGTTTCGGCATAAAAATAGGATTTGGAGACAAAACAGTAGAAGAAGTATGTCAAGAGAATGGCGTTGACTGCAACACCTTTCTCCTCATCGTCAATTTTGTACTTGACGACTACATCTCTATCGAAGAAAAATCCAACATTTCAATTCAATCACTCCTACAATACCTCAAACAATCTCATATCTATTTCCTCGAATACTCATTTCCGACAATACGTCGCAAACTCCTTGACGGCATAAATCTCAACACATCTGATGTCTCTTTTCTTATCCTCAAATTCTTTGATGAATACTTTAACGAAGTACGACAACACATGGAATATGAGGAAAAAGAAGTTTTTAACTACGTCAATCGGCTAATCGAAGGGGATAAAATCAACAATTTCACAATATCTACATATAGCGACCACCACGAACAAGTTTCGACAAAACTCAAAGAACTAAAAAACATTATACTTCGATATTGTCCGGAAAGTGCCGATATCAACCTCCTCAATGCAGCACTATTTGACATATATCGCACCGAGAAAGAACTCGAAAACCATTCATTGATTGAAGACAAAATATTTGTTCCGGCAATTATTGAATTTGAAAACAAGATGAAACAGATATGAGCATAGACAAAAAAATAAACATCGTCGTAGCCGAAACTTCACCAATAATTTCAGCAGGAATCATACATTGCTTGCATCGATTACCCGGGCTCCAAATCCAACCTATCGAAGTTTGTTCATATGCTAATCTCATCGATGCCATCAGAACTTATAATCCACCACTAATCATTGTAAATCCATATTTTACTGGCACCTTTAACCCTAATCAACTAAAAAACGACATATCTGCCGAATTTAAAACAATAGCAATAGAAGTTGGTGTGATGGACCGACAATCACGCTCTCTCTACGACCAAACAATCTCAATTGTAGAAGACCTACACTCAATCGCATCAAAAATCAAAGATACACTACAAACAAACTTAGACAAAGAAAAAGAATCATTGAGTTTGAGAGAAAAAGAAATTATTACACTTGTCGTTAAAGGATTGACAAATAAAGAAATTGCTGATAAACTCTATTTATCTGTTCACACTGTTATTACACATCGACGAAACATTGCCCGTAAGCTTGAAATTCATAGTGCTACCGGACTGACAATT
Source organism: uncultured Porphyromonadaceae bacterium (assembly GCA_937911575.1). Classification (GTDB taxonomy): domain Bacteria; phylum Bacteroidota; class Bacteroidia; order Bacteroidales; family Muribaculaceae; genus Lepagella. Next base: position 66,639 of record CALDPR010000045.1, on the reverse strand, counting down.
TATGCAATTGTCAATCACCTTGTCGACCTATCTGAAATCAAACTTTAGCAAAACAGCCACCCTATTCTATAATAATATTGAACTGACAATTGATTCATGAATTAAACAAAAGATAACAGCAATTGTTATAAAGGCATGAAAAACATATTAAGGCAGGTCATAATAGACTCTGAAATATTTAGTGATTTTAATCGAGAATTTTCCAAAAACGTATGAATAAAATTTAGTGGGCCAAAACAATGAGAAAATCAGATAAGAATCAATTATAAGCCTAAAGACGACATAAGCCTGCCAAAACTAAAGAAAGTTAAATTAAAAACTATGCAGCGTTCATTTTATAGAATCTGCCTTAAATCTTAATTTATGGAAACAATCACACATTTTTTTCGTGAATATCCGGAATTGGCTATATTCCTAACCATCGGACTTGGATTCTGGATAGGTAGTTTGAAATTTAAATCATTTTCATTAGGAACAGTAACTTCCGTTTTATTGGTTGGAATACTTGTCGGTCAAATGGATATCTCCATACCGGGGCCACTTAAATCAGTATTTTTCCTACTATTCCTATTTGCAATCGGCTACAGCGTAGGGCCTCAATTTTTTCAATCATTACGTAGCACCGGTATCAAACAAGTAGGATTTGCCGTCATTGTTTGCTTCCTCTGTCTTGGTGCAACATTGGCGACAGCCAAATTTCTCGGTTATGATGCCGGAATGGCAGTTGGACTTTTCTCGGGTTCACAAACAATTTCGGCAGTAATTGGTGTGGGTACGGATACTATCCAATCACTCGGAATCTCATCATCAGATAAATCTCATTGGATCGATATGATACCGGTATGCTATGCTGTAACTTATATATTCGGCACAATAGGTTCGGCATATATACTTGGCAACATAGGGCCTGAATTGCTGGGAGGCATATCAAAAGTCAGATCGATGACCAAAGAATTGGAAAAGAGCATGAGTAGTTCAACAATATCAGATGATCCGGCATATATCGATGCCAACAGACCGGTGTCATTCCGAGCCTATAGGATTGAATCTGATTGGTTTTCCGAAGGAAGAACTATAGCTGAAATAGAATCGGAACTACAATCTCTTGGTCGACGCTTATTTGTAGAACGAATACGCACATCATCGGGCATTACCTCTAAATTCGATAAAAACACACAAGTCAACAAAGGAGATACACTCGTCTTAAGTGGGCGACATGAGACTATTATCGCTGAAGAAAGTTGGATTGGAAAAGAAGTCTATGATTCTGAATTACTATCATTCCCAGTAGAAAACATATTTGTTACGCTCGCAAAAAAACATATAAGGAAAATGAGTGTTGAGCAACTACGCAAATGTGAATTCATGAAAGGGGTCAGCATTAAAAGCATTAAGAGAGGCAACATATCTATTCCTGTATTCCCGTCAACCGAACTATATGCCGGTGATATTGTAGAAATCGTAGGTTTACAATCAGATGTAGATACAGCCACAAAAAATATGGGATATGCAGATCGCCCGACTAACAAAACAGACTTAATATTTGTCGGTCTCGGCATTTTAATCGGAGGTGTCGTAGGAGCTTTAACCATTCATGCTGGTGGCATACCAATCAGTTTAAGCACAAGTGGAGGAGCACTAATTGCAGGATTAGTATTCGGTTGGTTACGTACAAAACACCCCACATTCGGACGCATACCTCAACCGGCTATCTGGTTGTTGAACAACTTAGGTTTGAATATGTTTATCGCTGTTATCGGCATTGCAGCTGGTCCAACATTCATTGAAGGAATCAAAGAAGCAGGATTCACTCTTTTCCTTGCAGGGATTATTACTACATCTGTTCCTTTATTAATAGCTATCTGGTTAGGGCACAAAGTGTTTAAATTTCACCCGGCAATTAATCTTGGCTGTTGTGCAGGAGCGAGAACGACTACAGCTGCTTTGGGAGCAATTCAAACATCGCTCGATAGCACAGTTCCTGCATTGGGATATACAATCACATATGCCATCGGGAATACATTACTTATACTAATGGGAGTAATAATGGTTCTATTAACTGTATGATACCGATTTATGTAACAACCAATTAAAATAAATATTATTATGAAAAACAACGACAAAGAATTTGAAAAGCAACTCGAAACAATGAGCCCATTTGAGATTAAAAATCGATTAATTTCATATGCAGAAGAAAGTTGTCGAAAATCATCAAATGTGTTTTTAAATGCAGGCAGAGGAAATCCAAACTGGATTAGCACTCTTCCACGAGAAGCATTTTTCTTATTAGGAGAATTTGCCCTTTGTGAATGCAGGCGAACCATGAACAATGATGACGTGGATTTAGCAGGATTACCACAAGAACGAGGTATAGCATCTCGATTTCTTTCATATTTAGTTAATCATTCTCGAGAAAAAGCAGCTCAATTTTTAGAAAACTCATACGAGTATATGATGAAATTAAATATTGATCCCGATAGTTTGGTGCATGAATGGGCAGAAGGAATTATAGGCTGCCAATATCCGAGTCCGGATAGGATATTAAAGCATACGGAAATTATCATAAAAAAATATCTTTATCAAGAATTATGTAATTCAAGCGAAAAGACATCGTTCGACTTATTCGCAGTCGAAGGAGGAACAGCTGCAATGTGTTATATATTCAATAGTCTTCGTGCCAACAAACTACTCAATCAAAACGACGACATTGCCATTATGACTCCTATATTCACTCCATATATTGAGATTCCGAAACTCAGTGAATTTGACTTAAATATATGTGAGATTAGGGCATCTCAAGTTACTCACGATGGATATCACACTTGGCAATATCCTGATAGTGAACTTGACAAACTAAAGAACCCTAACATCAAACTTCTCTGTTTGGTTAATCCGAGTAATCCTCCATCATATGCACTCAATGATGAGACAATCACTAAATTAATCGATATTGTAGAAAATCATAATCCTAATTTGATAATCATAACCGATGATGTCTATGGAACATTTGTATCCGGATTTAAGTCATTATTGAATAAATTGCCATATAACACAATTGGTGTTTATTCATTTTCAAAATATTTTGGTTGCACAGGTTGGCGATTGTCGGTTATTGCAACAGCAAAAGAAAATCTCATCGACAATCTGATTTCAAAATTTAATCAGCCAACCAAAGAATATCTACGAAAAAGATATCAAAGTATATCAATGGAACCTGATAAACTAAAATTTATAGATCGATTGGTAGCAGATAGCCGAATGGTGGCACTTAACCATACTGCAGGTTTATCAACACCTCAACAAATTCAGATGTCGCTGTTTGCTCTCTATTCTCTTCTTGACGACAAAAGTACGTATAAAACAAAACTACAAGAAATCATACAAGGTCGATTAGAGAAAATGTGGTCAAACACCGGTTTTAAACTTATCGATGATCCGTTGCGTGCAGGCTATTATTCTGAAATCGACATTATGGTTTGGGCAAAACATCTATATGGGGCAAAATTTGCTTCTTACTTAGAAGAGAACTATGAGCCTATTGATTTTGTGATTCGTTTAGCAAATGAAACTGGGATTGTATTGCTCAATGGCAGTGGTTTTGATGGTCCAAAATGGTCTGTAAGAGTGTCTTTGGCAAATCTTAATGAACCAGACTACGAAAAAATAGGCAAACACATAGGGAATATGCTTGCCGAGTATGCAAATATTTGGGATTGGAAAATATAGTTTTTTTACTTGTTTTTCTGAACCGAAAAGCCGAAACGCCCGATGAGTTGCCCTAACTCATAGTAGAAACCATGTGAATAAGCTATTGGATTAGCTTTTTCCAAATCAAAACGTCCTGTTTTTTCATCTATAAATTTGGAATCAGCTCTAACATTCAAAACGTCTGCTATAAACATGGCATGACTACCGAGATGTTGAATAGATTTAACTCTGCATTCGATACTCAACGGAGATTCTTCAATAGTAGGAGACGAAACTTTTTCACCCGGCAAAGGTGTAAGTTTCGTCTCTTTCCATTTATTATAATCTTTACCCGAACGCACACCTGCCCAATCTGTAGCATATGCCATCTCTCGAGTGGTCAGATTTATTGTAAACTCCATATTTTTCTCAATTAAAGGAAAACTAGCTCTCTCCGGTCGCACAGAGATATAACACATTGCCGGGTCTGAACATATTGTGCCAACCCAAGCAACTGTCAGCATATTCCATTCTTCGGGAGTTGCTCCACATGTAACTAAAACTGCCGGAAGAGGATAAATCATTGTACCCGGTTTCCAAGATATTTTCGACATAATATTTTCTATTTTAAGACTATTGAATCACCACTTACTTCGTGTGAACAATAGCGACATTTCAGAACCACACTTTCTTTATCCAAAACCATAAAACGGGATTTCATCGGTTCGTTACGAGTTATGCATTTAGGATTATTGCATCGTACTAAATCAACTATTTCATCAGGAAGAATTACCGGTTGCTTACTCACCACCTCATAGTTTTCAATCCTATTGATTACTGCCGAAGGAGCAATTATTGCTATTCTATTCAATACATTTTGAGGGAAAATCGTATCAGCTACTTTTATTATGCCTTTTTTCCCTAAACGTTTGCTTTCCAAATTATAACCGATTGTAACGCTCTTGTCAATATCTGTCAACCCAAGCAGATCAACAGCTTTAAAAAGCTGATTACTAGGTATATGGTCGATAACAGTGCCATTACATAAAGCAGCGACTGCTAGTTCTTTCTTTTCTTCTATCATAGTCCTACTTTTTTAATTCATTAACATCAATACCCAACACTTTGCAAATCATAGCTTGACGAGCATACAAACCATTTTGAGCCTGTTGAAAATAGTATGCTTTCGGATTATCATCTACATCTTGATCAATTTCATTCACACGAGGCAGTGGGTGAAGAATGCGAAGATTATCTTTCGAATTATCAAGCATAGCGTTGTGCAGATTATATAAATCCTTAACACGCTCATATTCCATTAAATCAGAGAAACGTTCGCGTTGCACTCGTGTCATATAGATAATATCACTTGAATTAATTACCTCTTCGGAGAAGTCAGTATATTCAGTGTAATCTATATTATTTTGATCGCAGAATGTACGGAATTCTTCAGGCATTCGCAATTCGTTACATGCTACAAAATTAAATTTAACTCTAAAATGACTTAATGCGATAAGAAGAGAGTGAACCGTTCTTCCATATTTTAAATCACCGACCATTGTCAGAGTCAAATCATCAAGACGACCTTGAGTTTTAAATATCGAATAAAGGTCGAGCATTGTCTGCGATGGGTGTTGATGAGCTCCATCGCCGGCATTTATGATTGGCACTTCTGTAACTTCAGACGCATATCGAGCCGCACCTTCAAGGAAATGACGCATAATGATTAGGTCAACATAATTTGATACCATTTTGATTGTATCTTTAAGAGTTTCACCTTTTGACGTACTTGTCGATGCGGCATCAGAAAAACCGATTATTCTGCCACCTAAACGATTAACTGCAGTTTCAAAACTGAGGCGAGTGCGTGTTGATGGTTCAAAAAATAATGTTGCTATTACTTTGCCATCAAGAATCTTATGATTCGGATTCTCTTCAAAATAAGCGGCAGCTTTTAATAAATCAAGTATTTCCGATTTTGAAAGATCATTAATTGATACTATACTATTGTTGTTCATATCTGTTATTTTGATTGCAAAGTTAACGATTTGAATGTGAAATCCAAAACAAAAATCCATTTTTATCGAGTTTTATAAGTAATTTATTACCTCAAAATTTGAGAGTATGACTATTTTGAACTATTTTTGTAAATAAAATTTAAAGATATGTATAAATTAGGCTATGTAATTTTCGCTTTATTAATTTTAATCTCTTGTGGAAGGGATAAAAACAATCAATCTGAATCTGCGCTTCAGCACTCTGCTTGGATTGAGAGTTTTAATGACTCAGTTTCAAAAATACGAGTAGAAATGGAAGAGATAAACAACAATATTACTTTAAACCAAAATAATATCTCGACTCTGCTCCCCAAATTTGAAGTTATTGATAACCCTCGCTTTGTTGAAAAATATTCTGTATATAAAGGGTGGAAAGATTATGACACAGGAGCAAAAACCGGTGTTTTACTTCGCTTGAGCGAAAATTCCTCGCTTGAACTTATTGCGACTTTACAGGGTGGAATATTTGATAGAATATCTGTTCAAATAAATTCTGAATCTTTATATTCGACTGTTGTACCATACGACAAAGCTTTAAATTATCGTATCGGCAACACAAATATTGTTGCATTCAAAGGAAAAGAAATTGATGAGATATGTCGTTTAATTGCAAACAATATTGATTCCGAAGTGAAATTTTCTTTCATTGGCAACAAAAAGCAAAAAACAATTACTTTGAACAAAGGACAGAAAGAGATGATTAGCGAAACATTTCATCTTTGGGAATGTAACAATAATATAAACAAAGGTAATTTACGACTTCAACTATTGTCGGAAAAATTGAAGATATATGAAAGTCGAATTCAAAGAGAAAACAACAATTAATATTTTTATATATGAATAGTTTTATATACGATATCCCCGTTAAAATCTATTTTGGAGAAAATCAATTATGCCATCTTGGTGAAGAATTAAAAAAATACGGACACAGAGTTTTACTAACATATGGAGGAGGGTCGATAAAAAAAATCGGACTATATGACAAAGTAATCAACGAGCTTAATAAAGCTGATTTGGAAGTATATGAACTTTCAGGTATAGAACCCAACCCTCGTATTGAATCTGTTCGCGAAGGAGCAAGAATGTGTAAAGAGCATGAAATCGATGTTTTACTTGCCGTTGGTGGAGGTTCAACCATCGATGCCACTAAATTTATGGCAGCAGGAGCTTGTGTAGACCACGATGCTTGGGATTTTTTAAACGACAAGTGGGCTCCCATTACAAAAGCACTCCCTATAGTAACAATTCTTACACTTTCAGCAACAGGGTCAGAGATGGATTCAGGGGGAGTAATCAGCAACTTAGCGACTAAAGATAAAATAGGAAGAATGGCACGTCCAATGTTGCCAAAAGCATCATTCCTTGATCCGACTCTGACATATTCAGTAAATGCTTATCAGACTGCTTGTGGAGCTGCAGATATGATCTCGCATATTCTTGAGGTATATTTCAACATGGAAAAAGACCTTTATATGCTTGATTGTTTCATGGAAGGTATGTTGAAGACAATTATCAAATATGCACCAATTGCAATTCAAGAGCCAACTAATTATGAAGCACGTGCCAATCTTATGTGGACATCATCTTGGGCTATAAATGGATTTATTGATGGAGGGAAATCGCTGGCATGGAGTTGCCACCCTATCGAACATGAATTATCTGCAATCTATGATATCACTCATGGTCTTGGTTTAGCAATTCTCACTCCTCGCTGGTTAGAATACTGCCTTGATGAGACCACCGTTAGTCGATACGTACAATTTGCAATAAATGTATTTGGTGTAGATAATTCATTAGAACCCATGCAAATAGCAAAAGAAGGGATCAAACGATTATCTGAATTCTTATTTTGTACTTTAGGATTGCAACGCACATTTACTGAAGTAGGCATCAAAAGAGAAGATTTTGCTGTTATGGCTCGCAAAGCTTGTGGCAACGATGTATTAAACGGATTTAAACCATTAACACAATCAGACATTGAACAGATATTTGAAATGTGTATCTAAAAGTCCGATATTTTTTAATTAAAAGACAATAAATCAGAGTCATTAACCTTAAAATATTTTATCATGGAACTTCAAGAATTAGATATTCACACATTAGAGCAAAAGGGTAAAAGTGTTGAACAACTAAAAGATGAATTAGAAATGCTTAAGAGTGGTTTTCCATTTCTTAAAATAGAATCAGCTGCAACCATAGGCAAAGGAATCTCTGTATTTAATGATGAAGAAAAAGAAGAATACAAAAAAATATGGAATGCTTATTTAGCAGAAGGTGGCAAAGTTGTCAAAATGGTCCCTGCAAGTGGAGCTGCAAGTCGTATGTTCAAAGATTTGTTTACGTTTGCTAATGGGGACAGCAACACACCAAACAATGATTTTATCTCTTCGTTTTTTAATGGAATAGAGAAATTTGCTTTCTTCAATCTATTGAATAAAAAATGCATGGAGAAATACTCAAAAAGTGTTTCAACATTAATGAATGAAGGTCGTCATCGAGATATTGTACGCACTCTTATCCTAAAAGATGGTCTAAATTATGGTTCTCTTCCCAAAGCACTGCTTGAGTTTCACAAAGTATTGGGAGGAAGTCGGGCTGCAATGGAAGAGCATCTTGCAGAAGGAGCACAATATGCAGCATGCAGTGATGGCAAAGTCAATATTCATTTCACTGTCAGCGACGAGCATATGCCTCTGATGATAGCAAAGATAGAAGAAGTAAAAGATATGCTTGAACATCAATATGGTGTGAAATATGATATATCCTTAAGTGTTCAAAAACCAAGTACGGATACAGTTGCATCAACACTTGAAGGCACCCCTTATCGCGAAAATGGAAAATTATTTTTCCGTCCCGGTGGTCATGGAGCATTAATTGAGAATCTCAATGACCTTGACGGAGATGTAATTTTCATTAAAAATATAGACAATGTTGTTCCCGACAATTACAGAGATATAACGATTGAATATAAACAAATTATTGGAGGTGTTCTTGTTGAAGCAAAACGTAAAGTTGATAAATATTCATCATTGCTTCGCAAAGGAATTGCTTCAAATGATGATTTATGCGAGATGCTTAAATTCTTGCGTGAGACATTCTTCATAACTAACGATAATGCCGAAAACATGAATCAACAGGAACTTTCCAATTACATTCTCCAAAAGCTTAATCGTCCAATTCGTGTGTGTGGCATGGTACGTAATGAGGGAGAACCTGGAGGAGGACCATTTTTAACTTATAACCAAGATGGTACCGTAAGTCCACAAATTCTTGAGAGTACGCAGATAAATCCGAATGACGCATCTGCAATGGCAATGCTAAAAGAAGCAACACATTTTAACCCTGTTGACTTAGTATGCTACATACGAGATTTAGACGGTAAGAAGTTCAATCTACCTGAATTTGTCGATAAAAACACAGGCTTTATAAGTATTAAAAGTCGAGAAGGAGTTGAAATAAAAGCTTTGGAATTACCGGGCTTGTGGAATGGAGCAATGAGTGATTGGAATACTATATTTATTGAGGTCCCTTCCAAAACATTTAATCCGGTCAAGACCGTTAACGATCTTTTGCGTCAAGCTCATCTTTAAGATATTAAACCAAAACAGGAATGTTAAGATTGCATAATCACAGCATTCCTGTTTTTTATTAACACAATGAATGAAACTATCGGTTCTATATCATAGTATAATTTTATCAAGAATTCTTTCCTAATTGTTATAGCTGAATTTTTCAAACAAACTGTTTTGCTATTATATATGTTATATTAATAAACAAATAAACTATATCATGAATTACACAGATTATAATCCTCAATATATGGAATTAGCAGCACGTTTATCGGAAGAGAATATCGATAACGGAGGAGGACCTTTTGGTGCAGTTATAGTCAAAGACGATGAAATTATATCAACCGGAGTTAATCGGGTAACAGCGAATAATGATCCGACAGCTCATGCTGAAGTATCTGCAATCAGAGCAGCTTGTCAAAAATTGAAAAATTTCAGTTTGCAGGGTTGTATAGTATATAGCAGTTGTGAACCATGTCCTATGTGTCTTAGTGCATTATATTGGGCTGGAGTCAGTAAAATTTATTATGGAAATACAAAAGAAGATGCTGCAGCAATAGATTTTTCAGATAAGTTTTTCTACGAGCAGATTGCTTTGCCTTATGAAAAACGACAAATTCCATGTATTCATATTGATACTGAATCAACAAAAACAGCTTTCGATAAGTGGCGTAACAAAACGGATAAGATTAAATATTAATATTTAATCATTAACTTATTTATTAACAAATTCCTGTTTTTAGTTGCCTTGATAATTGCCTGATACATATCTAAATAAAAAAAAGACCCACATTTATGCAGGTCTTTTTTTATTTAGATAATTCAAGTATTATCCTTCAAATTCAATAAGCATTTGGTCTGTACCGATAACGTCGTCTTCACGAACAAGAATTTGTTTCACAACTCCTTCTATATCTGAAGTAAGATCGTTTTCCATCTTCATTGCTTCGTAAACAAGTAATACATCACCTATACTTACCTTATCTCCAGGTTTAACCATTATTTCAATAATTTTACCACCCATAGGAGCACGTTGTACAGGACCTGTAACTTCAGTAATAGTTGTTGCTGCTGCAACTTTTTCCTCTACTACCGGTTTGTTTGCTTCAAATTCTGCTTTACGTTTATTTTTCAAGAAGCCTGTAGCAACAGCAGGAAGTAGTTGAAGAAGCAAGTATTCTTCATCATTTTGAGCAAGATTCACACCACCAAGATCTTCAAGAACAGGATTTTCCGGTTTACGATATGAATCTACATCATATGGAGTTTCAACAGGGCTTCCTGTCATTTGTTCGCGGAATGCCGGAACTACAGGAACAGGTGTATGACCATATTCACCTTTTACAAGGCTAATGAATTGGTTACTCTTGTTTGTATAATCAGCATTACCTTTACGACGATCAAGTGCTAATGTAACTGCTTGTGTACCTACAATTTGACTTGTTGGAGTTACAAGAGGCACAAGACCTGCATCACGACGCACTTTAGGAATCAAAGCCATTGCTTCGTCGAGGACGTCAAGAGCACCTAATTGTTTAAGATTTGCAACCATGTTAGAATACATACCACCAGGTACTTCTGCATTTTTTACCAATTCATTAGGTTTTGGCAAGTTGAAATATGCTTCAATTTTGTGGCAAGCATCAAGAAGTTCTTCTTCGCGATTTGCTTTTGCTGCTTCTATTGCACGATCAAATTCTGCATCTATTTCTGCAGGAAGCTTATCTTTCAATGGATCGAAATCATTTTGCCAATTATCTTTATTTAAGTCGAAATCAGCAAGTGCTTTACGTGCTTCTTTTAACTCTTGACGGATTTTGCCAACAGCTTCCATGTTTACTTCAACCTCAACTCCTAATTTTTGGCAGAATAACCATATAAGTTCAATTGAAGGAGCAGCTGAACCACCACCGAACCACCAAATATTTGTATCAACAATATCAACACCTTGAATGATTGCTGTCAATACGGCAGCAAGACCATAACCCGGAGTACAATGTGTATGGAAATCAACCGGCACTTTAAGTGCTTCTTTTAGTTTAGGCATCAATGAGTAGATACGAGATGGACTTACAAGACCAGCCATATCTTTAAGTGTAATCATTTTAGCACCTAAACGTTCCATTTCTTTCGCTTTTTCAACAAAGTATTCGTCTGTGAAAATCTTTTCGTCTTCTTTAGCATCTTTAGGATCCACAGTGTAGCATACTGCCGCATCAGCAACTCCACCAAGCTCATTAATCATGCGAATTGATTCTTTGATGTTTTCAATATCATTCAAAGCATCAAATATACGCATTACATTAAGACCATTTTTGATCGCTTCTTTGTAGAATCCTTCAAGCACATAATCAGGATAAGGCACATATCCAAAAAGGTTACGACCACGAGATAGAGCTGAAAGCATTGATATGCCTTTCATCTCTTTTGAACATGAGCGAAGACGATCCCATGGACTTTCTCCAAGATAACGCATTACTGAATCAGGCACTGCACCACCCCATGTTTCCATAATGTAGAATTTTGCATCACGATAAAGTGGTAGCAAGCGATCAATGTTTTCTTGTTTAAGACGGGTTGCGAATAGTGATTGTTGACCATCGCGAAGAGTTAAATCTCTTACTCTTAATACTTTTGACATAACTTAATTATATTTTTATGAATCGTATAATATTCTATCGTGTAAAAATAGACATTATTTTTGATATAACGAAAATTTTCACTAATTAATTTACAAAACTTTTGTTTTTTTCTATAATACGAGTTGTTTTCTTATCAATTTTACTATTTAATATTTTTAACGAGTATCTATTCAAAGATTCCGGGGACATCTTCTTCTTCCGAAAAGTCGCTTGTCTCTTTAATAATAAGTTCTCCTTCACATGGATCGAAATCTTTTGGAAATTGGAATTTTGTCGATTGAGAGTATCCTAATTTTGGATCTGCATATACTTTTTTCATATATAATCCATACATTGGCAATGCTGCTCTCGCGCCTTGACCATAAGCCATTGAGTTAAAGTGAATATATCGTTCATCGCCACCTACCCAGACTCCTGTAACCAAATCAGGTGTAAATCCCATAAACCATGAATCTGCATTGTAGTTTGTCGTACCGGTTTTACCTCCCATTTCTGCAGTGATACCATATCGACTACGAAGCCCGGCTCCGGTACCACTATTAACTACATTCATTAGGATTGATAGTATTTTATAGTAAGCATCTTCGCTGATTACTTCTGTTTTACGAGGCACAAAATCAGCTAATACATTTCCTTTGGAATCCTCGATTCTACTCACTATTATAGGGTCAACTTTTATACCTTGATTTGAGAATGCCGAATATGCAGACACCATTTCGCTAACTGAGACATCGCAATGTCCTAAACATAGGGAATAGGTAGGGTCAATATAACCTGTAATCCCAAACAATCGCATTTCGTGATAAAGATTGATTGGTTTTAGTTCATCTATCAGTCGTGCAGAAATCCAGTTGTTAGAATTTGTCAATGCCCATCTTAAATCTACCATTTCTCCGATTCTGCCTCCTCCACTATTTCGCGGAGACCAACCTCCAAATGTTGGTTGGGCATTTAGGAACATTGAACATGGTGTATATTCATTTTCCATCGCAAGAGTATAAAGAAATGGTTTGACAGTTGAGCCTACTTGTCGACGACCTAGACTCGCCATATTGTATTGAAAAAATGTAAAGTCAGGACCACCGATAAATGCCTTGACATAGCCATTAACAGGATCCATACTCATCATACCGGTACGCAATATTGATTTCATATACATTAGAGAATCGTATGGCGTCATTGTTACTTCTTTTGTCCCTGGTACAATACGTGTAACTTTCTTACCATTTTCTTCAAACGTTTCTCTCGTATAAGCAAATATTCTCATCTTTTCCGGTTTATGAAAAGATTCTTCAATATCTTCAGCAGAAAATCCATTTTCTTTCATTACACGATAGCGTTCTGTATCTTTTTTTGCTCGTTCAATAAGTGAATTAAGTGCATTTGTGCTTAATTCACTTCTATTTGAAGTATAAGGACCAGAACTTGAGTGTTTCTTTTCATTATCAAATGCAGGTTGTAAATATCCACCTAAATGCTCATACATTGCTTCTTCTGCATATTTTTGCATTGTCATGTCTATAGTAGTAAATATTCTTAATCCATCGGAATATATACTATAGTTTGTGCCATCTGGCTTAGGATTTTTTTCAATCCAACCATATAGTGGGTTATTTTGCCAATTTGTAGAGTCAGTATTAAACTTTCCCATTGCGAGAATATATTCCTGATCTGTATCGTAATCTGATCTATTCGGGCATTTAGGTTTTTTAGCAGTCATTAATCGACGTATCTCTTCTCTAACATATGGGATTCCTAATTTTCTATGATCCATATGCTTATAATCTAACTTTAGAGGAAGTTGTGCTAACGATTCTGCCTCTGAATTTGAAATATAACCATTTTTGGCCATTTGATAAAACACCACATTTCTACGTTCTTTCACTCTTTCCGGGAATCGCAAAGGGTTATAGTAGCTTGGATTTTTCAACATACCAATAAGCATAGCTGATTCTTCAATAGTGAGATCTTTGGCATCTTTATTGAAATATACATTTGCTGCCGTTTTTATTCCGACGGCATTGTTTAGAAAATCGAAACGATTAAGATACATTTTTATAATTTCATCTTTTGTATAGAATCGCTCCAATTTCACTGCTATCATCCATTCTATAGGTTTTTGGATTATACGTTCAAATATGTTGGAAGATGGCTTTGAATATAATTGTTTTGCCAACTGTTGAGTTATTGTCGAACCACCTCCAGATGAACGATCACCCATTATTCCTGTCTTTACAATCGCACGACCTAACGCCCAGAAGTCTATCCCTGAGTGGTCATAGAATCGCTCATCTTCTGTTGCTATTAATGCATCAACTAAATAATGCGATATATCACTATATTCAGCATATACTCTGTTGCCCGTACCTGAATAGTATCTACCCACCTCAGTTGTGCCATCTGAAGCATACAAGATTGAAGCAAATTTATCTTTCGGATTCTTAAGTTCTTCAATCGGAGGCATATAGCCTATAATTCCATTATAGATAAGCACAAATATCAAAAACACCAATAATCCAATTCCAAAGAACGAAGCCCACATGATTTTAATAATCTTTGAGGTGCGTTGTGCTTTCTTTGCATCAAAAGATGTTTTAGCTTTATTTGACGTACTTTCAGTAAATAAATTCTTATATTTATTTTTATCACTCATATTTTTTAATATAATTTTATGCAAAGATAAGCAAATGAGAGGAGAATACCAAATGAAAACTTGTTTTCAAAATGGATTAAATTTTTATGTTAATATGAAATAAGTCCGATGAGTTATCATATACTGACAATCTCATCGAACTTATTTTTTCTAAGATATGATAAATTACTCAACTAATTTGCGATAACGTATGCGCTGTGGTTCAGTGTATCCATCTCTACTTCTTTTGTATTCTTCGTATTCAGAATAACTGCCTTCATAAAATGTCACTTTACTATCGCCTTCAAATGCAAGAATATGAGTAGCGATACGGTCTAAGAACCAACGGTCGTGGCTTACCACTACAGCACAACCGGCAAAGTTTTCCAAACCTTCTTCCAATGCTCGAAGTGTGTTTACGTCAATATCATTTGTAGGCTCATCAAGCAACAACACATTACCCTCTTCTTTAAGAGCCATTGCAAGATGTAGCCTATTTCTTTCACCTCCTGATAACACTCCTATTTTTTTCTCTTGATCGGCACCTGTGAAGTTAAATTTAGACAGATAGGCACGGGCATTCATATCTCTTCCTCCCATACGGAATGATTCAACACCTTGAGAAATCACTTCATATACAGTCTTTTCCGGACCGAGATCTTTGTGTGTTTGATCCACATAGGCTATTTTCACTGTTTCTCCGACTTCGAATTCGCCTTTGTCTTGTTTCTCTTGCCCCATGATCAAACGGAAAAGTGTTGTCTTACCTGCTCCATTCGGGCCAATCACACCTACAATACCATTTGGAGGCAACATAAAATTCAAGTCATCAAACAGCACTTTTTCTCCAAACGCCTTAGCAACATGTTGTGCCTCAATAACTTTGTTACCCAATCGTGGTCCGTTTGGTATATATATTTCGAGTTTTTCTTCTCGCTCTTTTTGATCCTCATTGAGAAGACGATCATAACTTGCTAAACGAGCTTTTCCTTTTGCTTGACGTGCTTTAGGTGCCATTCGCACCCATTCAAGTTCTCTTTCGAGAGTTTTTCTACGTTTACTTGCCTGTTTCTCCTCTTGAGCCATTCTTTTGGTCTTTTGGTCGAGCCATGAAGAATAGTTTCCTTTCCATGGTATTCCTTCTCCTCTATCAAGTTCAAGAATCCACCCGGCAACATGATCAAGGAAGTAACGGTCGTGGGTTACTGCAATTACTGTCCCGGGATATTGTTGCAAATGTTGTTCAAGCCAATCGATTGATTCTGCATCAAGGTGGTTTGTCGGTTCATCAAGGAGAAGCACATCGGGTTGTTGAAGCAACAAACGACATAAAGCGACACGACGACGCTCTCCTCCGGAAAGGACTGATATTTTTTGATCTTCCGGCGGACAACGCAATGCGTCCATTGCACGTTCAAGTTTGTTATCCAAATTCCAAGCATCGCAAGCATCGAGTTTATCTTGCAATTCACCTTGACGATTGATTAGACTTTCCATTTTATCCGGATCTTCCAGAACTTCAGGATCACAAAAAGCTGCATTGACTGCATCAAATTCAGCAAGAAGATCCAATATCGGTTTCATTCCCTCTTGCACCACTTCTTTTACTGTTTTATCTGGATCAAGTTTCGGATCTTGTTCAAGATAACCGACACTATATCCGGGAGAAAACACAACTTCGCCTTGATAACTTTTATCAATGCCGGCAATAATTTTCATCAAAGTTGATTTACCTGAACCATTTAAACCTATAATTCCTATTTTTGCACCATAGAAAAATGATAGGTAAATATTTTTTAGAATTTGTCTTTGTGGTGGAATAACTTTACTTACTCCCACCATTGAGAAAATAATCTTTTTGTCGTCTGCCATAATTTGTCTTTTTATTATTTTTTAGGTGCATAACGCACTTTATAATCGCACGCAACCTTTCCTTTTACTATATTACTTAGTTTTGCTTTATTTAATTGCTTTCTGATTGGAGAGACATGGTCCATATATACTTTCCCAATCAAATGATCATATTCGTGTTGAATTATCCGTGCTAAAAATCCGGTAAATTCTTGTTCGTGTAATTCAAACTTTTCATCTTGCCAGCGAAGTCGGATATGCTCATATCGCCGAACTGACTCCGACATTCCGGGCAAAGACAAGCAACCTTCGTCTCTACTTATCATATCGCCATCTTCAATAACTTCGAGCTCAGGGTTGATAAGTAATAGTTTTGAATTTTCGCATTCCGGGTGCAATTCTGCAACCGGAGAACCATCTATAACAACAAGTTTTATACTTAATCCAACTTGAGGAGCTGCCAAACCAACACCTTCACTATGGTACATCGTTTCCCACATATCTGCAATCAGTTTTTCTAATTCGGGGTAATCTCTATCAATTGGCTTCGAAATTTGGCGAAGCACTGGGTGTCCATATAAATAAACCGGAAGTATCATACTTTTATTTAATTTCTTTTTTAAATTTAGCCTATCTATTATTTTTTATATACTTGTATACTTGACTTTGAAGATACAAAGTTACCAAAATATATCTAATTAACAATACAAAACAGATAAGTAACCACTACTAATACAAATCACCATTTAACCGCACATTGTATAAAAGACTATTTGCATATATTAAATTGACGGCTTTGAAGATAGTCTGTAAGAATAATAGTTGCTGCAAGTTCGTCTGCAAGTTCTTTCTTTTGCCGATCACTTTTTTTTAATCCTGCTGCAAGCATCTCACGATGTGCAATCGTTGATGTGAATCTTTCATCATACATCGTCACTTTCATCTCAGGCATAAGTTTTTTCAGATTGTTTATGAACGGAGTAATGTATTGCATACTTTCTGAAGGATTATTATTTAATTGTTTTGGCAATCCCACAACTATTTCATCAACGGGCTCTCTTTGGCAATAATCTTTTATAAATTGTAGGATTGTATGCGTAGGAATAGTTGGCAAACCATTTGCAGCTATACGCAAAATATCAGTTACAGCAATGCCACAACGTTTACGCCCATAATCAATTGCTAATATTCTTCCCATTTTTGAGTTTTTATTTGAATGCAAAATTACAAAAAAATGTGCAGTTTTTTTATACCTCACACTCATTTTAACTCCGTTTTTGGTCAAATATGGTATCAAAGAATAAAAATTTTTATATTTAACTTGGCAGATAAAAAAAATATGTCTATTTTTGCAGAGTCTTTGAGTTAACAATCGAAATAACTCTCTAATTATTGTTTATAATATATAAAATCATAAACAATATTTTTTATTTCCAAATAACATTTAGTTTTAAATAGATTACCTATATGGTATAAATTCGCAGATTACTTCTGCAATTTCGTTAATAACAATCTCTTACATAATCCGTAATTTATGTACAATATTGATGAGCTAAATTCCATGGGAGAAGCCGAACTGCGTGAACTTGCAGGAAACATGGGTATGAAAAAAGTTGATTCTGCAGATACGGAATCTCTTACATATTATATTCTCGACAATCAAGCAATTGAATCTGCTAAGGAACAATCAGTAAAAAAACAACCCAAAAAAAGAATAAAGAAAAACAATACTGAAATAGTCAAAGAAACTGACAGTTCAGACATTGTATCAGAAATGAATGACACACAAAATACAGATACTGCGACAGACGATTCTGTAGTCATCAAACAGTCCAATCGCAAAAGTAAGACTAAAAAGACTAACAAGAAAAACCTTGATGCTCAAAACGCTGAAACTGTTTCAACTGAGATAATTGAATCTGATTCACTTATAGATGACAATTTCGATAATCAAAACCAATCTGAAGAATCAAAAACAGATGAAAATCTACCACAACTTAAACCATACACAGATTTATCGACAGATGTTGTTCTTGAATCATCAGCCAAAACTGAAGAAGATCTGATTCCAAATGAGTCTAAACGAGAAGTTTCTTCATTAGGAAGTTTTTTCCCTAAGGCTGGAGGAAAAAAATTCGTGCCTCGCTCACAAAAAGAAAGAGAAGAAGCTGCTATTGCCGCAGCACAAGCACCTATTTTAATACAAGAACCTTCAGTAGAACCTCAACAACAACCTCAACAACAAAACAAAAAACAAAACAAAAAACAACGCAACAATAATAATATCAATAACCATAACAATCGTCAGCAGCAACAAAATCAGCCCAAACAACAAGAAACTATATTTGACAAAGAGGGAATATTGACTGCAACAGGAGTTTTGGAAGTTATGCCAGATGGTTATGGATTTCTACGTTCGAGTGATTACAATTATTTGACAAGCCCTGATGATGTATATGTTTCCCAATCGCAAATTAAACAATACGGATTAAAATCGGGAGATGTGGTGGAATGTGGTATCCGACCACCTCGCGAAGGGGAAAAATATTTCCCTTTATGTAAAGTTATTTTTGTAAATGGGCTCAAGCCTGAGCAAGTTCGCGATAGAGTACCTTTTGAGCACCTTGTTCCCTTGTTTCCCGACGATAAATTTGATCTGACAAGTGGACGCACATGCAATATCTCTACACGCGTAGTAGATATGTTTGCTCCTATTGGAAAAGGTCAACGTGCATTAATTGTCGCTCCTCCCAAAACTGGTAAGACTATATTATTAAAAGATATTGCAAATGCCATTGCCGAAAATCACCCGGAAACATATATCATTATGTTGCTAATAGATGAGCGACCGGAAGAGGTTACTGATATGGCACGCAGTGTCAATGCCGAAGTCATAGCATCAACATTTGACGAACCTGCCGAACGCCATGTAAAGATTGCAGGTATTGTTCTTGAAAAAGCGAAACGCTTGGTTGAATGTGGACATGATGTAGTGATAATGCTTGACTCTATAACTCGCTTGGCTCGAGCATACAATACTGTATCGCCGGCTTCCGGCAAAATATTATCCGGAGGTGTTGATGCTAATGCTCTTCAAAAGCCAAAACGATTTTTCGGTGCCGCTCGTAACATTGAAAATGGAGGAAGCCTCACAATCATAGCAACAGCATTGACAGAGACATCTTCAAAAATGGACGAAGTAATTTTTGAAGAGTTCAAAGGAACAGGTAACATGGAATTGCAACTTGACAGAAAATTATCCAATAAACGTATCTATCCAGCTGTTGATATTATTGCATCAAGCACTCGCAGAGACGATTTGTTGTGCAATCAGGAAATTATCAATCGAATGTGGATTTTACGAAACTATCTTGCCGACATGAACTCATTGGAAGCAATGGAATTTATAAAGAAACGCATGGAAATGACCCGTTCGAACGAAGAACTTCTTGTTACTATGGACCGCTAATTTAATTTTAGATTAACATCTCTCATGGCTGGAATTCAAAAGACTAATGCAGCACGCATACTCGATAAAGCAAAGATTGCATACGAACTGATACCCTATACTGTCGACCCTGATAATTTAGCGGCAGAACACGTGGCTGAAGAACTTGGAGAGGATATTAACCAAGTCTACAAAACACTTGTATTAAGAGGAGATAAGACTGGATATATTGTTTGCGTAATTCCAGGCAATCGTGAGGTGAATCTAAAAAAGGCTGCTAAAATAAGTGGCAACAAAAAAGTTGAAATGATTCCGATGAAAGAATTATTACCCACCACAGGATATATACGTGGTGGGTGTACGCCAATAGGAATGAAGAAACAATTCCCCACGTTCATTCAACAGGAATGTCAATCATTCGAATTTATATTCATATCTGCAGGACAACGTGGATTACAGATCAGAATAGCCCCCCTTGATTTAATAAAATTAGTCGGTGCCACCATTTCTGATATCACCGACTAAGAATCGCTCTTATATTTTTTATCGTATTCCTATTTATTATTTTATTTAATCCTTATTTATTTGTTTTGGCAACGAAAAATTAAGGAACATATACCCTAACAATCCGGCGATAATCGAACCTACGACAATCCCTAATTTTGCACTATTAAGTATTTCTGCATATTGAGGATCGGTTCCGAAAGATAGATTAGCGATAAACAACGACACAGTGAATCCGATACCACCAAGCATTGAAACACCGGCAATCATTTTCCAATTTGAATTTTCAGGTTTAGGAGCAAGTCTCATTTTCACACACAACCATGTAAACGAGAAAATACCTATAAATTTACCCAAAACCAAACCCGCAATAATTGCGAGACTCACACCTTGAAACACTGACGACACTTCAAGATCTCCAAGGAATATTCCTGCATTAGCGAATGCAAATATAGGGACTATCAGATAGTTCACTATTGGATGTAACGAGTCTTCCAAATCTTGAAGTGGTGATATAACCTTATCTGAAGCAGATTCAATCTCCTTAAGCCAGTTCAATTGTTGCTTAGAAAGAATGGTTTTTGAATCTTTATTTGTTAAATTATCCGTTTCGAAATGTTTGATATTCTTCTGAATTGTCTTTATATATCCTTTAGGAGCATATACAGGTTTGGCAGGAACGCAGAATGCTATCAGCACACCGGCAATTGTCGGGTGAATACCCGCATTCATAAATAAGAACCAAATAAATGCACCTATTCCGAGATAGAACAGTTTAGATTGAATTCTAAACTTGGAACCCAACATCAACACAACAAATAACGCTGCTGCTATAAGCAACATCACGTAATTTATATCTGTAGAGTAGAATATCGCAATGACAAGTATCCCCCCTATATCATCAACGACAGCAAGGGTAGTCAGAAATATTTTTAATGATATAGGAACTCGAGAACCAAGCATAGCAAGAACCCCAAGAGAAAATGCGATATCAGTAGCCATTGGAATGGCGGCCCCATTAAGAAATTCGCTGCCCTTCCCTATATAGGAGAATATCGCCACAGGCACAATCATACCTCCTATTGCCGCTACAATAGGCAATAGTGCTTGACGAAATGATGACAATTCACCAACAAGAATTTCACGCTTTATCTCTAATCCTATCTGTAAGAAAAAGACTGCCATCAGAGCATCATTGATAAACTGAATAATATTCAGAGGGTGTCCATTATGGCTAAATAGATTAAAATCTCCCACTTGCAAAGCAATTTCATGTGTCCACAGACTATTATAGAAATCTGTAAGTCCGGGTATATTAACAACTATCAATGCTAATATTGTTGCAGCTATTAGAATGTTACCTCCATTAGCATAGTTCTTAACAGATTTTCGAGCCGTAAAGAATACATTATTCATAGTTCAATATATTATAATGGTTAGATAATATTGTCCCAACTTTTTTTAGTTGAGACAATTTATAATTATTTTATTAATCTAATTTCAGAACAGCAAGGAATGCTTTTTGAGGGACTTCAACAGAACCAATCTGTTTCATTCGCTTTTTACCTTGTTTCTGTTTTTCCAAAAGTTTACGCTTACGCGATATGTCGCCACCATAACATTTTGCTGTAACATCTTTTCTTACTGCTTTTATTGTTTCTCTGGCTATTATTTTTGCTCCGATAGCAGCTTGCACTGCAATATCAAATTGTTGACGAGGTATCAATTCTTTTAATTTCTCACACATTCTTCGTCCAAATCGCACTGCATTATCGACATGAGTAAGGGTTGACAGAGCATCTACACTCTCACCATTGAGAAGAATATCGAGTTTTATCAATTTAGATTCACGAAAATCATGCAAATGATAGTCAAACGATGCATATCCTTTTGAAATACTTTTTAGTTTATCATAGAAATCGATAACTATCTCTCCAAGTGGCATATCAAAAATCATCTCCATACGATTTCCGGATATATACTCTTGCTTCACAAGCTCTCCTCGTTTCCCTAAACATAATGTCATAATCGGACCTATATAGTCTGCTTGTGTAATAATTGATGCTCGAATATATGGCTCTTCTATATGATCAATGAGTGTCAAATCAGGCAATCCTGATGGATTATGCACCTCACTCATATTACCTTTCTTATCATATACCTTATACGAAACATTAGGTACGGTTGTAATGACTTCCATGTCGAACTCTCGACTTAAGCGTTCCTGAATAATCTCCATATGAAGCAAGCCAAGGAATCCACAACGGAATCCAAATCCAAGAGCCGCTGATGATTCCGGTTGGAATGTCAATGATGCATCATTAAGTTGAAGTTTCTCAAGAGATGCTCTAAGATTTTCAAAATCTTCCGTCTCTATTGGATATACTCCGGCAAACACCATCGGCTTTACCTCTTCAAACCCCTCGATTGCTTTTTCGCATGGACGTGATACATGGGTTATCGTATCTCCCACTTTCACCTCTTTCGATGTTTTAATCCCGGAAATTATGTATCCTACATTGCCGGCCGACAACTCATTTCGAGGCGACATATTAAGCTTCAACACTCCTATCTCATCGGCATGATATTCTTTCTCAGTCGATACAAACTTAACAAAATCATCTTTCTTTATCGAGCCATTGACTATCTTAAAATATGCTATAATTCCTCTAAACGAGTTAAATACAGAGTCAAAAATCAATGCTTGGAATGGTGCTTGAGGATCTCCTTGAGGTGCAGGCACGCGATCAACTATTGCCTCTAAAATATCTGCAACACCCATACCCGTCTTGCCACTTGCCCTTATTATCTCTTCCGGGTCGCAACCTAATAAATCAACAATTTGGTCTTCTACCTCTTCAGGTTTTGCACTTTCCAAATCGCATTTGTTGATTACAGGTATTATTTCCAAATTGTTGTCAATTGCCATGTATAGGTTCGATATTGTCTGGGCTTGAATACCTTGTGATGCATCGACAATCAACAATGCTCCTTCACAAGCAGCTATCGAACGAGACACCTCATACGAAAAATCAACGTGTCCGGGAGTATCAATCAAATTAAGTATATATTTCTCTCCTCCCTGCTCATATTCCATTTGTATGGCATGACTCTTTATTGTTATTCCCCTCTCTTTTTCAAGATCCATATCATCAAGAACTTGCGATTCCATATCTTTTGCTGATATGGTATTTGTGTATTCAAGTAATCTATCGGCAAGCGTACTTTTGCCATGATCTATATGTGCTATAATACAGAAATTTCGGATATTTTTCATTTAAATATTCTTATATCAATTTAGACTGCAAAGATAGCGATTTTTAGGCAATTACCAATAACGTGCCAAATATAAACTATAAAAACAGAAAATTATATCATCAAAAATCCATCGCTGCCTGAAACACCTTCGAAACAGCGATGGAGGAGAGTATATTATAGTGTGAAGACATTTAAATTATTTATTATTGTAATCATATACTTCATATCTACCAATAATTAAATCCTGCCCATTCACCTCGAATTTGACGTAATTGATCGCACCCTTCACTTCTGAAATCTGTTAGCGTTTCATTCGATGATAAATCTATATAATAAAGAAATGTGTCATAACTTACATCAAGAGTGTTCAATTGATTATCAGCCACATTCAAACGCTCTAATGCCGGTTGATTACTCAAATCAAGATATTGCAAATCATTCCATTGAAGATTAATAAACGACACTCTCAAACACTTATCAAGAGTAAATGACACCAGGTCATTGAATGATGCATCTATATCCGTTAATGCACCACAATCGTTTATCGACAAATTAGTCATATGATTACCATTACAAAAGAGTGTAAATAAATTAGGCAATCCTTGTAAATACAACTTATTAATTCTATTGGAATCCAAATTCAAATTCTCTAATTTCTCCAAACCGGCTAAATTAATCTGTGTCAAATCATTATATCCGGCATATAAATTTTGAAGATTTCGGCAACCAACAATTTCTAAACTCTCGAGTTGATTACTCGAACATGTAAGAGTTTTCAACCCGACCATACCTGTCATGTCAAGTTCAGAAATAACATTCCTTGCCACATTCACTTGCTCAAGCATCGGCACACCGGAAAGAGAAACTTCCGAAAGTTTATTCCGATACAAATTTAATCTCTTTAATTGGGGTGCTGCCTTAATTGCAAATACAGTCATTCTGTTTTTGCTCGCATTTAAATCTTCCAACATAGGCACTGAATTAATAATCAAACCACTAATTCGATTATCCGAAACATCAACCTTTTTCAATTCTTTAAAACCGGATAAATCTAATTCCCCTGCAAGACCTTTACCATGCCAATTGATAGCAACAACATATCCATTTTCTATTGTTACTCCTTCCCACAACAACGGATTGTTTATGTCTGTAATTTTCAATGCTTGTGCATTTGTTGGATATTCCACCGATGTCTGATTCAAAAATGTCTGAAGACTCTTCATTTCTCCCGTCGAGAGAACTTGAGAGTACACTGCCATCGACACTATAAACAGTGTAACTGCAAAAATAAGCACTCTTTTCATAGCTGAATAAATTAAGATTTTAATAAATTACGTTTTAAACTTTATAACATCATTTTTTTGAAATTGTTTAATCATATTTCCAATATCTATACAATAAGCAATTTTACATTGAGACACTATATAATAATTCTTATCATATATACCGATTGTTCCATTTGTCAGAATGTTAGTTATTATACCCTTTTTTTAAGTTTTTTTAACTACAAAAACTGCAAATCTTTTTTTAGTTTTCAACTTTATTATTAATTTTGCACGCTCAAAATAAAAACAATAAGAAGTGGAAACATCTGAGTCAAGGAGATTCGACAGTTTATATTTCTCCATATTTCAACTATTATTGAAAAAGGGATTAAAAAATCTCACAATGGATTCGATAGCCTCGTCTTTAGGCATATCGAAACGTACGCTTTACGAAAAATTTGATAGCAAAACGGAAATGGTCGTAAAAACCATGTCATTTATGGCAAAACGCAGAAGACAAATATCCGATGAAATTTTTTCAAAAGCGACGAATAGCATTATAGCACTGATTCAGACATATTACATACAACGTAGTTTCATATGTAATGTAAACCAAAATTTCTTTGCCGATATGGATAAATTCTTTTCAGACATAAGAGATTATTATGAATCAGAGACTGAGAATGAATATGAATTTGCCTACTCGAAGATAAAAGCCGGCATTTCCGAAGGTGTATTTCGTTCAGAAATAGATTATTCTATACAACTAAAAACACTTTCCTTGCAATTAGAATCTTTGAAACGTATAGAAAATAGGTTTCCACAAGATATTTCCCTCGTAGATACATACGATACAATCTATGGTAATTTCCTATATAGTATAGTAACTGAAAAAGGAAGGACAATACTTGAAGAATGTATAAACAACAAAGAACTTATAGTAACAGACATAGAAAAATATTTATATAAAGATGAAACAGAATTTTAAAATCTTGTGTGGGGTATTAATGAGTATATGCCCTATGATGTCGGTATTTGCTTCTGAAATTTCGACAGAAAATACCGACACAACCAATGTAACAGAATCAGACGTACTGATCCTATCTCGAGAACAATGCATAGAAATAGCATTGGAAGATAACCCGACCGTCAAAGTCGCTGATTTGGAAATCAAAAGAGTAGATTATTCAAAAAAGGAAACATTAGCACAATTATTTCCACAGATTGATTTCAGTTTAGCCTATCAGCGTTCAATTGAGTTGCAAACCATAAAGATGAATATGGGAGGACACAGTCAAACAATCAAAATGGGTACTGACAATACATGGAACATGGGTTTTAATGCATCAATGCCTATCATCGCACCTCAATTATGGAAATCATTACAAATCAGTGATACACAAATACTTCAAAATGTAGAAGCCGCAAGAGCTTCACGCCTTGATTTAGTGAATCAGATAAACCAAGCATATTATGGTTTACTACTTGCAAAAGCATCGTATGAAGTATTATTGCAGAACTATGAAAATGCAAAATTTAATGCCGATTTATTTGAAAAGAAATTCAATGCCGGGGCAGCATCTGAATATGATGTTCTACGTAGTTCCGTTCAGGTAAAGAACGTAGAGCCGGAACTATTGCAAGCAGAAATAGCAATCAAGCAAGCGAAGTTATTATTAAAGATGCTTATGGGTATAGATTCAGAAGTGGATTTGGAACCAACCGTCACACTTGAGGACATGCAACAAGATATGTATGGCTATGTAATCGGTCTAAATCGTGATCTATCAGACAATACAGATTTGCGTACTTTAGATATTCAAACCAAAGCCATCAAACAAAGCGTAGATTTAAAAAAATTGGCATGGGTGCCCACTTTAGGAGCATCTTTCAATTTGAGTTGGAGTTCACTATCAAATGGGAACATGTTTAAAAACATTGACTTTAATCCATACAGCACAGTCGGCATAGCCCTATCAGTACCAATCTTCTCCGGAGGTTCAAAATATTATGGGCTCAAACAATCACAAGTACAACTTAAGGAAATGCAATTCCAACGCGAAAATTTAGTTAGAGCATTAAATATGCAAGTAGACCTTGCTTTAGATAATATTCAAAAAGAGATAAAACAAATTGACTCATCAGCTGAAGGTATGCGACAAGCTGAAAAAGCACATGAAATCATGCAAAAAAGCTTTGAAATTGGAGCTGCCACATATCTTGACTTACGAGATAGTGAATTAGCAAACACAGCAGCTCAACTGACATACTATCAAGCAATATATAACTATCTTGTATCAACAAGCGAATTAGATTTATTGTTAGGAAAAGAAACAGCTGCAAACAGATAAACGATAAACGAAATAAATTAAAAAATATAATATGAAAATTTTAAGAACATTTTATTACGCATCATTAGCATCTGCATTGATGCTTACATCGTGCTCTGGCAATGAGGGCTCAGCATCAACAACTGAGGAGAAAAAACCAATTGTAAAAATTGAGACTGTAACCGAACAAGAGGTAAGTCAATTAGCATCTTACACAGCTAATACGGAAGCAGATTTAATCAACAACATAACATCTGCCGTACCAAATCGCATTAAACAAATTTTAGTTGAAGAAGGTCAAAGAGTTTCACGTGGACAGACATTGGTTATATTAGACGATGTAAATGCTGAAAGCTATGAATTGCAATTAGCTAATGCTGAAGCAAATCTAAAAAACGTAGAAGTAAACTATAATCGAGCTGTTGAGTTGTTCAAAATAGGTGGAGGCACACAACAAACAGTAGATCAAATGGAAACACAACTTATCAATGCACAAAATGCTGTTGCAACAGCTAAACGAGCATTACAAAACATCAAAGAAAATACAATTCTTACAAGTCCGATAAGTGGTGTTGTAACTGCACGCAACTATGATCCGGGAGATATGCCTGGACAATCACCGATCTTAACAATTGCACAAGTACAACCTGTAAAAATTGTTATCAACGTTTCTGAAAGCGAATATGCAAAAGTAAACAAAGGTATGCCTGCAACCGTAACATTCGACACATATAGTGGAGAAGAATTTGAAGGAAAAGTTACTTTAATAGCACCGACTATCGATACAAACACTCGTACTTTTGAAGTTGAAGTAACTCTACCCAATCGCGACAACCGAATTCTTCCGGGAATGTTTGCTCGTGTAACTTTAAATCTTGGCATGGCAAAACACGTTGTTGTACCTGACAGAGCAGTAGTGAAACAACCGGGTTCAGGCAACTACTATGTATACGTATATAAAGACGGAAAAGTTTCATACAATAAAGTAGAACTCGGACAACGTTTAGGCAATACCTACGAACTAATTTCAGGAGTTGAATCCGGATCAGATGTAGTTATAACCGGACAAAACGGATTAGCCAACGGAGTAGCCGTAGAAGTATCAAAATAATAGAGATCAGTAAGCAACGATATAAATCAATTAAAACAAAATAAAATATGAGTCTATATGGTTCAGCAGTGAAAAGACCGATTATGACTACTCTTTGCTTTGTGGCAGTCATAATCATGGGTATCTTTTCATATATCAAACTACCAATTGACTTGCTACCGGATATTGAGACCAATACATTGATGGTAATCACAATGTATCCCGGTGCAAGTGCCGAAGATATCGAACAGAATGTAACTAAACCACTTGAGAATACTCTCAACTCTGTAGAGCATCTTAAGCATATCACATCTGATTCACGTGAAAACACTTCTGTAATCACCCTTGAATTTGAATTCGGATACGACATTGATGTTTTAACAAATGACGTGCGAGACAAATTGGATATGGTAGAGTCATCACTCCCCGACAACACGCAAAATCCGATTATCTTCAAATTCTCCACTGATATGATTCCTATCTGTTTGCTATCAGTAGAAGCAACAGAAAGTATGGCAGGTCTATATAAAATATTGGACGATGCCGTAGTCAATCCGTTGGCAAGAATCGATGGAGTTGGTTCTGTATCAGTGTCAGGTGCTCCAAAACGCGAAATCCACATCTATTGTGATCCTAATCGTTTGGAAGCATATAATTTGAGTGTAGAATCAATCTCTAACATAATTGCTGCTGAAAACAACAATATCCCCGGAGGTGCGTTTGACATAGGCTCAAACACATACTCTATTCGCGTTCAAGGAGAATTTGATACATCTTCTCAAATTGAAAACATTCCGGTAGGATCTCACGAAGGGAAAACAATCTATATGAAAGATGTAGCACGTGTAGATGACTCATTAGAAGAACGCACGCAACAATCATATATTAATGGCAAAGAAGGTGCAATTATTATTATACAGAAACAATCAGGAGCAAATTCGGTGCAAATATCAGAAGAAGTGCAAAAAATGCTTCCTAAATTGCAAAAGAACCTACCTTCAGATGTTAAATTAGGTGTCATTGTAGACACATCAGACAACATTAAAAGCACAATAGCATCACTTGCTGAGACTGTGATGTACGCATTAATATTTGTGGTTATTGTCGTATTCCTGTTTTTGGGACGCTGGCGTGCCACATTAATCATTGTCATCACAATTCCGGTATCATTGATAGCCTCTTTCATCTATCTAATGGCGACCGGCAACACTCTCAACATCATCTCTTTATCTGCCCTATCAATATCAATCGGTATGGTGGTCGATGATGCCATAGTGGTACTTGAAAATGTAACCACACACATTGAACGTGGATCAGATCCAAAACAAGCAGCCGTACACGGCACAAATGAGGTCGCAATTTCTGTAATTGCATCAACTCTTACGCTTATTGCCGTATTCTTCCCATTGACACTTGTAACCGGCATGACAGGTGTATTATTCCGTCAATTAGGGTGGATGGTAACAATTATGATGATTATTTCAACTACTTGTGCATTGTCATTAACCCCTATGCTTTGTAGCCAATGGTTGAGGCTAAAACGTACACAAACAAAATTCTTCTTAAAATTCTATGGTCCAATTGAACGAGCATTAGATAAATTTGATGATGCATATGCAAGACTACTTCGTAAAGTCGTTGCAAATAAGACTGTTACAATATTAGTCTGCATGGGCATTTTCTTTGGCTCTATATTATTATTAAAATTTGTTGGTTCAGAGTTCTTCCCTACTCAAGACAATGGACGTCTCGGTGTTAATTTAGAAACACCAATAGGAACACGTGTTGAAATAACAAAAGAAACTGTCTCTCGATTAGACTCTCTATGGCGTGTTAAATACCCGGAAATAAAAGTAATGAGCTACACTGTAGGTCCGGCAAGTTCTGACAACACATTTGCATCATTATCCGACAATGGTTCCCACATTGCTTCAATGAATATCACACTCTATGATATTGACGAACGTGATCGAGGAATTAAAGAGATTGCAGAAATGATGCGTAATGACATCAAAAATGAATTCCCCGAATTCAAAAAGAGCCAAGTAAATATTGGAGGAGGACGTGGTTCCGGTATGGGAGGACAATCAATTATTGACTTTGAAATATATGGATATGATTTTGAAGAGACCGACTCCGTAGCACAACAATTACGTCGAGAACTACAAAAAATCAACGGAACCGCTGATATTTTAATATCTCGCTCAGACTATCAACCTGAATATCAAGTTGATTTCGACAGAGAAAAATTATCTCTCTATGGTTTGAATATGCAAACAGTAGCATACTATTTGCGAAACCGAATCAATGGTTCAATTGCATCATATTTCCGCGAAGATGGAGAAGAATATGATATTAAAGTAATGTATGCTCCCGAACACCGTACAGAAATATCAGACATCGAAAATATAATGATATATAGTAGCACTGGAAAAGCTGTGAGAGTGAAAGATATTGGCAAAGTGGTTGAACGATTCTCTCCACCGACAATTGAACGTAAAGACCGCGAACGTATTATCACTGTTTCTGCCGTTGTTGATGGAGTGCCTTTAAGTGAAGTAGTAACAGTTGCAAATCAAAAAATTGATGAAATGGACATACCTGCCGGAATTAATATTGAACTTTCAGGTAGCTACGAAGACCAACAAGAATCATTTGCTGATTTGATGATGTTGGGGATCTTAATTATAATATTAGTATATATTGTAATGGCAGCACAATTTGAATCATTAACATATCCAGCTATCATCATGTCTTCATTGCTATTTGCATTCTCCGGAGTCTTTATCATCTTATGGCTCACAGGGCATACACTCAACGTCATGTCCATGATTGGAGGAATCATGCTTATCGGTATCGTAGTGAAAAATGGTATCGTGCTTATTGACTATATCATTTTGAATCGCGAACGTGGAATGAGCATTCGATTGGCAGTTATCGATGCCGGACGCTCTCGTCTTCGCCCGGTTGTGATGACTACATTGACAACAATTCTTGGTATGGTTCCAATGGCTATCAGTACCGGACAAGGTGCAGAAATGTGGCAACCTATGGGTACGGCGGTTATCGGTGGTCTGACATTCTCCACTGTATTGACTTTGATATTCGTGCCTGTGATGTATTGTGTGTTTGCCAATAATGGTATTAAAAACACTCGTAAAAATTTACGCAAACAATTGGCAAAGAAATCCGACAAATAAAATAACACGAATATGAAAGCAATATTTATAGCATATGATCAAGCTCACCACGAGCAAATTATCGATATTTTGAATCGCAACAATTGTCGTGGTTTCACATCTTTTGGAATAGTTCAAGGGCGTGGAACTGAAACAGGAGAGCCTCATTATGGCACTCATGCGTGGCCATCATTAGCATCAGCAATGATGACAATGGTTGAAGATCATCGTGTTGACATAGTATTAAAACGTCTCAAAGAACTCGATGAATATAAACCCAAACTTGGACTTCGTGCATTCGTATGGAGCGTTGAAAAAAGCATTTAGTCCTACTCTATAAAAATAAAACAAGACCTGTCATCTTTTCATAACAGGTCTTGTTTTATTTTTGTTAAATTCCAAGAAAAAAACATAAAGCACGCAAGAAGGCTTTGCTACTTACACCTAACGCCCCTTGAAGGTTCTTTTATTTCTTTAAGAAATTCAGACGTCGAAACTTCTTTAAACTCCGTATTTGCACTAATATTCAATACATCTATAATAGCTTTAACTAAATCACAATATTCCGTATTATATGGAAGAATTAAAATTGGAGTTGATTTTAAGTAACCACCTAAAACAGAATAATTTGGAACTATTTTAACAGCTTGACTGTTCTATCTCCATTGGCATTATACAGATAAGAAGAAACATATCCATTATCGCTTATCGCCATTAGACAGTTTTCGTCGTCCCAGAGAAGCTGTCGCTTGCTGATGTTTTCATCAAGATGACCATCTTTCATCTTACGTCCTATAGCCACATTAAAACTATCGTAGCTATATTGAGTAACAAATGTATATATGCCATTATTCGGCACAAGTTTATGTTCGACTGACATCTTTCACCCCTTTAATAGCTTTCAACTTCCTAATCATTTGATTTAATTGGTTTGTATCACTCACTCCTATTATAAGTATTCCTTGAAATAATCCGTCATTAGAGTCGATTGAAATATTTCGAAGATTCATGGTTCGTTCTTTTGAAATAATCGATGTTATATTTGTAACAATACCTATATCATCGTTTCCAATAATACGTAGTGTAACGGGTAATTGTTCTCCGGCAACACCACTCCATTGCACTTTTATCAACCTATATGGATAGCGTTGCATTATATGTCGGGCATTAGGACACTCCTTTTTGTGTATCTTCACGACTCCGTCTGTACTTATAAAGCCGAATACATCGTCACCATAAATAGGAGAGCAACATTTTGAAAGTTTATAGTTCAATCCTTTAATATTTTTATCCCCAATTACGAGTACATCATTTGACTCTTTATTGTTGTCTTGATTCAAAGAATTGATATGAAAATCCTCTGCACTCGTTGTGCTCAAATGCAAAGTATCAACATCTTTGCGTTCAGCGTCCATACACATTGAGATAACACGATTGACATCAATTTTTTCATCGGCTATATCTGCAAAGAAATCAGTAATAAACTTATACCCCATTTTCTTTATCGTTCGCATCAAAATAGCTTCGTCAAATTCTATTTTCCTATTTTTGATACGACGCTCGTAGAGTTCTTTACCTAAATCAGCTTTCAATTGTTTTGCCTCATTAAGCGTTTGCTTAATTTTATTCTTTGCTTTTGACGATACGACAATCGACAACCATTCTTGCTTGGGAGTTTGGTTTGAATTTGTTATTATCTCAATCGTGTCTCCATCTTTTATTTTATATGTAATTTTTTCATGTCGTCCGTTGACAATTGCACCGGTGCATTGACTGCCTATTCGAGAGTGGATATGGAATGCAAAATCGAGTATTGTGCTACCGGCATTTAATCTAAATAGGTCTCCTTTGGGAGTAAAAGCAAATACCTCTTTTTTGAACGTATCCATTTTCATGTTACGCATTAATGCCATCGGGCCATCTTCAGCAGTTTCAAGAATATCTCGAATATTATTCATCCATTGGTCAGTAGTATCACTTTTCCCACCCTTATAACGCCAGTGAGCTGCCAATCCTTTTTCTGCTATTAAGTCCATTCTTTTAGTACGAATTTGAACTTCTACCCATTTTGATTCCGGTCCCATCACAGTGGTATGCAGACTTTCATATCCGTTACTTTTAGGAATTGAAATCCAATCTTTCATACGTGCCGGATTTGCTGTATACATATCTGCAATTATTGAATATGCTAACCAGCAATCAGATTTCTCTTTTTCAATAGGAGTGTCGATTATAATACGTATAGCAAACAGATCATAAATATGCTTAATATCGACTTTTTGTTTTTTTATCTTTGCCCAAATTGAAGAAATTGATTTTGTGCGTCCTTTAATCTCGAAATTCAGCCCTGCGGCACTAAGTCTGTTTTTTACCGGTTCTATAAAAGAAGCGATATATTGATCACGATCTTTTTTTGTCTCATTAAGCTTGTGAGCAATTTGCTTGAATATATCTCTGTTTGTATACTTCAAAGACAAATCTTCCAACTCCCCTTTAATATAATATAGTCCTAATCTATGAGCAAGTTGAGCATAAAGACAATTAGCTTCAAAAGCCATACATCTCACCCATTCTTCGTCCGGGTGATGATTTATCATTCTCATAATCACTAAGTTTCTAATAATCATGATTATGATGACACGTATATCATCAGCCAAAGACAGCAATAAGCCTCTGAAGTTGTCCGGATTGACAATACTACTACGGCAACTAAATTGTCCGACCTTTTGCAAACCTTCTAATAAAGCCAACACATCATTGCCCCAGCTTTGTGATATAACCATTTTGTCAATCACCCCTGCATTATAAAACGGATTAAGTATAATGGCAATAAAAATATTTCTATCAGCTTCAATTTTATCGATGAATAGAAGCAACGTATTCAGAGATATGAGATAGTTATTTAACCCATGTTCATCATAGACTTGTTTATTTTGTCGTATAGCATCTTTTATCATCATCGATAATTGATACTTTTCATCTGAAGAGAACAAGCCATCTGCTATTCTATATATATTTTTCAATATACGTCGTATTTCATAGTTATCTGATATAACCTTAGTATCTGATATTTTATCTATTTCTATCATGAGATTCAAAAACAAAAGTAATTCAGACAAAGTTAACTAAAAAATCACGAAAACACCATAATGGTAATTCAAAATAGGAGAAATATTGAAAAAAAAAGATATTTTTTATTCACAATTAAAAAAACAGCACTCCAAATTTTGTCAATTCAAAATTTATTGCTACCTTTGCATCGCCTTTCAGAAAAGGTCTATATGGTAAATGTAGCTCAGTTGGTTAGAGCGACGGATTGTGGTTCCGTAGGTCGTGGGTTCGAGCCCCATCTTTTACCCCACAAATCAAATAATACAAAAAGAAGGAGTATTCGCAAGAATATTCCTTTTTTGTCTTATGTCAATAAAAAATGTGATTATATATTTGCGATTGATGTGGCAATTTTATAATTTTGCAACAAATTAGATAAGGAAAAAGAGGAATAGAACAACTGATTGCAATAGTTTATGTCTGCTAACGATATAGAGAGAATTACACATGAAGGAAAAGTTGTTTCATCGGATTCAGTAGCAAAGTATGTGCTTGTCAAAATCGAAGAGCAAACAGAATGTTCATCATGTATTGCTGCAAAAATATGCAAAAAAACATCAGACAAGCATCAACTTTTACAGATAGAGACTAACGATGCCGGCTTGTATAATCCGGGAGATTCTGTTATCGTATGTGGCAGTGAACGAATGCACCGTAAAGCGATATTACTTGCCACGATAATCCCATGTATCATCTTAATAGCGACAATGTTGATAATTTATCTTTTGACATTGAGCGAGGGGATTGCTGCAATTGTCGGTTTATCAATGATGTTTCTTTTTTTTGCTCTTCTTTATTTATTTAGGAATAAGATAGCACATGAATTTGTGTTTAATATAAGCCATAAATAAGAGGTATGGAAATAATGATGACAGCCATTATAGTAATGGCAGGAATTGGAGTTATTGCTGCAACACTATTATTTATTGTTGCAAAGAAATTTTATGTGTATGAAGACCCACGTATTGATAAAATAGAAGCATTATTGCCCGGAGCAAATTGTGGAGGTTGCGGCATGAAAGGTTGTCGCGACTTTGCTACAGCATGCACAAAAACCACTTCATTAGAAGGTTTTTCGTGTCCGAGTGCCAGCAAATCAACAATGATACGTATTGCTGATATTGTAGGATTGGCAAGTGTTGGAGCAAAATCAAAGGTTGCAATATTAAAGTGCAATGGCACATGTGAGAATAGGCCAAAGACATCAAGTTATGTTGGTGTAAGGAAATGTGCAATTGAAGCGACACTTTTTTCCGGAGAAACAGAATGCATATATGGGTGTTTAGGTTGTGGTGATTGCATAGAAGCGTGTCCTTACGGAGCTTTGAGTATGGATAAAGACCGAGA
Organism: uncultured Porphyromonadaceae bacterium; assembly: GCA_937911575.1. Lineage (GTDB taxonomy): Bacteria > Bacteroidota > Bacteroidia > Bacteroidales > Muribaculaceae > Lepagella. Next base: position 30,669 of record CALDPR010000045.1, on the reverse strand, counting down.
GATACCGGTTGTTGATGTAGCAAAATGCGTTGGTTGTGGCAAATGTGTCAGATCATGTCCAAGATTATTGTTTGAATTAGTAGAAAAACGCAACGATGAGATTGTTTATGTTGCGTGTAAAAATGAAGACAAGGGAGCATTGGCAATGAAAGTATGCAAAACATCGTGTATAGGATGTGGAAAATGCGTACGCACATGTAAGCATGAAGCAATCAGTGTCAATAATTTTTTGGCACATATAGATGTAAGCAAATGTATCGATTGCAAAGAATGTATAGAAGCATGTCCTCGCAATTCAATCATAACATGTCAAATATGAAGATAAAGACGTTTAAAATAGGTGGAATATATCCAAATGACAATAAGATAACCTCGGAAGTCCCGATAGTCAGATTACCGGATCCGAAGCAAGCAGAAGTGATGTTGCTTCAACATATCGGTTCACCATCTCAATGTATAGTCAAGGTTGGAGAGCATGTAGAGTTTGAACAATTGTTGGCAGAAGACTCATCATTTGTTAGTGCATGTGTTCATGCACCAATTTCAGGAGTAATCAAGTCAATAGAGCGTAAACGAAATTCACAAGGATATTACGTTGAGTCAATAACAATTGTCTCTGAGAGTGAAGACGATGCTATCAATTATTCAAATGTGAATCCACGCACACGCACACAGGCAGAAGTTGATTCATTAACAGCAAAAGAGATAATCGATATAGTCGACAATAGTGGTATTGTTGGCATGGGAGGAGCAACATTCCCTACAAGAGTAAAACTCCTACCTCCAGAAGGTATGCAACCTTCACTTGTCATAATCAATGGAGCCGAATGTGAGCCATATCTGACCTGCGATGATGCTTTAATGCGAGCTTATCCTGCAGAAATAGTAAAAGGGATTGAGTTGATTATGCGAGCGACGGGAGTTAAACAAGCAAAAATAGGTATCGAAAAAAACAAACCGGTCGCAATAAAGATAATCAATGAGATTCTACAAGGGCGTAAAGATATAGAGGTTATCCCCCTAAAGAAAAAATATCCTCAAGGAGGAGAAAAACAAATTATAGAGGCTATTTTAAGCAAAGAAGTGCCAACCGGAGCATTACCGATAGCTACCGGAGCAATCGTACAGAATGTGGCTACTGCATTTGCCGTTTATGATGCAATCTATAATTATCACCCAATTACGAAACGTGTTGTAACAGTAACAGGCCCGAATGTTAAGAACCCCGGTAATTTCATCGCTACAATAGGCACTCCGATACGAGATTTGATTGAGGCTGTAGGTGGATTACCTGAAGACACCGGAAAAGTTATTGCCGGAGGGCCAATGATGGGGAAAGCCGTAGTGAACCTTGATGCTCCTGTTACGAAGGGCTTGTCGGGAGTGCTTATTTTTCCGAAAGAAGAAAGTCTTCGCAAAGAAGAAGGCCCTTGCATACGATGTAGCAAGTGTGTAAATGTATGTCCAATGGGATTGGAACCTTATCTTATTATGACATATTCTAAATATGAAAATTGGGAGGAATGTGAGAAAAATAAGGCAGCAAATTGCATCGAATGTGGTTCTTGCAGTTACATTTGTCCGTCGAACCGACCACTATTGGATTTTATAAGATTTGGGAAACAGAAAGTAAACAATATCATCAAACAACGAAATAAGAGATAGAAACATGGAACAAAAATTGATAATCTCTCCGGCACCACACATACACTCAAATAATAGTATTGAGAAATGTATGTGGCATGTGGTTATAGCAATGATGCCGGCATTGATTGTTTCCATTTATGTATTTGGATTTGCTGCATTACAGACGATTTTAATTTCTGTTTCGTCATGCATTGCCACAGAATGGTTAATTGAAAAAACTATATTAAAACGTCGTCCACGAATTAGCAATGGTTCAGCCGTCATAACAGGGATATTATTAGCATTTAATCTACCAAGCGTATTACCATGGTGGATAATTGTCATTGGAGCAATTGTAGCAATAGGTATTGGTAAGATGTCATTTGGTGGATTAGGGCATAATATTTGGAATCCGGCACTTGTGGGTCGTGTATTTTTATTATTGTCATTTCCGGCAGCAATGACAACATGGGATTCAGCAGTTAACACCGGAGTCAAATTTGCAGATGCTGTTACCGGAGCTTCGTCAGATGCATCAACAGGAGCGACATTGTTGTCTGTTATGAAAAGCGACCCTTCCGGGATTGAATTGACAGGTATTGATTGGTGGAACTTACTAATAGGCAACATGAATGGTTCGCTTGGAGAAGTAGGAGCAATTGCCATTCTAATAGGACTAATATATATGTTTGTGAAGAAGGTAATCACATGGCATATTCCTATATCAATAATAGCGACAACTATTATATTCTCTTGGATATTAGGATATAATCCGCTTCTTGAAGTATTAAGTGGAGGATTGCTGCTTGGAGCTGTATTTATGGCAACAGATTATGTAACGTCTCCAATGACAAAGTCTGCCCAAATAATTTATGGCATAGGAATAGCCATAATTACGATTATTATTCGTAGATATGGCAGTTATCCTGAAGGTGTATCTTTTGCTATTTTATTAATGAATAGCTTCACACCACTACTCAACAAATATTGCAAACCACATCGTTTTGGAGAAAGGAGATAATAGGGCATGAATAGATTAGAGTCTACATTAAGAAATATGATTCTCTCTCTTGGTTCGATTACACTAATTGCCGGAGGAGTGTTGGGTGGAGTATATGCTATCACCAAAGAGCCGATTGCCAAAATGCAACATACAATTCAAGTTTCGGCAATTAGAGAAGTTGCACCTTCATTTACGAATGATCCTGAATCTGAAAAATGGGAGTATACTGATTCTACTGGGAACAAATATATTATATATCCGGCCATGATGAATGATTCGATTGTCGGAGCCGCAGTAGAGAGTTTTTCAATGAACGGTTTTTCTGGAGAAATAAGAGTAATGTGTGGTTTTGATTACGATGGAACAATTCGCAACTACAAGATTCTCTCTCATTCTGAGACTCCGGGGTTAGGGTCAAAGATGCAACAATGGTTTAGTGATACAATAGATTCACGCAGCATCATTGGCAAAAATATGAATACAAACTCCCTATATGTAACTAAAGACACAGAACACAATGGCGAAATTGATGCTATAACAGCTGCAACAATTTCTTCTCGGGCATTCCTTGAGAGTGTAAGGAATGCGTATAAGGCATATTTGGAATACATAAAAGCTCAAAATATCGGCAAAAATGAATAAATGGAAATTAATATATAATGGCATTATCCCAAGCAATCCTATCTTTGTTCTCTTATTAGGAATGTGTGCTACATTGGGTACTACATCAAGTGCAATGAATGGTCTGATGATGGGAATAGCAACCGGAGTTGTTCTAATCTGCTCGAATGCAGTTATTTCGATGATTAGGAATTTTGTCCCTGATAAAGTTCATATACCGGCATATATAGTTGTAATTGCTTCGTTTGTAACAGTATTGCAGTTGTGTGTAAATGCATATTTGCCATCATTGAATGAAAGTCTTGGAATTTTCATACCATTAATAGTTGTGAATTGCATATTATTAGGACGAGCAGAAGCATTTGCCGGCAAGAATGGTGTAATTGATTCAATCTGTGATGGTTTAGGTTGTGGATTAGGTTTTCTTATTGCTTTGACAATTTTGGGTGGAGTAAGAGAATTACTCGGGACCGGCAAAATATTTAATCTGACAATTTATCCGGAAGATTATGGTATGTTATTATTCGTACTCGCCCCCGGAGCATTTTTAGCATTAGGTTATTTAATAGCAATAGTAAACAAACTTCGTAAATAGGATTTTAATTATGCTTACATATATCTCGATTATAATTACAGCTATTTTTATTAATAATATTGTCTTTGCTCAATTTTTGGGAATATGTCCGTTTATTGGGGTATCGAAGAAGACAAGTTCGGCTCTTGGTATGGGAGCCGCTGTAACATTTGTTATAACGTTATCTACAGTCGTTACATGGCTACTTCAGACATATATATTGAGTCCGTTAAATCTTCAGTTCTTACAAACAATATCATTTATCTTAGTTATAGCCTTTTTGGTACAAATGCTTGAGATAATAATGAAAAAAATCACACCATCACTATATTGTTCGTTAGGTGTTTATTTGCCTTTGATTACAACAAATTGTGCAGTGCTTGGAGTTGCAATTCTTGTCATACAGAAAAATTATACATTAATGGAATCAATAACATATGGAGTAGCAACGTCTATTGGATTCACTCTTGCTCTGTGGATATTTGCCGGCATTCGCGAACAACTTGCAATTACCCCTCTACCGAAAGCAATGCGAGGAGTGCCTATTGCCTTGATATGTGCAGGATTGCTGGCAATGGCATTTATGGGATTTTCCGGTATAAAGATAGGTTGATTCCCTTTTTATTGATTATCTATTGCTCTATAAAGTGGTGCTGCCGCTTGATATATTTTATTGCGTAACATTACCGGATAGTCCGGATTATCTGACAGAAATTTTTCAATTGTGATTTTTGCCTTTTCTGAACGATACTTACTTAATAGAGCGACACACCAATTTCTTGGGAAAAATATGTCTCCCGTACGTTGCACTTCTTGCAGTGTTTCGAGTGCCGTGTATATATATTTTTCAGAATAAGGCTGTCTAAGTGGGTGGTTAAGATATGCAAGTGCAGTTTCAGCATATGGTTCAATTGCTCTGTTTTCAGCTTTTAGAAGCATCTTAAAAAATTTGTCTTGAGATATTGTGTCAGCAGTTACTGCTTGACAGATAAAATCAAATTGTTTAAGCCTATCTTGATTGGATATTCTATTACGCTGTTTATTTATAATCTGTTTGCTTTTTTCTGGATATCGCAAAGCCAACTCCCATGCCATTGTCATATAGTCTGTTTCACCATAAAGATTATCCGTTGCATTATCCCATATACCATAAATTCTTTCAGTTACTTCTTTGGATAACGTATTTGAAAATAGTATTCGCATAAGTTGTAGTTTGCTTGATCTATTTTGACAAGAAATTGCTATTTGGAATAGTTCTTTCTCGACATCTTGATTTTTTAATGTTATCAGTGGCTCTTGAATATATGAACATATTGATGAAATAATAAGTGGATTTAATTCCAAAGACAAACCTCTCATTAATATTTGAATCCACTGATTTGGCAAGATTTTACCATTACAATAATTTTCATGTAAAAGCATAAGCATTGACTGACGAGTCGTCTCATCTGACAAATTAAACAAGTTTTCAGATAGCCATTCAATTTTGGATTTATCTAATTCAAAATATCCATATCCTCGTCCATCGCTATTTGGCAATACTATTTTAGTCTCTTTGGGAATTGGAATGATAGTTATTCTATCCACAACATTAACCTCTAAATGTCTAATTTGAGAGTCGCTTACCAGCATAACATTAAAATTTTGTGTCCACATCAAATTTCTATCATACGGATCTGACTGAATAATTTCAAGCGAATCTTTTTGAATATTACATGTTATTGTTGGCATTCCCTTTTCATTAACCCACGTATTACTGAATAGTTTCAAGTCTTTATCGGTTTTAGAGTCTAATATTTCTATCAAATCTTCCCAAGTTGCATTGCTATATGCATATTTTTTAAGATACTCTCTTATCCCTTGTTGGAAAGCATCTTGTCCCATAAGTTCAACAAGTTTTTCCAACATTACCGGAGCTTTGCAATATATTATATTACCATAGACAAGACCTGCATTTTGGAGATTATCCAAAGGCTGTTTTATAGATGTTGTTCCCAACGTACGATCTTCCGTTAATGCCGGCATTGTAATATTTTTCAACCAATTCAAACGATGATTGATTTGAGGAAATAATGGTTCTGTAATGAGAGTTGCAAAATAGTTTGCAAACACTTCTTTTGTCCACACATCATCAAACCAGTCCATTGTCACTAAATCACCAAACCACATATGTGCTGTTTCGTGAGCTATCAATAACGAGCGTTTTAATTCTTCATCAAGTGTTGGATTGTCTGATAAAAACATACGAGTATCATTATATAGTGTAGCACCCGTATGCTCCATACCCCCATATTGAAATCCCGGAAGAATCACAAAATCATATTTTGAAAAAGGATATTTAATTCCTGTATACTCTTCTAACCAATCGATAGAATGTGCAATCTGTTTGAATATCGTATCTAATTGAGCAATTTTTTTTGAATCTGTTTCTCGATGATATGCTGTGAAACTATGTTTCGCATCTGAATAACTGCATTTATATAATTTACCTGCAACAAATGAGAATAGATATGTACTAAGTGGTTCTGTCGCATAAAAATCTATTTGCTTTACCTTTTCTTTTATTGTTTCTTTTTCTACAGCAGAATTTGAAACAGCTTCCCAATGACATGGCACAGTAAGATGAAGTTTGAAGTTTGCTTTCAAATTAGGCTGATCAAAGCAGGGGAATAATGTTCTCGCTCTGTCTGGTACTAATAGTGTATATAGGAATTCATCGTTTCGATTCACCGATTGATTTCCTGAGATAAATTCTACTAATATATCATTTCTTCCCTTGTTAAAATATTCTTTAGGAATAACAATATGTTCATTTGTAAATATATAATCTGCTAAATCCCCATTTACTTCTACTTTTTTTATTTTATCGGCAGATTCACGAAAATCAACTATTATCTGTTCGGCAAATTCTAATTGAAAAGAGATATTAACTACACCCTCGATTTCTGTCATTTTGTCCTCAGGGATTTTAAACATCAAGTCATAAGTTAGATCTTTTATTGCACGTTTTCTCTCTTTTGCAAGTTCTATTGATACCCCACTTTCTGAATACAGATTCTTGTCTACATTTTGACAGGAGCAAAGCATCATTACTATCATTCCTATTATTAAAAGATTAATTATTTTCATCGCAAAACATTTTTTAATTAAACTACTTTTTTCTATGTCGGACCGACACCATAAACTTCTCTTTTGATCTCTCCAATGATTGCATCATTTTCTTTCAACGACAACATTCCATACGTCATCAGTATCATAGGTATCGACTTCTGTCCGGAGGAATATGGAGGTTGAAAATATTCTATATTGTCCCATAAATGGAAGCCATTCTTTTTATAAAATGCGATTCGATGCTCAGATTCAATATTTGTCGGCAGTTCTACTTCAAGTATGATTTTATTACAAATTTGTTCTTTAACATAATTAAGCATTCTTGTGCCTATTTTATTACCCCTATACTTTTCAAGTATTGCAAAATGCTCTACATATATAATATCTTGAAAATTCCAATACGACATAAAACCAACAAATTCTTTTCCACTACGTATGATAATAATATTCATCTGCTTATGTTTTGACATAAAATCAGCGACATCATTCTCATTTATCCACTCAGCACGTCGCTCCTCACTTGGAAACGCTTTAACATACAATTCCAGGAAACAAGTCAAATCATCATTTGACGCTTGTGAATATCTTATGTCGGTAAGTATATGTGTCATAGAGTCTCGTTCATGCGTTTATATATAAACTTTTCTCCCCTTACCATTTGAGCCTTTTCTGGTTTTTTTATATTTGGGAAATAATTATTACTCTGAGAAAGCCACTCGATTATTTTGTCTGCCCACTCAATAACTCCACTACGTGTCGGGTGAGGATTTGTTCGACTTTGGCGAGGCAATTCTAAATTACCACTATAATAGAATGAATTATCATCTAAATTACTCTGCAACCACTCATTGAGTATATCTCCTTTCCCCTTTCCAGGCCAAGAAGGTGGGCCTATCCATAAATACGGAATCTCTCCAATTGATTGTAATATGCTTTGCAAGTGTCGCGATAAATTTCGATCCGGATTTCGTTCAAATAATTCATTTAATCCCAAGCATATAAACACTGCATCAGGGCTATATTTTTTGATTATTTCGGGCAATTTGCGAGATTTTGCCCATTTTGATATTGTTGAGCCGTCCCAAACAACTGTTGACACTTTAAATCCATTTTCAACTCCATATGCCGCAAAACGCTCAGACAGCCAACCTGTCATTGAGTCTCCTATAAACAATATATTCTGAATAGGTTTTATACTATCCACAACTTCCAACTCATATGCTGACAAATTATCAATTGTCAAGTCATTAATTACCAAACTATCAACAGTCAAACTATCAACTGCTATCGTATCTGTTATTTGCTTCGCTTTGATAGTGATAGTCGACACTGCAATAGCAAGAAGCAATAGAAAAAAACATCTTTTCAAATCTTTTATATTCATCTTTTATCTCTTTTCTTTTATCTAAATGAAAAAAAACAAACAATTTCCAACTTTAAATATGGTGCAAAGATAATAAAATTGTATCTTTGTACTCTTATTAACATTAGATTTTTAATTATGGGAAATAAAAATATAGTTTTAAGTGGTATCAGAGCCACAGGGAATCTTCATTTAGGCAACTACTATGGTGCATTAAATAAATTTGTCAGAATGCAAGACGACTATGATTGTCGTTTCTTCATAGCAGACCTTCATGCACTAACTACCCACCCTGACCCAACGATTCTTCATAACAATGTCAAACAAATAATTGCAGAATATCTTGCGGCAGGATTAGATCCTGACAAAAATATTCTTTACGTACAAAGCGATGTTCCTGAAATTGCTGAACTTTATCTCCTCATGAATATGCACGTCGGAATAGGAGAACTTATGCGTACAGCATCTTTCAAAGATAAAGCACGAAAAGCATTGGGAATCAAAAGCGAAACAGATGAAATTGAAAAGGAGATTATCGGAAATCAAACAAACCAACGTGTCAATGCCGGACTACTTACGTATCCAACACTTATGGCTGTTGATATTTTAATCCATAATGCAGATTTTGTTCCCGTTGGAAAAGACCAAGAACAACATCTTGAACTAACCAGACGATTTGCTCGTAGATTCAATTCTTTCTATAAAGTTGATTATTTTGGCGAACCGATGAATTTTAATTTTGGCAACCAATCTGTTAAAGTACCTGGACTTGATGGATCCGGAAAAATGGGTAAAAGTGAGGGCAACTGCATATACCTCATCGACGATGAAAAAACGCTTCGCAAAAAAGTAATGCGTGCAGTAACTGATGAAGGTCCGAAAGAGCCAAACTCGCCTATCAGCGAACCAATCAACAATCTGTTTACTCTAATGGAATTAGTTTCATCTCCGGATACTTTACAACATTTTAAAAATGCATATGCTGATTGTAGCATTAGATATGGAGATCTAAAAAAGCAATTAGCAGAAGATATTCTTAAAGTTACTCTTCCTATTAGAGAGAGAATCTTAGACATTCAGAATAATAATGAATATTTAAGCAAAGTTGTTAGAAACGGAGCTGAAAAAGCACGTGAAATAGCAGCTAAGACACTTTCTGATGTCCGACAAATTATGGGTATAAAAAAAATCTGACAACCTCAACTCAAATAAACAGACGATGAAACAACTAAATAGATTATTAACATACATTATACTATCATTAGTTATATTAGGAATTGAGGGTTGCTCTTCTCCTTCAGTTAAAAAAAACGCACTGACGGTTAGTATTCCTCCTCAAAAATATTTACTAAAAAAAATCGTAGGTGATAAATTTGAAGTATATTCGCTCCTCGCCCCAGGCACAAATCCTGAGCACTATGATCCTTCAATAAATCATCTAACCGGATTGCAATACAGCAAAGCATATTTCCGTATCGGAAACATCGGCTTCGAAACGGCATCTATACAAAAAATAATTGAGAACTTCCCCGATGTTGAAATTATTAATTCAGCTAATGGCATCTCATACATATATGGAACACATAACCATCATCATGGGGGTCGACATAGTCACGATGCTGACCCTCACGTGTGGACTTCTGTAAAGAATGCAAAAATAATTGCTAAAAATATGTATGATGCTATAATCATATTAGACCCTAACAATAAAAATTACTATACCAAAAGATTTAATATTTTAAATACTGAATTAGACAATCTAAACGATTCTATTTCAAAAAAACTTCAAAACCACAAAGGTGAAACTTTTATTGTATGGCACCCTTCATTAAGTTACTTTGCTAAAGATTATGAATTGAATCAATTAAGCATTGAATATGAAGGTAAAGAAATATCAGCAAAACAACTACAACAAAAAATTGATGTTGCTAAAGCATTATCTCCAAAAATATTCTTTTTTCAAAAAGAATATGATAGCAGACAATCAGAAATTATAAATAACGAAATAGGTACGAAACTAATTCCCGTAAATCTACTATCTGAAGAATGGGACAAAGAAATGCTATACATTACAAATGCACTTGCGTCAGAAGCAATTAATTGAACTCTCAGATATTGAAGTAAAATACGACAGAACGCCTATACTTCAAAACATCAATCTATCAATTGATGAAGGAGACTTCATGGCTATTACCGGGCCAAATGGTGGTGGGAAGACAACTCTCTTACGCATCATTCTAAAACTAATTAACCCATCTTCAGGAAAAGTTGTATACAGGTATCGGAACAAAATCGTTCAAAACTTACCTATTGGATACTTGCCTCAAAAAAGTATGATCGACACCCGATTCCCAATTTCTGCTGAAGAAGTAATCGCTTCCGGACTACTTAAAGGATTATGCTCTAAATTATCTGATTCAGACAGAAAAAGAATCGAAGAAATAATTAAATTAACTGAAATCTCAGACTTTAGGCATAAACCAATAGGAACATTATCCGGTGGACAATTACAACGCACGCTCTTAGGGAGAGCATTAATTTCAAATCCACAAATTTTAGTACTTGATGAGCCTTTATCATATGTAGACAAACACTTCGAACGCCAGATATATGGCATAATTGAAGAAATCGCACGTCATACGACTATCATACTTGTATCACATGAGATGTCGATAATTTCAGGTATGGCAAACAGGCACATCATTGTTGATCATGGATTACACGAATGTTCGGCTCTCAACCACTATATCCCCAATCACTGTAACTAATTTTAATTCTATGGTTCTCAATTATATTTGGATAGCATTCTTTGTCATTGCTTTTCTAATGGCTTTAGGGAAAACGATATTAACGGGCGATACTTCAATATGGTCCGACATTATGAATAGTTCATTTGATCAAGCCTCATTTGCATTTGAGATTTCTTTGGGTTTAACCGGTATTCTGACACTTTGGCTGGGTATCATGAAAATAGGAGAAAAAGCAGGCGTCATTCAATTTTTCGGGCGTATTATTAGTCCATTATTCTCCCGACTATTTCCCGGCATTCCTAAAGATCACCCTGCTATGGGTGCCATTTTTATGAACATATCTGCTAATATGTTAGGGCTTGACAATGCAGCTACACCAATGGGGCTTAAAGCAATGAAAGAGATGCAAAGTCTAAATTCAAAAAAGGATACAGCGACAGATGCAATGATAATGTTTCTTGTCTTAAATGCTTCCGGTCTATGCCTCATTCCGATAAGTATTATGATGTATAGAGCTCAAGGTGGAGCATCTAATCCCACAGACGTCTTCATTCCTATACTCATAGCAACAGCAATAGCAACTCTTGTCGGACTAATAGCCTTATGCTTGAAACAACACATAAAAATCGATAAAGTCTTATTCACTTGGCTTGCCGGAATTGCTATTATCGTAACAGCAATTGTTCTATTTTTTGCTTCTCTGTCAGCTGAAAAAGTGCAACAATACTCTACATTTGGTGCCAATTTCATTCTTTTCTCCGTCATAATAGCATTTGTAGGAGTTGGCATGAAGAAACGTCTTAATGTATATGATTGCTTCATCGAAGGAGCCAAAGAAGGATTTAAAACCGCTGTAATGATTATTCCTTACTTAGTAGCCATATTAGTCGGAATAGGGATGTTTCGTGCTTCAGGTGCTTTGGACATATTCACCTCTGCCGTTGAATCATTAGTTGCAACAATTGGATTAGACACTCAATGGGTAGGAGCATTGCCTACAATGCTTATGAAACCACTCAGTGGCAGTGGTTCTTGTGCGATGATGCTCGACGTTATGAAGTCTGAAGGGGCAGATGCCTTTGTCAGCCAATTAGCCGCCGTTGTAAGAGGCAGTACAGACACCACATTCTATATCCTTGCTGTCTATTTCGGCAGTGTTGGGGTATGCAAAACACGCTATGCTGTAGGATATGCTCTGCTTGCTGACATAATAGGAGCAATTGCAGCTATTTTCGTCTGCTACTTTTTCTTTTGATAGACTCGCCTTAACAATGATCAATAATTATTATTGATATACGATATTCGCACACAATTTTTTGGGGTGTCATAATAATATTTTTAACTTGACTAATTACTCAACTTGAATCTCTCATACATCAGAGATTGCCTAATAAAAACAAGGACGACAGAGCATCTAATCTATTCTGTCGTCCTTTATTCTATCTATATTATATTATTATCTGTATCTGATAATTGTTTGCTATTTATCCATTATCTCTTTGGGTGATTTCATCTTCACTTTCATCGTATCAAACCCTTTCCCATAAACACCATTAGTATTGGTTTGAGTAATAAACGCATCTGGGTCAATACTCTTTACAATGCGAAATATTGTTACTGATTCTATCTTACGACACCATACCAACAAAATCATTACTGTCTGTTTTGAATACCAACCTTGCCCATCAACTATTGTAACTCCTCGCTTTGCTTCCGTACCAACAGCATCTGCTATCTCTTTCCACTTATTTGAAAATATCACGAACTGTACAGATTGGCGAGTTGTATTTATAACCATATCTGTCATGAAAGCAATTACATACGTAACCATCAATCCATAGACTATGGTTGGTATACGTGTCTGAATACGCTCTTCAATCGGACCATCAAACGGCAATAGAATTGACATTGAAACAATCAACATATCAACATATATCATTGTGCGTCCGATACTTTGATTACTAACTTTCGATACCATTGCTGCCACTATATCCGTACCTCCTGTTGAACCATTATGCACGAATACCGTACCGATGCTTACTCCACAGAGGATACCTCCACATAGCAAACTGACTGTTATATCGGGAATCAAAGGATCGATCGACATAAAAAATCCTTCCATCAATCCAATGAACAATGAAAACAAGGTAGCTCCAAAAATAGTACGCATCACGAATGCTTTTCCTACTATTTTCCATGCCATCGACAACAATATCAAGTTGCAAGCATATTGTGTCGCTGCCACCGGAATCGTTTGACCGGAAGCGAAATACACTAAACTACCCACCCCGTTCAATCCTCCCATGATTATCTCATGAGGCAGAATAAAAGCAGTGAAACCGAATGCTCCTAATGCCAAGAAAACAACTAATATGACGTAATCCTTAACATTTGTGAATATTTTATTATACTCGTATTTCATATTACGATTACCTTTAAGTAAGAAAAAGACGCTATATCTTACTCAAGCGTCTTCTTTTATCATTATTTTTATTTCTCCAATTCAGTATTGCGAGGTTTGATTTTCACTTTCATCGTATCAAACCCTTTTCCATAGACTCCATTTGTGTTTGTTTGCGTAATGAATGCATCTGCATCAATACTTTTAACAATTCGGAAAATTGTAACGGCCTCAATTTTACGACTCCATACCATTAACACTTTGACATTGTTTTTTGAATACCAACCTTGACCATCAAGGATTGTTACACCCCTTCTCGCCTCATTGTTTATTGCATCTGCTATCTCTTGCCATTTATTTGAAAAGATAAAGAACTGAACAGCCTGACGGTTTGTATTAATCACCATATCAGTCATAAACGCCATTACATAAGTTACCATCAGACCATAGACAATTGTCGGTATACGTGTCTGTATGCGTGCTTCCATAGTTCCATCAAATGGCAATAATATAGATGATGATACAATAATCATATCAACATATATTATCGTGCGACCGATGCTGACATTGCTCAATTTAGAAACCATTGCTGCCACTATATCCGTACCTCCCGAAGAACCATTGTGAATGAATATCATGCCCATACCCGTTCCACATAAGATACCTCCTAAAATTACACTTATAGATGTTTCTGCGATCAATGGTTTTCCTAAACCCATAAAATAGAATTCCAAAAATCCGATAAACAATGACAAAACTGTTGCTCCAAAGACTGTACGTAACACAAAAGTCTTCCCTACAACCCTGAATGCTATTGCCAATAATATCAAATTACAGATATATTGAGTTAACGCAACAGGTATGTTCTGCCCTGATGCAAAATACACAAGTGTACCAACACCAGGCAAACCTCCCATAACGACATGATGAGGCAATATAAATGCCGTAAATCCCACTGCATACAATGCTAATCCAAACACTATTATTGCGTAGTCCTTAACATTTGTTATCGCTCCGCGGTGTAACTTATCTCCCATTTTATTTTAAAATTTTAATCTATTTCTCTTTTTTTAATTTTTTAATGTTGCAAAATTAACTATAAAATTTCATATATTAACTTTTTTAACTACTTTTACACATTAATTTTAAACTATTTTTTTATGAACTTTTTCAAAATAATTCTTTCTACACTATTTTTAACCGTTTCTTCTGCCTCTTTTGCATCAGATTTTTTTGATACATCAAAACCTGAAACTCCATTCGGATTAGGAGTAAGAATCGGAATTAATGCTTCTAATCAGACTCGCTCTTCGTATAATTTAGCATCAAGCCTTGATGGCTGGGGAACAGGTTTTACTGCCGGTGCTCTCTTTGACCTTAATATAAAAAACTACTTAACTATACAACCCGGATTCTTCTTTGAAAGTCGCAGCAACAACTACTCATATATTTATAACACTCAAAACAATAGTAAAACTGAATTCGGACACACTCGCCACTACTCTTTTAAAATACCCATTCTCGCTTCCCTGCGTTTTAATCCTGCTAATAGTATCAGATTGCATCTTGACTTTGGTCCTTATTTCTCATATGGATTTGCTGGTTCCGACAATGGGTCTGTTATCAATGAGTATTCTTTTGATGATGGATATTTCGACAATAGAAACAAATTTGACTTTGGTTTAAAATTCGGAGTTGGATTCAAATTCATGAAACACTATTATATCGGTGCCCACTACCAAGCCGGTCTTTTAGATGTGTGGAAAGATAACAATCTGAGTGGTAAACACAAAGCTTGGACACTATCATTAGGTTATGACTTCTAATTATTGATACTATAAGCATCTCAAAATCATCTGAGATGCTTTTCTTATTTAAATAATCTTAATATTTGCAATAATTTAACTAATTTTGCACCTGAATTTAATTACATTATATCACAATTCTAACTAACACAATGAAATACAGTATTTTATCTTTAATTATTGCGTCAATTTGCACTATAAACATTGTTGCTCAAGACGATATTTTAGATCTCAAAGTTGAACTTCGTGCCGACTATCAACGTGAATACATCAATGGGAAAACAATTGATGACAATTCCGGGTTTAAAGGAAAATATCTCAATATTGCTATGAGTGGCAATATAAACGATCATTTCTCATACTCCATACGACATAGACTTAATAAGACATCTTTCGATAGCAGTTTCTTTGATGCTACTGATTGGGCGTGGATTGCATATAAGCTAAATAATTGGGAAATCTCTGCCGGAAAACAAGTTGTGGCTATTGGTGGATACGAATATGACAGAGCTCCTATCGACCTTTATTTCTGTTCAGAATTCTGGAACAATGTGGCTTGCTACCAGTTTGGTGTCAGTGGTGGTTACACTTTCAATAACGGCAACGACAAAATAATCGCCCAATTCTGCCAAAGTCCCTTCAGAAATTTACACGGCGATATGTATGCCTACAATCTTATCTGGTATGGAAACCACGGTATCTTTTCAGGCATATATTCTGCAAACCTTATCGAATATGCTCCGGGACGCTTCATAAACTACTTATCTTTAGGCAACAAATTGTCTTATGAAAACGTATCATTTGAATTTGATTTCATGAATCGTGCAACAAGCCACCAAACATTCCTTTTCAAAGATGTTACTCTAATAGGTGAATTAGCTTGGAAACCAATAAAGCAATTAAACGTTTTCGGAAAAGTATCTTATGATGTGAACAACACTAACAACAACGATTTCTACGTTCTTCCAGGCACTGAAATGACTCGTATTGGAGGAGGAATTGAATATTTCCCATTCGTTAACGACAAACATGAAATCAGAATCCACGCTGATTATTGCTACACCATGGGAACTAACACAAATTCTGAAAGCTCTTTGCACAATAACCATTCATATTTCGATGTCGGTCTTACTTGGAAATTCGACATAATCAAACTAAAAAGATAATACTAACTATTTATAAAAGAAAATAAATGAAATTCAAAGTAAATAAACTATTCAGTTGGATTCCAAATGGCATCCCTTGCTTAATTGTTATTGCAGCATTATTTTGTTTCCTAGGTTATAAAATGGGAGCAGCAAATATGCTTAACACAATCATGAAGACAGCTCACGACTTGCTCCTTAACACAGTTTTCTATCTTATGGGTATTTGTGTAATCACTGGTGCCATGGGAAAATTATTCGTAGAATTTGGAGTTGTCAGTCTTTTGGAAAAAATTCTTCGCCCACTAATGAAACCTCTCTTCAATCTCCCGGGAGTTGCTTCTTTAGGTGCTGTACTAACATTCCTATCCGACAATCCTGCAATTATATCTCTTGCTCAAGATAAAAAATTCAGTTCATACTTTAAAAAATTCCAATTTATATCTCTTACCAACTTCGGAACTGCATTTGGAATGGGGTTGCTTGTAATCGTATTCATGATCGGACAAGGATTCTTCAAAGAACCTATAATCGGATTGTTCGGTGCATTCTGTGGTTGCATTGTTTCAACCCGACTTATGCAACGATTTGTTATCAAAGTATATCCAAAATTTGCAACTGAAGATGTTGTAGTTGAAGAAAATAATATTGAAGTAAAAGATGAAATCAAAAAATCAACTTTTGCTCGAATTCTTGACTCCTTACTTGAAGGTGGTCGTTCCGGTGTTGATATCGGTCTTGCAATCATTCCTGGCGTACTTATCATATCTACTTTCGTAATGCTTCTTACTTTTGGTGCTACTGATGGTGTATACACAGGTGCTGCATACGAAGGTGTTGCTCTTCTTCCATGGATTGGTGAAAAAATTGACTTTGTTTTCCATTGGTTATTCGGTTTCAATGATCCTCATCTTATAGCATTTCCTATCACTGCTCTTGGTGCTGTGGGCGCTGCTCTCGGACTTATTCCAAACTTCATCGCTCAAGGCTGGATAGACGGAAATGCAATTGCTGTTTGTACGGCAATAGGTATGTGTTGGAGTGGATTCTTAAGCACTCACACTGCAATGTTGGATTCTCTCGGATACCGTCAACTTATCTCTAAAGCTATTCTTGCTCACACAATAGGGGGTATTGTAGCTGCAATAGTAGCTCACTGGGTATTTGTATTGATATCACTAATATAAAATCACATAACTAAACTAAATTAAACAAAGAAGATGTCTTAATATAGACATCTTCTTTGTTTTTAACTATTCGTGTCAGATGAAGCTTTATTGACGGAAATAAAAAATTAGGCTTATTTCATTTGCATGAATCAGTCCTTTGTGGTTATCTTTGAGTTACCACACTAAAAATATAACCCTGGGCAAAAATACACCTTTTATCTCAGACAGCTGCTATATTCTCAGTAATAAAATTGCTTGACAAGTCAAAATCTCTTCAAATCAGCCAAGATTTGGGTGGAGAACACTACACGAAATGCTTTTCTGTGTAGATTCACATTATTCTAATCCTATCATTGATGCCCTATAATATAAAATTCTAATTCACGACAATAAAAAAGAGGTGTATCTTTTCTATTTGATACACCTCCCATTCAATTATGTGAAATTATGACTATTTCATTTATTAAGCATCAACCTCAACAATCTCTTCTTCATCGTGTTTCAATGCTTCATATTCGTCTTTATTGGCTACAATTAGTTTGCCATATTCACGAAGTCCCGTACCCGCTGGAATCAAGTGTCCACATATTACGTTTTCTTTCATTCCCTCAAGAGTATCTGTCTTGCCATTTATTGCAGCTTCATTAAGTACTTTTGTTGTTTCTTGGAATGATGCTGCCGACATGAAACTTGAAGTCTGAAGTGCTGCACGTGTGATACCTTGAAGAATCTGTTCAGAAGTTGCCGGAACTGCATCACGCACTGTGATTGTTTTCATATCACGACGTTTCAATGCAGAGTTCTCATCACGCAACTTACGCACTGTAATAATCTGTCCGGGGAATACTGTTGTACTATCTCCAGCATCAACAATTACTTTCTTACCCCAAATGCGATCATTTTCGTCCATAAATTCGCGTTTATCAACTATCTGTTGTTCCAAAAAGCGAGTATCACCCGGATCAAGGATATTAACTTTACGCATCATCTGACGCACGATAACCTCAAAGTGTTTATCATTAATTTTAACACCTTGCATACGATATACGTCTTGAACTTCATTTACAATATATTCTTGGACAGCAGTAGGACCCTTAATATTAAGAATATCTGTTGGAGTAATCGCACCATCAGATAATGGTGTTCCTGCACGCACATAATCGTTTTCTTGCACAAGGATTTGTTTAGATAATGGCACAAGATATTTCTTAACTTCTCCAAGTTTTGAAGTTACACTTATCTCGCGATTACCACGCTTGATTTTACCGAATTCGATTTCTCCATCTATTTCACTGACAATAGCCGGATTCGATGGGTTACGAGCTTCAAACAACTCTGTTACACGAGGCAAACCACCGGTGATATCACCTGCACTACCAGCAGCACGAGGTATCTTAACAAACACTTGACCCGGTTTTAAATCTTCACCTTCTTCAATCAACAAGTGTGCTCCCACAGGCAATGAATACGTACGAATTATATTACCATCATTGTCAATCAAATGAGCTTCTGGCACTTTCGTACGGTCTTTCGATTCAATCATAATCTTTTCTCGAAGACCTGTTGCTTCATCTGCTTCCACTCGATATGTTACCCCTTCAACAACATTTTCAAATCTTACATTTCCGGATTCTTCACTAACAATTACGGCATTGAACGGGTCCCATTCGCAGATCATATCACCCTTCTTAACAAGTGAATTATTGCCAAAATATAGTTTTGAACCATATGGAATATTTGCTGTTGTCAAGACCATACCGGTTGTTGGTTCTATGATTCTCATTTCTGCCATACGTCCGACAACGATTTCACAACCGTCAGAATCCTTAACTGTACGCAACTCATCAATTTCCAGACGTCCATCGTAACGAGATGTTACATCTTTTATCGCAGCTACGTTACCGGCAACACCACCGACGTGGAATGTACGAAGTGTCAACTGCGTACCCGGTTCTCCAATAGATTGGGCAGCAATAACACCAACTGACTCTCCTTTTTGAACCATTCTGTGGTTTGCAAGATTACGTCCGTAACATTTTGCACATACTCCTCGTTTTGATTCACAAGTAAGAACCGAACGAATTTCAACCGATTCTATTGGCGATTTTTCAATCTTTTCAGCAGCAATTTCATTGATCTCTTCTCCTGCTGCTACGATTAACTCATTAGTATATGGATCAACTACATCGTGAACCGAAACTCGGCCAAGTATACGTTCGCTCAACGAAGCAACTACTTCTTCATTATTCTTAACTTCCGTACATACCAATCCACGAAGAGTTCCACAATCTTCTTCTGTGATAATCACATCGTGAGCTACGTCTACAAGACGACGTGTAAGATATCCGGCATCGGCTGTCTTCAACGCCGTATCGGCAAGACCTTTTCGGGCACCGTGAGTTGAGATAAAGTACTCAAGTACAGACAGACCTTCTTTAAAGTTTGACAAAATAGGGTTCTCAATGATCTGTCCCCCTTCTGAACCACTCTTTTGTGGTTTTGCCATCAAACCACGCATACCTGAAAGCTGACGAATTTGGTCTTTTGAACCACGGGCTCCGGAATCAAGCATCATATAAACAGAGTTGAAACCCTGCTGGTCTTCTTGCATCTGTTTCATCAACGTGTTTGCAAGTTTTGCATTAACGTGTGTCCATATATCAATAACTTGATTATAACGCTCATTACCTGTAATGAAACCCATTTGATAGTTATTCATCACTTCTTCAACTTGTGCGTATCCTTCTGCTACGTATTCCTCTTTTTCTTTTGGAATAATCACATCTCCCAAGTTAAATGACAAACCTCCTTTGAATGCCATCTTATAACCCAAGTTCTTGATATCGTCAAGGAATTGTGCTGAAC
The DNA here is from genome assembly GCA_937911575.1 of uncultured Porphyromonadaceae bacterium. Taxonomy (GTDB): domain Bacteria; phylum Bacteroidota; class Bacteroidia; order Bacteroidales; family Muribaculaceae; genus Lepagella. Next base: position 10,236 of record CALDPR010000045.1, on the reverse strand, counting down.
GCGTTACACCACAAGTCTTAATTACTTTACCGATAATCGTACGCAATGATTTCTTTGATATGATTTCATTGACATATCCAATCTCTTTCGGTACATATTGATTAAATAATATACGACCTACTGACGTGTTTTCCTTGAGCACTTTCACTAAGTTGCCATTCTCATCTAAATCGTCAACTACAACTGAAACAGGTGCATGAAGCGTTACTTTTCCCTCATTATACGCAATTTCAGCTTCTTCAGGACCATAGAATTTAGAACCTTCTCCTTTGTCGCCAGAACGTAGTTTAGTGATATAATATAATCCAAGCACCATGTCTTGTGAAGGCACTGTGATTGGTGCACCATTTGCAGGATTAAGAATATTATGAGCTCCAAGCATTAGCATTTGAGCCTCCAAAATTGCTTCATTACCTAAAGGCAAGTGAACAGCCATTTGGTCTCCATCAAAGTCCGCATTGAAAGCCGTACATGCCAACGGGTGAAGCTGAATTGCTTTTCCTTCAATCATTTTAGGTTGGAATGCTTGGATACCCAAACGGTGAAGAGTCGGGGCACGATTTAACAACACTGGATGGCCCTTCATCACATATTCCAAAATATCCCAAACAACAGCTTCGCGACGATCAACTATCTTTTTAGCACTTTTTACCGTCTTTACAATACCACGTTCAATTAATTTTCTGATTATAAATGGCTTGTATAGCTCTGCTGCCATAAGTTTTGGAATACCACATTCGTGCATTTTAAGTTCCGGACCTACGACAATTACTGAACGAGCCGAATAGTCAACACGCTTACCTAACAAGTTTTGACGGAAACGTCCTTGTTTTCCTTTCAAACTATCTGAAAGCGACTTCAACGGACGATTTACATCTGACTTAACAGCACTTGACTTACGTGAATTATCAAGCAATGAATCTACTGCTTCTTGCAATAAACGTTTTTCATTACGCAAAATTACTTCCGGAGCCTGAATTTCCAACAATCTTTTCAAACGATTGTTTCTTATAATTACACGACGGTAGAGATCATTCAAATCTGATGTTGCAAATCGACCTCCATCAAGTGGTACAAGAGGACGCAACTCCGGTGGAATAACCGGAACTGTCTTGAGAATCATCCACTCAGGCTTATTACGATTACGTGACGCTCTGAATGATTCTACAACTTGCAAACGTTTCAAAGCCTCGGTCTTCCTTTGTTGAGATCCATCTGTACTTGCTTTGTGGCGTAACTCATATGACAATGCATCTAAATCAATATTTTGAAGTAAATCAAAAATTGCTTCAGCACCCATTTTTGCCACAAACTTATTAGGATCTGTATCTTCGAGCAATCTGTTGTTTTCTGGAAGTTCATCTAATATCTTCAAATAATCTTCTTCCGACAATAGATCTAATTTCTCTACATTCTCAACCGTACCCGGATTAATAACTATATAACGTTCGTAATATATTACAGCATCTAATTTTTTTGATGGCAATCCCAATAGATAACCAATCTTATTTGGCAAGGAACGGAAATACCATATATGTGCTACAGGAACAACTAATTCAATGTGCCCCATACGTTCACGACGCACCTTTTTCTCTGTAACTTCCACACCACAACGGTCACATACAATTCCTTTATAACGTATACGTTTGTACTTACCGCAATGACACTCATAATCTTTTACCGGACCAAAAATCTTTTCACAGAATAAACCATCTCTCTCCGGTTTATAGGTGCGATAATTGATTGTTTCTGGCTTCAATACTTCACCACTTGACTTTTCTTTGATCTCTTCCGGCGATGCTAAGCCTATTGTAATCTTTGAAAAGTTGCTTTTAATTTTATTATCTCTTCTAAAAGCCATATCTTGTTTTCCTTAATTTTTGTTTTGATTAATCTAATGTAATGCTTAATCCAAGACCACGTAACTCGTGAAGTAATACATTTAGGGATTCAGGGATTCCAGGATTTGGCATTGAATCGCCCTTCACAATTGCTTCATACGCCTTGCTTCTTCCTACTACATCATCACTCTTGACTGTAAGAATTTCTTGAAGAATATGAGCCGCACCGAATGCTTCCAACGCCCATACCTCCATCTCTCCGAAACGTTGACCTCCAAATTGGGCTTTACCACCAAGTGGTTGTTGTGTAATCAATGAATATGGACCAATTGAACGTGCGTGCATCTTATCTTCAACCATATGTCCTAATTTCAACATATAGATGACACCTACTGTGGCAGGTTGGTCAAAACGATCACCCGTTCCCCCATCATACAAATATGTCTTACCATATCGTGGCAAACCTGCTTTATCTGTCCACTCGTTCAAATCATCAAGTGTCGCTCCATCAAAAATTGGTGTTGCAAATTTTTCTCCTAATTCACGCCCTGCCCAACCTAATACTGTTTCAAAAATCTGTCCAAGGTTCATACGCGAAGGCACACCTAACGGATTCAATACTATATCTACCGGAGTTCCGTCTGCAAGGAATGGCATATCTTCCTGACGTACGACACGAGATACAATACCTTTATTTCCATGACGACCTGCCATCTTGTCTCCTACTCCAATCTTGCGTTTTTTAGCAATATATACTTTTGCCATTTGCATGATGCCAGATGGAAGTTCATCTCCAATAGAAATATCAAATTTCTTGCGTCGCAATTCACTATCTATTTCTTTCGACTTACGAAGATAATTTGTTATGACTGCTGATACCATTCCATTAACACGTGTATCATTTGTCCACTTACTCAAATTAACTGTCTCGTAGTCGATTGTGCCAAAGTTGACATCTTCAAATCTAACTCCTTTATTGATTATGTCAACTCCGATAAAATCCTTAACTCCTTGAGAGACTTTATCTGCTGTAATAGTTTGAAGTTTTGAAATTAATATTTCTTTTAAATCTGATTGCTTTTTAGAATATTCTTCATCAAGAAGCGACATTTGAGCATTACCCTCTTTGCTCTTTTTCTTTTTAATTGCACGGGAGAATAAATTCGTTCCAATGACAACTCCTTTCAATGAAGGCGATGCTTTCAATGATGCATCTTTAACATCTCCAGCTTTATCACCAAAGATTGCTCTAAGAAGTTTTTCTTCCGGTGTTGGATCACTTTCTCCTTTTGGTGTAATCTTACCAATCATTATGTCGCCGGGAACAACATAAGCTCCCACTCGAATAATTCCCCTTTCATCAAGGTCTTTAGTTGCCTCTTCACTTACATTAGGTATATCCGATGTTAATTCTTCCATACCTCGTTTTGTCTCACGCACTTCAAGTGTATATTCATCTACATGTACCGACGTAAGAATATCATCTCTAACAATTCTTTCATTCAATACAATAGCATCTTCATAATTATATCCTTTCCAAGGCATGAAGGCTACTTTGAGGTTTCTTCCTAATGCCAACTCACCTTTTTCAGTTGAATATCCTTCTGTCAAAATATCACCCTTTTCAACTCTTTGTCCTACATGGCATATCGGACGAAGGTCAATTGTGGTACTCTGATTCGTACGACGGAATTTTGGAATTGAATAATCCTTAACTGATGTTTCGAACGATACAAATTCTTCATCTTCCGTACGATCATACTTTATACGAATTGTTGTTGCATCAACATATTCAATGATACCTGCTCCTTCAGCTGTGATTTGAGTGCGAGAGTCTCTAATTAATTGTCCCTCGATTCCTGTACCTACAATAGGAGCTTCACTACGCAATAATGGAACCGCTTGACGCATCATGTTAGAACCCATCAATGCACGGTTAGCATCATCATGTTCAAGGAACGGAATCAATGATGCAGCTATTGAAGCAATCTGAATTGGAGCTACGTCCATCAACTCTATTTCCCCTGGTGGCACAATAGGGAAATCTGCATCTAAACGAGCTTTAACTCTGCTGCGAATAAACGTACCGTCATCATTCAACGGAGCATTCCCTTGTGCAATCATCTTGCCCTCTTCAATTTCTGCAGCTAAATAGACAACTTCATCATTGTTTAGATTTACTTTTCCTTCTTTGACCTCACGATACGGAGTCTCAATAAAGCCAAGATCATTAATCTTTGCATAAACGCAAAGAGATGAAATCAAACCAATGTTTGGACCTTCCGGAGTTTCTATCGGACATAAACGGCCATAGTGAGTGTAGTGCACATCTCGAACTTCGAAACCAGCTCTTTCACGCGATAAACCACCAGGCCCTAATGCTGACATACGACGTTTATGCGTAATTTCCGCAAGAGGGTTTGTTTGGTCCATAAATTGAGACAACGCATTGGTCCCAAAGAATGTATTAATTACTGATGAAATTGTTTTTGCATTTATCAAATCAATAGGTGTGAACACTTCATTATCACGCACATTCATACGCTCACGAATCGTACGAGACATACGTGCCAATCCAACACCAAATTGATTATACAATTGCTCTCCTACCGTACGAACACGACGATTACTCAAGTGGTCAATATCATCAACATCAGACTTCGCATTTATCAATTCAATCAAATATTTGATAATTGCAACAATGTCTTCGCGAGTCAATACTTTTACGTCCATTGACGTATCAAGACCCAACTTCTTATTGATTCTATAGCGACCTACTTCGCCAAGATCATAACGTTTCTCACTGAAAAATAAGTTTGTAATCACTTCTCTTGCTGACGCATCATCAGGAGCATCAGCATTTCGCAATTGTCTATATATATGAAGAATAGCTTCCTTTTCGCTATTACTTGTATCCTTTTGTAATGTATTGAAAATTATTGAGTAATCACTTGCATTAACATTCTCTTTTTGCAATAAAATTGTTTGTACGCCAGACTCAATAATTGCATCAATATGTTCTTCTTCAAGAACCGTTTCACGGTCAACGATTACATCGTTGCGCTCTATTGAAACGACTTCTCCTGTACCTTCATCAACAAAGTCTTCAACCCATGAATTAAGCACACGTGCAGCTAATTTTCTGCCAACAGCTTTCTTCAAATTGGTCTTATTAACTTTTATTTCTTCAGCTAAATCAAAAATTTCAATTATATCTTTATCGCTTTCAAGACCGATAGCTCTTAATAAAGTTGTTACTGGCAACTTCTTCTTTCGATCTATATAAGCATACATGACATTATTAATGTCAGTAGCAAACTCAATCCATGAACCACGAAATGGTATTATACGTGCTGAATATAATTTTGTTCCATTAGCATGTATACTCTGACCAAAAAATACACCCGGAGAACGGTGAAGTTGAGATACTACTACACGTTCAGCACCATTGATAACAAATGTCCCCTGCGAAGTCATATACGGAATAGGTCCAAGATAAACATCTTGAATCACCGTCGCAAAATCCTCATGATCCGGATCTGTACAATATAATTTAAGTTTCGCTTTAAGAGGAACACTATATGTTAATCCTCGCTCCAAACATTCATCTATAGTATAACGAGGAGGGTCTATATAATAATCTAAAAACTCAAGAACAAAATTATTACGCGTATCCGCTATTGGAAAATTCTCAGCAAAAACTTTATACAACCCCTCATTTTTTCTGTTTTCGGGTGGGGTATCTAACTGAAGAAAATCGCGGAAAGACTTTAATTGTACCTCCAAAAAATCCGGAAAAGGTAATGGATTTTTTACTGAAGCAAAATTAATACGTGGTTTATAGTTTAATGATACTGACATGTGATCAATTTTTTTTATTTGAACTTTTGAGAAGAGATTGATAAGAAATTTTAGAATTTGTTAAAAATTTCCAAAAAATCTTAATTATTATAAATAAGTGTATTATCGAAATACGCAAAAAGGTTAAGAACTACACTTTGTGTGTTCTTAACCCTATTAGCCTATACTGGCAATGTTATTTAAGTTCAACTTCAGCACCAGCTTCTTCCAATTGCTTTTTCAAGCCTTCTGCTTCAGCTTTAGGAAGACCTTCTTTCACTACGCCAGGTGCACCATCAACTAATTCTTTAGCTTCTTTCAAGCCAAGACCTGTAAGTTCTTTCACAAGTTTAACTACTGCTAATTTGCTAGCACCTGCTGATTTAAGAACTACGTCAAAGTTTGTCTTTTCTTCAGCTGCCGGAGCTCCAGCTACTGGACCAGCTGCAACAGCTACAGCTGCAGCTGCAGGTTCGATACCATACTCGTCTTTAAGAATTTGTGCAAGTTCGTTTACTTCTTTAACTGACAAGTTTACTAATTGTTCTGCAAAAGCTTTCAAATCTGCCATTTTTGTATACTTTTTTTGTTGTTTTTTTTACTAATTATTCTTTGTTAGAAAGTGTTTCTAAGATGCCGTGTAATTTATTAGCACCCGATTGAAGAGCGGAAATAACATTTTTCGCAGGTGATTGCAACAATCCGATAACGTCTGCGATAAGCTCGTTTTTGCTCTTTATGTTTGCCAAAACCTCTAATTGATCCTCGCCAACATATACAGTTTCCTCTACATATGCACCCTTCAACATTGGAAGCGTGTCATTTTTCTTACGGAAATTCTTAATTAATTTTGCAGGTGCATTACCAACATTACTTAATAAGAGGGTTGTCTCTCCGTGCAGAAGATCATATAATCCACTATAATCAACATCGCTGTTCTTAAATGCTTCTTTAAGAAGAGTGTTCTTCACACACAACATCTTAATTTCATCTTTAAAACAAGCACGACGCAACGCACTAGTTTTTTCTGCATTGAGACCGGCAGTCTCTGTTAGATAAACACAACTATACTCAGATAGTGTTTTACCAATCATTTCTATTACAAGAGCCTTATCTTCTTTTTTCATCTTTTCTAATTTTTTTATTCAGTAACCGATTTTGTCTCGACCTTTACACCGGGACTCATAGTACTTGAAAGATAAATACTCTTAATATAGGTACCCTTCGCTGTAGCCGGTTTAAGTTTAATCAATGTATTGATAAACTCTTTAGCATTGTCTCGCATTTGCTCTGCAGTAAACGACACTTTACCGATTGAAGCATGAACGATACCATTTTTATCTACTTTGAAGTCGATTTTACCTTGTTTAACCTCTTTTACTGCTTTAGCAACGTCCATAGTTACAGTACCACTTTTTGGGTTAGGCATCAAACCTCTTGGACCTAATACACGTCCTAAAGCACCTATTTTACCCATAATAGCAGGTTGTGTAATTATTACGTCGATATCAGTCCAGCCACCTTTGATTTTGTCGATATATTCGTCAAGACCAACATAGTCTGCTCCAGCTTCTTTTGCAGCAGCTTCAGCATCTGGATTACACAAAACAAGTACTCTCACTTGTTTTCCTGTTCCATGTGGCAGTGATACGACACCACGTACCATTTGATTAGCTTTACGAGGATCCACACCAAGACGAACATCGATATCTAGCGACGCATCAAATTTTGTATAAGTAATTTCTTTTACTTTTTCAGCCGCTTCCGCTAATGTGTAAGTCTTACCAGCTTCAATCTTCGACAAAGCCAACTTTTGATTTTTTGTTAGTTTACCCATTTCAATTGAAGTTTATTAGTTTAACTCAGGGAATGTCCCTTTAACGGTGATACCCATGCTTCTCGCTGTGCCGGCAACCATACGCATTGCCGAGTCTAAAGTAAAACAGTTCAAATCAGGCATTTTGTCTTCTGCAATTGCTTTTACCTGCTCCCATGTGATTTCTGCTACTTTATTACGATTAGGTTGTGCAGATCCTGACTTAAGTTTTGAAACTTCTTTCAATTGAACTGCTACCGGTGGAGTCTTAACTATAAAATCAAAACTCTTATCAGTATAGTAAGTAATCACTACAGGAAGAACTTTTCCTGCTTTGTCTTGGGTGCGGGCATTAAATTGCTTGCAAAATTCCATGATGTTAATACCTTTAGAACCCAAAGCAGGTCCTACCGGCGGTGATGGATTTGCTGCTCCACCTTTAATCTGCAATTTGATCTGTCCAGCAATTTCTTTAGCCATTTCTTTTTGTTTTTATTGGTTTTAATTACCTCGGAACAACACACTGCGTAACCAATGTATCATTCTCTTTCTACTTGTGAATTTTCCAACTCAAGATCAGTTGGGCGTCCGAAAATCTTAACCTCAACCTTTAGTTTCTTCTTTTCATTATTTACTTCCTTGACAACGCCGTTAAAACCACTAAATGGACCAAATGTCACTTTTACAGGCTCTCCAACAAGATAATCTTGTGCTGTATCCTCAACTGGCATTTGAAGCTCATCAACTGTTCCCAACATGCGTTTCACCTCGCTTTCACGTAGAGGTTCAGGCATACTACCTTTAGCCCTACCACGCAAAAAATCAATGACATTTGTCGTATTTCTTAATTCATGAACTACTTCACCCTGGAGATTTGCTTCTATAAACACATAACCAGAATAAAGCAGACGCTCTTTCAATACTTTTTTGCCATTACGAGTAGTATAAACCTTTTCAGTAGGAATCAACACCTGCGAAACGTATTTACCAAGATCCGTATTCTTAATAGCTGCATCAAGAATTTCTTTAACCTTAGCCTCTTTACCTGAGATAGCACGCAAAACGTACCATTCCTTTTTATCCTCAGCCATCGACGTCTACTTTAAAAGATTAAATACTATAAATAAGTTCCATTAATAAACTAAAAACTTTATCAACAGCCCAAATAAAAAGTGAGATGATGATGGAAGCTATCAACACCAATACTGAACTGCTAATAAGTTGTTTTTGAGTTGGCCAAGAAACCTTATACACTAACTCATTGTATGATTCCTTGATATCTTTAAGTAGTTTCATATCTTTTCTAAAAAATTAGCACGGGAAGAGAGGCTCGAACTCCCGACACCTGGTTTTGGAGACCAGTGCTCTACCAACTGAGCTATTCCCGTATATAAGGCTTTTCACCGAAGTAAAAAGCCTTTATCTTTCATAAAATTAATCTTCAATGATTTGTGTAATCTGTCCAGATCCTACTGTACGACCACCTTCACGGATTGCGAAACGAAGACCAAGGTCACATGCTACCGGAGTAATAAGTTTTACTTCGATTTCTACATTATCACCAGGCATTACCATTTCTACACCTGCAGGAAGAGTGATTTCACCTGTTACGTCAAGCGTACGGATATAGAATTGTGGACGATAGTGATTGTGGAATGGAGTGTGACGACCACCTTCTTCTTTCTTCAAGATATAAACTTGAGCTTTGAAATGATCGTGTGGTTGAACTTTTCCTGGGTGGCAAATTACCATACCACGACGGATTTCGTCTTTATCGATACCACGAAGAAGAAGACCTACGTTATCACCTGCTTCACCTGTATCAAGGATTTTACGGAACATTTCAACACCTGTGATAACAGATTTCTTATCTGCACCAAGACCAAGAATTTGAACTTCATCACCTACTTTTACAACACCTGTTTCGATACGACCTGTTGCTACAGTACCACGACCTGTGATAGAGAACACGTCTTCAACTGGCATAAGGAATGGTTTATCGATAGCACGAGGAGGCAATTGAATCCATTCGTCAACTTTATTCATAAGTTCCATTACCTTGTCTTCCCATTCTGCTTCACCATTAAGTGCTCCAAGAGCAGAACCGCGAACGATTGGAGTTTCAGCTTCGAAATCATATTGACTCAATAGATCTTGCATATCCATTTCTACGAGTTCTAGCATTTCTTCATCATCAACCATATCGCATTTGTTCAAGAAAACAACCAAACGAGGAACGTTTACTTGGCGAGCCAACAAGATATGCTCACGAGTTTGAGGCATCGGACCATCTGTTGCAGCACAAACGATAATAGCACCGTCCATTTGAGCAGCACCAGTTACCATGTTTTTCACATAGTCGGCGTGACCCGGACAGTCTACGTGTGCATAGTGACGATTTTCTGTTTCATATTCAACGTGTGAAGTATTAATTGTAATACCACGTTCTTTTTCTTCTGGTGCATTGTCGATAGAATCGAATGAACGCAACTCAGAAAGACCTCTTTTTGCCAAAACTGTTGTAATAGCGGCAGTCAAAGTAGTTTTACCGTGGTCAACGTGACCGATAGTACCGATATTAACGTGCGGTTTGGTTCTTTCGAATTTTTCTTTAGCCATAATTTTCTGTTGCTATATTTTTATTAATGATTAACTTTTTTTCGTTCGAGAAGAAATTAGAGCCAATGACGGGATTTGAACCCGTGACCTCTTCCTTACCAAGGAAGTGCTCTACCCCTG
>CALDPR010000044.1 GCA_937911575.1 uncultured Porphyromonadaceae bacterium | reverse complement strand
GAGCGAAGCGATTCAATAACCGGGGGTTGAGCGAAGCGATACCCTCGGAAAGCGACACCGGCGACACAGCGTCTGCAAAGACGCGAAACACAAAAATCTATTACTGTCTGATAAAAATAATTATCAAGGTCGTTAATTTGTGGGGCCAGCCGATATTTCCTATGAAGGTGAGCTTGTAAACTGAAAAAAGAAATCTCAACCACATTAAATCAGAGGTTGAGACCTATTTTCATATACTTTTCTATTTTATCGGACACCAATAATTTATTGATGAATTTTTTAGTTGTGATCAGAAAAGATTGCAAGTTTGCAAAGTCATTGATAATATGATTAGGATTTGGTGTGTTTAAAGCGATCTTTGTCGCGAGTCGATTTCTTTTCTAAACTTTTGGAAAAAGCCTCTTCAAGGTCTATGCCGGTTTGGTTTGCCAAACAGATAAGAACCCACATTACGTCGGCCAATTCGTCGGCAAGTTGTTTGTCAAGATCCCCATCTTTTGCCACTTGGTCGCCATATCTGCGTGCGATGATACGAGCCACTTCGCCCACCTCTTCTGTCAGAAGTGCCATGTTTGTCAATTCACTGAAATAGCGTACGCCAATGGTGCGTATCCATTCATCAACTCTTCGTTGTGCTTCTTTTATCTCCATATCATACAGGATTTTTTGAATCTACGATTATTGTTACCGGTCCGTCGTTGATAAGCGACACTTGCATATCTGCTCCAAATCGTCCTTTCGCAACCGGCTTGCCTAAGAATAGCGAAATTTTTTTGCAAAATTCTTCATATAAAGGTATTGCTATTTCATGACCGGCAGCTCCGATATAGCTTGGCCTGTTGCCTTTCTTTGTGCTGGCTGCAAGTGTGAATTGGCTCACCACAAGCACTTCTCCTCCGACATCGATAACGCTTTTGTTCATCACTCCGGCTTCATCGTCGAATATTCGCATCTGAGATGTCTTTTTCACTAACCAATCCACATCGGCATCGGTGTCGTCGGGGACTATGCCAAGTAATACCAACAGTCCATGACCGATTTCAGAAACTCTCTCGCCACTTATGTCGACGGCTGCTTTACTGACTCGTTGAATGACTACTTTCATCTTCTGTTCATTATTAGTTTTGTCTCTGTTTTCGAAACTTCAAATTGCACTGTGGCTCCCTCAATCATCGGATAGTTGCGACTGACGTGTCCGACAGGGAAATCAAATGCGATAGGGATATTATTGATGCCGAATTGATTTAAGCGATAGGAAAGCATCTCTTCGGTTGTTTCCCAATTTTTATCCGCCTTATATTCTGTGAACTGGCCGATAATTAATCCTTTTATTCGGTTTAGAGCTCCGATGTGTTTCAGATGCCACAACATTCGCTCTGTGCTATATATTGCTTCTGCAATGTCTTCGACAAACAAAACCACATTTTCATCTTCTCTGACAGAGAGAAGATCATATGGCGAACCAATCAATCCTGCCAATACAGCAAAATTACCCCCTCGCAACACCCCTTCGGCAATGCCGTTTTGCGAACGAAAATTTGTCGGCATTGTATATGTTATCGGAGACTGATTTGTGAGGATTTCGATCATTGATTTTATAGAATAGTCTTCGGAAGGCTCTTCTGTCAGATGTTTTGCCATTGGTGCATGCAAAGATGCTATTCCAGCTTTGTTCATCATAGCATGGAAAGCACTTATGTCTGAATATCCGATAATCCATTTCGGGGTCTTGCGAAGCATCGCTTGCTCTATTTTATCAATGAGATGAACCACACCATAGCCACCTCTGGCACATAAGATTGCTTTGATTTCATCGTCTTGATATGCTTCAAGGAAATCAGAAAGTCGGTTATGTTCTGTCGAGGCATATGAGCCATCTGCCGGTCCGAGTGTGTGTGGCATCACAATAGGGGTGTAGCCCATGGAAGAGAGCCGTTCAACTGCTCCATCGACATACTCTTTTTTGACTGTTGTTGCCGGTGCTATTATAGCAATTTTATCCCCTTTTTGAATCGTTGGAGGAAATATCATATTTGCATATAGGTTTAGTTGACTTGAACTTTAAATCCCTCTTTTTCAATCCGTTTGCCTATTTCTCTCAACTCTTCGACAGATACTTTCTCGAGTTGCTCTTCCGGGGTTGAACGATCAATGCTGTAGAGCATGATTTCACGTGGAGAAATCTTTTTATATGCTTCTATGAGAGCATTTATTTCCTCTTCTGTCGTGTTGTCAATGCGTTGGCCATCGTGCATGCCTCGAAGCATCATTGTTTGAATGACACATTGAGAAGAAAATTGTTTTAGATGTTCGATTAATCGCTCGCAGCTGAACTCATCAGATGTCGGTTGGTCAATCAGACGCATTGTCGATGTGATTGCAGAATCGAGTTTCAAAATATTATTATCTACACGCATCAAAGCCGCAGCAACGTTCGAGTCTCCTATGCGAGTGGAATTTGACAATACCGATACTTTCGCATTGGGATAGAACTCATCACGCAGAGTAATGACATCATCGACAATGCTTGCAAAATCTCGATGAAGTGTAGGTTCGCCATTGCCTGAAAAGGTGATTACATCGAGTGTCTCGCCTGCATCTTTCATAGCTTCGAGTTTACGTCGCAAATCGAGTCTTGTGCGTTCACGTGTCGGCATACCTGTTGTCCCGAAACCTTGCTTATTATATCCGGCTTCGCAATATACGCAATCAAACGAACATATTTTGCCATCGTCGGGCAATAAATTAATTCCCAACGAAACTCCCAATCTGCGACTGCGTATCGGTCCGAAGATTGTGGAATGAAATAATACGGTTTGGTCTTTTCCCATTGAGATTATATTTTTGCGAATTTAAATCCTTGTTATTCTTAATGCTATATTATCAAATTATTTGCTCATGAATCGATGTTTTATTTTATCTACAATTACAGCTATCGCTCCATCTCCGGTTACATTTGTAGCTGTCCCGAAACTATCCATGGCAATATATAGAGCAATCATCAATGCAATTGCAGTGTCGTCGAATCCCAATATAGATTGCAATATCCCAATCGCTGCCATAATAGCACCTCCCGGCACTCCGGGTGCAGCAACCATCGTAATTCCAAGCATAAAGATAAATCCGACGATCATTTCCGTCGACAATTCCATACCCGTAATCATAGATATAGCCAACGCACAAGCAGTGATTTTCATCGCACTGCCGGAAAGATGAATCGTTGCACATAGTGGCACAACAAAACCGGCAACTGACTCATCTACACCATTTTTTATTGTCTGTTTGAGAGTTACAGGAATAGTGGCTGCCGATGATTGTGTCCCCAATGCAGTGAAATATGCTGTCATCATATTTTTCAACATCTTAAGAGGATTTCTATGTGCCACAATACCGGCTATGCTGAACTGCAACAAAAGCAAGACTGCCGTCATTGCAAAGATAACGACAATAAGTTTCAAAAACACCTCAAGAACGCAAGTTATTTGGTCGCTCGCACTCATTGACATAAATATGCCGAATATATACAACGGCAATAATGGTATCACAACTTTTGTAATAGTAATTATGATGATATCATAAAAATCATTAAACACTTTTTTGAGAGATTCTCCACCGACAACTGTCAATCCTATACCAATGATAAATGATGCTATCAATGCACTCATCACTTCCATTATCGGCGACATCTCAATAGTGAAATACGGAGTGAAATTCCCCCCTGAATTTTCTACATTCGACAAAGTGGCATTTTTTAGCATCTCAGGATAAAATGTCTCGCATACTCCCCATGTAAAAAATCCACTGAACAAGGTGAATAGATAAGCTAATACAAGAGTGATTCCCAATAATTTACCTGCACTTTTTCCTACATTTGCAATGCCCGGAACAATCAATCCGATGATCAACAAAGGTACGAAAAACCCAAGGAAATTACTGAATATTCCATTAAATGTGGCAAATACACGCTGCAACCATTCAGGGAAAATCAAACCACATACAATACCCAATGCAATGGCAATGACAATTTTGGTTAATAATCCAATTTTTATCTTTTTCTTCATTTTGTGCTATGATTTTTTTCGTTATTGATTATCCGTTTGCAAAGATACAACAAAGAAACGAAAGTGAGGGCGAAATGGGGAAAGAATATTGTCTGTTAGCAATTTAACAATATTCCCTCAGATGTCGCACTGCCATCAGAAGCCAACGAAAAGCCACAACACACGACGCGTTTGAGCAACAAGAAAGAAAAAGATTAATCATTCTTGAAATCGTAATCTATAAATAATGACAAAAATATGATTTATTATGACTATTTATAACTATAAAAGATGGTTAAAACTTTAAAAATTAGCTAAATTCTTTGCTCATTCAAGAAGTTTGGCTACTTTTGTAGCTGAGTCGTCTGACAAAACCGATAAAACGCGTGGTGGTCTATTCGACGAAAATTGTCTTAACTAAATATTTTTATGTAATGAAAAGAAATTTTATCACAACGCTTATCCTTCTTGTTGTTGCAATGGCAACTAATGCCGTAACTTTAAATGTTACGGTTCCGGGAGGTACGAAAAAATGTTTCGTTGCCGGAAATTTCAATGGTTGGAATGCCGGTAATGCCGTAGAGATGCAAAAAACGGGCGAACATACGTTCTCGTTAACTCTTAATGATGTCGATGAAGCAGAAATGTCGGCCGGGTATAAATATTTATGCGGGCAAGATTGGGCTTATGTCGAGAAGGGTGCATCAGGTGAGGAGATTGCCAATCGCACCACAATTTCGAATATGGATATTGTGGCAAGTTGGGCAAAACTTTATAATCCGGATATTGTTGAAACCAAGTTGAAAGTGAATGGATACGATCGTATCGTTAAGATATTTTTACCAGCAGATTATGCTACTTCGCAAGAGTCATATCCGGTGGTCTATATGACAGGTGTGCAAGCACGCTATAATAATGCCGGCTCAGATTCCGATCGAGGAGATGACCATATGGGCGAACAGTCGTGGAATATTCCCGGTATGGCATATGCAACAGAGGGAGGCATACCTTGTATTTTTGTGTCGATCTATGGGTTTACGGCTGAAAATATTCCGTTTGAATATGAGATGTTTGCAGGTTCGGGAAGTGCCGACGAATTTATAAATGGGATTGAGACAGAACTAATTCCGTTTATAAATAAAACTTACCGTACGCTTACGGGTCCTGTCCATACATCGATTGTCGGGGGCGATATGGGAGGTTTGTTATCGCTCTATGCTGCTTTGTCTCGTCCTGATTTGTTTGGTCAGGCTGCAGCTCTATCTCCCACACTTTGGATTAACAAAGAGCAGTTGATCTCTTTTGTTGAAACAGTTGATACTGACTATCATCAACGTTTCTATCTTTCTGTTGGTGATGCTGAACCGGAGGAGTTCAGAAGTGATGTCGAGGAGTTCAAAAATGTCGTTGCAGCTCGCCGGAATACAGATGTGAGATTTACGGTATTCGGTGGTGCTTCACACAATGATGAGGCTTGGGGCGAGGCTTTTAAATCAATCTATCCGTTCTTGCTTTCGGCAGATGCCGAATATTTGGGAGAGAAGATAAATTTGTTGCCGATGCAAAAAACTACTTCTCAAGAATTTTCTTCGACAGATTATTCCATAGTTTCGGCTGTCGATAGTCAAAACCTCAAATTTGATGCAAATACAAAATTCAGTTACATCACGAATTTTGCTTCATCTGAGGGGGAGGTAGAAGCACAAGTCGCAATCACAGAAATACCGGTAGAGATAAAAACCAAATACTATTGGAATGTCAGTCGCAGTGCTGATGGTAGTGGTGTGTTATTGAAAGCTGAAAACGGGGATATAGGATTCAGTTCGAAAAAAACCACCACATCGTGGCATCGTGTCGTAGTATTTTCCGACGAGACAGTTAAAGATGTTGCAGCCAATTCAGCGGCGTTTCGTATCGTTACAGCTTCTGATAATATTAAGATGAGTGTAATCGATTCTTTCAAAGTGAAAGCGACAGTCGATTTCATAGGTGAAGATAAATCATTTACCATACACTATGGCAGTGTCAACAGTGGATCGGATATGGGTGCAATTACAAATCAATTCAACGTGTCGGCAAATTGTACGGCAGCAGAAATTACATACGACTTCTTGACAAATCAAGTCTTGATTAATGAAACAAAATGGGGAGAAACAATCTCAAAAGTGGTTGTCGATAAGTTTATAGCCGTACCTTCAATTTGCAACGTAGGCAGTAATGCAAAAGTAACTCTTCATATAGCAGACTTGCAAGGTTCTTTGCCTGAGGCAACAATATCGCATAACTACGGAGAAAAAATATCTCAAGAATTTATGTCAGACAATTCAGGGAATTTTTCTTTCAATCTTTCAAACCTCAAATCAGGGATATATCATATTTCTCTTAATCTTAGAAAAGGAGAAAGTTTGCTAAACGATGTTGCGACAATAGCAATAAAAGTTCTCAATGGCATTAAAGAAGAAAAAGAAGTGGTGAACCCCTATAAATCAATAGATTGGTCAAACATAAACCAATATAAATCCAATTTTCATACACATACGACTCGCTCTTTTGATGCCAATCTTCGCACAGACCAAGTGGTGGATCAATATTATAATGCAGGCTACCAAATACTTGCACTCACAGAGCATGATGCCAATCCATATCCTTGGGAATATTTTAATCTGTATGATCCTTATGCCTACAACAGGTATCCTTCAGATATGCAAATGCTTGCTATTCCGGGAAATGAATTAAGCAAAAATTACAGAAACTCATGGAATGAAGAGGGAGGTAGCGAATACAATCATCACAACGACTTTTTTACCGGACGTCAAGGTCAAGAATTTGCTACTCTGCAAGAATCGTATGCCTATACGCAGCAATTAGGTGGTATGCAGATAATTAATCACCCGGGACAATATTGGAACCTTTCTACCTCATATAATAAGGGAGATAAAAATTCTCCGGAATGGCATGCTGAGAATTTCATTACCTACAATAGTCTGATTGGACTGGAAGTGTATAATCAAGGCAATCGTCGCCCCAACGATCGTATCCTATGGGACCAAATCCTCAATCTCACAACTCCTCAAGGAATAAATGTATATGGCTATTCGGGAGATGATAGTCATAACACCGAACAACTATTTCGTAATTATAATTTCATGCTCATGCCGGAACTGTCAATTGATGCTCTCAAGACAGCAATGCGTGAAGGCTCTCACTATTTCTGCTATGAATATGCCGGTTCTGGAGAGGCAAAGGCCCCTCGAATCACCGATATAAACGTCGATGAAATCAAACAGATCATTACTATCGACACTGATGCCGATGAAATTTATTGGATCAGTGCAACAGATATAAGCGATCATAATCTTCCAAACACTCGCAAAAGCACAATAATCGCAGTAGGAAAAGAATTCAATTATTCAGGTTTTCAAGGCAATTATGTCAGAGCTTTAATTGTTAATGAGTTTGGAGAAACATGTACGCAACCAATCATTTTCAAAGAGAAAAAGAATAATACAATAGAAACCATTGAATTGGATTTAGAAATTGTTATATATCCAAATCCGGCGACAGATGTCGTAAATATAAAAAGCAATGCCGATATCAAGACAATCGCTGTTTACGATATGCTCGGACGATGTGTGAAATATGATGACACTCAGTGTTCAACTATTGATATCACATCATTGATGGCAGGAAATTATATTGTATCCATAGAAACTTGCAATGGGATTATCAGCAATAGAAAACTAATCATAAATAGAGATTGACAAAGAATAGTAAAAGTTAACGGCTTTAGAGTTCGAAATTCTAAAGCCGTTAATATTTTTATATGTTTATTTACCTATGATAGGTGCTGTTGTCAATAAAACAGTTATCTTACAAATACCTTGGCATTTATTCTTTCAATGTTTACGATATATATTCCAGGTTGAACATTGAATCTAATGTTGTTATTGTTCTCCTTAACAGTAGCAATACGTTTGCCATCGACAGATAGAATGTTTATTGCCTTATTGGCAAATCCATTTATGATGATTTCTCCTTTGCTACCATAAATCATATTTTCTATAAATATATTACCGATGCCTGAAGGATTGATTGTTACACTGTTTGACATCAATCCACGATTTCCATTATATAGAGGGACAACATTGTATGTGTAGTCAGCATTCGGTTCAGTAACTGTTGTGTCAACATATACTCCATGTGCAGTAGCATTTTCAGCAATCAACTCATTATTGCGATAGATGTCGTATCCTGAAATTGTAGCATCTCCATACACGTTTGTATAGTTTATGTTGTCGATCATGATTCCGAAAATATCTTTGGAAATATATCTTAGGGCGATGTATTTAGCATCTTCCGGCAACGTATAAGTGAATGTCTCCCATCCGGTTGTGCCTTTTTTGATTGTGTCGAGGATTATGAAGTTGTCGATATTATCAGTTGAGTTGGAAGTGAGAATTTCAACCACTTCTTCGCCATAGCTTTCAGTGAATATATCCATATCGAAGCTGAAAGTTGAACCCGGTTTCAATTCAGGAGAAATCAACCAGTCGTCGGCAGGAGCAATGTTGCCGTCAGGCTCATACGGGCAGAATGCAGCAATATATTTTTTGCCGTCAGATGCCGGAAACACATCTACATAAGCGTCTCCGAATGAACTGATGTCGTAAACTTGGAATGCTTTTGGTGATTCAACATCTGGAATTGGAAGCCCGGCAATACTATATTGATGATAACCATCGACGTCTACACATTTGAAATCGCCAATTGATGGTCCATAGCTCCATGCAGCGTAGTCTTCGAAACTTTCAAATCCGGATTTCAGTTCCGGTTCAGTCCAATAGAGTTCAACATTGCCCTCTGCATCAAGACGTGCATTCAAATCTGTAACGACAACAGCATTACCTCTCTCCACGCTTATTGTCTTTGATTTTGAATTATTTGAATCATTCATGTCTGAATTAATGATTGATGCCACAATTTCAATTTCTCCGGCTAAATCGGCTGAAACAATGATTTCAAATGTTTGACTGATTTTTTCATCAGATTCGATTGTCGTATTAGCTATTTCTCCATATATTGTTTCGATTAGCTTACCTTCTTTGAAAATTTCAACTTTTGTTGCCGGATATGCTATTGCTTCATAACCATAGTTTTCAGAGTTGACAATTACTTTCATAGTGTCGCCTATTTTTACCATTGAAGGAGCATTGATAGATGTGATAGCCATATCGTTTGCCAAGTAGTCTTTGAAACTATATCCTCCGAACATGACATATTGCCCTGCCGTAGGAATGTAAGCATCAAGATATATAGTTACCCACTTTTTGCCTACAAATTCTTTTGGAAGTTGGATTTTGATGTCTTCCCAGCCTATGGTGTTGATGTCTGACGTTGATCCGATTTTTGTAGCTTCTATTCCATACGTTTCTGCATAAATGTCGACTGTGGCACTTCCACAATACAAGTAGAATGAGACGTATGGATTAGTAGCAAATTCAGTTGAGAATTTTGGTAGGCTCAAACGAGCATAACTATTGTCTGTAGTTGCTTCTCCGATGAGAGCAATGTCTGATCTGTTGGCATATTCCTCACCAAGATTTGCCGGATTGAATGCCGACCATTTGACAACACTTAAATTATCGCTCCATGTGGTTAATGGATTATAGATGAAGTCTCCCGACGTGAAATAATCAATCATCGGCAATTCATAAGGCTTGCCGGCAATGAAAGAGCCATAAGCAAAGCTTCTGCCTTGTCCGGCTTCATTTGATGCCACAACACCGATAGCCAAATCGATAAGTCCTACTTCTTCCGGCACAACATAATCATACGATGTCTCGCTGAATGAAGGAATTGATGTGTCGATATACCAACCATCATATTCGCTATATAGCACAATATTGTAGGTCATATCTTCTCCATTGGGTTTCACATATCCACCATTTGCTCCTTCTGTCGGTGCGTCCCATGATAGATGAACAGTCATGTTGTCTTCGCTCAATTCTCCTTTGAAATTTTCCGGTGCTGAAGGTATGTCGCTACCCGTATATACATTAGTATATGCTACGGGGCTATTATTCTCCCCGTCAGAAATTTGAATGGCTACTTGGTTGTCGCCTTGCGAAGTTTTTATTTCTACTGATTGAGAGCTTCCCGGAATGCCTGTGATTGTTTGGCGATCAGCAAGAGTCTTAACCGTTGCTTCAAGTTGCAGGTCTGCTTTTAATGGTTCGCCATTGATAGTTGTCGTCGGCATATTAAATGAAATGGTGGCTTTGAGCAAACCTCCCTCGGCTGCTACTGACTCGATTTGTGTCGGCACATCGGGTGAAGATGTCGATACTTCCGATTTTTCAACTTTTATGTTTCTGATGCGAAGATCAAATCTGTCTGCAGGAGATACGCAACGAATGGCTACATAATATATTCCTGCTTCTTTGATTGTGAACAATGCATTGTCCTTTTTCCATGAAGTGTTGTCGATTCCTTCTTTTAAGAATATCTTTGTCATCGCTTCCGGTTCCGGTGAAGTGCCATAATAGATTTCATAGCTTTCCGGATATCCATTGATTGCAACTGCCGATTCTGCACTCACACTATAAGCATATTCAGTGTCTTCACACCTGAATGGAGGAAGAATTAACCAATCATCAGCTGCATTTTGTGATGAATATGAATAAGAGAACACATAATAAGTGTCGATATATCTTGGAAACCATGTGAATCCGTCGTTGTTATTGTCGATAATCGTACATAGTTCAATATCTTCTTCTGTCGGTTCAATGTTTAATGGTAAATCTAATGCGTCGCCGGCAATATATTTATTTGATGTGCCCGGGTGAGATTCCAAATTATGAGAAATAGCGACAACCTCGGCTATATGTGAAGAGATTGTCCCATCGGTTATGGTATAGGCAACAAATGTGTCGGTAGTGGTAGCTATTTTTTTGTTATCAACATATACGTCATATTTCATATCTTCAACATCGACATATCCTCCGTTTCTACCGGTATTGTCTGTTACTGCGTCCCAAGAGATGCCTTCTTGATTGAATTTTACATTTGTTGGAGCTTTCGGATTGTCATAACCTACATATGCAGTGGTTAATGTCGTCGGACTTTCTAATCCTGAATTGTCGCTGACAATTAATGAAAATGTGCGATTCCCTTGTTCCAAATCAGAGTAATTGATTGTAACAGTTTCGCCTGCTTCTGCTGTGCCTTCTTCATGTGAATTGCCATCTACAAAGGAATGATATTTCAATTCTCCACTGATTGCCTCTCCAGAATATGTCTCTGTTGGCATCTGATATGTAATGTAACCATTAAGATTGCCTTTTTCAAAACTTATCTCCTCAACCAATGCCTTTCTGGGAGAGTTTGAGTTGGCAACTTCATCGTTCGTAACCAAAAAATTATATTGGGCATAGTTGTTATAATCAGTTAGTTTTGTGCAACTTTGCTCCTCTATGTCAATTGCATATAGAGCAGATGAATCGTCATAAAGATTGGTATTCCAAATGAAAGCATCGTCTTTGACACTATAGCATAGTCCGGTGATGTAGCCGGCTTGTTCCAATCCGGTGTCGATCACTTCAATTAGTTCGCCGGTGGTTACGTTAACTTCGGCAAAGATTCCTTGAACATTCACCCCATAGTATTTGCCGTCTTTTGGCGAATAAGTAAATGAAATAGCAACTTCGGGTATGCTTAAGTTTTCTTTAATAATTGTTTTATGTTCAGGATTATTGATGTTGATCGAACAGAAATTCATTGATTCTCCATCTGTCGAATATGTGTATGCATATATGATCTCAGTATCTGGATTGTATGCCATTGTCATCACTGCATTACTCAAGTCTTGTATGTTAAGCACTTGATATGATAGGCGTTCGCCGGTAGTCAAATCATACTCTCCAAATCCGAACTCAGATACCATACCCCAAATAAATTGTTGACTATATGCAATGAGTTTTCCATCTTTGATAGCTGCAGCTCCAAGATAATCGGTCATGTAATATAACGTTACCGGTGAACTGCCATCGCTCATCACTTCGTCCATAGACCAAATATTTTCGCTCACAGACGGATAACCCAAGAATCCATAGATTAATGCTCCAGAAGGACTGATTTTCATTGGATTTCGTGAGCCGGATTTATCTTCTTGGCTCAATGGTAATATGCCTATTGCCGAGTTTGTGGTATTCTTTAAAATTTCTCCTCCTCGATGACGTGGAAAATCTGATGGAATACGCATCGACATATTAATTAAACTCCCACTCCTATTTGTCGTTTGTGCCTTTGTTCGTTCTGCTACAAACGTAGTCTGCGAAACTGCAAACATTCCGGATACTGCCATCAATATTGATATGCAGATAATAGCAATTTTTTTTCTCATTTTAATATAGGTTTTAATTATTTGATTTTTCAGTCTGTTGATTCACCGTTATAATGGTGATATCTATTTGCAAATATAAATAGAATATTTGGTTAAAGAACTATAAAATTTAAAAACTAAATGATTTTTTTACTTATGTCAAAATAATTCGCCATTTTCCCTATTTGTAGTTGAAATAAATTGTGCTGAATCGGAAATGAAAATATATTTTTTGTAATTTTGCACTCTGATTAAATCAACAGAAATGAGAGGGATAAATAAAAATTCGTTTATAGGTTTTTTTGCAGGAATAATAACGGGTATAACATATGGTTTTAACCCATTGTTTGGCTTGCCGTTGATGAAAGCCGGAGCATCAATAGAAGTAATATTATTTTTTAGATATGCAATTTCGGTGGTGCTGTTAGGAATTTTTATCTTTTTAAGCAACAAAAGTTTTCGCATATCGTGGAAGCAAATAGGAATTCTGTTGATTCTTGGCTGCTTATACACCATGAGTAGCATATTCCTGTTCGAAGCATATAATTATATTGCATCGGGACTCGCTACCACATTGATATTCCTCTATCCGGTCTTTGTGGCTTTGATAATGGTGGTGCTTCGTGTTTATCCTTCATGGCAAGTGTGGTTGGCTATTTTGGCTACTTTTGTCGGCGTGCTGTTAATGACTTATAGTGACGACGGACAGAATATAAGCATGGTGGGGGTGTTGTTGTCGCTCGGTTCGGCTCTGGTATATGCCTTGTTTATTGTTATAATAAATCGAAGTAAAGCGGTTTCGACTATCTCAAATTCTTTACTGACATTTTATTCTCTCTTTGTCGGTTGCATTATATTCATGTTAAAGATTGTCTTTGGAGATTCTTCTATAATGACCGGAATAGATGGAACGACGGCGTGGCTTAATCTATTGGGATTGGCTATCCTCCCGACAGTCGTTTCGACAGCTTCATTGGCTCTTGCAACACGTAAGATTGGACCTACTAAAGCATCTGTCTTGGGAGTGTTTGAGCCGGTTACGGCAATCCTTATTGGTGCAATAGCATTTAGCGAACCAATAACGATGAATATTCTTGTAGGCATAGTCATCTCTATGGTGGCAATCACATTTATGATTTGTTCAACAAAAAAATAATTTTAAGTTTTATTTCGAAAAAGGTAAAATGTAAGGTGTTTTTTAAATAAATTGCACCCCATAAGTATCACAAAACTTATGGGGTGCAACTCTATTTTATATCTATTCTATATATATTATAGGAAAGATAGATTAAATTTTGCAAACTCAAGATCTGTTTTTGCACGTTGAGCCAATGATTCGTCCATGCGAATTGCTTGACGAAGGTTGCTCATAACCATATTCTCATTGTTTGTGCGAGCACCAAGGATAGCAGTCAAATAATATGTAGTTGCATCAGGAGTTGGGATAGATGAAAGTATCATGCGTGCATTGCTGTAATTCTTTGCAAGAATTTGTGCAAGGGCGGCATTATTTGATTTTGTGTCGCCGAATGCACGAATAGCTGCATTGACATCACCTTGTGATAGATAATATACACCAAGAGCATCGCTCACTTCCGGTACGCCGGCTGCAGCACCAAATTGTTCGTTCGCTTTACGATAGTCTTCATTAAGCATTGAGATAAGACCTTTGTTCATTTCCACTTCTTGTGAATTAGAACTTAAACGAGCCGCTTTGTCGAAGTTGGTTTTTGCAGAATCATAATCGCCTGCTACATATTGAGTCAATCCAAGATTGTTGTATGTGCGATAATCGTTTGGATAAAGTTCTACTGCTTTTTTGTAGATGTTCATCTTATAGTCGTTGTCATCAGTTAATGTAGCGATATACAATAATTCATCAACCGTCAACTCATTTGGATTCTTGTCGAAAAGGTCGATAAGTTCTTTATCGCTTTTGCCGATTACATTGATTGATGCTTGAATACGTGAATAACGAAGTTGTGGAAGAATTTGATCTGCAAGTTGTTCGAATACAACAGAGAGATTGCGAATCTCTTGTTCGCGTTGCTCCGGATCATTATACATTGAAAGCACTGCGAGAATCAATTCTTTGTCTTGGATATTCGATTTTTCAACTAATTCTTTAAACCCTTCCCAATCTTCTGGAGTGAAGTTTGATGTGAGTTCTCCAAATTCAGTAATCTTATCTTTCTTTAATTGTTCTTCAATGAATGTTGTAGTGTTTTGTTCACGTTGTTCGGCAAGACGAGTGTTGATTTCCATCGAACCTTCCGGAGATGCGTATGAACTGATTTCTACACCGGCAATTTCCATATTAGGAGCTTCAGATGCTTCGATAAGTCGACGATTTAAATCAATATATTCGTCTGATTCAACCTCCGATTTTCTTACATTTGCTTGATTAATCAAGAAATGAATGTCAGCTGAATATGTCTCGTTGATGATTTTTTGGAATTTGTCTTTTGATGCTGCCGGCATAACTGTCGTTGCCGATGCTAATGTCGCTGTTGCTATCACTCCATCGCCAACTTTTACGCGTGGCAATGCATAAACTTTTCCGTTTTGGTCAACTTGAAAATCCAAAAACAATTCTGATTGAGCCATTTCGGGTTGATACTTAACCATAAAAGGAATTCCAATTCTTCCTCCAGTCTCGTAATTGATGACTTGCCCATTGGCTCTCACTTCTTCTCCTTGCACAAGATAGGGTGAACCTTTAATTTCGCCATATGTAGGCTCGCCGTTCTCGTAGCCAAGTTCCCACTGAAGAACCGGTGTAACTTCAACTTTCGCATTCTTTAAAAAGAATTTCGCCGGTATGTTACCTATAATTGTAGCAGGTACATTTTGTCCGACAACTTCAAGTGGTGTTGGATCAGTATCGAAATACTCACTCTGAAACTGATTTAATTTTTTTGAACAGCTACTCATTAATATTAATGAGCCTGCTAACGCTGAATAAATGATTTTTTTGTTCATAAATAATATGTTATTAAGTTTTTTACAATTTTATTCCAAAATTACATATTTTTTTAAAATATGCCGTAAAGATAATCAGATTATCAGAGATATACAATATTAATATGTTTTTTTAACATAAAATAACTTAAATTATATAGCCGTATTTGTTAATTTTTAATACTGATTATTCAATAGAGCAGTTATCCGGCGATAGAGACTACTCATTTCGATAAAGTGTAAGAATAGATTTTCTAACCCCATTTTCATAAAGAGGAAGAGATAAAAAACGATGTCGAAAAGATGTGGTATTTTTCGTATAATTTTATTTCTCTGACACACAGCGACTTGCGAGGGATTAATAAAAATAAATAAAAAATAATTGTAAAAAAGTTTGTGTAAATGAAAAA
>CALDPR010000043.1 GCA_937911575.1 uncultured Porphyromonadaceae bacterium | reverse complement strand
GTGATGCAAATGTAGTCAGATAGCAGTCGGAATTAGCAAAGAGTTTTCAGCTATTCCGCTGCCTGAATGAATTTAATTTTTGCCAAGTGGCAACCAAAATAATTTCTAATTGCTTGTAGAGAAATATTTTTTTGAGTAATTTTGCATCTATATATAACACTAATTTAAATAATTCTGAAAATGAATAAATTACATGCAGGTATTCTCGGCACTTTGACAGCCGTTGCCACACTGGTTTCGTCGGTTGGCACAGAAGCACAAACAACAACTATCGGGCGATTGAAAGCGATATCGGAACGTAGGGCAATAGACAGCGAAACTCCCTATACGCTCAAATATGACAACGATATTCGTATTCTTACCGAGCGAGGCACTCTGACAATCACGCCTGTCAACGACAACATCATACGAGTAACTACGATGCTTGCCGGAGACAATACACCATATTTGAAATCACAATCGGCCATACTTGAAAATGAGAACATGACCGACAGAGTGAAATGTACGGCTACTGCATCAGAGATTATTATCACAACGCCGACCACTGTTGTCCGAGCAGATAAGGGAACCGGAAAGCTTCGTTTCTTCGACACTGCGGGCAATCTGCTACTTGAGGAATTTGAAGGGGTCGACAACAGCAATTCCGACAATCGCAGAGTTTCATTTCTCAACTCGGGCAGAGAAAAATTCTACGGAGCCGGCGAAAGAGGACATAGTTTAGAACTTGGTGGCGACACATTGGTGATGTATAATCGTCAGAACTATGGCTACACTGCCGGCGATCCACGCATCAGCCAAATGAATATAACGGTGCCATATTTCGTGTCCGACAAGGGATATGGAGTGCTATTCGACGACTATAACAAAGCGACGCTCTACTTGGGCGATCAGATAGTCTATGAAAGCGACACGCCGGCTCCGTTGTCGTATTATTTCATCAACGGACAGGGCACTATTGCCGGAGCAACAGAGGAATACACTCGTCTGACCGGTCGCCAAGCATTGCCTCCATTTTGGGCATTGGGATATATCACATCGAAATATGGCTATCGCACACAAGCTGAGACTCTCGGAGTCATCGACACTCTGAAACGACGCGACTATCCGGTTGATGGGATTGTGCTCGACCTCTATTGGTATGGGAAAGAGACCGATATGGGGCGATTGGAATGGAACAAAGATCAATGGCCCGACCACAAATCAATGCTTGCAGAACTAAAAGAGAAGGGTGTCAACATGGTTATCATCTCACAACCCTACATCAACAAAATAGGAGCAATCGACAACTACAATATGCTGTCGGAGAGAGGTATGCTCATGAAAGATTCAGCAGGCAATGTTCATGATGTAACGACATGGGTGGGCGATGCCGGAATGTTTGATGTCAGCAATCCATCGACTCGTCAATGGCTCTGGAACAGATATAAAGAATTGACACTCGACGGAGTTGAAGGCTGGTGGGGCGACCTCGGCGAGCCGGAAGTTCACCCGGCTACAATGGTTCACCATAACGGACAAACAGCCGAACAATACCACAATGTCTATGGCAACGAATGGAGCCGTATCATCTACGACGGTTTCCGAAACGATTTTCCAGATCGCCGATTGATGATTCTCATGCGAGGTGGCACTGCCGGTTTGCAACGATATTGTGTGTTCCCGTGGTCGACCGATGTATCACGTTCATGGGGAGGTTTTCAGCCTCAAGTCAACATAATGCTCAACTCATCACTTTCAGGACTTGCATATATGAGTAGCGATATCGGTGGGTTTGCTGTTGATCCGGCAAATCCGATCGATCCTGAACTATATGTGCGTTGGCTCCAAATGGGTGCTTTTACTCCCACATTCCGTACGCACGCACAACTCAAGCCGGAGCCTTATCACTATCCGGCACAAGAAAAAATCAGTCGTCGATTCATCAAGATGCGTTACGAGTGGTTGCCCTATAACTATACGCTTGCATATGAAAATGCATCTTGTGGCACCCCTTTTGTGCGTCCTCTCAACTACAAAGGAGAAAATCCGGAAGAGCAATATGCCAACATCAACGACCAATACCTATGGGGCGACAATGTGCTTATTGCCCCTGTCATGAACAAAGGAGCCCGTTCACGAAAAGTCATTTTCCCAAAAGGAGAATGGATAAACTACAATAACCCCCGACTTCGCTATCAAGGGGGAAGCACTGCCACTGTAAAAGCCCCACTTTCTGAGTTGCCGATGTTTGTACGTGCCGGCTCTTTCATTCCACAATATACGTTGGAGATTGAGAATGTGGCACAATACGACCCTACATTCTTAACCATTAAATACTATCCTGCAGCCGAAGAGACATCGTTCACGATGTTTGAAGATGATCGCACATCGACATCTACAATCGAAAACGGAGCATATCAGCTTATCACATTCACCGGCTGGCAAGAGAATGATGAGACGTATATCAACATCGAACAGACCGGCATCAGCACCTACGAAGGGGCTCCCGCTTCTCGAATGCTCACATTCGAAATTGTCGGCGTAAAAAAATCACCTGAATCAGTGGAAATATCCAATGGAATGCCAATGCCAAAATCACAAAGCCTTAAAGCCATACGCCAAAGTGGATACTATTTCGATGCCGGAAAACAGACTCTATACGTTGTGGCTCCTTGGGACTATTCCGAAACAACAATAACAATCAAATAACTATTTAAATTTTTAAAGCTATGTTACAGAAATTTCTATTATCAATTATCTTCTTCGCTGTTACGGCAATCCCTGTAATGGCACAAAATGCACCCGAAGCATGCTATCTTGTAGGCTCCTACAATGACTGGACAACTCCCGATGCCACAGACTTATCCACTCTTCACACACTCACTGATGAAGATGCCGACGGAATCTACTATGGCAAGTTTAATCTCGGTGTCGATGATTTCAATTTTAAAGTGTTCATTGCAGTTACGAATTGGAACGATGGTATTCAATATTTCGGAGCAGACAAAGAAATCTCGTGGGCTACTATCAACACCGAAAAATATACAGCTGTTTTCGAAAACTCCGGAAATATCCAATGCCCTGATTGGGAGGGAGGTGAGATTGAAATGTATTATGACTATGCCAACAATCTCTTTTGGTTTGAAGTTGAGCGTCCTTGTATCTATATGAACATCACAGAATTGTCGAATCCGGAAGATTTGGCAACAGAAGCAATATTGTTTCAAACAGATAAAGAAAACTATTATACCACGACAATCAATTTCTCGGCAAACGACGTCATCTCATTCAATTTCATGAGCGATTTAGACTATACGGAAGTCTACACACCGGAAGAAAAAATCGATGTGAATTTCGAAATCAATGATCAGTATGCAAATTTCACCGGAGCTTTCATCTCGACAACAGAAAAGTCGGATAATTGCTGGACAATCAAAGATTTTCCTGGAGGAAAAATCACATTTGTGGTCGACACACAATCAAAAACAGTAAGCCTCTCTTACAAGATACCTCAAACCAAACCGGAAGATTGCATCTATCTTGTCGGGGCTCCTTCCGGCTGGGTTGAGCCAAGCGAAGCAAATTCAGAACATTATCTGAATTATTGCTTAATTCCGGACGAAAATGGCGTATATTCAGGTGTTTTCGACGTTACAGGCCAATTGATGTTTCGTGTCTATTCTAAATTAACCGGCTGGGACGGTGGTGATTCCTATGGCTCGCAAGTGAACGATAATCCGATAGATGTTGCACTGACAGATGGTGTATATCAAGGCGATGTAGTCAAAGGAAAAGGCTCTTGGAACTTCCCTGATTGGCAAGGCGGAAAAGTGAAAATAAGCGTCGATATGCAAGCAATGACTATCTCTGTCAATGAAATCATCGATGATCCGGTTTATGAATCATTCGTTAATATAAGCCCATTGGTGGTTTCCGACCTAACAGATACAAGTGCAAAAATCAGTTTCACAATAACAACATCAGAAGATTTAATCGGCAACAATGCCACTTTATATATCAACGACGAAAGTATCGATTCTTTCGTTATCGAAACAACAGCAATCGATCGCGAACATATTTTTGAAGGACTTCAACCGGGAGAATCTCAAAATGTGTTGATATATGTTACTGTTGGAGAGTTGAAAAGTAATAAAGAGAGTGTTGAGTTCACTACTACATCGGGCATCGACGGCATCAACGCTGACAATAACGCACCGGTGGAATACTTCAACATGCAAGGTATCAGAGTAGACAATCCTGAAAACGGACTATTTATCCGTCGTCAAG
>CALDPR010000042.1 GCA_937911575.1 uncultured Porphyromonadaceae bacterium | reverse complement strand
AAATTGAAAAAAAGAAATCTCAACCACATTAAATCAGCGATTGAGACTCATTCTTATATCCATTTCGTTTTTTATCGGACAGTAATAAAACGAGATAAACATTATCGGTATATCGTCAGACAAACAGACAAACAGACTCATTAATCATTTCAATCTGTTAAAACGATTAGGAGAATCTCGCAAGACTCCCCTAATCAATATATCTATCACTTTATTCTGCTATTCAGCGGCTTGAATAATATAGAACGGCGTCGGAACAATTGGTCCCACCATTGCATAATCCCAATCAGGCGATAGAATCAATTCTAATTTACGCTCTTTCCCTGTCGTATTTGCTGTTATTTCACAATCAAGTATATAAAACTCATCGTATATAAACTTCCCAACCGTACTCTCTTTCGTATAGAACCAACCACCTTCTACTTTTTCATCTTCAAGCAAAGTCAATGGCAATTCCTCATAAACTCCATTCGATGAATGTTCACGTATGTTGACAAGATAAAAATGTTTCCTTGTCAATCCTCTATTAACTATTGGAAATGAACAAGCTTCGGCAGGAAGATAGACATAATATTCTCCACTTTTATCTCCATTATATTTATTATATCCTCTATCTGTCGGATATTTGATTTTCGACAAGTCAAAGTCGAATAGAATTGTACCCGATAAACTTACTATTACATCTTCTATTCGCAATGTCGTAGCATATTTCTTATCATCTCCTTCAAGTTTGATATTATAGAATCTACTTTCTAATCCGGCATCATAAATTATGTTATCTATCTCCCAAGCATATGAAATCTCTAATTCGCCTTTCTTTTCATGTTTGAACGTTATCCCCTCAAGTGTTACATTAAAAAAACCGTCAGGAGATTCTGATGCTTGTTTTTGCAACTCTGTTATATCAACCTCTTGCTTCTCGACTCCCATTTCTATTGTAAACTCGGAAACAAATATATTGTCGGGGTTTTCTGCCTCGGCAGAATATTTATAAACAAGTGGGAACTTTCCATCTGTATCACAACAAAGTGTAGTATAAATATTTGCAGTTGCATCATATTCAGTCTTCCAATTCATGCTTTTAATTTCAAAGATGATTGGTTTTACACTCGAATCTACAACTCCTTGCGTAGGATTTTCCGGTTGTTCGCCTCCCGGAGGGGTTGGCTCATCACTATTGCAAGCAGCAAACAGCATCGGCATCGCCAACACTATCGCTATAAGTCTGATTTTAAATCTCTTTGCTTCCATATCTGTAATTTTTTAACATAAACTATTAACTATTTATTCGGCCTAAAGACATTATAATATTTGATGTTATTATAAGGGGGTGTTATATATTCATCTTCATATGGTTCACAATCTCTAATATCAGCTTCTCCACCAAAAGACTCTGTAGATTTCCAATAAAAATATCCGTTTGAATCACCACCCCAACCCCAAACGCAATGATATAATATATCTTGAGGGATATATACATGATCCTGAACTTTATAATATTGCAAATAACCATCAATTACCCATATATGTGAATTTCCTTGTCCTGTAAAATTACCGATAACCAAAATAGGACCACCTCCAATTTCATTATCTTCTCCTCTTTCTAAAATTTCAACTACATTTTCCTCATTAAAATTATTTAATGGACCGGGATCTATATAACCTAAAGAAATCAATGTTGTACGTTCTCTTCCCAAAATACTACTACTCACATCAAGTCCATATTGCATATTTAAATATTGAGGTTCTCCTAATAATCTTAAAAGGTATGCTATCCTTTCGTAATTAGCAGTTCCAATAGAATTCATTTGATTCCAAGGAATCAAATTTCCTCCTACATATAATGGCCATTCATTATACATCATTATTTGTGCTGTTGCTACTGCTGCACAACCAACCACAGCTCTATCCCCATTACTTAATATAGGACAATAGATATTATATGGATATCTTTGACCTAAATAGGTTGCATTTATGCCTAACAATGGTTCTGTTTGTCGTGCTACTATATATTCTATTGTCGGAATTCCCGGATCTATAGGTGGTTGTACAATTGTTGTATCAATCTGAATACCCCCTCCTAATAATGATGCAACATCTGTTTCTGTGTTTCGGAAAAACATTGCCAATCCTTTATTCTTTATAGTATCTACCACATTCATCCTCCCAGTATCTGCTATTGCATAGATAGGACGAACTCGATCATCGGCTCCAAGCAAAGCAAATCCGGCATTATCTTCGTAGT
>CALDPR010000041.1 GCA_937911575.1 uncultured Porphyromonadaceae bacterium | reverse complement strand
CGTATCGGAGAAGAGACTCATAAAGTGGTAATCTAACGCAATTTATTCGACTTCGATTAAAAATAATTAGTGAATCGATAATTAAAGGCGAGGGGGGCAACCTCGCCTTTCTTGTTTTTATTAAGGTGTATGTTAATTGTAATAAATGTTAACCTGTCAACAAAATTAGGATAAAGTTAATAGTGATATTATCGGACACCAATATTTAAGAATAAAGATAGAAAAGAGAGACGGTAATAATTGTTGTCTGTCGGCAAAAAAAGTTTTTTTTAGTTGCAGGTATAATGATTCAGATAAAAATGTGTAACTTTGTGAAAAATAAGAGGGTCAAAGCATGAAATATATTTGTATAATATCAGTTCTTGTTGCAATATTGTTTGGCAGTTGCACAAAGAATGAATTCAAGTTGGTAGGAGAACTCGAAGGAGCCGGCACGCAAAACATAAGAGTGATCTACTATGCATCAGATGATAAAGGTGGATATGTGGTCGATGATGTTGTTCCGATTGTAAATGGTTCGTTTGAATATAATGGAATATGCCGTCACCCCTCAGTTGTGTGGTTGTTTCGTTCAGATAGAACACTTTTGAATCTGTTGTATGTCGAACGAGGTGATGAGTTGAAGATAAAAGGAGCTATTGAAAAGCCTTTCGGCTGGGCAGTAGAGGGGAATGAATTGCAAGAAAAATTGTCGGCATGGCAGCAAGAGAATGAGAATCTTCTAATGAGTGGCGATGCAATGACTACTTCTCGTCAAGCCTTGAAATATATCGAATCCAATCCTAACGACAAATTATCTACACTGCTGTTGCTTGTCTACTATACCAATGCCGATAATCGACTGACAGAATATTGGTCAACTCTCACAGAAGAGGCAAAAGATGAGTTTCTGCTTAATGCCGTCAGTGGAGAGCGAAAATATATGCTTGGGGAAACGATGGTTAAGAAAGTCAGACCGATGCAGTTGGTTTCGATTGGCGATAGTATGACTATTCTAAATCCTACAAAATCAGCATTGTCCGTACTCTATTTTTGGAGAAATGGAGAAGATAATCATTCAAAATATATC
Organism: uncultured Porphyromonadaceae bacterium; assembly: GCA_937911575.1. Lineage (GTDB taxonomy): Bacteria > Bacteroidota > Bacteroidia > Bacteroidales > Muribaculaceae > Lepagella. Next base: position 29,953 of record CALDPR010000041.1, on the reverse strand, counting down.
GGTATACTAAAACAACTTTCGAAGAAATATAAGGAAGAAAAAAGGCTGAAGATAGCCGATATAAATTTTGATATAGACACGTTGTCGTGGCATGAATCTATCGAAAAAGATTCTATCGAAGAATGGGATCGTATGTGGTCTGTCGGAGGAGAAATGAACCGATCGATCTATCAGTTACGATTGCCGTATACCCCCTATTTCGTATTGCTCGACAGTGTAGGACACCAACTATATAGGGGTGTAGACACGCTGAAGATAAAAGAGACAGTTGAAACAATGTTTAACACAAAAAAAGAGAAATAGAAATGTTGGCAAAAGTCTATTCGGCAGCAATCTATGGCATAGATGCTTTTCTTGTTACCATAGAGGTTGTGGTTGAAAAAGGGGTGCAATTCACAATAGTAGGATTGCCGGATACAGCTGTCAAAGAGAGCTATCAGCGAATCGTTTCTGCGATGAAGCAGAGTGGAGTCCCGTTTCCACATAAACGCACCATCATCAATCTTGCTCCTGCCGATGTCAAGAAAGAGGGAGCGGCATTTGATTTGCCGATGGCAATAGGAATATTGGCGGCCAACGAAGCATTGCAATGTTCCGATTTGAAAGATTATATGATTATGGGCGAACTATCGCTCGATGGTTCGATTCTTCCGATTCGGGGAGCCTTGCCAATGGCTATAAAAGCACGAGAAGAGGGATTCAAGCGACTGATCGTTCCAAAAGCCAACGTAACAGAGGCTGCTGTGGTCAACAATATTGAGGTCTACGGAGCGGAAAATCTGCTTGAAGTGGTAGATTTTCTCAATGGTAAAACAAATATAGAGCCGACAATAATCAACACACGCGAAGAGTTCAGAAAATATGCTGCTGATTTTGATTTTGATTTTTCGGAAGTCAAAGGTCAGGAAACAGTGAAAAGAGCATTTGAAGTGGCATGTGCCGGAGGACACAACATACTACTTGTCGGCAGTCCGGGTAGTGGCAAATCGATGATGGCGAAACGTCTTCCATCAATCTTGCCACCGTTGAATCTGCAAGAAGCATTGGAAACGACAAAGATACACTCAGTGGCAGGCAAACTCAATCGAGGCTCAATGCTGATGACCCAGCGACCATTTCGCTCACCACACCACACTGTTTCGCCGGTAGCTCTTGTCGGAGGAGGAGTGAACCCACAGCCGGGAGAGATAAGTCTGGCCCACAACGGGATTCTCTTTCTTGATGAATTTCCGGAGTTTCCACGTGCAGTGCTTGAAGTGTTGCGACAACCGATTGAGGACCGAGTTGTAACCGTATCGAGAGCAAAATACACAGTTGATTATCCTGCGTCGTTTATGCTTGTAGCATCAATGAATCCATGTCCTTGTGGCTATTTCGGACACCCGACAAAACGCTGTAGCTGTATGCCGGGTCAGGTGCAGAAATATATGAACAAAATCAGTGGTCCACTACTTGATCGCATCGACCTTCATATAGAAATCCAACCGGTGGAATTTGATGATATGGCAAATACGACTCCGGCAGAAAATAGTGAAGCGATACGTCGGCGAGTTGTCGCAGCAAGAATGATACAGCAGGAGCGATTCAAAAATGAAGAGGGGATATATTGCAACGCACAAATGACCACTCGGCTCATTCGTGCCTATGCATGGCCTGATGAGAAAGGGCTTGCCCGATTGAAAGAATCGATGACCCGACTTAATATGTCGGCACGAGCTTTCGACAGGATATTGCGAGTTGCTCGCACAATTGCTGATATGGATTACAGCGAAAATGTAGAACTGCGACACATCTCCGAAGCTATAAGCTATCGAAACCTCGATAGAGGCAACTGGGGCATGATTTGATTAAATTATTAAGATGTAAGGAAACGTAAATAGAGACTTGTAGAAACCTAAATTGTTTCGTAAGAATTATTTAGATCAACTTGCCTTTGTTTGAAAATAAAGAAATAAAAGCATGGAATTGAATTCACACAATAAGCAAGAATATCCACCGATGCATACAGCAGAGCATATTCTGAATGGCACAATGGTGAAAATGTATGGTTGCCAACGAGCTAAATCGGCTCACATCGAACGTAAAAAATCAAAATGTGATTATGCCTTTCCTCGCCCGTTGACTGATGCGGATATAGCAGAGATTGAACGACGAGTGAATGAAGTAATAAAATCAGATTTGCAGGTGTCCATGGAGTTTGCCGATCAAAACGAAGTGGCTACACGCTTTGATCTTGCTCGTCTGCCCGATGGGGCATCGCAAACTGTCAGAATTGTGCATATCGGGGATTATGATGAATGTCTATGTGTAGGTGTTCATGTCGGTCATACGGCAGAAATCGGCGAGTTTCGAATCTCAAGCACTCGCTATCAAGATGATACATTGAGAATTGTGTTTCGACTCAACGAGCCGGTTAAAGAGTGAGTGAATTATGGCAGAGCATAATGATTGGGGACGGCAGGCTGAAAAGATTGTAATGGAATATTTTCTGAAAAACGGCTACATCATTCGCGAACAGAATTGGCGTCCGAGGTCGGGACATGTAGAAGTGGATATAATCACTCAAAAAGATAATTTTATCATTTTTGTTGAGGTTAAGGCCCGGCAAGACAGCAATTACGATCCGGTCGACGCAGTTACGGATAAAAAAATACGCAAATTGGTGCGTGCCGCTTCATCTTATCTCAGTGCTCAAGAACATGAATTTGAATATCGATTTGATATTGTTGCCGTTAGCGGGACTCCTGAAAATTTCGTTTTAGAACATATAGAAGATGCTTTTCTCCCTCCATTGAATTCATTGTGAGAATAGATAAAAGAAAAGAAAAAGATAAACAAAATGAAATAAATTTGGAAATTTGTGTTTAACTTTGTCGATAGGTTAAGTGTTATAATATAATATACCCATAAAATAGATCAACCTAAAACAAGAAATATATGTTGCAAGACACGAAAGTAAAAACTATAGATCGCGTCGTGGTTCGCTTCTCGGGCGATTCCGGCGACGGAATGCAACTTGCCGGCACGATCTTTTCTAACGTATCGGCCGGATTAGGGAATCAGATCAGCACATTTCCTGATTATCCTGCCGAAATACGTGCTCCTCAAGGAACTCTCAGTGGAGTTTCGGGCTATCAAGTGCATATTGGTGTGGGCATACACACTCCCGGTGATGCTGCCGATGTGTTGGTGGCAATGAATCCGGCAGCATTGAAAACAAACGTTAAGTTCTTGAAATCGGGAGGAATCATAATTTGCGATTCGGATACATTCAAAGAAGCAGATTTGAAGAAAGCATTATATCTTACCGACGACCCTATAGCTGAGTTAGGACTGAATCCGAAACAAGTGATGCTTGTGCCAATGACCTCATTATTGAAGTCAGCCCTTGCCGATTCCGGCATGGACAACAAGAGCATTATGAAATGCAAAAATATGCTTGCTTTGGGTATTGTGTGTTGGTTATTTGATCGCCCGATAGAGAATATCTTGCGAAAGTTGCAAACTAAATTTGCAAAGAAACCGGCGGTATATGAAGCAAATGCTAAAGTGGTTCAAGCCGGTTGGGACTACGGACACAACACCCACGCATCTGTGTCTACGTATAGAATAGAAACTGCGACAGCAAAAAAAGGAATATATACGGATATAAATGGTAATACAGCAACGGCATGGGGGTTGATAATGGCATCGCAAAAGAGTGGTCGACCATTGTATTTAGGTTCATATCCAATAACACCGGCTACCGATATCCTCCACGAATTGGCAAAACGGAAAGACCTTGGAGTCAAAGCATGTCAGATGGAAGATGAAATAGCAGGCGTATGCTCAGCAATTGGAGCCTCATATGCCGGACATTTGGCTGTTACGTCGACTTCCGGACCGGGATTAGCCCTCAAGAGCGAAGGTATAGGATTGGCTGTGATTGCCGAACTCCCTCTTGTGGTCATCGATGTACAGCGTGGTGGCCCTTCGACAGGATTGCCGACCAAAACCGAACAGACAGATTTGATGCAAGCCCTCTATGGAAGAAACGGAGAGTCGCCTCTCTGTGTGTTGGCTGCGGCAAGCCCCACTGATTGTTTCACTATGGCTTTCGAAGCCGCACGTATTGCTCTCGAACATATGACTCCGGTCGTTTTGCTCACAGATGCTTTTATAGCCAACGGCTCATCAGCATGGAGAATACCTGAAGATTCCGAATTGCCGGAAATAAAACCTCATTTTGTGGGTCAACAACAATTAAACGAAAATTGGAAACCTTACGACAGAGACCCCGAATCGCTTGTCAGATATTGGGCTTTGCCAGGCACTCCAAAAGCAATGCATCGTGTCGGAGGGCTTGAAAAAGACTATTATACTTCAGTGATTTCTACCGATGGTCCGAACCACGAAAAAATGGTGCAGACTCGCAAACAGAAAATTGCGAATATTGCCGACAATATCCCGGCACTCAATGTAGAGGGTGATAGAGATAGCGATACAATATTAGTGGGTTGGGGAGGAACCTACGGACACCTCTTGTCTGCTCTCGAAGGATTGAAAGCAAAGGGTAAAAATGTGGCTCTCGCCCATTTCAGATACATAAACCCATTGCCTAAAAACTCCCTTCAAGAATTATCCAAATTCAAAAATATTATTGTCGCTGAACTTAATACCGGACAATTTGCCGATTTCTTGCAATCAAAAATGCCGATGGCTATGATTCATAGAATAAACAAAGTGGAAGGACAACCATTCATGGTCAAAGAGATAGTAGATGGTGTAATCAAACATTTGGAGGAACGTTAATTATGGAAAAGAATAACAGACAATACGCTCCGTCTGATTTCAAAAACGAGCAAAATGTGCGTTGGTGTCCCGGCTGTGGCGACCATGCAATCCTAAATATTTTGCATAAAGCAATGGCTCAATTGGGAGTTCCTCCCGAGAATACTGTTGTCGTCTCCGGAATAGGTTGCAGCTCCAGATTACCATATTATATGAACACATACGGAATGCACACCATTCATGGTCGTGCCGCAGCGATTGCCACCGGTGTGAAAGTGGCAAATCCAAATCTGTCTGTATGGCAAATCTCCGGCGATGGCGATGGATTGGCAATTGGAGGAAATCACTTTATTCATGCCATACGCCGAAATGTGGATATAAACATACTCCTGTTCAATAATAAAATTTATGGGTTGACTAAAGGTCAATATTCTCCTACCTCTCCCAAAGGTTTTGTGTCGAAATCAAGTCCGTATGGCACAACGGAAGAACCATTTGTCCCGGCAGAACTTGTCTTCGGAGCAAGAGGAAATTTCTTTGCAAGAGGAATTGATATCGAACTCGCTATAACACAAGAGGTGATGGTGGCTGCTGCCCGACATAGTGGTGCTTCGGTCGTTGAGATATTACAAAACTGTGTTATCTTTAACAACGGAATTCATGCGTGTATCACTGATAAAGAATATCGCAAAGAGCGAACGATACACTTACGCCATGGCGAAAAAATGCTCTTCGGCAAAGAGAATGAAAAAGGCATTGTTCGAGATGGTTTCGAATTGAAAGCAGTCATCTTGGGAAAAGACGGATATTCAATCGATGATGTGCTTGTTCATGATGCACACTGCAAATCAGATACATTACATCGCCAACTCGCCATGATGAATGGAGAGGAATTGCCTCTGGCAATCGGTGTAATCAGAGATGTAGAAGCCCTTTCTTATGAAACAGAGATTGAACGGCAAGTTCAAGAAATTGTAGAAAAAAAGAACTATTGTGGACTTCGCGACATGATTCTTCGCACCTCGGAAACTTGGACTGTAGAATGATAGATAAACTAATGAAATTTGTCTGATACATATATCTTGAGCAATTGGTGAAATAGAACAATGTGCAATAATCAACTTTATTCAAGCGACTGAATAGCAGAATAGAGTGATAGATATATTGAATAGGGGAGTCTTGCAAGATTCTCCTAATCGTTTTAACAGATTGCAATGATTAATGAGAGAGAAAAGACAAAGAGAAGATGATCTCGTTGTCGATAAAGTCTATTTCATTCAGGCAGTGAAATAGCCATCTGTCGAATCTAAATCGATGTGCCACTTCGCTATGAGTTCGCGTCTGCAAAGACGCGAAATGTAGGTGATGTCTGAACTGAACACTAATCAAAAAACAAAAAGAGACTGCAACTCATATATCGAGTGCAGTCTCTTTATTATTTCAGAGCAAGCTGATTGCATCGAGTGCCGACACATATCCATAGATTCGAAATCGCAGTTTTGGAAGTGGCAATTCTCCACGTTGTCTTAATCGTCAATCAATTTTGCATAGACAAACAAATATTGCATGAATATTTAGTAAATAAAAATGCTAAATAAAAGTATACTGCGAATAAGAGAGAGGCTAAAAAAGAAACTAAAATTTAGCACAAAAAATAAAAATGTGAGCAAAAAAGAGGTGGAACAACTCCAATAAATGCACAAATTTTATTTTTGTGTGCAAATTTTGATGCTTTTATATCGAAATATTTCCGTAATTCAAAAATAAGTGTTTACTTTGCAATCTGAAAAACAATTAAAATTATTTATTAATATTTAAAAGTTACAATTATGTCAGAAATAGCAGAAAGAGTAAAAGCTATCATTGTTGAAAAGCTTAGCGTTGATGAAGCAGAAGTGAACGAAACAGCAGAATTCAGCAAAGATTTAGGTGCTGATTCACTTGATACAGTAGAACTTATCATGGAATTTGAAAAAGAATTCGGTCTAACAATTCCAGATGAAGAAGCAGAAAAAATCACAACAGTAGGCGACGCTATCGCATACATTGAAAACAACAAATAATAAAAGCAAAATCAATCCCCTTTCCAATATGGAATTAAAAAGAGTAGTAGTAACAGGTCTTGGAGCCCTCTCTCCAATCGGTAACGATGTCAAGACGACATGGGAGAATGCCATCAACGGAGTTAGTGGTGCAGGTCCTATTACTCATTTCGATGCTTCATTGTTTAAGACTCAATTTGCATGTGAGATAAAGAATTTTGATCCGTCAGAGCATTTTGATCGCAAAGAAGCACGCAAATACGACCTTTACGCCATGTATGCTTTGGTGGCTGCCGAACAAGCGATTGCCGATTCAAAAATCGACAGCGAAGGAGTTGACAAAGATCGAGTGGGAGTTATATTTGCAGCAGGAATCGGAGGTCTTCACACATTTGAAGAAGAAGCCGGCTACTATGCTCAAAATGCAGATAAAGGTCCGAAATATAATCCTTTCTTCATTCCAAAAATGATTGCCGACATTGCAGCAGGCCATATCTCAATCAATCATGAGTTTCGTGGTCCTAACTTCGGTACGGTATCAGCATGTGCTTCTTCCAACAATGCTATGGTAGATGCATTCAACTATATTCGTTTGGGTATGGCTGATGCTATTGTTACCGGTGGGGCAGAAGCTGCTATTTATCCGGCAGGAGTTGGAGGTTTCAATGCAATGAAAGCATTGTCCACTCGCAATGATGACCCTGCGACAGCATCTCGTCCGTTTAGCGGATCTCGCGATGGATTTGTCATTGGTGAAGGGGCCGCAGCTCTAATACTCGAAGAATTGGAGCATGCCAAGGCTCGTGGTGCTCACATATATGCTGAAGTGGTAGGTGGAGGTTTAAGTGCCGATGCATACCATATCACAGCTACACACCCTGAAGGTCTTGGTGCTGTCCTTGTGATGGAAAATGCACTCAAAGATGCGGGTATGAAACCGGAAGAAATTGATTATATCAATCTTCATGGTACATCTACTCCGGTAGGTGATGTAAGTGAAGCAAAAGCTATTAAGAAAGTATTTGGTGAGCATGCATATAAACTAAACGTTAGTTCAACCAAATCAATGACCGGACACTTGCTCGGTGCTGCCGGTGCTTTAGAGGCTTTATTCTGTGTTAAAGCAATTGAAGACGACATTGTCCCTCCGACAATTAATCATGTCGAAGGTGATAATGACCCGGAAGTTGACTATAACATGAACTTCACTTTCAACAAAGCACAAAAACGCACCATTAATGCAGCCCTATCAAACACATTCGGTTTTGGTGGACATAATGCGTGTGTCATAATGAAGAAATATAAGGAATAACATATTCTTTTTGGTTTAAAAACAGGGTAATACTATTTTAGTGTTGCCCTGTTTTTTTATATAAATTAGGATATTCTTTGTGGTTGTGTACGATGATATAGATGGCATGATGTAAAGTTAATTCTGATGATTTTTACAATTTTCTTATGGATACTCTTAACGAATATGCTCAATATACTTATGCTGTGCAAGTAATCTACGATAAAGGGGAATCTGAATTGTCAAACGAATATACTGTGGAATACACAGGTATTGGAATCATTGATGCAGAAGCACAAGATTTGAATGTATATTCAGTCAGTGGATTGTTGATTAAACGTAATGCTTCATGGAATGAAATAAAAGAATTTGAACCGGGAATCTACATAATCAACGGAAAAAAAGTGCTTGTGAAATAACTGTAATCAGCATAAATTTTTACTAATAGATGGGCTGTGTCTATGATGCAGCCCATTATTTTATTAGTATACCTGATAAATCTGTTAGTTTCGAAATGGTTCGTATCTTTAAATTATTTGGAATAAATAGAAAAAGGTATTTGTGATAGCAATTTTGGCTTGCTTGTATTATCTTGATTATCAATGGCATACAAAAAATCATAAAAATATTTTATTTTTTTTGATTAAAAAATTTGGTAGAATGGAAAAAGTGTTATACCTTTGCACTCGCAAACGAGAGATAAATCAATCGAATGCAGAGAACAATGACTTCTATGGTGCGGTAGTTCAGCCTGGTTAGAATACATGCCTGTCACGCATGGGGTCGCGGGTTCGAGTCCCGTCCGCACCGCCGAGGAGAGATGAAAAGAGCAATTAAGTTATTAAATTACTTGTTGCTCTTTCTTTTTTTTATTTAAACAGATGCCATTTTCTTTATGCCTAAATCATTCCACGAAAAATTTATATCACAAATACAAGATCTTCTGGGAGAAGAGGAGTCTTGCCAATTATTAGCCTCGCTGAATGATGATGCCGTAGTTTCTGTGCGTATGAATAAGCACAAACTTTGCTCACTTGATTTCTTCGACAACAATACTGATATTGTGAAATGGTGTAAAAGTGGCAGATATCTTGAACATCGACCAAATTTCACACTCATGCCACAACTTCATTGTGGTTGCTTCTATGTTCAAGATGCATCTTCTATGATTTATGAAGAGATTGTGTCGCGTCTGATAAGTGATAAAAACGCTCCTATCAATTATCTTGATATGTGTGCTGCTCCCGGTGGGAAAACGACTGCGGCAATTAATGTATTACCACAGAAATCACTTGTCGTTGCAAATGAATTTGTCGCTCAACGTGCTAATATCCTTAAAGAGAATCTGCAGAAATGGGGTTCACCCGATATGATAGTTACCAATTCTTCTGCCGAGAAGTTGGGTTGTCTGTCCGGACTATTCGACATTGTAGCTGTCGATGCTCCTTGTTCGGGAGAGGGTATGATGCGTAAAGATGAAGAGGCTGTCAGACAATGGACTCCGAATTTAGTGGGACAGTGTACATCTCTGCAATGGGATATTGTTTCCAATATTTGGAATGCTTTGAAATCCGGGGGCTATCTGATTTATAGTACTTGCACTTTCAATCATTTTGAAAACGAACTAATGATAGAACGTATCTGCACCGAACTCGATGGGGAAACGATAGATATGAATTTTCCAAATGAATGGGGAATCATTTCAGGAAAACAAACAAAGCAACATTGTTATCGGTTTATGCCACATAAAACTCGTGGCGAAGGCCTATTTGTTAGCGTAATAAGAAAGAAAGGTCAGCAAGATTCTTTGCGAACAAAGTCGAAAAACAGCAACTTTAGTTTAAAAAAATTTCAAACCGATTGGATAAAAGAAAATAATGAATTCAGCTATTTCCAAATAAGCGAAATGATATGTGGCTTGCGTACCACTCATTTGCCGGCATACACAGCCATAAGTTCAGTAGCAAAGGTCATTTTGTCCGGTTTGGAGATTGCAATTGAGAAAAGAAAAGACCTCATTCCTCAGCATGCCTTATCTCAATCATGGATATTAAATAAAGAGGCATTCCCTGCCATTGAGTTAGACTATCAGACAGCGATAGCATATCTACGCAGGGAGAACATATCTTTGCCGGAGAATACGCCAAAAGGATACGTAGTCGTTAATTATGATGGCAACACACTCGGCTTTGTTAAGCATTTGGGCAATCGCTCCAATAACTTATATCCACAAGAATGGCGAATCCGTAATGCCAATCTAAAATGATTTGACTGAAGATATTAATCTATTGATGTAGATAATAATAAAAGGAGTTTGGCTTCATTGCCAAACTCCTTTTGTTAGATAATTTAATTTTTTCAGATAACAATTATTTATTATTTATGAACACTTTCTCTGCTTTGTTGCCTTGACGACGGATATATAGTCCGTTTTCAGGATTGGTTATACGAACACCTTGCAAGTTATAGTATTCAGCCGGTGTAGTATCTGTTTCGATGCTATTAATAGAATTCACTATCAATTCTTCGTATGAATCGGCTGTTACTTTGAAGAAATAATCTTTATTAGGCACGATTTCAGGTCCGTCGAATTGGAAATCACCGTTGTTGCTGAATATCAATTTATATGTGAATTCAGTTTCCGGAAGTTCATAATATTTATAATTTACGCCATCAAACTCTACGAAATCCACAAATTCAGCACCCGGCCATGCTCCAAGTGGTTGATATGATGAGTTTTCTACAAAAGCATACACGTTAAGTGTTAACCAACCACTGCAATCGTTGATATATATGCGATGGAAGGCAGTCGGTGTTGAATCAGGATCCGGATTGTCGCTCGGTGTGAACACGCTCCATTCATGGGTTGCTTTTCCTTCGCTATCCCAACCTGTGATTACACATAGATTGTTAATGCCGTCGTATGTAAGGTCTTGTGTTTGTCCCCAAGAATTTTCCCAAGCGGCAACGCTGTTTTCCGGATTTTGACGAACGAAGATGAATCCTGACCATGCCCCTTCCGGGAAATATGCTTCATATATGCCATCTGCGTTTTCATCTGTCATTGTCAACCATTCTTCATAGTTGTCATTGCTATTGAACATATATATAGCAAACCAAGCACCGTCTGGCGACCATACATCTGTCGGATTTAAATAAACGTTAAATCCTCCGTCGAATGTAGGTTTCGGGTCCGGATCGGGATCTGGAGTTACAGTGCCATCATATACGCTCCATTCGCCATTTGCTTTGCCATCTTCGCCCCAAGAAGTTATGGTGTATTGGTTGTTAACACCGTCGTAGACAAGGTCGGCTGTTTGGCCCCATACTCTGTTTACACCCTCTTCATTCCAACCAGGTTCAGTAAATTCAGGGTTTTGACGAACGAAGATAAGACCGTTCCATTCTCCTTCCGGAACGACTGTTTCATATATGCCATCTGCATCAGAATCTGCCATTGTAGCCCATGCATCGCCGTTGGCTCCAAACACATAAAGAGAGAACCAAGCACCGTCTGGCGACCACACATCTGTCGGGTTTAAATAAACGTTAAATCCTCCGGCAAATGATGGTTTTGGATCCGGATCCGGAGTTACAGTGCCTCCATATACACCCCATTCGCCATTTGCTTTGCCATCTTCGCCCCATGAAGTTATGGTGTATTGGTTGTTAACACCGTCGTAGACAAGGTCGGCAGTTTGGCCCCATACTCTGTTTACTCCTTCTTCATTCCAACCAGGTTCTGTGAATTCAGGGTTTTGACGAACGAAGATAATACCGTTCCATTCCCCTTCCGGAACGACTGCTTCATATATGCCATCAGCATCAGAATCTGCCATTGTAGCCCATGCATCGCCGTTGGCTCCAAATACATAAAGAGAGAACCAAGCACCGTCTGGCGACCACACATCTGTCGGATTTAAATAAACGTTAAATCCACCGGCAAATGATGGTTTCGGTTCCGGATCGGGAGTTGGTACAATTTCTCCACTGATGACGGTATATGAATTTGAAGTGATTTGGAAATAATAGTCCTTGTCGAGATTCACTATTGGACCATCAAATTGAGTGCCTGCATTATTATTGAAGATTAGGTTGCATGCCACATCTGAAGCAGCAACTTCAAAATATTTATAGTCTACACCATCTACAGTTTCTGTTCCTGTGGCAGTTGCACCCGGCCAAGCACCGAAGTGTTGCACATTGCCTTCACCCCAACCATAGACATGAAGATTATCCCAGCCGGATTGGTCATCGACATATATTTTATATATTGTCATTTCCGAACCTTGCTCGATGCAACCTAAATTGTTGATCAATAAGTAATAATCTCTGTCGAATGTTACTTTATAATCAGGCAATTGAGAACCGGCACCGCTATTATTGAAAATAAGGTTGTAAGTTTCACCCCCTTCTCCGATTTCCCAATATAGGTAATCGATGTTTTCAATAGTTTCTGTTCCAGTGGCAGCAGCACCCGGCCAAGAGCCGAAATATTCCGGCTGACCTTCTCCCCAAGCATAAAGAGTCAAATTACCCCACGACGTTTGATTTTCTACATAGAGACGATATGCCGATGCTTCGCTGCAAAAAGCAAACATTGCAATCGCCATCACTAAATAATAGTAAAGTTTTTTCATGTCAGTTATGTAAGATTTAGTTAAACATTTAAATATATTAAGCTCAATTTATTCGCAAAGATACATCAAATCTCTGAATATACCTGTAATTTATAAGGTTATTTTATCTGTGATATATCTTTGTGTCCTATTGCAAGAGAGGAGTTATTCAAATCTTCGATGTTAAGTCATCTTATCGTACGATTACTTTCGCCACCATATTCTGCCCTTTTGCAATATATATGCCGGAAGGAAGATTCTCATTTTTCACTAGTACCCCGTTAAGGTTGAAAACTTTAATATTTTCAGAGGCAATAATTTTTCTGTCGAGCACATATATAGCATCGTTTTTATCATTGATGTTTTCAATGCCGGTGTCTTCCCATTGTGAATGTAGCCATGCAATACGGCTATCCAGGTTGCTCTTCATTTCGCGTTGTTTAGCGTAAATGTCTGCATTTCCATATGATGGCCATCGATTATAGTCGTAAGCTGCGGCTACAGCGATTTTATCGGCGAATTCACTCATATAAGTGTCAATAGAGGGGAGTTGTTCGTGATAGAATCTGTTCCACACATCAATAAGGTATGATTGAAAATGGTCGAATTTAGCAAATTGATGAATCCAGTGGCATTCAAACGGTGGATCGATATATATGAATCTATGTTCTCCGTTATGGAATGAATTACCAAAGTCCCACACCGGACCAAATGTCCATTTGCTATCTTCTCCTCGGTCTTTATAGAGATAACAACTTCCATTGAACGATTCGGCATTCTGCATCAATTCTTGTACGATATAGAAACGCACCAAGGCATCAATGTCAACAAGATTTTCCCATTGAGTAGATGATTTGTCATCGACATATATTGCATTATCAACGGCTTTTAAACTGGAGGATAGATAATATATCTGTGAATTAGATAATACTTCAGGTGATTTATATGTGAACTTAATTGTTGAGCCATCACCTTCGGTTATTCTCACTTGAGCATCTTCATAGTAGTTATCAATTTCCAATAACCACCCGCCGGTTATAGCCTCAGCGTCAGTCTCTTCGTCTGCCTGCTCCACAATGTTTACTCTATCTTTGTCAACACGAATAGTTTCTGTGAGAAAGTATAGCCCGATATAATCGCCATTCAACACCACTTCAACCGGCTCTTGTGCAGGAGTATATGCCATTCCGATCCGACGGCTGAATTCAAAGCCCATCGTGTTGCGATAGAAACCGAGATTATCATCAGCATGAGCTAAAAGAGCAAAATGCTTGCTTTTCTTCATTCCGAGAATTTCTTGTTTCTCACCTAATTTTATTCTATATGGTTTTTTATCGAAATCACGCCATGTATAGTTCCCTCGACCACGAATTTCAAGTGGTAATTGTTCGGCAGAAGAGCCGATTGCTTCATATCCTTCCAACTCGAATGTCTCAAGGTAATATGTTGCATCTATATAATCTTCTTTTGACACGATGGGCTGATTATTTTCTGTTGTAATGAAAAGCACAGGCAATGTTTTCGAATAGCTACATTCAGACGTATCCATTATCCATTGTCCTTGAGCCCAATTTTCGCCACTTGATGGTGTGAATATTCCTCCGACAAGTATTGTAGCGTCTGTCGTAGCAGTGCGATATTCACCTCTTCCATGGCTGATATCTTCTTTTACATTAGGGAATGTATCGTTGATTTTACCATCGGGGAGCGTTGTGTTGGCAAATGTGTATCTATACATGCCGGTTACTGCTTCCGGAAACGTGATTTCCCATTTGTTGTTACCTTTATCGGTCATCGAAACAACCCATGTATCGGCAGACTTGTCGCTACCATATACAAACTTTACTCGCTCATACTTTGTAAGCGAATTGTCGAAATAAAATGTGCCTTTCGGAATATCGAGAGCATTTGCTACGACAATAGAGAAAAGCAAAAAATAAACTGACAAACCTCTTTTTTGCATGCTATAAAAATTTAGTTATTATCTGACAATTACCTTTACCGGAACTCTCGATTGGTCTGTATCAAGAAAATAGACTCCAAAAGGAAGCTTTATTTCTTCGCCACCACATACTATATCCAATCTCTTTATTAATTTTCCGGTAAGATCATAAATCTTCAAGTTTGTGTGTTGCTGTTCAAGAATAATACGCAATCCTCCTTCTATAAATGCTGCTGAAAGTGGCTGATAGGTCTCTATACCAACCAGATCTCCCGGAGCAACCATTATCAAATTTGATGGTTCGGATTCATAGCCTAATCTGACACTCTGCACCGTATATGCCTCTTCAATATCCGACAATCTATCGTCGATCACCAAGTAATTCTCTTCAGCTCTAAGTCGGGTTGTCTTAGCTCCTTCTCGAAGATATTGTGTACGATTCACAATATAATAATCCACCTCCTCATCAGGCATTTCCCAATGTGCCGTATATGAACTGTCTGTTACATCTGTCGGAGACAATGCTTTGAGTTTGGATAATGTCGGTATTGGTAGCGATTGTCCGGAAATGGAGACATTGAAAATTTCTCCGGCAGGAAATCCACCATCATACAGGGTGATAGCCGCAGTGTGATTACCCTCTTCTGTCGGTGCATATTTTACAGATAATTTGTAGCCTTCATCAGAATTAATTTTTGAAGCTGCAATCTGATTATCATCTACTCCTATTAGAGAAAACATATTTCTATTAGTCCCCGTAACACGTATGGACAATGAAGATGTCAGGTTGATACCTCGCACCAATAAGTCGACTATTTGAGTAGACCCGACAGCCACTTCCCCGAAATCAAGCGAAGAGCCATTTACCGGGGCAAACAATTCCGGATCTCCGGTGATTGGAGGAGTTATTGTTCCCCCTTGTTCTGATATATAAAACACCTCATTCATTCTTGTTCCCCAGATATATTCGGCGAGTTCCGGAAAATCGATGAACGGGTTTCTATTCCCTTGAATCTGATAGACTGCTTCATTGCGATCAATCTCTTTTTGACTCACCGGATCTTGACGCGACCAATCGAGCAATAACTCCACAGCCCACGATTTTAGTGTCGGATATGTCCCATTTTGCATCATATAGGTATATTTCCACGAATAATCTTGATAGCAAGTTGCCATATAGAAATATGTGCGAGCAAAATCGCCCTTATACTCATCTGCCGGTTCAAACACTTTTGAAGCTCCTCCCCCTTGCCCTTGATAAGCATAACCTACTTTTGAAACACCATTGTCATAAGTTGTGGACTGCACTTCTCCCAAGGGATAATTACTTTTTGCTCCATTAGCATCAGCATCTGACGGATATAGATGGTTCAAATCTGTATATGCTGCATTCTGATCCCCTCCCCACCATGATTTAGGCAAAGAATGTTCTCGATTCATTCCTTTCCAACCATTACTTACATAATAGATATTATCTGAATACATCTCCCACCAACGCTGCCGACCATTGTATAAGTCAGGATATACGTCGGTTTTTGGAAATTGCTGTGGAAATAGAGAATTATATGTAACAACTGTGTGTGGATTGATTATCTCATGGGTAGCTGTTTTGAGTGCCTCTTTCTTTTTTCCGTCCATTTTGGTATAGTAATTTGAGGGTATATCGGCGTTTGCCGACATAGCATATACGAAGAAGAGCAGAAAAATAAGGTTGTATTTTTTCATATCTATTATTGGTGTTGAAACCCACCACAGACTATGCTGTGGTGGGTTGATGTAAGTTTTAATCAGTTGTAGCAAAAATTACTCTATGATTTCAACTTTCGAAATGTTTTTCACACCTCGAAGTCCGAAATAGCGAGTAACATCGCCATATACTTTTACATGCTTTTTGTAGATGTCCGGATTATTTTTCAATCCGAGAATATCGCGTGTGGCACCTGCCTTGATGCCTGCTGGGATTGATGAAGCTGTCGATGTGACATCTGCTGAATCAGCCAATATACAGTTTGTGTTTGTGTAATCGCTGCCTGGATTGTTATCAAATGTAGCACCTGAAGACCAAACCATTCCATTTATCCAACCTACGACATATCCTTCGATCCACACACCCGTTGCATCAGCTGTGGAATTCATTACATCAGAAATCTTATATGGGTTTTCTGCCGAGCCTAATCCTGTCGGATCGGGTTCCGGTTCCGGTTCATCTGGTGTTGTCGTTGCATTTGCTCCTCCGATATTTACGTCATCTATGCAGTATGTAGATGAGCCTGATGCTGATGTGCCATAGTAACGCCAACCTATGTAAACCACTCCTGAATATGCACTCAAATCTACATTTGACGTTACCCATTGACTATATCCCGATGCAGGGATTTCCGGTAATGTTACTTCAAGTTTGGTTTTTGTAGCTGTGCTTGGGTCATTACTTGTCAACAAATAAACTTCCATATATGATGTTGTGCTTTGATAAGCGGCTTGTGTCTTGAATTCAAGTGTTTTCTTTGGTGATTTATCAAGGTCTATACCCGGAGAAATCAACCATTGATCCCACGGACCACTATTGCCTTTATAGGCTGTTGCCGCTGCATAAACATTTGAGTCAAACTCGTTGAGATACCAATCTTTATCGCCCGATGTGTGAACATAGTTCCACCCTTGTGTTTTGACATTAGCAATTTTTTTCTCAAAGCCTTCGAAATCACAGAAGTATGATTCATAGACTGTTGTTGGTGTTGACGGATTATCCCCTTGACCACCGGTGTTTACACCATCAATTTTAAATTCTGA
Organism: uncultured Porphyromonadaceae bacterium; assembly: GCA_937911575.1. Lineage (GTDB taxonomy): Bacteria > Bacteroidota > Bacteroidia > Bacteroidales > Muribaculaceae > Lepagella. Next base: position 12,499 of record CALDPR010000041.1, on the reverse strand, counting down.
TGTTGTTCCTTTGTTGCCTACGATACCATTTACACCCATGAACTTATCGAATGTGCCTCGAACCCATATTTTCTTTTGATACACTCCTTTATTATCAATAAGGTTTGCATATTTACGGAAATCAGAACCTTGTGGCAATTCAACAACAAGAGCTTCTGAGAGTGATTTTGTATCAGCAGTAGCACCAATAACAAGAGTATTATCCATTTCGGCATCAGAACTCCATATTACATTATCGTCTGAAACAGGGTTTGTAGCATTAGCTTTTAAACTACCCACAATATATGCTTCTACCCAACCGGCAACGCCTTTGCCTTGCTCCTCAATGGCTTCAGCCACTGTATACGGGTCGTCGAGTTGTCCTTTTGAATCAAACATACAATCGGCTGTGGTGCGAATAAGCACTTGCCATGTTCCATTGTAGTATGAAAGGATACCCATGACATCTCCTATGCCTGATGGCAACAAGTCGTTCTTAAACGATGCGTAGTTCGAGTTACGAAGTATGATTGAATTGCCATTTTCATCGAGCAATGTGCGATTCACACTTGCATCTTCGTCTGAATAGTTCAGAACACCACCATCTTGAAAATGTACGTTACGGAAAATCACAAGTTGACTTTGCCATTCACGTTGACCGGCAGGTGTAGTCGGTAAATTACCCATATCGGCTTCTTTGCAATACATCACACCGTCTGTCGGTGTTTCGCCACTATTTAGATAAACATAGTCTGTCTTTGGAAGCCCGTTTAATTGAGCGGCTGCCTCAAACAATTCATAGGCCATAAACGATACTTGAGGAGTGCCGTTATATTCGCCATATCCACCTATTTGTTGCAAACCGGCATATTTGCCTATGCCAAGACCTGTTACGTCGATAACTACTTCTTGACCAATGCGATAAGTGTTGTAAAGACTGTTTTGATTCACTGAGAATGCCATTGCTCCTGTGGCATCTTGAATAACAAGTGATTTATAGATATTGCCTGATGCATCAGACGAGATTACTCGTCCGGCAACAATCACCTTTGAACCATCTTCTTTAGGTTCAATAGTAATATAATAATTGTTGTCATCGCTCCAATATTTCTCTTTTAGTTCAGCGATTGTCGTGTTAGGTTCGATTGTCGCTTCCGGAACAATCAACGGAGGTGTGTCAAAATCGTCTTGACATGCTGTGAAACTACCAAGTGCCATCAATGCAACGGCAGCCATGCTTAAATATGATTTTATTGATTTCATATACTTGTTTTTTATTTTATCGTGAATATATTTTTTAGAATCTGATACCTAAATTGAAGAATATGCGTATCCCTTGAGCATAATAATATTTATTCGGGAATTTGCCGACATTGAAGTTTTCATAGTCGAATCGTCCTTGTTGATATCCTCCGGTTTGAATGTTGCGATTGTTGAGCAAATTGTTTACACTCAAGTTAAGATTGACAGAACCGAATTTAGTGTAAATTACTTTACCGATAGAAAGATTTACAACAAACGCATCGTTAAGTCTTTCCTGAGTAGCTATTTCTTGCATTTTTGCTTCCAACTCTTCTTCAGAATTACATATCTTGTAGAGTTCCGGAAGGGCTTCATGACGCATTGGAGCGAGGTCGATATAAGAATCTCCCATCCATGAAGCATTGATGTTGAAGAACCACATCTTTGGAGCTGCCCAATCTATACCGATATTGTAGGCTTGTTGTGGTGTGCCCCCGACATAGTAATTCTTTATATAAACGGTTGTCGTTGTGTCCGGTTTTGTCCCATTTTCATATGAGCGAACGCCCATCGGACGATTCTTGTATTGATAGCGTGAGAATGTTCCGGCTGCCGATACGGTTATCGACGGAGTAATCTTATATGCCATCCCAAGTTCAACTCCCTTGTAGGTTTTGTTGATTCCAGCCATTACATAGTTCATGAATGATGAATATTGGTCATCGTAGTACGATGTGCGTTCTGTTCCGTCGTATGTGTTTGTCCAGAAACCGGTGATGCTACCACGGAAGCGACTATAGTTCCACGTATAAGAGATGTCGGCAGAGACATAGCGTTCGGATTTCAACCCGGTGATTGCATCATCTTTGATACGAGGCGAAACGTAGGCATAATCATAATAAGGGGCTGTGGTTCCATAACTTGCGTGTGCAGTGAAATAGTTTCTGCCATCAAGTTTATATGTTGCTCCTGCTTTGAATGCGGCATTGTCAAATGTGTGACGTTCGCCGGAACCATACGAGTTCTCTGGTGAACGACCGTTTCGCATATTACCATGACGCATAAAGTTGGAATAACTGACTGCCAATCCATAGTTCACGTCCCAGTGTTCGGTCTTTATTTGATTTTGTAACCATGCACGAGCTGTGATTGAACGTATGTTGTAGTCATAGCCGAATTTGTCGCCCTCTTTGACTTTTCGATTAGGATTGTTCAAATCATTTTGGAGCATTGTCGGGTTATCAGGGAAATCACGCTCTGCGAAGTTGTCGATATCTCTCCAATATTCGGCTCCAAGAAGATCTTTAATTGTCTTGTAATAATGTGAGTCTGTGTAATTGAATGAGACTCCACCCTCAAGGGTCATTATATCATTAATTCTATGGTTAATGTATGAGTTGAACATCCATGATGTGAAGTCGCTATGACGATTTTCCAAAATATAAGTAGCATGACCTTGCAATTCGGGATTGCGTTGATAGACTTCTTTGTTCATCAAGTTTGTTTGATATATGGCTGCCCAATCTATTTGACGCATGTTCTCATTGTTTTGCCATTGGTCTGTGTAATAGTCATATACCTCTTTTTGTTGATTATATAATTCCGTACCCTCTTCGGCTGTCGGTTTGTACCATGAAGGGAGATAACGATAATAGTCCGGACGAGGATCTGCCGCTTGATACCAGTTAAGTGCCGAACTTGCATATTTGTTGTGTCGGAATCCTAAGGCTGTATTCACTGTTGTCCCCATTTGTGGTTTCCATATCCAGTTTATAAGCACTGACGGATCGAATGAATTCACTATGCGAGCAGATTTCTTTTTGCCGTCTAACCACCCCCAGTTAGGGTTATAGAGATTATTGTCGGCCAATTGATATGCTTCTTCGTATGTGGCACTTGCTGTGGCACGTTGCGTAGGGGCTCCCCATGTGGAGATGTTGATGCTATGCTCATCATTGAATATCTTTTGAAGAGAGAGAAAATATCCGAATGAATTATAGAATGTCCCTTCAATCACTCCTTCCGGTGCATATCTTCCGATTACAGATGCTGTCAACGCCCAACCATGCTTGTTGACACCACTTGCATATTGCAACATGGCACGAAGCATATAGTTTGAATTCGTGTACGACACATTGCCACGCCAACCGGGAGCATATTCTGATGCATATGTAGAGAAATTCATTGAACCTCCAATGCCTCCAAAACCATAAACCATGGATTCAAGACCTACGCCTACACTCTTGTTGCGAAAGGCTGTTGAAGTCATACCTCCGAGACCTGAATAGTTAAAACGTCCTCGCGCAGGATCGTTGAAGTTAACTCCATTGATATAACCCTGTGTGTATTCAGAATCATATCCACGAAGACGAAATCGCATGACTGAGAAGTCGTAGTTCGACGTTTGGTAGTAAATGTTGTCGTTAGCACCTTGAATAGTTCCAATCGATTGGCTGCTGCCTTCATCTTCAAGTAGTTGAGATTCATCAAACACAAAATCATCTGAATTGAAGGATTGTGCATCAAGAGTGGAAACAGTCATTGTCAATTCACCTAAGTTCTTGATAATGCCATCAACAATTTCTACTTCACATTCCAAATCATTATAGCCATAAGCCACTATTTGCAGCACATCTTTGCCCGGTTTCGCATCGGAAATCACAAACGTTCCGTCAGCTCCACTAATAACAAAGATGCCCTGACTGCGAAGCATGACATTGGCATCTGATATCGGCTTGCCAAATGATGCTCCGACAACTGTGCCTCGCAAACCGGTCGCTGCAACAGCCGGAATAGCCAGACATAGCATGAACAGTAGGATTAATTTCTGTCTCATATGAGTATTTATATTTAATTAGTTTACTTCTTTTATTAGGAATATCTGTGTCGGGAAATGGTCTGAATAACCATTTAAAAAGACTCCCCCGGAGAATGTGCGATGAGGATAACCTCGATATTGACCATCTTGTTGTTTGAGAAATTCATCGTTGATAACCTCACATTTAAGATACGTCAATTTAGAGGGCCCTGTCTTCAACAAATTTTGATTGATAATAATTTGGTCAAATAAATCCCAATTCCCTTTATAGCAGTATGAGCCAATCCCTTTATCGAGCATTGTCCAAAATGGATTATAAAATCCACCGGAAACCACGTCTTCTTGCTTCTTTTGAGCTCCTAATACTACGGCACAACTCTTGTCGTGTGGGTCGTCGTTAAGGTCGCCCATGATAATAATTCCCATCTTAGGATCTATTTTCATTAATGAATCGGCAATGCTTTTTGATAGTTGAGCGGCTGCTTCTCTCAAATAGCTTGATTGCTCGGTCCCCCCTCTGCGTGAAGGCCAATGGTTAACGATGATTCCCACTCGCTCTCCTCCTAATAGACCTACAACACACATCTGGTCGCGTGTCTTGAAATTAGGCATTCCTTCGATTTTCAATGTGTGGTTGGTGACATTGATCGGCTTGAAAAATCGTGGATTATATAGCAATCCGACATCTACTCCTCGACGATCGGGTGAATCATGGTGTATGACTTGAAGTGTCCAATCTCGAATCGCTTCGGCTTTTACTAAATCTTCAAGTACACTCTTATTTTCTATTTCGCTAACTCCGATTATTGCCGGACCCATAGGTGTCAGTTTGGTTGTTGTCTGTGATATTGCATATGCCATATTACCGATTTTTGACCAATATTTCTTACCGTCCCACCGATTTTTCCCACTTGGAGAAAATTCAAGGTCATATTTGCCGTTGTTATTAATCGTATCAAATAGATTTTCTAAATTATAGAACATCACTCCATACGTCTGGAATCGCTTGTTTTGAGCATATATAGTCAACGTCGTTGATAAAAACAACACTGACAATATCATTATTCGGATACCATTTCTCATTGCTGTATGTTTTTAAAAATATTTCACTTCATTTCCTACCATTGCCGATAATAGATTATTTGCCAAACTGCTTGCTCCGATACGGAACAAATCTTGGTTCAACCACTCATCGCCAAGCACTTCTTTCACTATTGCATAATAGTTCACTGCCTCTTCGGCTGTGCGTACGCCTCCCGCTGCTTTGAAACCTACTTTGCGTCCGGTCTTTTCATAATATTCTTTTATACAGCTACACATCACCCATGCTGCTTCTAATGATGCTCCCGGATAGATTTTTCCTGTAGATGTCTTTATGAAATCGGCTTCGCTATACATCGACAGAATAGATGCTCGCTTGATATCTTCTGCCTTTTCCAATGCCCCTGTTTCAAGGATAACTTTCAGTTTGGCATCTTTAATAGCATGCTTGATCTCTACAATTTCATCTGTCAATTCTTCATAATTCTCATCGAGATAGTAACCTAAATTCATCACTATATCAACTTCGTTGGCTCCACCGGCAACAGCCAATGCCGCATCTGCAACTTTCACTTCTGTGAATGTCTGTGATGATGGAAAGCCACCGGCAACAACTGCGATGTCAACTCCACTCACTTCAAGATTGGTCTTCACTATTTCTGCAAAGTTGCTATATACACATATCGCTGCAACATTTTTGAATTGAGGATAATCATTGTCAAAATCATTCACTCGCTGAACAAAGCGAGTAACACTCGTTTGCGTATCAGTTGTGCTTAATGTGGTTAAATCTATTGAACTGAATAAGAACTGATACACTTCCGGTGTCGCATATTCTTTTGCCTTTGAAATGATTTTAGATACTTCTTTTTTGACCATTTCATCATTGCTCAACACGTGACTGGTCGATAATGCTTCTCTGTATTTATCCATAATGCTTATCTTTACTTCATTAATTTCACTAATCTGTTTTTTCTTTCAACAGGTTTCAACAATTATTAACCTACAAATTTAAGTTTTTTTTTTTGAACATTATCTATATTCCTCAAAAAAAATCAATTGTTGGTTGAGATTCGATAGGCAGCTGACATCATTCCGATGTGTTGGGTGCGAAGCACCGGAGAGCGACAGCGATTCAATAACCGGGGGTTGAGCGAAGCGATACCCTCGGATAGCGAACACATATCGAAAATCAATTGTTGGTTGAGATTCGATAGGCAGCTGACATCATTCCGATGTTGTTGGGTGCGAAGCACCGGAGAGCGACAGCGATTCAATAACCGGGGGTTGAACGAAGTGATACCCTCGGATAGCAAACACCTGCCTACACAGCGTCTGAAAGACGCGAAACACATAAATCTATTACTGTACGATAAAAACAGTTATTGAAGTCGTTAATTTGCCAGACAGCCGATATTTTCTGTGAACAGGGGCTTGTAAATTGAAAAAAAGAAATCTCAACCACATTAAATCAGCGATTGAGACTCATTCTTTATCCATTTCGTTTTGTATCGGACAGTAATAATTATTTTATTATTTTTCACTGATTCGTCTTAATTTTTTCGGGACTTAAAAACAGAAAATGTTAAAATTAATTAAAAGTGATGTTTTTCTCATTTTTTGGCGAACAATATTATATGGCAGTTAGTTTTATAGGCGTACATAGAAATATTTTTAGTAGATAATGATAGTTTGGTTAATAGACAATGTAGGTTAATAATCGTAACGAATAGTTGTGAAACTCTTCGTTAAAATAAAAAAAACTCGAGGTGTTTCCTCGAGTTTTTTGTTGTTATATTCTCATCTATTATTTGCGAACATTAGATTCTTTTGCTTTTTTAGCAATCGAACGTTTAAGAATATTGTATGCAATCGGAGTTGCAAAGAATAGCGTACAGAAAGTACCGGCAATCACACCGAATATCATTGCAAATGTGAAACTGCGAATTGTATCGCCACCGAGGAAGAAGATGCAAAGAAGCACTAACAATGTTGAACTACAAGTCATGAACGTACGAGACAACGTTGCGTTCAATGCATTGTTGAATGTTAGATAGCGATCTTCTTTCGGATATAGTTTGTTCATTTCACGTATACGGTCAAACACAATCACCGTATCGTTGATTTGATAACCGATAATTGTCAATACTGCTGCGATGAATGATTGATCGATTTCCATTGAGAATGGAAGGAATCCCCAGCATACAGAGTAGAATCCGATGATTAAGAATGCTGTCAAAGCAACTGCTGCAACCGCACCTACTGAGAATGCTATGTTACGGAAACGCAACAAGATGTATAAGAACATACAGATCACTGCAATTGATACTGCCCAGAAAGCATCTCTCTTCATATCATCAGCTACTGAAGGACCAACTTTTTGAATGCTGATGATACCGTGTTCTTCATCGGCAACACTGAATGCTTCTTTAGTCATTGTTTCTCCGTTGACTGTAAGTTGCCCTTTGAGACCTTCATAGAGCAAATCTGTTACTTCATTATCGATGTTCGGGTCTTCGCTGTCAATCTTGTAGTTTGTAGATACACGAACTTTTGTATTGTCGTCAATTGTAATTACAGACACAGTTGCACCTTCGAATACTCCCGCTAAGTTTTGTTGAATTTCAGATGGAACCACTTCTTGTTCGAATTGAACCACATAGTTGCGACCTCCAGAGAAATCGATACCTTGATTCATTCCACGAACAAATAATGAACCTACTGAAATCACAATTAGTAGTCCCCATACGATTGAAGCAACTTTTGTTTTACCCAAGAAGTTGATTTTTGTGTTTTGAAGGAAGTTGCGTGAAATAGCAGTTGTAAATGTCATGTTTGCATTGCGACCTTTCTTTGTTGCCCATTCGATGATGATACGAGTCAAGAAGATTGCAGTGAAGAATGAAATAACAAGACCGATAATCAATGTAGTGGCAAAACCTTTAATCGGACCTGAACCAAACACAAGAAGAATCACACCTGTGATGATAGAAGTCAAGTTACCGTCGAAGATTGCCGAGAATGCGTTGCTATATCCATCAGCAATTGCTGCTTGAAGTTTTTTGCCTGATTTAAGCTCTTCTTTAGCACGCTCGAAGATAAGCACATTGGCGTCGACTGCCATACCTAATGAAAGCACTATACCGGCAATACCTGAAAGTGTCAACACAGCTTGGAATGAAGCAAGCACACCCATAGTGAAGAATAGGTTTAGGATCAAACCAAGGTTAGCAATAAGTCCAGGTACGACACCATAGATTGCGATCATAAATATCATCAATAGAACTAAAGCGACAACGAATGAAAGCATTCCTTGTTCAACTGCTTCAGCACCAAGTGATGGACCAATAACGTTGTTTGAAACGACATTAACTTGTGCCGACATACGACCTGATTTCAACACATTTGCAAGGTCGTTTGCTTCTTCAGGTGTGAAATCACCCGTGATTTGTGAACTTCCACCTTCGATTTTTGAATTTACACGTGGATATGAATAAGCATGGTTGTCAAGAACGATTGCAATGGCACGTCCTAAGTTAGCACCTGTTACGTTTGCCCAGATGTTTGAGCCTTTGTCGTTCATTCTCATGCTGATGATATTACCTTGAAGATTGTCGAACTCTGTTGTAGCTGATGTGATCACATCTCCTTCCAATTGAGGTGCTCCCTTAAGGGCTATAAGTTGCCAATAAGATACCGTACGATCTTCGCCGTTTGCTTTTTTCAATACATTGCCTTCAGCATCTGTCATAGGTATTTCTTGTGCTTTTACTTCCCATACAGCTTTGAAGTTGCTAGGCATAACAGCTTTTGCAAGCGATGAGTTAAGAATTGAATCAACCAATGCTTTTTTGTCGGCTGTAGTGCGTCCGATGATTGGACTGCCGGTGTAACCACCACCGATGATTTGCATCAAGTTTGTATGATTGATTGTGTCTTGAGCTGCAAATTGAGAACTTAATGTTTGAAGCGAACCTGCGATTTCATCATAATTATACACTTCATAGAATTCCAAGTTTGCAGACGATTTCAATAGCTCTGTTACACGTTCCGGTTCTTTAACTCCTGGAAGTTCAAGAAGGATTTGACCTGTCTTGTCTTGAAGTTTTTGAATATTTGGAGCAACAACACCAAATTGGTCGATACGAGTACGGAAAATATTGAAAGCTGCATCAACCTGACTTTCAACTTGTGTTTCGAGTGCTGCTACTATCTCAGAGTCTGAAGCATCGGATTTCAAATTGCTGTCAAGTGCTCTTGCATTGAAAAGATTGCGTAGTGTTCCAGGCTGAATATTAGCTGCAAATCTCTTAATGAAGTCTTTGTCTGAACTTTTGCCCTCTTCTAATGCTTTTGCTATTGCTTCGTTAACTTTCTCTTCTTGACCATCAACGGCAAGTTGACGAAGAATGTCGGGCACTGAAATCTCAAGCACTACATTCATACCACCCTTTAGGTCAAGACCTAAACCAATTTCCATTTTGCGAACTTGATTGTAGGTGTAACCAAGATACACTTTCTCTTTGTCGATTGAATCGTTGAAGATCTTCAAACTTTGTTTGTAGACTTCGTTGGTCACATCGTCGGTTTTGGCTTTCGACATAGCAAATTCTTTCGCCTTATTCGTATAATGTCCTGTTACGAATGAAAACGAAATGTAGAATCCACATATCAAAATCAAAAGACCTGCGATGACACTGATAAATCCTTTGTTTTGCATTTTTAATTAATTAATTTTTATTTATTTTATTTTAATTTTAGTCCCAATTTATTTCAGTCTGCAAATATAATTCATTTTTTCGAAGTAATTAGCAAAATTGTTGATAAAATTCGTATTTCTCTATTCTTTTAAATTATTAATAGCATCTTTACTCTATCATTCTCTGAAGGTTTATAATATTATTTAAATAATCATTCACTGTGTTTCATGCGATTATTGTTATATGCTCAACTTCTCTTGAGCATAAATTCGAAACTTTTATTATGATTATTTTGTTTTTTGATGGTTATGTCGGATAAAATATATATTTTTGAACTCTAATTTGGTTTAAAAAATGAAAAATCTTCGTTTCTCAATCTATATATTAATTGCGACTATCGGTTGCTTGATTTTATATTCTTGTGCTAGTATAGGTAATCCTACCGGTGGACCTCGTGATGAAGAACCGCCATTATTCGTAAAAAGTAATCCTACGTTGGGAGCAACTAATGTAAGTCGACAAAAGATTGAACTTGAATTTAACGAAATTGTTAATGTCAAAGATGCATTTAGCAAGGTGGTTGTCTCTCCGACATCAAAATCTGTGCCTCGTGTTTCATCGTTAGGGAAAAAGGTAACGGTAGATTTTACCGATAGTTTAGTTCCAAACACTACATATACTATTGATTTCGCAAATTCGATTGAAGACAATAACGAAGGAAACAAATTGAATGGTTTTGCCTTCTGGTTCTCTACGGGTGAAGTGATCGACACTCTACAAATCTCCGGAATGGTGCTTGCAGCCGATAATTTGGAGCCTCAGCAGGGCATCATAGTTGGCGTTCACTCTAATTTCGACGACACCGTATTCCGTAACAATAGGCTTGAACGTGTCGCAAAAACTGACGATAGAGGGCGTTTCGTTATTCGCAATCTTAAACCGGGAAAATATCGTGTGTTTGCTCTCAATGATTTAAACAACGATTTCCGTTGGGACAATCCTGCCGAAGATATTGCCTTTTTCGACACTATCATTTCACCAACAAGCGAGCAGACAACCACCACAGACACTATCTATGATTTGATTAATGAAAAAATCGACACTATAATTACTCGAAATCGAACTCGATTTCTTCCAAACAATATTTTGCTCAATTCTTTCAATATCGGATATAAAGCACAATATCTTGTCAAAGATCAACGTATTGATTCAACTCGAATTTCGCTTATTTTCAATGCTCCTTCCGACACTTTGCCGACGTTGAAGATTGTAGGGAATCCGGAACTGACCAACTGGTATCGTCTACAACGCACCGCTTATAATGATTCGCTTACTTATTGGCTGAAGCCCGACATTGTGCCTGTCGATTCTCTACTAATATCCGTAGATTATATCGCAACTGACTCTGCTCAACAATTATCATGGAGAACCGACACTCTGAAAATGTTTACTCAACGCCCAAAATCAAAACCCAAGAAAAAGAAAAAAGAGGATAACGATACAACGATACCTGAAATGAAGTTCCTTGATATGAAAATATCTTCAGGATCGACACACGACGTATATCGACCAATCATCTTAACCACAAACGAACCAATCGACAGCATCAATCAACTCGGTTTTCACTTGGAAGAAAAGCAAGACACGTTATGGGTAGATTCCGATAGCATACGTTTGTTACCGTTGGATTCCATCAGTCTGACAACGTTCAAAATAGAGCATAATTGGAAGTTTGGCACTGAATACAAATTAACAATCGATTCTATATCTGTCATAGGTATGTATGGGTTGTTCAACAAGCCGATAACTCACTCTTTTACTGTAAAAAAAGAGGAAGACTATAGCAATCTTTATTTCATCATTGAAGGTCTTGCCGATTCCATTCCAGCCTTTGTCGAACTGCTAAATAGTAGCGACTCTCCAATTCGGAGAGCAAGAGTAGAAAATGGGGAAGCCGCATTCTTATATTTAGAAGCCGGCTCATATTATGCCAGAATCATTGAAGACAGAAATGGAAATGGAATTTACGATGTTGGCAACTACGATGAGTGGCGACAACCGGAATTTGTATGCTATTATCCTAAAAAAATAAATCTCAAAAAAAATTGGGATATCAGTCAATCGTGGAACATTTATGAAGTGGCTCTTGATTTGCAGAAACCTGATGCAATAAAGAAAAACAAACCCGACACTCCGAAAAATCAAAGAAATAAGCGAAACAACGAAGAAGAGGAGGAAGAAGATGAATATTTCGATGTAAACGAAAACCCATTTGATCCCAACAGCAAACGTCGCAAAAATCAAACGTCGTCATATCGCTAACTGCTGATTTCAAAAAAAAACTTTTAAAATACTCTCCGGTGCGTCGCACCCTATGCAGTTGGAATCCATACCATACAAATGTAGTCGGAATGTCGTGGGAGTGGTGTCGGTGTGTCGCACCCAGTGTTGTCCGAGGAGTCGCACCCTATGCAGTTGGAGGTTCACCCAATGAGTAGGTAGATAATTACACAAAACGGAGTGGGTGGAGTTTTAAAGTTTGTCAGAGAGGTTCTGCCTTAGATTTTATTTTTATCGGACACCAATAAAAAAAGATTAGATTTTTGTTAAATAGTTTTGATATTTTGTGTGAAAGTATTACCTTTGCAGTCGCTAAAAGGCAGACGGGGTGTAGCACAGTTGGTAGCGCGCTACGTTCGGGACGTAGAGGTCGGGTGTT
>CALDPR010000040.1 GCA_937911575.1 uncultured Porphyromonadaceae bacterium | reverse complement strand
CAGCGATTCAATAACCGGGGGTTGAGCGAAGCGATACCCTCGGAAAGGGAGATAACAAGCACAGCGTCTGCAAAGACGCGAACTTCCGTCGATTTACTATAAAAAACACCTAATCAAATTGAATCAAACACCAAGCAAAAGATGCCTCTACGTGAGAACTGAAATTGCCCGATAGATGCACTCGGTCGCAAATACCACTTTCATGCGAATTGCTCCAGCATAAAGCAAATCTTTCCTATATGCATACAATCAAAATATTAATTAATGTTAATGCTTTTATTTTTTTATTCCTGCAAAGGGGTATATAGAGATAGCATAATTTCAATATATAAGGGTTTCCAAGAGTTGATTATCTCTTTATGTAAGAATCGAATAGGTCTGTTAGCGACAGCTGTTGAATTGAATCGGCTGTTGAATTGCGATAATAGCGATAAAAGTCTTTTTTGTTAGATAAAAAGATAAGATATAAGCCTTGTAATTCAAAAAAATCAGTATCTTTGCACTATGGATAGGAAGAAAAAGAATATCATAGAGTTGACACGAGTCAGTCTTGATGAATATAAAGAAGAGAATAAATTGCCGGTGAAAATTATTGTTGATTCAGTGCGTTCAATGAACAATATAGGCTCATTTTTTCGTACGGCAGATGCTTTTCTTATTGAAGAGATAGTGCTTTGTGGAATATCTGCATGTCCACCAAATTCCGATATCCATAAGACAGCACTCGGAGCCGAAGAGTCTGTGAAATGGAGATATGTTGCTGATGTTGTTGCCGAAGTGAAAGAACTCAAGGAGCAAGGATATGAGATATGTGCATTAGAGCAGACACACAATAGCATAGAGTTGCAAAATTTCTATCCGAGAGAAGCTTCAAAATATGCTATCATTGTAGGTAATGAAGTGGACGGTGTAGCTCAATCAGCAATAGATATTACTGATTATGTGCTTGAGATTCCACAATGTGGCATCAAACATTCTCTGAATGTGGCAGTCTCTGCCGGGATAGCGATGTGGCACTTTTTTTCAAAACTGAACAATAAATGAATATTTGAATCATGGATTTCACCCCTTTTGTAAAAAGCTATTTTATCAACCGGGCAAAGCAAACAGATGCGTGGATAAGTAATGGTGATGCTGTGCAGTTACGTCAATTATCAACTCTCTTGACGGAAGCAACACTTACAGAAATAGGGGGGAAATATCGTTTTGCTGAATTTAGGTCGGCAAAGGATAAAATCAGACTATATGAAGAGTTTTCCCGGCGTTTGCCTATTGTGGCATATGAAGATATAAGAGACGATGTGATGCGTATGCTGCGAGGAGAGAAAGATGTGTTGTGGTCAGGTAAATGCTATCATTATGCTCAATCATCAGGCACATCAGATGGGAAATCCAAGTACATACCTATCACACGAGAATCATTTCGAAGAAATCATTATAAAGGAGCTTCCGATGCCATGGCTCATTATCTCAGGTTGGTGCCAACGAGCAAAGTCTTTAGTGGCAAAGGACTTATACTTGGAGGCTCGTTTGCAAATGAACTGAAAATTTCAGATAAAAGAATTTGTGTGGGTGATTTGAGTGCCAATCTAATAAAAAATATCAATCCGATAGTCAATCTTTTTCGTCTTCCTGATAAGCAAACCGCTTTAATGAGTGATTGGAAAGCGAAATTGCCGGCTTTGGTTAGGGCTTCGTTAAATGCCAATATTACTAATATCTCAGGGGTGCCTTCGTGGTTTCTGACACTGCTTCAAGAGGTGATGAAGGCTGCGAAAGCAACAAACATCAACGATGTATGGCCAAATCTGGAAGTGTTTTTTCATGGAGGAATATCATTTGAGCCGTATAGGGCTGAATACAAGAAAATTACAGATCAGTCGAAGATGCATTTTTTAGAGACTTATAATGCTTCAGAAGGCTTTTTTGCTACTCAAAATGATTTTCTTGATTCGGCGATGTTGCTGATTTTAGATGCAGGTATATTTTATGAATTTGCCCCTTTGGAGGCAGATGGCTCTTTGGGTAATCCTGTTGCAATGTGGGATATTGATGAAGGGAAAACTTATGCGTTGATAATCACATCGTGCAATGGTTTATGGAGATATTCTATTGGCGACACAGTTCGCATCGAACAGAAGAATCCATTAAAGATAAAAATTGTGGGACGAACAAAATCGTTCATTAATGCCTTTGGAGAAGAGTTGATGCAACATAATGCAGATGAGGGAATAGCAGTAGCCTGTGAGATTCACAATGCATCAATAAGAAACTATACGGCAGCACCTGTTTTCGCTACCGATGGAAAGCGAGGGCGACATCAGTGGCTGATTGAATGGATTGTCAGACCATCAGATGTGTCGGCATTTGCCGATACTCTTGATAAAGAACTGCAGAGAGTGAATTCCGATTATCAAGCAAAACGAAACAATAATATATTTTTAGATAATTTGTCGATTACTGATGCTCGCGACGGCGTGTTTGATGAATGGCTAAAGAGTGTTGGAAGTGGAAAACTCGGGGGACAACGCAAGGTGCCTCGACTTTCAAACAGTCGAGAAATCATAGATGCAATACTTGCTATCAATAAAAAAGAATAGATTATAGTTCGTCAGCAAAAATAATGTTTTCGTTGAAAAAGCAAAGAGGTTCGTTGAAAAAGTATATAAAAATTTGGAGCAAGAGAGAAGAGTCTATTAACTTTGCAATGAAATCATTAACAAAATCTATTAACATATAAATAAATAAGGATATGGAAACAAAATCATTAAGATCAAACAGTGAGACAAAAAAGACTATCGATAATAAATGGAAAAAAGTAGTTATCGCCGGAGTTCCAGCAATAGCATTAGGAAGTGTTGCCGGAGTTTTTGCCGCTAAAAATGTTGACGTTGAGGAGGTGGTAGAAGAAATAAATGCAAGCACTTCCGGACCGGTTGAACAATCAATTCCGGAGCCAATCGGCGAAATCGAAGTAGCAACAGGTGTAAATAATGATATGACCTTTGATGAAGCATTTACAGCAGCACGTGAAGAAGTGGGTGCCGGTGGTGTGTTTGAATGGAATGGAACAGTTTATGGTACATATTATGAGACAGAATGGAATTCATTGACTGCTGAAGAGCAAGCCCAATTCTCGCATGAGGCTATGGGTATCCCATACGAACCGGAAGCGATGACAGAAGAGCCGACAGAACCTGTAGTGGCAGAAGTAGAGCCGGAAGCGATAGCAGAAGAGCCGACAGAACCTGTAGTGGCAGAAGTAGAGCCGGAAGCGATGACAGAAGAGCCGACAGAACCTGTGGTGGCAGAAGTAGAGCCGGAAGCGATAGTAGAAGAGCCGACAGAACCTGTAGTGGCAGAAGTAGAACCGGAAGCGATAGCAGAAGAGCCGACAGATGCAGTAGTGGCAGAAGTAGAACCGGAAGTGAGAGTTGTGGATCAAGCTCAATGGGAAGAGAATGGCAACGTATACACAGCATCAGATGTGAGAATAGACGACGAACAATATATTCTTATAGATGAAAATGGAGGAGTTGTTGAAGCGATGATGGCAGATTTTAATGGTGATGAGATAATCACTGAAGATGAAATCATGGAGATCACTGATATGCAAATTCAACAAGAAGATTTGGATATTATGTATGCTCAAGACATGCAAGAAGATGGTACCCCTGCGACATACGAAAATCCTACTGATGACTATTTGGCAGATAATCCGGATACGATTGATACAGGTTTCTAATACTATAAATGTTAATAATTAATTTCTTCCAATGTCGGTACATGGCGTGCCGGCATTTGGCAGTTTAAAACTTTTATGAAATATACAATCTCTCAGCCTCAATCCTTTTTTGAACGTGGACAGCGTGATAATCAAGAAGATGCGATGTTTCCTTCTTTAGGTGCAGCGACCATCGATTCTCGCACATTTGTGGTTTGTGATGGTATGGGTGGGCATGAAAAAGGAGAGGTGGCAAGCAATGTCGTTTGTGATACATTTGCAAAACACGCAAATAAATTGCTCGATTTCACCCCGGAGAAACTATCACAAGCCCTATCCGATGCTTATGATGCTCTTGATGCTGCCGACACATCGAAAAAAGCTAAAAAGATGGGAACAACACTGACCTTCTTACAGCTTCATAGTCAAGGAGCAACCATAGCTCACATTGGCGACAGCAGAGTCTATTATGTAAGTCCGTCGAAAAATGATTTTTTTGTAACGACTGATCATTCGCTTGTGCAATCATTTTATGATGCAGGATTGATTACAAAGGAGGAGATGAAACATCACCCTCAACGAAATATCATTTCTCGAGTGATGATGCCTCATCAACCTAATAGGGCGGAAGCTACAATAAATCATATTTCAGATATTCGTCCGGGAGATTATTTTCTGCTTTGTTCAGATGGAGTTGTTGAAAACATGGACGACAATCAGATAAAAGCCCTTTTATGCGACCAAGAGTTGTCTGATGCTGAAAAATGTGAAAAATTAAAGAAACTGACGGAATTGAATTCGGATAATCACACAGCATATATCATTCATATTGAAGATGTGCAAGAAGATTCAGATTCCAACGCTATTGATTGGGAATCATGTAGTGTCCCCCTTTTGGAGATAAACGACACTCAATCGAAGCCTTCTATTAGTGAAACAAATCTCCAGAATAAGCCGTTGAAACCTCAAACAGCAAAAAGTTCAAAACTTAAATTCATTATTGCGATAATATCTTTTTTGATAGCTGTGATTTTAGGTGTGATGTTTTTTTAGTATGTTAATATTTTGATTATAAATGTTTATGCGTCAAATTGTTGTTGTTCTCTCGATTCTCTCCGTTTGCTTGTCATTAAATGCACAACAAGCATTGTGGGGCAGTATGCCGTTTCTTACTCCGGAGATTCACTCCGACAATACGGTAACTTTCCGATTATATGCTCCAAAAGCGGTAAGAGTTAATTTAAATTGTGATTTTATATCGGCAGAGAGAGATGTTGAATTGCCTTCGATTGTTGAACTTGAAGAAAAAGAAAATGGTATATGGGAATATACGACTCCGGTAGCCCTTTCACCGGAGTTGTACAGTTATTCGATAACAGTCGATGGTTTAAAAATCAATGATCCTGCTAATGTATTCATACACAGAGACGTTGTTTCGTTATCCAATATTTTTATCATTCCGGGCGAACGAGCCGATTTGTATAAAGTCAACGATGTGCCACATGGTTCTGTGGCAAAGGTATGGTATCATAGTGATTATCTCAAAATGAATCGCCGACTCACCATATATACGCCACCGGGATATGAAATGAGTAGCAAACGCTATCCAGTATTGTATCTTTTACATGGAATGGGTGGTGATGAAAATGCGTGGTCGGAGTTAGGACGAGCAACTCAAATTTTTGATAATCTGATTGCTCAAGGTGAGATGCAACCTGCGATTGTAGTGATGACAAATGGCAATTCATCTCAACAGGCTGCTCCCGGAGAGACATCAAATAATCTTGTACAACCGGAATTTGTATTGCCAAACAAAGGTGGAGATTTTGAGCTTCATTTTCCGGAAATAGTGGAATTCATCGACAAAGCATATCGCACAAAGGCTCGCAAAGAATCGCGTGCAATAGCCGGTCTTTCTATGGGAGGGTTGCATTCTTTGACAATTTCCAAATATTTTCCTGATATGTTTGATTACGTAGGATTGTTTTCGGCGGCAATAAATCCACGAGACAATGCCGAATCGCCGGTATATCAGAATTTTGAAGATAAATTAAAGGTGCAATTCAAAAAGCAACCGAAACTTTATTGGATAGGAATTGGTCAAACAGATTTCTTATATGAAGAAAATGCCGAGTTCAGAAAAATGCTTGATGAAAACGGTCTTTCATATATCTATTATGAATCTCCTGGTGGACATATATGGCGAAATTGGCGAATCTATCTCACTGAATTTGCTCCTTTGCTTTTTCAAACCAAAAAATAGAAGCAGATTTTTCAAGAAATGAAAATGAGTGTGAACTAAATTTCCTATGCTTGTTATTAAATAAAAAGAAATTGAATCATGAGTAAAACTTTTAAAATCTATTGTAAGAACATTTCAGAATATATAGAAATTGAAGGAGGCGATACACTGTTTGATATATATAGTCGCATTTCAGATAAAATAGCGATAAGTCCGATATGTGCAAGAGTAAACAATCGGACCGAACCATTGACATTCGCTGTGTTCATGCCTAAACAAATAGAATTTGTAGATGCTTCGACAGCTTCAGGAAATCGAGTATATATTCGTTCGCTATGTATGATTCTTTATAAAGCTATTGCCGACGTATTGCCTAATGTGAGGCTACGTATTGAGCATTCAATCTCGAAAGGTCAATATTGTCGATTGTTTAGGGATAAAGAAAAACAACCCATGCAGATCGACACCCAATTAATTGAGAAGATTCATAATAGAATGAAGGAAATAGTGGCAGCAGATATGCCGTTTATACGCAAGGAGAAACTGACTGCCGATGTAATAGAGATTTTTCGCAAACAAGGTTTGAATGACAAAGTGCAACTTCTTGAAACAAGCCATGAGTTATATACGGTTTATTACACTCTCGATGGTCTTGCCGACAGCTATTACGGAGCATTGGCTCCGTCGACAAGCTATGTTTCAGTGTTCGATTTGCAAGTCTATAAAGAAGGAATGCTCTTGCTTGCACGAGATAAAGAAAATGCTACATTGCCGGCATCTCCGATTAGTCAAGAGAAAATGTATGAAGCATTTACTAACTATTTGAGATTCAACGAGGTGATACAAACATCGAATGTCGGAGAACTTAATAAGGCAGTTAGAGAGAATAATACGTCGATGCTCATAAATATTGCTGAAGCAATGCATAATAAATTGATCGGACATATCAGCGACGAGATAAGTCGACGCAGAGTTGATGGTGATGCTCGGATAGTATTGATTGCCGGCCCTTCATCTTCAGGAAAGACAACCTCAACAAAGCGTCTCGCAGTGCAATTGTCGACCAATCTGATAGTCCCGAAAATGATTTCACTCGACGACTATTTTATCAACAGAGAAAACACTCCTCGCGACGAAACAGGCGACTATGATTATGAATCTCTTTATGCATTGGATCTTGAACTCCTCAACAACGACCTTAAAAAACTTTTGCGAGGCGAGCAAATCAATCTCCCTACTTATAGTTTTGAACTCGGGTGCAGAGTGGAAAAGGAACGCCCTTTAAAATTAGAAGAGAATGAAGTGTTGTTGATTGAAGGCATTCATGGTTTGAATCCCGAACTGACGAGATATATTCCGGAAAATGAAAAATTCAAACTTTATGTGTCTGCGTTGACTACATTGTCGATCGACGACCATAATTGGATTCCGACAACCGATAATCGGCTTCTCCGTCGAATTGTCAGAGACTTTAAATACCGACACACATCGGCACTCGATACCATACGCCGATGGCCAAGTGTGCGTCGAGGAGAAGAGAAATGGATTTTCCCATATCAAGAAAATGCCGATGCAATGTTCAACTCATCGCTTATCTTCGAACTTGGTGTAATGCGAGAATATGCGTTGCCGGTGCTGAAGCAAGTGCCTCATGATGTGCCGGAATATGCAGAAGCATACCGACTGATTCGTTTTCTCAATTATTTTGAAAATATTCCTGCCGAACAAGTGCCTTCAACATCTCTCTTGCGTGAGTTTCTTGGCGGGTCTTCGTTCAAATATTAAAAGTTGGAAGCATTTCTTTGTAGTTGAAAATAAAGTTGTGAGTTTGTTATTTTCAGAAATATTCCGTATTTTTGTGCAGAATAAAAAATTATTAATCAGTTAAATAAAAACAAACCGACATGAAAAGAAATTATTTACTATTACTTATGGGAATTTGTGCGTTGATAATGTCGTCGCAGACATTCAACGGACAATGGAGCAATGTCCCATTTAAATCAATAGCAAAAGCAGATATAGGCGAATCAGTCGATGATGTAGAACCCATAGTTATCATTGATGAAGATTTTTCATTATTCACAGAGGGGACAGAAGAAAATCCTGATGCCACAGATATAACAACCGATAGGTATAGAGTGAAAAATAAATACACTCATTTGCCTGAATGGATTGGTTATAATGTTCACCAAGCAGGTGGCGTATGTGCGTTATTGGAGTATAATCACCCCCAATTCGGGAAAGGATATGGATATATCAGCACTCCGGAAATGGAGTTGTATGGAGAGACAACAGTAACATTCAAGTGTCGACGTGCATATAGTAACCCGGAGAATGGTAAATTATGGTTGGCTTTATGTGATAACACGTCCGGACCCCTTGATGATATAACATTCGAACTCACTGATGAATGGCAAGAATTTACATGGTCAACAAGTAAAGCCGAATTAAACGATAAATGTATATTTCAATTTACCCCACAACAGGGAGAAATATTGCTTGATGATGTCAAAGTAATACGAAAACGCACTATACTTCGTAAAGTGGAAGTGTTAGAGCCAATTAATAATTCGCCGACTGAATTTGTTGCTCAATGGGAACCGGCAGAAGAAAAAGAGTTTGAAGGATATTTGTTGAATGTTTTTTATAAAGATTGGCCTGAAGAAATCATAGAATCAGGAAACATGTTGTGCGATTTTGAAAGCATTAATTTGAAAGATGATGGCCAAACAATTGATACTGAAAATCCGGGATATCCGGAAGGTTGGACAATAGATGTGAATACATTTGGAACAAAAGATATGTGTACGGAGAATGGTAACTACAATTCGGGTAGCAAAGCAATAAACTTTGATGCTGTCGGAGACTCAATCCTTACGCCCGAAGCTCCTGCTCCGATTAATCGTCTATCTTTTTGGGTAAAACCAAGCACTATGGAACAAGAAAGTTATGAATTTTCATTAATCAATATTCAAGTGAAAAGCAATGGAAAATGGACAGGTGTGGCAAGTATTCCAAATTATTGGATGGAGGAAGAAGGTGCATATTATGTGCTTGAGAGAGAAGTGTTGGGAGAATATGTAACACAAATCAAACTATTATTTATAAATGCAAATAAAGTAACTTTCGCTATCGACGATATTCAAATTGATTATGCAACTCAAATGATTCCTTATCCACTTGTAACAGACAGATTCACGACAGAAACAAATTGTGTGATAAGTGATATCGATCCAACAAAAGAACATTACTATAATGTGCGTGTAAAAGATGGTAGTGTAGTGTCTGCTCCATCGAAAGATATGTGGGTTAACGGATTGATTGGACTTAAACCGGAAGTTATGCAGGCGACAGAAATTACCGAAACATCATTCGTGGCTAATTGGGAACCTCTTCACATGAGCGAACAATATAAAGTATATGTTACTCAAGAATTTGTTACTACTACCAACGACGAAGAGGTTGAATTGGCTTATGAAGATTTTAGTGCAATTAAGCAAGGTTCACTAAATAATCCTAAAGAGCCTGCAGGAACTAATTTCCTTTATCTCGTCGATGAAGGCTATTCAGAACAAGACTGGTTGATGACAAACCCTTCATATGCAAATGGACATGCCGGTAGTAGTGGTACATCGGGAACAGGAATTGCCGGGCTGGTGTTGAGCCCTAAATTGAAACTTGGTGCCAATGTCATAAAAGTGGAATATAAAGCATATAATCAAGTGGCGGGCGACAGATTGTTTATTATGATAATCAAAGATTATTTTTCCTCTCAAGCAGAAGCCGCCGTTGCAGTAGAGTTTGATAAAAACAAAAGCGATTACATCTCAGGAGAAGTCTACTTCGAAGACTTGGATTTCGGTGCTGAACCAATGCATATCGCTTTTATGACTGAAGGTGGTGCTTTCTTGGTTGACGAAGTGAAGATTTCGGCAATCGTTCCACTTGCAGGAACCACTGTCGAACGTCCATATAGAATCCTCTTCACAGACAACTCTTCAATAAAGGTGGACCGTATTCGCAAGCAAGCTCAATATTATAGATATTATCTCAAGGCTATGCGTACGAAAGACTTTATTGACTATGAATCTGATTTGTCTGATGAGATAAGAGTTGATTTATATAATGGAACCGATATAGAAGAAATCACAGCAACAGATAATAACAGAGTGTATGCTGCTGATGGTGAATTGTATGTAGTTATTGCTGATGAAGATAAATGCGTAGAAGTGTTTAATCTGCAAGGTATCAGATTATTGTCGGCAAAAGCAAATGTTGGCAATAATATCTATGATCTGCCTTCAGGTCTTTATGTTGTGAGGGTAGCTGATAAAGTGTATAAAGTGAAAGTAGATTAACGATTCACATATACTTTCAGAAAAACTTTTTAAATAATATAGTTGGGGCTGATTTCACTTGTGTGATTCAGCCCTAATTTGTTACTCCGTTTTTTTGCGATAAAAGATAATACCATAAAAACTATTATCGGACAGTAATAATTCAAAGTGTCGGATAAAACCATTATTCTGTTATCAGACACCAATAAAGAAGATTGAGTGTGCGACTCCTCGGACTGTACTCCGACTACATTTGTGTGGTATGGATTCTGACTACACAGTGTGCGTTTGCGTGGCATTCCGACTATATTTGGTGCGAAGCGACAGACTACAATCCGATGATATAGGGTGCGAAGCACCGGAGAGCGA
>CALDPR010000039.1 GCA_937911575.1 uncultured Porphyromonadaceae bacterium | reverse complement strand
CTTCGAACCGGGTGTTTACATCGTAAACGGCGAAAAAGTTTATATTCGTAAATAAATAATATATAAACGATAAAAGAAAAGGGTGGAGGAGAAACAAAACTTCTGCACCCTTTCATTATAAAAAATGACAAGAATAGAAAGAGAAAAAGTGGTTGTATGCCACATGATAGAATTATATTGCAGACATAAATTAAAACTTCAAGAAATACCAAAGGAGTATAGACAATTGTCGGAATATGCTTGTAAACGATTAGATTTATGCAAATTTGGGAATAAAAAGACCACATGTAAGAAATGTCCAATTCATTGTTATGTTCCTTCAAAAAGAGAAATGATTAGAGAAATAATGCGTTGGGCAGGACCTCGAATGCTTATATATTCGCCTATTGAAGCTATTCGTCATCTTTTGATGAAGTAAATAAATACTTTAACAATTCAATCCTTTGGGTTATCTTTGAGTTAGTGACACAACAAGTGTAGACATTGACAAAAGTGCACATATTAAAAGAACAGAGCTCGGAATTTCACCGAACTCTGTTCTTTTAAAAGTTAACTATTAAATCGTTCAACTTTCTATCTGTATATCACATTGAGACGCCATAAACTATGTTAAGAATATGCTATCTTACAAAGTATAACTAATACCTATATTAAGATAGATATTATAGTTATTCATGTAGACCAAAATGAATCTCTTTTCAACAAAATTATATATATTTTAGCACATAAAAACTGTCCTAATATGATACAAGAATAACATTGTACTATTATTCATATAATGCCTCATATTGAGATGTAATAACTTTCCAAGTATATTTCTCTTGAGCAATTGTTTTCATTATATCTCCTGACAAGTCATCGCACTGAAGTAATTGAACCAGCTTCTCAACATCGGACCAATAGTAGGCCTTATCCTGTGTGCTTGCACGATTATATATAACATCGTAGCATAAGATAGGACAACCAAAGAACATAGCTTCCACCAAAGATGGGTTTGTACCTCCTGCACTATGCCCATGAATATATATACCAGCGTTCTTACGCAAAGCATATAGAATATCTATATCATAGATTGGATCTTGAATAATTATATTTGAAAACTTGCTGTATCTCTCTTTGAGTTTACGGCCATATTCACTACGCTCCCAGTTACCGATGAATATAAGTTTCTTATTCGTTTTAGAAAAGGCCTCAAGAGTGTTATGGCAATTATTTTCAGGCTCAATTCGACAAACGGTAATGGCATAGTCGTGAGGTGTTAAAGAAAATTTTTCGAGAATATTCTTTTCAAATGTTGCATCTATATTGCGAATTACATGATCACCACCATAAGCAATAAGAATCGAGTTCTTTCCATACTCTTCTTTTACATAATCCTGTATCCCCTTATTGTCAGCAATTATCACATCTGCATATTTTACAGCCATCTTCTCCGAAAGTTTCAGATACCATTTTGCAACTTTTCCCCATTTATCACGACGATGTTCTAAACCATCTATATTTATGATAAATTTCTTCTTTGAAAAAGGCTTAAATAGAGGGAGTATTAGGGAACCAGATACTCCTAAAATTAAAATTATATCTGTTTCCTTTGGCACTTTTAATAAGCTTAGCATATCGTATGGTATGCTTTGAATACCATTTGCACTCAAAGGTATATATTTTAGTTTTGCATCTTTATATTCGTTTTTTTGTTGTGGTAAATCTTTGCTACTGCAAAATACTGTATAGTTTATATTTGATGATTTATTCTCTCCTATGATATTTTCAACAAGAGACTCAAAACCTCCATATTTTGCAGGTACACCTTGAATACCGATGATTGTGATATTTTTTTTCATATTAATTCAAGTTATAATATTCTTGATTTTATACGCGTTTTTTTATAAATTTTGCGGGATTGCCTGCCCAAATCTCATCGTTGGGAATATCTTTTGTAACGACAGATCCTGCTCCGATAATCACATTCTTTCCTATGGTTACAGACTTAGATATAATCGTATTAACTCCAACAAAAGTATTCTCTCCTATTATTATGGATCCCGATGTAAAGCAAACACCATCTTTTGATGTATCTAAATAGTGAGTCAATAGTACACATCCACTTGTTATGTGCACATTATTTCCTATGAATATTTTTTCTGGATATAATGTATCAAAGACTACTCCTTTTCCTATAAATGCCTGATTATCAATTATTACCCCCCCCAATTTTGCGAATTTTGCTCTCAATCTGCCTCTCATTGGAATGTCCATTAGCGAAAATGCTATTACAGATTTTAGGTGTTTAAAAGATTTACTGTTATGATGGTTTTTCATATAGATAATTTATGTTTTAGATTGATAATTATTCTTAATTATATGTCAACTTATATTCTGCTCAAATATGCGATTGATTTAAAATATAGCTTTACCCTGTTACTGTTTATATGCCTATGATACAGCTCAGCAATAAATCTAGCTGGGAATAGAGACATAAATATAATGTATGAAACTTTTTCGTTATTTATACGCATTTTGGACATTATCTTTCTCATGATAAAGTATCTAACATTATCACGCTTTTTATATAAGAGAGGAGTGGGTAAATCAGGGTAGTTAAAGAATATTGTCCTGTGTAATAAAGTTAGCTTAAAGCAAGATAGATCTTTGGCATATATTGTATTACCAAAATTGTGATGAAGTTTATTGAAGAAGTATAATTGCGATTCTATATTTTTAACAGATTTAATAGAAGCAGTGATATTCGCTCCAGTATCAATTTTTCTCCAAAAATAGCTTGGTCGGTTATCTAATGAATATTTATACTTAACTTTGCTAGATAATATTGTTAGATTTAGGTCAGAGTCTTGCATGGACATAAGTTTATTGTCCCAAATGATATTATTTCTGTTAAACATTTCGAGTCTGTACATATTGGTCCATACAGCAAATGGAAGCCTATATCTCCTAAGAAACATAGAGATGTCATCATGTTTGCTTCCTATGCCAAGTGCTAATCCGTTATAATCATACGGTTTATTCTTAAATGTAATAGCAGGGAAAATAATAAAGTCCATATCTGAATTTTCATCCATCTCTTTGACTCTCTGTTCAATCGCATAATTGGGGAGTAGATCATCAGTATCAAAGAAACAGATATACTTTCCTTTAGCAATAGATAAGCCTATATTACGACAATGATTAGCACCTTTGGGCTCTTGCTCTCTGCATACCAACGAGACTCGTGGCTCTATTATTGAGTATGAATCTACTATTTTTTTTGAATTATCCGTTGAACCATCATCAACAATAATTAGTTCCCAATTTTGATATGTTTGAGCGATAATAGAATCGATAAATGGAGATATATATTTATCGCAATTGTAATTGGCTGCAACTAATGTCACTAATGCGTCCATATTTTATTGAATTTATATATATTTGTGTTAGAGCAAATGCATACCATAGCATCAATTCGTCGAATACTGTCTCTGAGAAAAAATATGGTATTTGACTAATAAGAAAAGCAAAAGGTAAAGCAACGATAGTAATATTCAATCTATTTTTCATAATATGCATGTATATGCACTTAAATGAAATAATAAATGCAATAATCATAGCTATGCAACCAATTGCCCCAACTTGTGTTAATGCGTCTACAAAAAAATTATCAGCATCAGGCACATACTTTAATATGTGTTTTGAATTAGTATTCCCAAGTCCTATACCCATCAAAGGCTTTTTCGTTATGGCCTCGTTCCACAATACATAAGATGATGTCACGCGAGCATCTTCCTCAATGGTTTTCGATGTAAAACCTTGCTCATATCGTCCTAAATCTATATTTGACATTGATAAAAACACTGAGAAAAATCCAATTAAAATTGTACCAATGAAGGCAAACTTGATTACTCTATTTTTTTTATCTGATGAGCCAACATAAAGTAATATTACGATTGTTATTAAAGTTGATAATATCCCCATACGACTGCCAGTCAAAAATATAGAGATTAAACCAAGAATCATTGTCCCATCTAAAATTATGTTTGGAAGAGTTTTTGTCCAATATCTGCGACTTACAAAGATTATTAGTATCATTGCTACTACACCTCGAGCAACTACATTGGGATTATGGAATGCAGATATTGAATATCTCCCGGCAATAGACATGTCTGGGGATACCATTAGTATAAAAAATATATAAATAGTTCCAATTACAGATGCAATAAGTAGAAGTTTCTGAAATAACAAAGTGTCGTATTCTTTATCATAAATAGAAAAATACAGAAGGGCAATAAAGGTAATCATTTTAAATAAACTATCATAACTACCCGTTATGGAAGTATAGCATGATAGTGTAATGTAACCACACGATGCAAGAAATAAAATCAAAGCTCTAAGGCTAACATTCCATTTTAATCTTTCGATTCTGCCCATTATTATTGAGCCAATGTATATTATTATTAATAAGGGCATTACTGGTATACCAGGAGGTATACGATAAAATAATACGGTAGAAAACAATACTAAAGCAAGAATAAATTCTCGACGTCTAAAAAATATAATAGGTATTATTATTGAAATGTAACTAATGGTAGTTGCTTCACAAAAAGGTGATGTAACTGTCATTACAAGTATTAGGATAATGTATAGGGTCAGAATCATCGTTTATGTAGATTACAAAACATGTAAATTTAACTCATATTAGAGATGCAGATTCCAAAGTTCTCCAAGTTTATAGTCGTATTCATCTGGAACAATACATTCATATCCACTCCCATTTGTGAATGTCATTTCTCCAAAATAAATTTTACCATCAATATTATATAAGTCAACTCTCACGTGTGAAAACCCTTTGCATAATATTGTAGCTAATTGAACCATCTTATCAAAATTCTTTGGTTTGGGTACATTGTTCTTTGAGTTCCCATATGTATATTGATTCCACGGTTGTAGTTCCCAATTTAAATTATAAATATTTCTAGTGTGATTACTGAATCTATCAAGGTCTACCCAGCAATAGTAAGGCTTGCCATCAAAGCATAGAAACTTATAATCTTGTAGTTCATTCTCTCCAGAATCAAGATACTGTTCTGCTATAATTTTACGTGCTATATTAGTGTATTGCAATTCTAATCCAAAGACATATGAGTAATCGGTATGCATCCAATCATTAAATAAACTTCTGCAATGTTTATGGTTAATATTAGCCTTATCTTTAACTACGACAACAGTGCCACTGCCATGGTTGGTTTTGAGAACAAATTTGTTTGGTAGAGAATTGAAATCTATATCATCATACTTATTCCAAACTCCAAGCAAAGGAATAAGATATTGTTCTCCAATTTTCTCTGACACCCATTTTCTCACCAAATATTTATCAGAAAGAGTGGTTTTAATAGCCGTATTGTCGTATAGTTTTGACCATTGTATCTTCTCAGTATATGCTCGAGGTTGATTCCAGTTTATACATCTACCAATTTTTTTCTTATAAAGCCACTCTAAATACTTGATTTGTAAAAAATATGGTAAATATTTATTAATAGCAGCAACTATTCTTAATTTCTTACTTGTACGCATATTGAGCCTATTTATTTCTACAATATTCCAGGATTTCACTCGTATACTCTCCAAATGCCGGACCTGTTGCACCTTGGAATAAACCTGGGCTATTTGCATTTATTTCAACCAATTCTATTTCGTCTTGATCATTGATACAGAGGTCCCAACCTATAATCTTTGCATATGGCAGCATAGTGTGAAGTTCTTTTGCCTTATTTTTGAGAGCCTCAAAATTGGGAATTTTAAAATCTTCAAATACAACTCCACTATCAGATTGTGTATGTGATGTAAAAGGGAATAATGTATATGCATTCTTTTTAAGAGTTCCATCCATGTTCACTCCACAATACATACCTCCAGACGAAGCATTGTCTATTACAGCACCTGAGCGACCCATTCTCACAACAGCAAATACAGGGACAATGCCATCTTTACCCCAATATGTCATAATACGAACCGTATTGAGCGATGTGGGATTAAGTTTTGCCATAGTTGCACTTTGGCGAATAGCCGATTGAACAATGAAGTCTGTTGCATAACTATCAAGGAGTTTCTCAATGGTGTTGGGGCAACCTTTACCAGTTACAATTCCATCAACACTTTTGAAGCGAAGAATACTCTTGCCTTGACAGGTGTCAAGACTATGTTTAATCACAGCATCCTCAATATTTAAACACTGCTCTATTGCCTCTCGTTTTGTAACGACTTTTCCATCTATATAGTAATTGCCATTATAATTCTTAATATATGTGTTAGGCAATTTTACTCTATCGCCAAGTAATCGGTCAATCATATTCTTATCAGAATATACTACGGCTATGCGAGGATCGTTTAGTTTGGGATATATCTCTGCATAGTAGATATATGTCGGAATATAACGAGGAGAGAATTCCCCGTTCACTTTTAGAAAATATTCGTGCCATTTAAGGCTAATCTTCTTTCCAAAATGTTTGTTCCAGAATTTTTGAATTTCTTCTTTTTGTTTTTTTGTCAGTTTAGTAAATGTTCCGCCTTCTCTCATTTCATTTATTGTGTTGAAATGAATTCTATAAAGCATTTGGCGTTTTATTAAATTTTCACCCTTCTTTAAGATAGATACAATGTCCATGATATTATATTAATTATTAGATACAATATTAATATTGTTTCCTGACAATATTGTTAAGATGTCTATTAGATATACCTCTATGCAACCGATACAAAGTATAATCTACCCCCACCTTTTTCCACGCTTTGTAGCAGTTGCGAATTTCGTTTCGCCAACCTCGGTGGATAAAGTATTGACCTGTGCGATCCCAGAAATCATTTACCTCAATTACGAGAGGTCCGTCATCTGTAATAGCTATATCCCATCCTGCGGCCTTGCACCAAGGCATGGACTGTTGGAAGCGAACAACCTCAGCCTTTATCTGCTCCCAATTGTCGATAACCACGCCATTGAGTTGTGTGCCACTATCGGGGTGCTTCTCTATTTCGGTTATATTGTGCCAACCATCATATTGTATGGCATATTTAATTTCACCTGTCTCAATGTCAATACACACATCAACATTGCCACCACTACCGGCATTATCGACGCAACTACCTGCACGACCAATCTTTATGAAAGAGGCAATTATCTTTGCCTCTGCATTGGGATAGAGCACTGTCATAAAGCGTACTGTATTTACAGATGAAGCATTAAAGCTTGCGAACTGGGCAGTCTGCTTGATAAGACTTTCAAATATAAGAGGGTGTTTTCTGAGTACATCTGAAAGGTGAGCAATCTTGCCGTTGAAGTAGTTGAGTTTGCAATCGTCGTTAAGATACTCAACCTTCTTGACTACAATCACACCCTCGCCATGCGAGTTTTCGGTATCTTTAATCACACACTGCTCAACACCTTTTTGTTTGAGTATACGGCATACATCAGCAACGTTATTTGCTATTTCATTGCTATCAAATACTCGACCCTCAGGCTCATAATAGCAATATAACTCAGATTTTCTCACACCCGTATTTTCTAACACTTTATGTGCTAAATACTTGTTACGAGCAAGACTATAGTACTTAATGGGATTGAGAAGATCAAGATAGTGTCTTTGTTCGTTCAGTCCGAGGAAACTCTTTCTAAACTCCTCGCCTCGCTTCTCAAACTCATAATCGTGATATTCGTCGCGTGTAAGGCCTTTTGTACGATATAGGTGTAAGTAGTCAAAAAATATCTTTACTCGCTGACCAAACGAGTCAGCAGGATACTTGATAATCCACGGAATTATCCTGTACCAAAATGCTAGAAATCGCTTTATTGAGCACATATCATGAGTTTTTATGCAATAATTTCCATTATATCTTTTACGCAGATATCCTTTTCGTCGCGTCCTAACATTTTGTCTATTGTTCGACCGGATGATACAAGATCTTTATTCAATAGGGCAGATGCTAATCTTGCAATAGAATCAGCTATTGATGTGTCAATACCAGCTATACGCCCAAGTGAACCGAAAAGGCACAATCCCATAGGGACATCCTCCAACAGATATCGATGATTTAAAAACATTGGCCCTTTATTGGAAGAATCTGCAAAGCGTCTAAAACTCTCCATTGCATCAATTGTTAAACTCTCTTCGTTGCGCCATTTTGCTGCATCAAAGTAATTCAAGGGTTCACATCCGTATGCTTGTAAAACAGCGTTCTTCTGCTTGTCAAAATTATTAATCACATTGATAATGGAGTCAGTAAATGCCTCTCGATACATCCAAAATTCTCCTTTACTATATTCTATTCTGGAGGCAGAGAACAGCATTCCAATAGTGTGTACAATCATATTGGGGTTATGCAATGCGGACTCTAATATGTTTTTGCGAAGATATTTTGTATTGTCAAACATATGCGATAAGGTGTCGAGCATTTCTTTGCTTCTGCTTGTGGGTAGAACTGCTATGGCATTACGAGGGTTATAGAAGGTGATTTTAACATAACTCTCATCCATAATTCTACCATTGTATGCTGTTGTTTCCCATTCACAAAATGTAACATCACATTTGATGTATTTTTTAAAAATAAGACTACCCATATAACCAGGGCATAGTACAATGCTCTGACCATCCTTGACATAAGGGGCAATTAGTTTTGCCACTCTTTCGTGTTGCAGAGTTGTTGTCATCACAATAATAACGTCTGCGAAATCGATTGCAGTTTTTACATCACGAGTTATTAAACTAGGGCGTGCAAAAAATACTCTATTTGAGGTGGTATCCTTTACTTGGTAGCCCTGTTCTGCAACTATGGTATCATAAAACGAGGTATTACTTAATGATGATGTCTTAAGAAGACTTACATTGTAACCTTTCTCAATCAGCTTTGCTGCGTGAATCAATCCCGCATTTCCACAACCGATTATTGTAACTTTCTTCATATTATTGTTTTTTATAATTTATATCTTATGTATCCGAACTGTTTGTCGTATTGTTGCTCTTCGTCAGAAGAGTATATACGATCAGTATCAACCATTTTACGAAACACTGGAAAACCTACGAATAGGCACTTCTCCCCATATTTAGAATAGTCCTTATTACAGAGAGACCCACTTGCAACGATCGAATGACTTGGTAGTATGCAACCCTTCGATATAGTTGTTCTGTTGCCTATCCATGCGTAGTCGTTGATAATAATTGGCTTTGTCAGAGGGTGAACTTCTTCCCCGTTTATCTTAATATAATGGAAACTAGTATCGTATATCTGACATTCCCATGTTATTTCTACCGAATTACCAATAGTGATTTGGTTTCTACATATTATTTTTGAATCGCTACCGATAAATGTTCCATTTGTTCCAAAATTTAGAATAGCATTCTTTGCTACATAAACATATGTGCCTTGAAAGAATTTAATTGGTCCGTTAAAAATAATTTTTCCGTTGATAGTCCAAATAGATAAAGGTCTGTTTGTAGTGGGATATCTTGTGTTATCTCCGATATGAATCATATTAGGAAACACCTTTCCAAGGATCTCAATCCCCCCACTTAGGCTGCGAAATTCTGTTTTTGTATACACAAAAATAGGCATGCGTATTGCTTGTAGGAATGGAAGCATCCTAAAATTAATGTATATGGTCTGTATTGGTCGATGTGATATTAAAATCCATAATAATTGTAATATCTTTTTTATTCTACGCATATTAATCATTACATATACTTTTGAATTATTGTAGCCTTAAGTCTTGACTGTTCCCTTTTTGCATATTCGATAATGTTATCTGTGTGCTTCCCAAAAACTGCTCTGCCATTAAATTGATAAAACCAATAAGAAAAATCTGTGGTGTTAATTTCAATAAGTTTAGGATTACCATTTTCATCAATCGCTATATCGTTAGCAAAAAGACTCATGTGAGGCAATTTCTTCGCTACAGATTTCGCAAATTCCTTAATCTTATCATATTCGGGAATAATGAATGTTGATGTAGCAAAGTTAATTCCGTTGTACATCACTGATGTTTGCCCATATTGTGTGCATGCATATTTCCCAAGGCAACCATTGTCATCAACGCTAACAAAAGAACCTCCTGAACAAGCGTTATCTATAAAGGCCCCTTTTCCTCCTATTCTTAGAACAGCACCCAAAATGTGAATTTCACCATTGTTAACATCCCTATATGTCGCTATACGCAGTGTATTGACAGATGTAGGATTAAATTGTTTCATATATGCACTTTGGTTTAGACATTCTTGAATAAGGAAGTTTCTGTCATACCTTTCTAATAAGAAGTTAAGAGAGATCTTATTGTTTTCATTGTCGTAAAAACACCCATCATCTCTTTTTATAAAGAGTGAAACTCCGTGGCCTCCCATATCTCTTGATGGTTTCACGATTATCCTCTCTACTCCGTAAAACAATTTATTAAATTCTTCTTTATTTATTGCATTGTACTCTCCATCATACAATAAGCCATTTACAGATCTAAACAATGTTCGTGGCAACCACTCTGGTGAAATAATCAATCCTAGCGAATTCTTGTCATTGTAGAAAGGTTGAAATTCCTCGGGTGTTAATATGGGTTCTATATAGTTTCTTGCGATATCATTTGGAACTGTATTTATGTCTTCATTCATAAATCTTGTATAAGCTTCAAAACTTTTGGTCGTAGGGGTGTCACCAAAAACGCACCATTTTTTTACCCAACTATCTATAGCGCTTGCACGTGCTTTGTTATCTGTTTTACTCACATTAATAATATGTGAAAAATATCGTTCAAACATTTTTTTTACAGATAAGCGTCTCTTGACTATTATTAGCTTATATATCAAATTAATACAGGATCTCATATTATAATTTAATAAATGTTTTATATCTCAAGTAATTTTTTATTATTGATTTAACTTCGGTATAGACATCAAGTTTTATAATCCGTGCTATATTTGTGTATAATATGACAAATATAGCTGTGCATATAGCTCCATTAGTATACATGTGTAGATTTATATGTTGATAAGCGAACAAGCATATAAAACAAACTGTAGCCGATAATAAGTAAATTGGGAGTAAATCTTTGTATTGCTGCAATAAGGAATAGCCTATATGTTTGCTAACGAGATACTGATTTATTAGTAATAAAAACCAAGCAGATACGACAAATCCATACATCAGCCCTTTGATTCCACCTATGATCATACCCACAACCAAGAATACTAAACCAAAACCTCTTTTAATAAATGTCCACCAAAATAAATCTTTACTTTTCCCTTTACTTGCTACTGCATAATAACTGATACCTTGCAAGCAAACAGCAATACCTGCAACGCAAAGAATTTGAAGATATTCCACTGATGGTAACCATTTATCAGAGTATAATAACATGATTATAGGTTCTGAAATAACTACAAATATTAATAAAATGGGTGTTGATATAAATGCAATAATAAGAGTTAATTTCTTAAGCAATTTTTTTAGAGCATTATTGTCATCTTGTAGCTCTGATAAAACAGGATACGATACGTGATCTACTACACTCGAAATACTATTTGATAATACTTGCTCTAATTTAAATGCTTGTGTGTAATAACCTAAAGTCGTAGGAGAGAAGAATTTTCCAATTAATAAACCTTGTACATTATTGCACAATGTATTGATTAAATTTGAACCTAATATGTATCCACCAAATCCAAATAGTTGCTTAAACGACTCTTTAGAGAAAACCAATGATGGATACCACTTATTCAACATCCATAATAGTATGGTCGTAAAGCCACTTAACATTAGTTGCTGTGCTACAAGTGCCCATACACCCCACCCCATATAGGCAAGAACAATTGCTAAGCTTGCAGATAAAATAGCCGATACGACCGTTACAGATGCTAGGCGTTTGAATTTGAGTTGTTTGCGTAGTTGGTTTTGCTGAATTGTACTCAAAGCGTTGAGTATAAGTACGAAACCTTGAATACGCAGCACCTGTGATAAGAGAGGTAAGTCGTAAAAGCTTGCCACAGCAGGAGCACATACATATAACACCCCATAGAGGACCAACGACAAAAACATATTCCACCAAAAGATAGTGGAGTAGTCCTCGTTAGTAGGTTCTTTTTTTTGTATTAGTGCTGAGCCGAAACCACCATCGACAAAGGTGTTGGCAACTGCGATGAAGATCATCAGCATACCAATAGCACCATAGTCATCGGGTGTCAGAAGACGAGCGAGGATTATGTTTGATACAAATGATATGCCCATTGAGCCGAAACGCTGCCCAAAGCTCCATATCATTCCAGACAAAGTTTTGGTCTTAAGGTTTTTATTCTTCATTATCTACCTTTGTACATGTCGTCGTAGTATTTTTCGTAGTCGCCTGAGGTGATGTTGTCCATCCACTCTTGGTTGTCGAGATACCAGCGGACGGTCTTTTCAATGCCTTCCTCGAACTGGAGCGAAGGCTCCCAGCCGAGTTCCTTCTGGAGTTTTGTTGAGTCAATTGCATAGCGAGCATCGTGGCCAAGGCGGTCGGTAACATAAGTGATAAGGTCGAGCGATGCACCTTCTGGATTTCCTAAGATACGGTCTACGGTCTTAATCATGACCTTAATGAGGTCGATGTTCTTCCATTCGTTGAAGCCACCGATATTGTAAGTTTCGGCTATTTTGCCTTCGTGGAAGATGAGGTCGATGGCACGTGCGTGGTCCTCAACATAGAGCCAATCACGCACATTCTCACCTTTGCCATATACGGGCAGTGGTTTGCGATGACGTATGTTGTTGATAAACAATGGAATCAGTTTCTCGGGGAACTGATAAGGACCATAGTTGTTCGAGCAGTTGGTAACGATTGTCGGCATGCCGTAGGTGTCGTGGTAGGCACGCACAAAGTGGTCTGATGATGCCTTAGCTGCCGAATAAGGTGAGTGGGGGTTATATTTGGTAGTCTCGTAGAAAAACTCATCGCCATACGCTTTGTGTCCCTCTGAAGATGCTACGGTCTTGAATGGAGGCTCAATGCCTTCGGGGTGATTCATTTTAAGAGCACCATATACCTCATCGGTTGAGATATGGTAGAAGCGTTTGCCCTCATACTTTTCGGGAAGGCTTTCCCAGTAGAGTTTTGCTGCCTGCAAAAGCGAAAGAGTGCCCATCACATTGGTGCGAGCAAATGTGAATGGGTCTTTAATAGAGCGGTCTACGTGGCTCTCGGCAGCAAGGTGAATAATGCCGTCAATCTTCTCGTCCTGCATAAGCTGATGGAAGGCCTCGAAGTCGCAGATATCCATCTTTACGAACTTGTAATTCGGTTTATTCTCGATATCCTTAAGGTTTGCTAAATTACCTGCATAGGTGAGTTTATCGAGATTGATAATGTTATAATTGGGATACTTGTTTACGAACAGACGCACAACATGGCTTCCAATAAAGCCTGCACCTCCTGTGATTACTATATTTCTTTTTTCCATAATTGTTTATCGATTTTTAAGATTTGAGATACATTTTTTAAGAGAATCGGTCCAGTAGGGAACTGCAACACCGAACGCCTCTTTGATTTTTGTCTTATCAAGTACCGAATAAGCAGGACGCTTAACGGGACTGGGGAACTCGTCGCTGTGGCAAGGTTGCACATCACACTCTGTAGTGCCGTTATACTCGGCAATCATCTTCGTAAAGTCGAACCATGAGCATACGCCCTCATTAGAGTAGTGATAAACACCCGTCTGCGAGCCATCAAATTTTTCAATCACCACTGCAATAGCCTTTGCCAAGTCGAGTGCGTAGGTTGGAGTTCCCACTTGATCAAAAACGACTTTCAGCTGAGGTTTGGTAGCCGTGAGGTTCATCATCGTTTTACAGAAGTTCTTGCCAAACTCCGAGTAGAGCCACGCAGTGCGAATAATGACATAGTTGCCACCGTGAGATTGGATTGCCTGCTCACCTAGCAACTTCGACATACCATAAGCACCAGTAGGAGTGCCTTGCTGGTCCTCCTTGCAAGGAGTATTATAAGGGTCGCCACCGAATACATAGTCAGTCGAGATATGCACTAACAAACCATCGACCTCCTTCATTACTGTTGCTAAATTGTAGGGAGCTTCAGCATTGAGAATAGTTGCCAGAGCCACATCTTCCTCAGCCTTATCTACATTGGTATATGCTGCACAGTTTACAACTACGTTCACGCCATTGTCGGCAACCATCTTACGCACTGCCTCCAAATCAGTAATGTCGAGATGGGTAGTTTCAACACCCTTCACATCATTTACATCGGTGAAGATATAGCGGTCGTTGCTCTGCTGAGCAACAATACGCATCTCGTTACCGAGCTGGCCATTAGCACCTGTTACAAGTATTGTTTTCATAAGCTACTCAAACTCAGGATAAAGATTTTCATTGTAGTCAAATGGAGAATCAAAGTCTTTCAAACAAAGGTGTTTGATATCCTTCTCCGAAAGAATTGCTTTGTTCATAGGAATCTGCCAGTCGATACGGAGAGATTCGTCTTTAATGCTGATGCCACCATCAGCTTGAGGAGCGTAGAAATTATCGCATTTATATTGGAACACGGCTGTTTCACTCAATACAGCAAAGCCATGAGCAAAGCCACGAGGTACAAAAAACTGGCGATGATTATCCTCCGATAGTTCAACTGCCACGTGCTGACCATAAGTAGGCGAGCCTTTGCGAATATCTACTGCGACATCCAATACCTTGCCCTTTACGCAGCGTACTAATTTACTCTGAGTATAAGGTGGTGTTTGGAAGTGCAGACCTCGCATAACGCCATAGCTTGACATACTCTCGTTGTCTTGTACAAAGTTTATAGGGCGTACTTTCTCCTCAAATTCTCGCTGTGAGAAACTCTCAAAGAAATAACCTCTGGTGTCTTTGAATACTTTTGGTTCTATGATAACGACACCTTCAATTGCTGTTTTGATTACCTCCATTATTAGTCAAGATTAGGATTTCCTGTCTCTTTTACTTCGTCAATAACTTTCAGCAGGTACTGGCCATACTGATTCCTAATCATAGGCTGAGCTAGCTCACGCATACGCTCCTCGGTAATCCAACCCTGGCGATATGCAATACCTTCCAAGCAAGCTACTTTAAGACCTTGACGTTTTTCCAATACCTCAATATATGTTGAAGCTTCCGATAGGGAATCGTGCGTGCCGGTATCAAGCCATGCAAACCCACGCCCAAGAGTCTGCACTTTCAACTCTCTATCTGCGAGAAACCACTGATTTACTGTTGTAATCTCATATTCACCACGAGCAGATGGTTTAATTTTGTGTGCAATATCTACAACCTTGTTTGGATAGAAATAAAGACCTACAACAGCATAGTTTGATTTAGGATTAGCAGGTTTCTCCTCAATGCTTAGGCAATTGCCCTCTTTGTCAAATTCAGCCACACCATAGCGTTCGGGATCATTCACCCAGTAGCCAAACACAGTCGCCTTCTTATCCTCCTCTGCCGCACGAACAGCCTCTTTGAGCATGCCTGTAAAGCCGGCACCATGGAAGATATTGTCGCCCAAAACCAAACAAGCACAGTCATCTCCAATAAAATCAGCCCCGATAGTGAATGCCTGAGCAAGACCATCAGGCGAGGGTTGCTCAGCATATTCAAAGTGAACACCATAGTCTGAACCATCGCCAAGCAGACGCTTGAAACCCGGCAGATCGTGAGGTGTTGAGATAATCAATATCTCACGAATACCAGCCAACATCAATACCGAGATAGGATAGTAAACCATCGGCTTGTCGTAAATTGGCATTAACTGCTTTGAAATACCTTTTGTGATAGGGTACAATCGCGTACCACTGCCACCTGCGAGGACGATTCCTTTCATAAGTTGATTGTTTGTTATTAGGTTTTGAATAAAATTATTTATGCTGAAAGCATAACCATGCTAAGCATTATTCCATGGTGTGGAGATGAGTGAATAAAAAGTCTGTCGTTAATACAGATGTATTGGCTAATATTGTAGGTTGAAGGTGTTGTGCCGACGAGTATTTCACGTATCTTGTCGTGGTTGTCTACTTGTTTTAATAAGAAATATGTGCTGTTAATTATAGTTTTCTTGTCGTTTCGTTTGTAGATTTGTCGGCCAATTTTTGTATGGCCATCCAAAATCCTTTGCGTTCTGCATGTGTGAGCTTTGCAATTTTTAAGAAGCCTTGATAAATTTTTGATTTCTCCCTTATTTGCTTTTTTACAAAAGGATAGAAAATAAATGTTACTATGATGCCGAGAGCAACGACAATATATAATTGTATATCTATGGATAATCCCCATTTGTATGCTAAAAACCAGCATAATACCACAAATAGATTGGTGCCGATAATCGACATTGTCGTGCCTATATGTGAATATCCGAGTTCAATAAACAAATGATGTAGATGTGTTTTATCCGGGCTGAATGGTGATTTGCCTCTTGCTATTCTGGCACCCATCACTCGCAAGGTGTCGAAAACAGGCACACATAGCACTGCGAGAGTAAATGGAACCAATCCAAGATTTTTTTGTGTAATCTCAATATTTTGATTTGCCGACAGGATTGTTATAACAAAGGTTGAAAAGATGATACCAAGTGACAATGTGCCGGCATCACCAATAAACATCTTAGACTGTTTGCCAAATACGTTGCATAGGAAGAATGGCAAAAGTGATGCTGCAACGATATAGGATAGTGCCACCATTCGGATATTTCCTAATTTGTAGAACATTACTCCAAATAATATACAGCTAACTATGCTATATCCTGAAGAGTATCCGTCTACGCCGTCGATCAAGTTAATAGCATTTATAATTCCCACACATGCAATGATGGTCAGAGGTATGGATATATAATTAGGGATTACGTCTAAACCCCATAAGCCATAAAAATCGTTTAATTGCCAGCCTGTTGTGCCTATCAGATACAGCACTAATATAATCTCTAAAATGAATCGAATGCGAGGAGATAGAGAAATCATATCGTCGATAAGTCCGACAATCAGAATTATAATAATTGAAGCGAATACGGGGAATAAATCGAAGAAGTCGCCAAACAAATTAACTGCCATAAGACCGGACAATATTCCAAAAACCACAGTCAATCCTCCCAATACAGGAATAGGCACACGCTGCAATTTTCTTGCGTCTGGATTATCGACAATGTTTTTCACTTTTGCCACCTTCAAAAGATATGGGTGGATCCAACACGTGCAAGCCAATGCAATCAGTGCCGGAATTAACACATGTAATAGTTCGTTCATAATGATTTTAGGATTTTATTTCAGACTCGCAACCCAATTTTGATAAGCATCTGCATCTACTTTCTCTTTTACCGAAAGAAGATAGAATTCTTCTTTTCGCTCTAAAGAGTCTATGCCGTTTCTGAAAATTCCTTCAAGATCAGTTGCAGTAATACAAGTACAAGGCATTTGCATTTTATCTGAAAAACTAGTCAGACATTTAATACCGTCCATTTTGGATAGCAAATATGCAGAATAACCCCAAGTTGTCCATAAATTCAATGTCTCATTTTTGTAGAGGTATATGCTCTGTCCACTATTAAGCACCTCATTTATGGTTATCAATTCGTCATTCATAATTAATTATTTTGTTGTTTTTTTTCTTATTTGGCTTCATTAATCGCATAATCTCTATACCACTTGATATATGAATTGTCATCAATCGGCTTCGTTATGAATTGAAGAAATCTCAAACTTTTTTTAGCCATAATATTATTACGACACATCTCATCGACTCTGTGGTAATGGATATTATGCATCATCACAGGGAATGGGTGCCCTTTTACATGAAGCACAATCGGGACATCTTCTCCATGCGTCATTTGTTCTAATAGATATGCCGATTTCTCAAAAGCAACCCAATATTCACCTACACCGTAGAGATTGATTCTATTTTCATTGTGTAGTTCTTTTTTCAAAATATTCTTCAAATCCTTCGTTAGAAGAATGTTGAGTTTGTCGAAAATGGGATTAATTGCACATGGAGTTGTCATAGCAATAAAGATTTGATTTATTCTAATACTTGCAGATAACCATTCTCAAATTCCGCTATCATTACAGCCGTAAGCCCTTGAATCATTACCACGACACGTTTTTTGCGACTTTTATTTACTTTTACAAATGTTCCCTCAATGCCGTCAAACTCGCTTCCTATAATCTTGACAGGGGTGCCTTCCTTCAAATTTATTTCATCGGCGGATAGATAAACTAGTTTTTCATTGTAGGTGTCGCATACAGCCATAAACTGTTGCATTTGATATTCCGGAATTGTTATTGGAATATTTTTGCCGTCGACAGGCTTGGTAAGATATTGTAGATAATTTGTTGTTGACTTTAGATCTTGTATGCGATCTTTTGTGGTGTAGACAAATATCAGATTATTAATTGCCGGAACTAACTTCCTTGTTTTTCTTTGTGTTTTGTCTTTGACAATTTCATATCGCATAGGTACGAAACACTTCACTTGTTTGCTTTCGAGAAAAGTCTTTGCTTTCAGTTCCCTTCCAAACGTTGCACTCATTGCAAACCAAGTTGCTTCTGCATCAAAGTTTGTATCCAAGTTTTTCACTATTGATATTGAAAATTTTAGGCGAGTACATTTCTTTGGCTCCCCGAAACAATGTCTTCTCGCTCTGTTTCAGGTTATTACGCCATATGTGCGTGTTTTGTGATGCGTTACACAACCTTTGTAATTTTAGCAGTGTCATACTTCACTATTCTGTCAATCTTCTCAAAGAAGATATATTTTACACTGCGAAAGCAGTAAATAATTCAAATAAAGTCTTTTCTGCGTTGCAAATTTAGTAAAAAAAATCAAATAAAGTATTTTTTTCTTGAGAAAATATTAAAAGATTTTCTCTGTTATTGGCATTCCCAATCTAAAATTGCATCTAAATTGCTATTGTCAATCCAAGACAAAATATCAATCTTCTTTGAGAAGATTGATATTTTTTTGCTAAACATTTTTGAGTTATACGCAAGAAAAGGAGTATGTTTGAGACTCCTCTATTAGTTATTGTAGTAATGGCTACAATAGTTTCAAAATTTTCCTATTTGCTTTATCTACAACTTCTGTCTTTAACGATTCTAAATAGATTTGAGTTGTTTTTTCTGAATTGTGTCCCATTCCTTCGCTGATTACCGATAGTGGGACTCCCTCATTGCGTGCTATACTTGCCCATGAATGACGTGCACAGTACATAGTAAGAGGTTGACGTAATCCTAATTCTTTGCCAATCTCCTTCAGGTGTCGATTAATCAAGAACAAAGCATTCTGATACTGCTTTCTTGGATTATTTGTTGGCTCTTTTATTATAGCAAAAAGGAATGGAGAAGACGTATCGGCTTCATATAAGTTCAATATTTCTTGCATACAATCTTCCCAATAAATCATTAACTGCTGATTAGTTTTCTTTCGTCGATAGAATAAGATATCGCATTTGAGATTTTTCTTTTGTAAATACGCAATATCAACAAACGACATTCCTCTCGTATAAAAACTAAAAAGAAACATATCTCGTGCAAATCTGCGTGATGAATTATTGCTGTAATCCAAAGCTTTTAATCGTCTTATATTTTGCAGTGAAATGGCTCGTTTAGGTGTCTTCTCAATTGCCGTTGAAACACGCTTAAATGGTTTGCGATCCATTATCAATTCGTCATCGACTGCTCGATTATATATCGCTCGTATATGTTTGAGATAGAAAGAGATTGTATTTGGCGATAGTGCATTATGCTTGAGATAATATTCATATGACTTTATTAAATCACTATCCATATCTCCCAAATTTACATCGACATCTGCTCGAAAACGTTTGAAACTATTTAATGTCGTAGAGTATGTTTCACTTGTTCGATATTGTCCATGTCTCCAATACAGAGCTATCATACGCTCCATATATGCAAATAATGTATTCTCGGAAGTTTGTTTGCGAAAAGAATCTGCTATCTGATCAACAGTGAATGATTTTCCATCGTCAGTCCATTTGCTTACAATATTATAAATTCGCTCCATATCATAATGTGTTGTTCTACTGATTGATTCCAAATAATTCATGCGATGAGATGGCTTGATGATTAAATCTTCGATGTCTGCACTCCATTCATTTGAAAATACTTTGTATGGTGTAGCAATCTGTCTGACTACATTGTTGCATATTATCTGATAATATAAACTCCCTTCTTTATCAGCCTTAGACGAAGCTCTAAATTTTAACTTTACAGATACCATTATAAATATGTGTTAGATGTTTTTTTACTATCAAAACCATTTCTTGATTACGTTATGTTCTTTATGTAATATTATCAGACAATAATAATTCAGTTGATAAAGAAGAGACGGAGTATATATGGTACTGAAAGCCGAAAAGGTGCAGAACGTCAAGCATGGGAAGAATACAATGCCCCAATTTTGCTCGATACTCGTATGTAATCCGTCATGACACAATCGGAATTGGCTGAAAAAATGGTGCAGATAAAAGTTATGTATCTCGTAATGAAAGAGACCTTACAGTTTCATCAATTTCAACTTTCTATTGTATGGTTTAAGCAATGGGATTATAGTTTGAACTAAGATAGGTCCAGTAATAAAAAGGTGTGGGAAATCCGTACCAAGTTGTATCTTTCTTTCCTTGTATACAAAGATATTAAAACAATTAGTACAGCGAGTACTACCCGGCGAGATACTGGAACGTTTTTTAGATATTTAAAATAGAGACAGATGAACAGGATATCGACGCTATGTCAATGACAATTCATCTGGACGAACGTATGAATAAAGAATACCAATTAAATCAAGAATATGAAAC
Source organism: uncultured Porphyromonadaceae bacterium (assembly GCA_937911575.1). Taxonomy (GTDB): domain Bacteria; phylum Bacteroidota; class Bacteroidia; order Bacteroidales; family Muribaculaceae; genus Lepagella. The sequence goes on along the minus strand of CALDPR010000039.1, from coordinate 35,044 downwards.
ACTTGATTTATGTAAGCGATATCTGTTACGGATTTTCCCATAAGAGACCAAAAAGTGGTAGGTAACTGTCTTTTTGAGTTGCTTCCTGTCGCTCTCTGTCCGTGTTTGATAATTAACTCTGCTACTTTTGTAAATAACTATGTGTCAATATGTTATCGTTAATTCCCTTTGGTTTGGAGCCGAAAAAAGGAGTTCGTTTGAACTCCTTTCGTGATCCGGTTGGACTCATTCTGTGATCCGCCTGGGGCTCGAACCCAGGACCCCAACATTAAAAGTGTTGTGCTCTACCTGCTGAGCTAGCGAATCATCATTTTTTACCCTCATTAAGATTTTGTATAACCATTTTTTGTGGCTCTCTTTCTGAAAGGCGATGCAAAGGTAGATATTATTTTTGAATTGACCAAATTATTTTAATGTTATTTTTTATATAATTTTTTATATTACTGTTTTTCAGGTAATTATAAAAGTGCCTTTTTTGTCTTTTTTTATTATTCTATATATGTTGCAAGAATTGTACAGTTCAAAGTGGGGTGAATCTTTATTTTTTTTGTTGTTGCTGGTAGTAATATGGTTGTTGCTGTTGATAGTTCTATTTTTTGAGATTGGTTGAATAGTTTATTCTCTAAAGATTCAATCGTACATATACCTTCGACAACGGATATTGATATAAAAGAATCTATTTGAGAATAATCTATTTCGATTAATTTATTTATTTTTATTATTTCTGTAGTAAAATATTCTGATGATATTATTTTTGTTTGACTATTGTATTTGTTTTTGTCGTAGGTAATAAGGGCAGGAGTGTTGTCATTGAAGTTTATAGCATTAATAGCCAAATCTGTATGAAGTGTTCTTTTTTGTCCGTTTGCATCTGTTCTGTCATAGTCATAGATGCGATAGGTTATGTCAGAAGATTGTTGAATCTCTAAAATTAAGTTTCCTGCTCCTATTGCGTGGATTCTCCCGGCAGGAATGAAAAATACATCTTCTTGTTTTGATGTATATTTTTGTAGTGTATTTAAAATAGTATTTTCATTAGTGGCATTTTTGAATTTTTCAATATTTATGTTGTCTTTAAATCCACAATAAATATTAGCATTTGTATTAGCATTTACGACATACCACATTTCTGTCTTACCAAGTGAATTATGACATTGTCGGGCAATTATATCGTTTGGGTGTACTTGTACTGATAAATCGTTATCAGCGTCGATGAATTTTATTAGTAGAGGAAATTTGTTGCCAAATTGTTCGAAATTTTTTGATCCGAGTAATAGTGTTCCATATTTATTTATCAGATCTGTTAAAGATAATCCTTTGTCGGGGCCTTCTGCAACGATAGATACATTGTTTTCAATTGCAGAAATCTCCCAACTTTCTCCTATTGACATATTACTTGTGATGTCTGTATCTTTTAGTTGTTTTATCAGCCGACCTCCCCAAATAGTACTTTTAAGTATTGGTTTAAATATCCACATTTTAGTTTTAATTTTTATGAATTGACATATAATATTCTTTTTTCTCTTTTGGCATACGCTCTATTGCATATCGAAGTGTTGTGCGATGCATAATATTTGCGTTTTCTTGTAAAAATTTCTCGAGTAGGTTTAGATCTTTTTTCCCAACCTCTCTTAATAACCAACCTATAGCCTTATGTATTAAGTCGTGATCATGACTTAATAATTGTTGTGCTAATATCATCGTATGATTAAAAATATTATTTTTTACTAAGCATAATGTTGCAACTATAGATATTCGTTGTTGCCATAAGTTTTCAGAATCAGCAAGAGTATATAGTATTGATGCTTTTTGTGGATTTTTTATAATCCAATGACCAAGAATTTTTGGAGCTGTTAAATCAACCAGATCCCAATTGTTTGCTCTTGTGCTTATTGATAAATAGAATTGGATAATAGTGTCTAACTTTTGTATGTCATTTTTTTTGTTGGCAAGGGAATATTGTTCGACAAGAAGCAAAAAACCGGCGAGTCTGATTTCATGCCATTCAGATTTTGTGAGATTGTCTATGTCGGCAAACGTTGCATTATTGCAATATTTTTTGACAAGTTGCCGTATTCTTGGAACTTTGATTCCAAGAAATTTATCTCCTTCTGCGTATTCCCCTTTTTTTGTTTTAAAAAATCCGGATAAAACTTTTGCATATTTTTCAGAAGTAACAGACAATAGTTCGCCGGATAGATTTCGTGCCACAGTGATATTGTTGTTGGATAGCATTTCAAGAATTTTTCGAACAGTCTAGTTTGTTCTTAGTTATTTATGTTTTGTGTTTGGTTGATGTATATTCTTCACTTATTTTAATATTTGCATAGAGGCGATTAATATAAGAAGGAGGATTGAAAACAGGAACATTGCTATCGCAGTTTTTCCTAATATAGGGTTTAGTCTGACGCCTGTGTATTGTCGTAGACACAGCCACATATTGAGATGAATAATTAGGTATGTTGCAGGAGCGGCGAGTACCCATAAAGGTGATGCAATCCACAAAGGTGTCATTAATGCGATTGCAATCACGCCGGATATAAGATAGGCGTAGCTCATAATTTTTCTACCAAAGATTACTACAGTAGTGTGTTTGTTGACAGCTCTGTCATCATCACAATCTCTATAGTTGTTGACAATAAGCACATTTGCACCCATAAGTCCAATGGCAATAGAAGTCATGATGGTGATTGCATCAAGCATCAGAGAGCCTGTTTGCAGACTGCAAGTAAGAGTTACAGGAATTATTCCGAAAAATATAATCACAGCAATATCTCCAAGTCCATGATGCGACAAAGGATAAGGGCCGGCACTATATCCGATAGCAAAAACAGCAATCAATATGCCTACACATATCAGCCACCATTCGCCGTAAATAAGCATAAGTATTATTCCAATAATTCCGGCTACTGAGAGAGTTGCTAATGTTGCTACGAGCATTGATTTTGCCGATAAATCACCCTCAGTAACACCACGTCGAAAGCCTTCTCTGCCTTTTTTGTCTAATCCATTAACAAAGTCGAAATATTCATTTGCAAAGTTAGAAGCAATTTGAGCTAATATTGCAAAAGTTAAACAAAGCAAAGCAGCTCCGACATCAAATTTACCATGATAAATAGCACAAGCTGTTCCGGCTATAACTCCTGAAATGCTTACGGGCAATGTTCGTAGTCTCATTGCTTCAATCCAAGCTTTAGTCTTTTTCATATTGTTTTTTCGTTTTATTCGCCTCGTGCAATTCTGTTGCGAATGCGACTTAATGTCTCTTGAGATATGTTAAGATATTGGGATATATACTTCAAGGGTATTTGAGCGATAGTTTTTTTGCCTCTCATTTTAATATACTGAAGATAACGAGTGTAGGCATCTCCAATGTTGGTCAGCGTACTCCTCTTTTCAAGAGTGTAGAATTGGTATAGCTGATAATGAGTTTGCCATCGCATCAAATCGGGATATTCATTGCATAATTCCCAGAATTTATTAAAGCCGATACTATAAACTTCAGTATCGCATATTGCTTCATAAGATGTTTGTGAAGGTTGTCCATACACAATAGATGCTAATGAAACAAATAGATTGCCTTCGACACCAAATAATAGAGTTGATTCTCCACCACCGGTGTCTTCATAAAAACATCTAACTATTCCACTCTTTACAATATATAAGCAATCAGACTTGTGTCCTTGCTTAATTATTAAATCTCCTTTCTCGAATTTTTTTTCTACAAGATTCTCTTGTAATTTTTCAAAAGTAGAGTCTTCTATTGGGTAGATTTCTCTAAAAGAGTTCTTTAAGTCCATTACGAAAACATTCTTTTTATTTACACTGCAAAGTTACGAAAAAGGGTGTAATAATCACGTATGTTAGTAATATTAATTTTTTTATTGGACGCTAACAGATAGACAAACACCCCAAAAAGTTGTATCAAATTTTTTGGGGTGTTGAATTGTGTTTTATTTATATATGTGTTTATATAGTATGTCTGTTAGATTATGGTCTTATGAATTCACAAATCTAAAAATTATTTATGCCATTGTTTTACATTTTAACAGCAATGTCGTCGTAGGCGAAATAGGCAGGTGCATTCAACCCATAACTGCCTTTGAAATCTTCACTTGCATCTAAATTAAATTGTATGCTTGCGACTTTTCCTAATATGGATAAGTCAAATTTTTCCCATGTGGTTACTAAATCAAGGCCTTTGCACAAGTAGAATTCTGTTTGCCCTGTCATATTGCCTGACTTATCGAACCCATAAGCTATGATTTTGTAATATGATGTGTCTGTTGCCGGAGTGCAGAAGCCATCTCCATAAGTTAACGAATTAAGAACATAGCAAGTGTTTGTTACATACATATGGTCAACAATTCTTTCCACACCATCGCTAAATGTAATGGCAGGGCAATAAGCTCCGTAACCTAATGAAGAGTTGAAATCATCTACATATCCGTTATGAACGCAGAAATTTTGAGAGTTGTTATGTCCACTAATTGGAATTGAGAATTGTAATTCATACCAACCATAATGCCCTTCCGGAATAGTTGAGTAGTCTGCAATCACATAATTTGAAATGGCATGACCGCCACTCCAAAACGGAGTTGTGAAACTATGGCTTAGCCAAGTGTTGTTGGCATCGTTCCAACTATATGTGCCACCACTCATATCATAAGTCAGAGCACCCATATATTGGGTGTCATCGATGAGGTCGCTCCATTTTTCAATCGTTACACCGGCATAATCAAGCGAATAAGATTCAAACATTGCATCAGTGTCTTCAAAAGTGAGTATAGCAATTTTTTCTACGGCTGTGCAGACAAGAGTAAACGCTCTACAATCACCTCGCTTGTTGGCAGCGATGAGATTAATTTCTCCTTCTTTGTTCTTTTCTGTCAATGTTGAGGGAGCAGTAACACAAAGGTTATCATCAATTATTTCTGCCGCCCAATCTGTTGATACACTTGCAATGAAGAGTGTTTTCACTTTTGTTAATGTCAAAGGGAATTCTTTTGATTCTCCGATAGCAATTTCTGTTTCCGATGCATCTATTTCAATACCGAAATTATCTACTCTATACACAGAAAATGATTCTCCACTTGCAAGATAGAAGACAACTTCATCTTCTCCTACAACAACGTTAGTAAAGAATGAATCCCCACTGACGCCTATTGCTCTGACATAATTTCCGTTGGCATCTTTAATTCTTTCAGGGCCATTACCGAGGTCAATTGTCCAGTAACCTTCAGCATCAACCCCAATAATAGGAGTAATTCCGTCTTTGCCGTCAGCTCCATCTTCGCCCGGTTGTCCGTCGATTCCATCTTTGCCGTCAGCACCGTCTTTGCCGGGTTGTCCGTCGATTCCGTCTTTTCCGTCAGCACCGTCTTCGCCCGGTTGTCCGTCGATTCCATCTTTGCCGTCAGCACCGTCTTCGCCGGTTACTCTAATTTTATTTCCATTGTTGTCGAGCAACCATTCTGTTATTCCGTTAATAGTAATGGTCCAATAATAGATTCCATCTACGTCTTCTTTTACTCCAATTACCGGTGCATCTTCTCCATTAAGTCCGTCTTTCCCATGCTTGATTTCGATTGTTTTACCATCGCTAAAAGTCAACTTATAGCCTGTTGTAGTCTCTTCACAAGAGGTTATTACAGCACCTTTTGACAGGGTATTGACAATGGTTTTCATGTCGGAGATGTCGGAGTTTAATCCGGCAAGAGTTTCTTCGATAGAGGTTACTCTGTTTTCCAAGTCATCTATAGAATTCCATAGATTACTGTCATCAAACTCACAACTAATAAAAGTTGTTGAAAGCAATACTGTGATTGCACATAAAAAAAAATTCTTTTTCATTTTAAAAAATTGTATAACGTTAATAAAAAGGTTGTTTTTATTTCGTGTTATAGCTTTCGAGAAAATGAAAAAGAATGCAGATTCAATTATATCGTATCCGATTTATCCGTCTTAACCAATCACAATATCTGAATATAAAGAAACCGGTCAAGACTACCCAAGCTCAAATCCTCGTAAGCTTTCTTCAAGGTACACAATGGCAGGTCTTCTGACTTGTTTCTTTTCGAGGTTTCGCCTTCCCGGCAATGATGCCAGTGACATAGTAAAACTCGATTATCATCTTTTTTTAGATGAGAAACTCACAGCAGCGGGTCTGTTCAGGAATTTCACCTGATTCCTTTTTAATCGGCAATAAGCCAAACCAACTGTGTATTTACAATAATTCAATTTTAAATTTGCAACTCTCTTGTTGCAACATAAAAAAACGGAGTGTTTTTAGAATAAGAAAATTTTAATTGTTTGAAATCTTATTTTCTAAATTTAATTGTTTTATCTTCGCAACGAAGTAAATAAATAGCAGATTGCAACGATGATATATCAACTATGTTGTCGCCTTGAGATAAGGTGATTATTTTTATTAATTGTCCGTTCATTGCAAAAATATATGCTTCTTTTGTTTTATCTCCTTTGCGAGAGTTTTGTTTCAAATTGAGCATGTCAATTTCAACACTGGCAAGGAACATTAAATATAGTATTCCAACCTGCCCAAAAATCTGAAAACTTGCATCTCGCTCCAATATATTGAACCCATACGGACCAATAATCATTCCTGCCACTATCAATCCGACTATATGGGGGATTTTCAACCGACGAAGCAATAATGGTGCCAGCAAGATAATGACAAGCACTATCAAGAATATAGCGACCGGCTGACGTAACGGAAATTCTATTATTGACATCAATATATTCATCTCATGGTATTTGTCTGCAAAATTAATAAATTATCTCGTTTATTCCAACAATACCCTCGTTTTGATTGCCAAATATGCCAACAAGCAGCTACCGGTCAACGGCAACTGCTTGCGACAATATTTTTCAAACGTAACTAAACCGTAATTAAGGTTACATAAATCTATATTAGCTATTATAATATCATGTCTGATTTTAATAATTAACCTATTTTATTATTCGTTCCACTATTTTTCTGTTTCCGTCATTGAATCTAAGGATATATAGCCCACATTCATAATCAGACATATCAATGGTTGTTTCTCCATCTACTTTCAATGCGACTTTTAAATATCCGCATGACGTATATATTGCAACATCGCCGTTACCTTTAATTGTCAATTCGTCAACAACTGGATTGTGATAAACAGACACTATCTGCTCTGACTCCTTTTCAATTCCAGTTAGTGAATCTGTTCTTATTCCTAATTCACGTTTTCTGACATGACCATTGGAATCAGCTGTAATAACTACTGATGTCCTACCATTCGACTTTGCCTTTAATTTATATACACCATATTCCAACTCTTCCACACTACAGATTTCATCATCTATTACATCGATATTAAATTGAATAAGATGAATATTATTATCTGCATCTGATATTCTCTCCTTCAGATTTAATATTGCATAGGGATTAATTCCGCCTTCTTCATACACAAATTCTATCGGTTCAGTATTTATTTTAGGATATTCATTGTCGGGATATGCAGCCATTGCCGGAAACCAATAATAATCTTCCAATGTATATGTCCTAATTTCTTCTGGATTAGCAACATTGACAAAATGCAACCAATTTTTCTCAAAGTGAGAACCATATCCGCTTTCAGTAGTGGTCAAAGCAATTTCCCGTGTATTTGGATCAATACTGATACCGGTACCATAAAATATCTGATCCTCAAAATCTGACGACAAATCAATATAATCCAAAGTAAACTCAATAGTACTCAAATTCAATTTATGAACCATAGTCGAATACTCCGAACTTAAATAATAGATTACATTTTCTTGCGGATCGACAGCCACAGATCCGCTCTTCCATGCACCCCATGTACTCTGAACTGAAATACCGTCACCGTCTCCTTTAAGATCAATATTTTCCACAGAAAAATCCGACGTATCTATCTTGACAAATTCAGCATCTTGCGAATTAGAAGCTGCATATAGTTCGCCCATCGATGAAACAAAGATTGTAGAAATTTCGGGAATAGAGATTGTTTCAATAACCTCATGTATGTTTACATCAATAACAAGAACACCCACAGATTGCTTGACAGCAAAGACATATCCGTTGAATCTTATCATATCACCTATTTGAGCGGAATATAACCCTTCTACGTCCGACACAGAGCCTGACACAACGTCGCCTATAGTATAATTTTTCAAATCAAATTGATATATCCCTGCTGTTGTCCCAATATAACCGGTTTCGGCATTCACTCCGACAAACGACCTGCCGTCAGCTCCACCTATTTCGTCAACTTGAGCAATCTTTTCAAGTGTTTTGGCATCGGCTACAACAAGCCGTCCTCCTGATTGAGTATCGGAGCCGTATGTTCTATCCTGTTTCGATACTATATACATTTTATCGCCAAAGATTTTAACATATTGGGAAGTAATGCCAAAATGCTCACCTGGATTGACTTCACGGAACACCCTATATTGCATCTTTTCGTCATCGTACGAATAAAAGTTCATTGTGCCATAGTCATGTCCAAACCAATCTTCATTAAGGAAGAAAACACCGTTTGTGTAGTCGGCTTTTACTGCCGACACACAAACGATAGCCAAAAGGCTTAATATTATCTTGCGAATCATATTAATTATTTATAACAACTTTTTCAACTTTGTTTCCTGCCTTTCTAATGTAAATGCCATTATCCAAATTGGCATTTTCTACTTTTACACCATGAAGAGTAAAATACTCTGCATTTTCAAATTTATCTATTTCAACATCGTTCAAGCCGGTCATTGTTGTCGAGAAATAAATTATGTCACTGACAATCGTATTATCGAGACCTTCCAATTCATATTCCCAGAAGCATTCATACATTGTTTGAGCTTTTAGGTCATATAATCTCGCATTGTATCTGCCTTCGATTTCTTCTGCAACAATAGTTGTATATTCCAATTGTGAATCCCCCATTGACTCTCTGTATTTCAATCTTACTGTTGCAGCCGTTTTAAGGCTTGAATTATTTGCTTCTACGAAATTTTCCAAGCCTTGATAATCCTCGGCATACGACAATAGAACCGGCACAGAAATATTTGTCTCCTCAATAGTACCTCCACATGTATGTTCTTGTACGTCAAACGTAATTTCCGGACATACTGTCATAATATCACACACGCCGAATTTTGAATCTGCGGAATATTCATCTGCAGAAGCATACGGAACATACAACTGTGGATATTCGTCTACTCCGAGGTTCAGAGCATTACTTTGGTTCGATTGGAACGGAACTGGATTGCACATATACAGCACCAATCCAGAGCAACCGTAAAATGCATAATAGCCAAATTTATTTAGTGTAGCAGGAATTTCCAGAGATGTCAAACCGCAGTTAAGGAATGCACGCTGGTCTATAGTCTGCAGATTTGACGGTAGTTTAATAGAAGTAAGGGAAGTACAGTCGGCAAACGCACGGCCATAAATATGTTGCACTGATTCTGGAAGCTGCACTGATTCCAATGCCGTGCAGCCGGAAAACATGTATTGAGCTACTTTGTCAACTTTTTCAGGTAATTTTACTGATGTGAGTTTTTTACAATTCTGGAACATATAGTTTCCAACAGAGATCAATCCTGCAGGCAACTCGATAGAACTCAATTCCGAACAACCAGAGAATGCATACGCACCGATTTCTGTAACTGTTTCAGGCAAATCAACAGATGCCAATTTAGAGCAATTCTGGAATGTGCGTGCATTGATTTTTTTCAAAGTTGAAGGAAGTTTTATTGATGTCAATGAACTACAGTCTGAGAATGCATATTGTCCGATTGATGTTACATTTTCAGGGATTTCCAAAGACTCAATACCAGAACATTTAAAGAACGTATAATCACCGATTGAAGTCAATCCGGCAGGGAAACTGAACGTTGACAGACCAGTACAACCACTAAACATATAATTACTCAATGATGTCAATGTAGCATGAAGTTCTACAGATGTCAATCCGGTGCAATCCTTGAACAGATTTGTTCCAATAGATGTAACCGTTTCAGGCACTATTACAGACGTAAGTTGCTTACATCCAGAAAAGGAATTATTACCAAGTGTTGTCAACGATGCAGGGAATGAGATTGATGTCAATCCGCAATTTGCAAATCCATTTTGTCCGATTGATATCAATCCGGCAGGCAATACAACAGAAGTCAACGAGCCACAGCCATTAAATGCATGATTCCCAATTGTAACGACATTAGGACCAAATTTAATTTCAGCCAAGCTCGTACAATTACTAAACAAATAGTTAGGTATATCTGTGATATTCTTCGGAAATTCAAATTCAGTTATGGAACTACAACCATTGAATGCGTATGCTCCGATAGATTCTACATTGTCAGACAATGATATACTCAATAATTTACTGCAACCATAAAATGCTCTTGAACCAATAGTCCTTACACTTTCAGGAATTGTTATATTTTCCAATAAACTGCATTGATAGAGAGAATATTCTCCGATTGTTTCAAGATTTTCCGGCAAAACAATTGAAACGACTCCTGTACATTGATATAAGGCATTGTCTGGAAGAACTGTTATATTGCTATTGTCGAATGTTATAGAAGTCATTTGTTTTGCACCTCGCAATGCACTCGCTTCAATCTCGACAACATCGAAGTTTATCTTTTGATATGAAACTTTACCCGGGATTGTAATGTCGCCAACATATCCTTGATTATTTGCGGTTGCTATTGCTGAATTATTTTCTTCTGAAGCAAAATGTGTTACCTTAACTGTTTTTGAAGATTCATCATTCGACAATACAATATAAGCAACGCTGTTTTTATAGAAATAATCACCTACATTAACATCAATTGTTTCTTCAGCAATGTTTACAAAATTTTGCCAACCAACACTATTTGCATAAACAATTTTGTAATCGTAAGGCACAGTTAACGTTGCCGTTACATAAGTAGTTTCCCCAAATACATTTTCTGTGATAGCTAATGGCACGATGTTTTTCGCTTCTATATTTGTCAAGTCACTACAACCGGCAAATGCTGATTCTCCAATGGATTGCAGAGATGTTTCAAAGACAACTTCCTTAATAGCTGTGCAACCAGAAAATGCCGATGCTCCGATTGCTTCTAAAGACGACCAACCACTGACAGTTGCCAATGATGCACAGTTTGCAAATGCTGATGCATCAATGTCTGTTACATTTTCCAATGAAATTGAAGTGATTCCGGAATCGGAGAATGTCCCTTCCGAAATTTTCTTGACAGACGAAGACAATGCCACATTTTTCAATTGTCTACAGCCGGTAAAAGCATACTTGCCTATTTTTTCGACATATTGTAAATCAATTGCACTCAAACTACTGTTTTTGAATGCTTCATCTTTGATTTCAGCAATAGTAGTAGGAAGAGTTATAGTTGTGATGGTTGTGTTTTCAAAAGCATTCTTGTCAATACCTACAACTGTATATTCCACTTCATCGAACGTGAACGATGCTGGGATTGTGATTTCTCCTGTATATGCAGTCAGTGTTTCGTCCTCCATCTCTTTAGCAGCTGAAACATATACCGTTTTGTTTTGATAACTTCCAAGTGTATAGTATATTCCGTTTACCTTGAACTCAGTAGTCGCCCCTTCCGGAATCAGCGATGGAGCGGCAGCAAACGGCAACCATGAATAAGAAGACATTCCAGCATAGAAATTCCAACCGTCCCAACAACCATTAGTCAAAATTCTTCCGCTTGCTCCAGTACTTGCATAACCGAAATTTTCAGGTCCAGAAGTTGATATCCAATAAGACCAATATCCGTTAAACCAGCCTCCTGCCCAAAAATCGTCTGTATCTCCTGCTGTAAAATTATCATAGTCATATTCCGATGAACATTCATACTTTCCATTTACCAAATCATAGCGTACGTCATCATTAACCAAATAATTGTCGCCATCTTCATCAGCGTCCCAACCCATTCCGCCGATTGAATAGCCATATCCACCATAATTTGCCAGAATGTAGAATCGGGGATCACTCTCTGCTATTGCAACAATCATATCAGCCCCGGTTTTTTCTCCGTCCCAACGATAACCGAACACCATCGCTGTTGTTTCCGTATCTTTTCCTGTGTTGAACTGAATCACAACAGCCGCCTGATTTTCACCTTCTCCCGTCCAGTTCTGAATGTCATCAAACGTGAAAGGGGCATCACTTGTCAATAATGGAGGTGTCATCTTCTCCCCACTATAAAGCTTTCGAGGATTATTGTACGGAATCCCCTGAACTGTGTGCTGTGCGAATGAATTCAAACTCACAGCAATAATTGTTAATAACAATAAAATTTTTCTCATAAATTAAAATATTTAAAATTAAACAATAAATTTTAATATAAAACTTACGAGAATTAGCCATTTCAACTATTTTACATTACATCATGGATAGATTTCACCATTCCTTTACATTCGTCTAAATCAGATTCTACAATACTCTAATTGTCAAAACTTAAATCCTCGTAAGTTTTTTGTGACACACAATGGCAGGTCTTCTGACTTGTTTCTTTTCGAGGTTTCGCCTTCCCGGCAATGATGCCAGTGACATAGTAAAACTCGATTATCATCTTTTTTTAGATGAGAAACTCACAGCAGCGGGTCTGTTCAGGATTTGCACCTGATTCCTTTTTAATCGGCGATATGCCGAACCAACTGTGTTTCCAATATATTATTCTATTTGCTGCTCTCTTGCAACAATTTATCTATTCGATATATCTTCTATTATATCTTAAATTTAATGGCTTTGTTACCACAACGAAGCAGATATATTCCGTTCGGTAGCATCGACACATCTATAGTATTGTCTCCGTGCGATAACATTGCTGATTTCACCATATCGCCATTCATGGCATAAATGTATGTATATATCTCATTTCCTCCATTACGAAGCACCAAGATATCTGAATTGCCTGCAAGCAACATCACTTCATCAGAACCTTCAACAACATATTCAACTCCAGATATTTCTGCTTCCGGGTGAAGGTCCTCTGCTCCACAAATTTCTGTTGAAGTCTCCCCTAACCAACCGCAATATTGGTTTACGGCAGTATATACTTTTACAAAATCAATTTTATTTAATTTCACCGGATTTCCATTGGAATCTACAGCCCAATCTATCATGAATCCGGCATCTGTCTCATTTGGTAAGTTATCGGCATAACCCCAATCCAAATAATTTAATACATAATATGTACCATTCCCACTCTCGTCAGAGTAGTTGTCGGCAAGTTTTGTGCCGTTAAATTCAAGAGTTTCAGCATCAATCCATTCAGGCCAATATGATTGAGAATGAAAACTATTTTTTTTGACATAGCCTTCCGGTTGTTCGCTGTCGTTTGTCGTAAATTTTATGTATGTTGCATCAGTGATTATTTTGTAATCAGGGTCCGGTTCAGCCACTTTATCAGCTGCAGGCTGATAATAAGTTATTTGATAATTTTTCTTTGTTGTCTCTTTGTTATATTCGCTACCAGCAAGTTCAAACCATTTATCGTTAGGCAGTCCGTCGCCATTCTCATCAACAGATACCATTACAATGCCCGGTTCACAACTTCCTCCACTTGAACTTCCATTGGCTAAGAACGCATTCCCATATATTTTGAAATCATATGCATTTTCGACATTTACAATAGGGTGGTCAAATCCAAAAACTACATATCCTCCATAAGCTCCAAGTGAAATCATACCAGGATTTCGGTCGCCACATATTTGTTCTTCTACTTTTGCGAGCATTGTTTCATAGTTATCTCCCTCTTCATATTCAGGCATTTCATTGATGAATTGTCCGGGTGCAGGTGAATATTCATAAACTTTGCTTATATAAGGAGAATTTTCAGCAATTATTGACGTCGTTGCACTGAAAATCAATCCGAATAAAAGGGTAATAGATTTGTTCATACGTTTTAATATTAAATTAGTAGTTACTATTATTGTTCATTTATATTTTCTCCTAAAAAGACGAAGTGGGCAGGAATATCTCCGGTTCGTACACTCCATTTTTTTATACCATCTTGACTATAACAATGTAAGTATCCCGGATTGACATAATTTTTTGCATCTGTAACGTAGATGTCTTTAGTGTGAGGGTTAACCATTATTCCATATGGTATTTTAATTTGATTGTCTGTTCCATCTTTAATGAAATTATCACACACTTTTTCTCTGCGTTTGACATCAATAATTGCATTCGTTATTTCATTGGTCATTGAAATATAATTCCATTGGGCTGATACTATATATAATGAGTCGCCATCGAGATGCATATTGGAAACCGGTACATCAATTTTTGCTGTAATGCGTTGCTTGCGAGTGTCATAGCAATATAATTTTGAATTATTATCAAAATAGTCTCCTCGAGAGGAAATCCAAAGTTGACCATATTTGTCTGCTCGAATACGATGCAGATTAATATCAATTTCAATTCGCTCAACTTCCTTAAATGAAGCAATATCGATTACAGAAATAGTGTTTTCATATCTTGGGACCATATATCCTCCTGAATTTGCCACATAGATATATCCTTCATATATTTCTAATTCATCGGGTTGAAATCCAACGATGCATCTATCCACTTCCTGTAAAGTTGCGGTATCGATTTTTGCTACATATCCAAGTTGTTCATAATCAGGTTTTATAACCACCGGCCCGGCATATGATGTGACGTAGGCATATCCTTCATGAAAACGAATATATCGGCAGTTGGGGATTTCAATTTGTCCGATTCGTTTTGCTGTTTGCGAATTCATCACTTCCACTTTGTTTGAGCAATTAATTACGGCATACAGTCTCGAACCATAAATTTTCAAATCATTGCCTACATCGCCCATCTCTTTGGGGACGTCGGGATTGGCGTTTCCGTAGATATTGCGAGTGTAAACACCTGTCGTGTAGTCGTAATAATCGAGTGTGGCTTTATTACTCCCCATATTACCTTCATTCAGAAGATAAAAACCTTTGATAGAAGTATATTCCGGTGATGTGACCGAATCTTCTTCCGGTGATGTGACCGAATCTTCTTCCGGTGATGTGACCGGAACTTTTTCCGGAATAAAAATTATATCATCACCTCTACATGATATTAAAGTTAAGAGAAAGCAGATTGTCAGTGTTTTAAATGCTTGTTTCATTAGATGTCTACTTTAAGAATGATTTTAAAATTACGCCCCGGCATCGGATAGTTCATAATCACTTCATATTGTTGGTTAAGAAGATTATTTATTTCGAGTGTTGCTTTCAATGCGGTTTTACCAAATTTGAAACGATATGAAGCCGAAATGTCGTGAGTGTACCATGGTTGCTCATAGTTGGCAGGAATGTTTGAAGAGTTGTGATAGCGTTCTCCAACATAGATAAAACTATAATTAAGATTTAAATTTTTCCATTCTCCATTAAGAATTGCTGAACCACTATGCCATGGGATATATGCTATTTGTCCTTTGTATGTACCTGCTTCATCAAGGCAATCTGTCGGATCTGTGTAGTCTTGTGCTTTTTGGAATGTGTAGTTTAATTGTCCGTTAATACGAATGTCATAGGGTAATTCTGTTGCTAATTGAGCTGTTACATCAACTCCAATTATATGCACTTTGCCTATATTCATCATCATCCACCGATATTGTCCGGTCCCTTTGGGTACAGCTATAATTTTATCTGTTACCTTATTAAAATATGCGTCGGCACGCAAATTAAATTGTTTGAATATCGTCTTGTTGAACAACCAATTTTGTTGAAAACCGAAATTATATTGAGTGGCATATTCCGGTTTTAAATCGGCATTGCCAATGTCGGTGTAATATAGGTCATTAAATGTTGGCATTCTGAATATTCGTTTGTAGAAAGCTCGGATATTGAAATCATGTTGTTCGAATGGTTTATATGACAAAAAAACGGCAGGAGTGAATTTCGAAAACTTATTTGTTCTGCTGCCAAGCACTTTGTCGGCACTGACAATTTTTGATTTGTCGAACACAAATGTTCCCAATAGGCTTGCTTGTGCTTTAAATCCGTTATATCTATAAGCTGAAGCGAGAGCAGCCATTAGTGTATTGCGTGTGGGTTGCGAGAAATTCACAAGAGTTGCGTCAAGAGCATTCCATTGATAATCGACGGAGAGGTTTAGATCCCAATCTTTTAGAATAGTTAATTTATTTGCTGTTGAGACATATATTTCGTCTTGCCAAAATTGATTGTCGAGATACATCAATGTCGTGTCAGGATTCAAATATCGCATATAGTCGCGTGCATATTTGGCATTGAGCATAAACTCATAGCGTTCAGAAATTTGCTTTTGGAAACTTCCTTGTGTGAAGAAATTTCGATCCCATTGTCGTTGAGAGTTTTTCCACACATTGTTTACTATCGCTCCGGGGATTCCTTTCTCTGAATCGTAGTAGTATGCTTTAATGTTCCATCGTCCGTTTTCTATGTATCCGAACAACCCTGCTTCTGCTCGCAATGCTTGAATATCTCCATTTTGGCGAGTTGCTGTTGTGTCCCAAGCAAGAGTGCCATCAGAAAAGACTTTGCGATAACGAAATTTATATTTGCCGTTAGCATAAGTATATTCTACATTTGCAGATAAACTTACACGTTCGCTTAATCGATGCTCATATCTTATCGACGGATTGATTAGCCCGAAAGAACCGGTGCGAACAGTGAAATTAAAATTATATTGTTTACCTGATTTGAATTTTGGCTGGCGAGTTCGCAAATATATTGTTCCGGCAGATCCGAAATCTTTTGCTGATTGAAAAATATCGCTCTTTTGTCCGTTATACATCGAAATCTCTTCAATGTTGTCAAGCGAAAATTTTCCTAAATCTATTTGTCCGTTTTGAGCATTCCCAAGTTGAATACCATCATAAAACACTCCCATGTGGTTTGTTCCCATGCTGCGAATGTCGACTGTTTTTACACCTCCAACACCACCGTAATCTTTGATTTGAACACCGGAAAAATAGCGTATTGCGTCTGCTACACTATGAGAATTTAATTCTTCTAATTGTTTTCCGGATAATTTCTGAGATGGAATCACCTCTGCGTAAGGTCGCTGGTTGCCTATCACTTCAAATTCCTCTAATTGATGAACGAGAGTGTCTGATACCACATCGCTATTCTCTGCTTTTGAAGCCAAGAATAGGAAGCATAGTAATGCCACAAGAGATAGTTTTTCCTTATAATTACACATGTTTGTAAAGCTCTAAATCTCGAAAGCTGATACAATATTTGATTTGTAATCAGTAGGTTTTCTGGCTCACCCTCACCTTATTGATATTCCTTCCCACATCATTAGCAGTGAAATATCGGTGCTTGTTACAGGGTTACAGCAGCGGCTCTGCTCAGGATTCTAACCTGATTCCCTTCTCAATTACGTTGCAAAGTTAATAAATGATTTTGATATGGCAATTATTTTCAATAATTTTTTGTTGTCGACAAAATTGGAAGAAAATCAATAATTTGTTAATTTTGCAAACAAATACCATGAGATGAACATATTAACGTCTATATTAGAATTTCCACTGAAGCAGCCGGTGGCTATCTTCTTGATAGTGTTAGTGATTATTTTGCTGGCACCACTATTACTGCGTAGATTTAAGATACCACACATTGTAGGTCTTATAGTTGCAGGAATGGTTATTGGTCCTTATGGGTTCAATATTTTGGAGCGTGATGCAAGTTTTCAGATATTCGGTCAAGTCGGAATCCTTTATTTGATGTTTCTTGCCGGTGTGGAGATAGATATGCTTAATCTAAAGCAAAATTCTCGGAAGGGGGTCGCTTTTGGATTATTATCTTTTGCAATTCCTATGGTTATAGGTGTTGTCGCATCTCATTATTTATTGGGTATGTCGTGGTCAACGTCGGCATTAGTGGCATCAATGTATGCTTCCCATACTCTTATTTCATATCCGATAGTTGCACGTTTTGGACTGACAAATTCAAAGGCTGTGGTGATTGCTGTATGTGGAACTGTCGTTTCTGTATTGGGGGCTTTGGTTGTATTGGCTGAAGTGATTGGTATAGCAGAGAGTGGCGAATTTATGTGGCTCAGAAGTTTGAGACTATTTGTCTTAATGGTATTATATGCTGTAGGTTTAGGTTATCTGATACCTATTCTGACACGATGGTTTTTTCGCCAGTTCAGCGATGCTGTGTCGCAGTTCATTTTTGTCCTTTCTATGGTCTTTGTTGCCTCGTTATTGGCTCAATTAATCGGTTTGGAAGCTATTTTGGGAGCATTCTTTGCCGGGTTAGTGCTTAATCGATATGTGCCGTCTCGTTCGCTTCTGATGAGGAGAATAGAATTTGTAGGAAATGCTATTTTCATACCATATTTCCTTATTGGTGTCGGAATGTTGCTCAATGTAGGTGTTATATTCTCCGGGTGGAAGGTGATATGGATAGCATTCAATATGATTGCTGTCTCTTTATCGTGTAAATGGTTGGCAGCATGGATTATTCAGAAAATATATAAATTCGACATAATAGAACGTCGGTTGCTGTTTGGTCTGTCATCGGGTAAAGCAGCTGCCACGATTGCTGCTACTATGTTGGGATTTCAATATGGTTTGATTTCCGATGATGTGCTGAATGCCGCTGTTGTGATGATACTTGGCTGTTGTATTGTTGCTTCTGTTGTTACGGAAAGGGCTGCAATGATGCAACGAATGTCGATCACTGATGAGAAGATGAAGCAGGAATCAGGACCTCAACGCACAGATGCTCGTCAGTTGGTGGCTCTTTCCAATCCAATCACTGCAGATGGATTGATGAAGCTTGCAATCTATCTGCGACATCAGAAAAACACTCATCCGATAACTGCTCTGTTTGTTCGTAATAATGATGATAATGTGGCTCTTAATAAAGGGCGTACGGCAATGAACAATGCAGTGAGAGTTGCTGTCGATTCAGATATTAAAATCAATGAGGTGGAACGCTACGATATGAATATTGTGGCAGGGCTTGTAAATGTGATGAAGGAGAAGAATTGTACCGATATTATTATTGGTATGCACATAAAATCAAATATAGTAGACTCTTTTTTTGGTTCAATGATCGAACAGCTTCTCCAATCCACGAATAAAATGATTATCATTAGCCGCTGTTATGTGCCGGTCAATACGATTAATCGCATTGTCGTTGTTGTGCCACAAAAGGCTGAATATGAGACGGGATTTCGTCAATGGATTACTCGTATAGCCAATCTTGCCGGACAAGTAGGATGTAGAGTGATATTTATTGCTTATAAAGAGACGATACCTTATATTCAAGGAGTGTTGCAAACTGAAGAGTATAATATCAGAAACGAATATCGTGAAATGGAGTCGTGGGACGACTTTATCATGCTGGCTAATCGCATCAATGATGATGATCTTCTTGTTGTTGTTGGTGCACGACGCACTTCAATATCGTTTAATGCCGACCTTGATTCGATGCCAACTTTCTTGAGCCGATATTTCTCATATCATAATATGCTCATTCTATATCCTGAGCAGTTTGGTGCAGATGATTCAATGCCTACTCCGATCGACCCATTGTCGGCAGCTATCAGTACGACGCCTTCTCCATGGCTAATGTCGCTGAATCGTTGGAGAGCAACTCTATCGAACTATCGTAATCGCAAAAAACGAATTGATATTTAAAGATATTGCTGCCTGATAAAAAACTAATAAGAGAATATCAGTGATTGAAACTCATTCTTATATCCATTTCGATTTTTATCGGATACCAATGATTTGTTTTGTGTGTTTCGCGTCTTTCAGACGCTGTGTCGGTGGGTGTTCGCTATCCGAGGGTATCGCTTCGTTCAACCCCCGGCTATTGAATCGCTTCGCTCTCCTTTCCGAGGGTATCACTTCGTTCAACCCCCGGCTATTGAATCGCTGTCGCTCTCCGGTGCTTCGCACCCTATATCATCGGATTGTAGTCTGTCGCTTCGCATCAAATATAGTCGGAATGCCACGCAAACGCACCCTATGCAGTTGGAGGTTCACTCAATGAGTAGTTGGATAATTACACAAAATGGAGAGGGAGGGGTTTAAAGTTTGTCAGAGAGGTTTTGCTTTTGCTTTTGTTTTTATCGGGCAGTAATTATTTCGTATAAGAAGCGAAGTAGCAATAATTCGAATCTAAATATTGCGATAAGAATAGAAGAAGAGGCTAACATATGTTGCCTCTTCTCCTTTTTTATTATCGGTGTTCGATAAGTTTTTTTGATTGATCTGACACAAATAAAACAAATGTCTATTTTGAAGTCATTATCTTGAGTACTAATCTGTCTGTTTCAGTCATTGCATCACGTCCGATAGAAGTCAGATTATGAATTGATTGGTCAACATCGTCGCTGACGATTCCTTCGGCAGAAGTTACACATCGACCATTCATTGCGAGCATTGCCGACATCATAGCTGTAGATACGCCACTTGAGACTTTCATGGCACATGATGGTTTTGCTCCATCGCATAGCATTCCGGTTAAGTTTGCAACCATGTTTTTAATAGCGGCACATACTTCGTTATATCCTCCCCCCATGAGATAGACTAAAGCACTTGAAGCTCCTGTTGAAGCAACTACACAACCACATAGTGCAGATAGTCTGCCAAGGCTTTGTTTGATATATATGCTTGTTAAGTGAGATAGGGTTAAGGCACGAATTAATTGTTCGTCAGTAGCATTTATATCTTCGGCATAACTGACAACAGGCATTGTAGCAGTGATTCCTTGGTTTCCACTTCCGGAGTTCGACATTACGGGAATCATCGCACCGGCCATACGAGCATCGCAAGCGGCTGACGTATAGGTAAGCATATGTTCCATTGGAGTGTCGCCAAAGAATTGTTTTCCGTTTTTGCGAATAGTGCTTCCAAGCGAGTGTCCGTAATTGCCTTCTAATGCTTTGAGGGCAGCAGCTTTGTTCAAGCGTTTTGCTTCGAGAATGAATTCAATCTCTTCAATCGGAGTCTCCATGGCGAATTCCCAAACAGTCGAGAGATTAAGTTCTTGATCATTTGATTCTTGAGTATTTTCTTCGGAATAAGGGGTGTTGAGAATAACGTTGTCATCTTTAGCTAAATACACAAAATTTGTATGTGCTCCTGTTATAGTGGCTTTTGCAGAATGGTTGCCGGCTATAGCTGTGATGTCGATGTGCAGTTTTGAAGGAGCATTTTCATCGAGGGATATGTTTATTCTGTTTTCTGCAATGAATATTTTGCCCTTTTCGACAGCTTCAGGATTGACATCTTTTAATACTTCTAAAAGATATTCTGATTTTCCGATTAAAGAACCAAGAGCTATTGCTATGGGTAGTCCAATCATTCCTGTGCCCGGGATTCCGACTCCCATTGCATTTTTTAGTACGTTGCTACTTAAAGCGACTTCGATTTTCTCCGGTGTAGAGCCTAATAATTCAGTTGCTTTGGCAACACAGAGAGCAACAGCTACAGGTTCGGTACAACCTATTGCCGGTACAACTTCTCGATTGATAAGGGCGATTATTTCTTCGCGTTGTGATTTAGGTATCATAAGGATTTAATTTAATTTTCGATTTATGTGTGAATTAATTGATTTCCTTGAGTTGAAAAAAGAGGCTGTTTGAGCTAATACTTGAATATGTTTAGGAGTCGTGCCACAACAACCCCCGATGATGTTTACCTGCTGGTTTTCCAACAAAGGTTGGATTGATTCGTTTAATTGTTGAGGAGAAATGTTGTAATTTCCTGTATTATCCGGAAGTCCGGCACTTGGGTGAAACGATATTGGCAAATCAGAATAATTTGAAAATTGCGTGATATGGTTTAAACTTTCGATTATATCGCAACCACAATTTATTCCAATAGATGAAATTTGTAGATTCTTCGTGGCAGCAATTATTTCCTGAATAGATTTATTGTCATCATATGTGGTCCCTTCGGCAGATAAAGAAAAAGAAAGCATCAATGGTAGTTGTCGATTCAATCGATTCATTACTTTGATGATTGCTTTTGATGCAATAATGCCTTGATGCAGACTACATATTGTTTCAAGCAAAATCATGTCGACTCCATTTTCTATTAGTGCTTCTGATTGCAAAGTGTAAGCATTTGCTATTTCTTGTTCTGAGATTTTTGGCTCTTTAATGATAGGGCCTATACAGCCGGCTATATATTTTTTTGAAGAAGCAGAGAGCAGAGAGTGTTTCTTTATTGCTGATTTTGCTATATTCAAAGCATGACAACAGATATCATGATATGAAATGTCGATACCATATTTTGATAGTGTTATCGGATTAGCATTAAATGAGTTGCTTGTGATTATGTCGGCTCCGGAATTTAGATATTCAAGGTGTATCTGTTCTATTAAATCCGGGTTAGTGACACAAAGAGAATCCGGGCATGTCTGCAAATTAGAATAGCTTGTGTTTGGTGAAAATTGACTATGATTATCAATATTAAATTGATGAATCATAGATGCCATTGCTCCATCTAAAATCCATATTTTCTCAGTGAAATCAATCATAATTCATTGTCGAAAGGAAGCATACTGCGAGAACTATGTTCGATTCGTTTATTACGCCAACATTTTCGGCATACAGCCATATATTTGTCATTGCCTCCGATTTCAACTTGTTCGCCGACAGTGATGATATCTCCTTTGCTGTCAATGCGGGCATTAACGATTGTCTTTCTGCCACAAGAGCAAGTTGATTTTATCTCATCAATAGTGTCTGCAATTTCGAATAGACGTCGAGAGCCTTCAAACATATGTGTTTGGAAGTCTGTGCGAAGTCCATAGCAAATTACGTTGCACCCAAAATCATCTACCACTTGAGATAGTTGGTCAACTTGTCGTTCGGTTAAGAATTGAGCTTCATCGATAAGCAACCATTCCGGTATTGATTCAGATGAGTTGAACTTATCCCGAATCATATTGTAAAGGTCGGTGTCATTATATATCCATTGACATTCTCGTTCAATGCCTATTCTTGAGCGAATCACATTCTTTTTATCGCGAGTGTCGATAACCGGTTTGAAACACATATATTGCATTCCTCGCTCTTCGAAATTGTAAGCAGTGGTTAACAATAGTGCGGTTTTTGCCGATCCCATTGTCCCATATCGGAAATATAACTTGCCGATTCTTTTCATTTTTTTATCAGTGAATTTAGTGTCTGTTGAATTATTTTGCGAAGTTACATAGAATTGGCAACATAGACAAATTTGTAAATCAAAACTATTCTTTTCTCCTTTTGTTTTCTTTATACTCTTCAATTCGTATGAGTCGGTCGATGGGACGGCTAATGACGTATTTGTTATAGTAAGATAATACTAAACTGGTAAGAGGCAGTGCTATAATAAGTCCGAAAAATCCCAACAGGCAGCCCCAAATGGAGAGTGAAAGGAGAATGATTGCGGGATTCAACCCCATTGATTTACCCATTATTTTAGGTGTAAGGAACATGTCTTGGATTATTTGAACAATGACATATACGGCGACGCATTGAAATGATATAACCCAAAAGTCAACACCTGAATCTGCTGAATAAACAAGACATAGGAGTGCTGTTATAGGTATCGAAATGACTTGCAGGTAAGGCACCATATTAAGAATCCCGATAAATAAGCCTAAAACAATTCCTAAAGGAAGGCCAATAATAAGGAATCCAATAGAGAATAATATTCCTACGATTGATGCAATTAGGAATTGACCACGAAAATATTGGTTCATAGCATCTTCTACATCTCTGAATATACGAATTGTGCGACGACGATATTTTATCGGTATCATACGTTTGAATCCGGTTTTTAAGCGTTCGTAGTCGAGCATGATAAAGATTATATAAAGCAATACTATTGCCCAGCTGAACACTTCGATCAGTACGCCGATGCTTGAACTTACAATCTCCCATGTCGATGCTAAAGTTGTTTGGATAATTTTTGTCCATTCTTCTCGGCTCAAAAGTGATGCTATTTGTTCGAAGTTAATATTTTCTCGTATGAATCGATGCACATTTTCGGATATGAAAGGTGTTGAAACTTGAGTAGATGCATATTTTTGTATTAAAATAGTCATCTGAGCCGCTTCATCGAGAAGGAGAGGAATGAAAATATAGCCTAATAAGGAAAGAACTCCGATTACTTCAAAGAGTGTAAGCATTATTGGTATAATACGTGCTTTGAGACCGAAAATTCGCTTATTGAATTGCACAATCGGTTCAAGAATATATGCTATCAAGCAAGCTACAACAAATGGGAGTAGTACTCCTTTAAGTATGTTGAGGATATAGAAAATTGTTGCAACGATTATCAGTGTGATAATGATTCGCACAACTTTGTCTAAAGTGTATGGTTGTCGAAGATTATTATTCATCGGTTGACTTAATTTAATTGTTGTCAAAGTTACTAATTAAAAATCAATCCGACAAATTATATTTTGCTTTATTAAAAATTGACTTAAGGCATAAAATTAGTGGTAAGATCGTTATTGGTAATGGTTGAAATTAAAATATTGAGGAAATATGATTAATTTTGAACTCACTAACTAATATTTTATAAAAATTATTAAGTAGATGTATATTATGAAATCAGAATTCACAGCAGTAGAGCAATCTTTTTCATTGAGAAAAGGAGTTGACTGTTTTACAAATTTGCCATATATTGTAGTAGATAATTTTCCTGATTTAGGAAAATTGGCAGCATTGCGTTTTTTGGAATGGGTGGGTGAAAATCCTAACGGAGTAATAAGTCTGCCAACCGGAAAGACCCCTGAATATTTCATAGGGTGGGTAAAAAAGATTTTAGCAGAATGGGACTCAGTCGAAATCGAAAGATTACGAAAAGAATGTGCCTTGTCATTAAGAAAGAAACCGGCTCTGAATGGATTGCATTTTGTTCAAATAGACGAATTTTATCCCATTAGTCCAAAACAGCATAATAGTTTCTACAATTATGTGCAGAAATATTATGTTGAAGGATTTGGTTTGGATTTCAGTAAAGGTTTGTTTATTAATAGTGAAAACATACCGTTGGCTGATAATAAGCATTTCACTGAAGTATTCTCTGATGGAGTGATAGATTTGAGTTTGAGATATAGAGAGCCTAAAAATGCAGCCGAAGAGTTGCAGCAACGCTCAATATTTATGATTGATGATTGGTGTTCTGCATATGAAGAGCGTATAAGAGAAAAAGGCGGAATAGGTTTTTTCTTGGGAGGGATAGGACCTGACGGACATATCGCATTCAATGTCAAGGGAAGTGATTTTCACTCTACAACACGTTTGACATATACAAATTTCAAAACACAAGCTGCCGCTGCGAGTGATTTAGGTGGTATTGAAATCTCACGCCACAAGCCTGTTATAACAATCGGTTTGGATACGATTACTTATAATCAAGATGCAACAGCAATAATTTTTGCCGCAGGTGAAGCAAAAGCACGTGTCGTAGCAGATGCATTAGAGGGGCACCCATCAAATCAATATCCGGCATCAGCATTAACACGACTGAAAAACTCACGATTCTATCTCACTAATGGTGCTGCATCAGCATTGAAAAAGTCGGTGGAAAGTTATTATCTACTGAATGAATGGAATCAAGAGAAAAGCGAAAGAGCTGTGATAGATTGTCTAAATAGGATTAACAAATATGGAGATAAAACCACACTTGGAGATCTTCAAAACGATACCTATTGCAAGATGATTCCGGACTTAAGTGAAAATACGATTAAAGAAGTTGCTGAATCAATAAAAAAGAAAATAGAGAAGGGTACGATGGTATGGAAAAATGAAATTTTCTATCATACAGGGCCACATCATGATGATATAATGTTAGGGCTGTTGCCTCATATTCATAGAGTATCGAGAGATGAAACGAACAAATCTCATTTTTCAATTATGACTTCAGGATTCAATGCAGTAACAAATGGTTTCTTGATTAGAATGCTTGAGAAAACCTTGAAATTTATTGCTGATGGGAAAATAGGAATGCTCAAATATGCCGACTTTTTCGACAAAGGCTATGCGTTGAAACGAGAAAAGGATATATATCACTATTTGATAAGTGTAGCAGCAAAGAAGGCAGAAGAACGAGAACGTGCGTTTGCTCATCGTATTATTAGAAATTTTATCGAAATATGGGGTGTGGCAAATGTTACAGAATTAATAAATAAAATAGAGGAGATAATCGAAATCACGAAAAATAGTTATGATGGTGAAAGAATGAATGAGGAGATTCGATTGCTCAAAGGAATGATACGCGAGTTTGAAGAAGAACTTGTATGGGGATTTTTTGGAATTGAAAGTGAAGATGTACACCATTTGAGATTAGGTTTCTATACAGGTGATATTTTTACTGAACAGCCGAGTAGAGAGCGTGATGTGGAACCAATCCTTTGTCAATTACGAAAAATACGCCCGACAATTATTTCAGTAGCATTCGACCCTGAAGGGAGTGGCCCGGATACTCACTATAAAGTGCTCCAGGCAATTGCCGATGCAATTAGGCAATGGGGTAAAGAGACAGATATCTCCAGACTCAAAATATGGGGGTATAGGAATGTGTGGTATAAATTTCACCCATCAGAAGCAACCCATATTGTACCCGTATCGTTGAATGCAATGAGTGTGTTTAGCAATGCATTTGAAAACTGTTATCTATCGCAAGTTGACGCATCATTCCCAAGTCCTGAATTTGACGGAAAATTTAGCGATTTGGCAAAAAAACTATGGGTAGAACAGTTTGGTGTGGTCGTTAAATTATTGGGTAAGCCATTTTTCTATCAGAATGAAAGTCCTCGATTGCGAACAACTCATGGTTTGCTCTTTTTTAAGGAGATGACTGTCGATGAATTTTTGCATTCAGCAAGCGAATTGGGAAAGACAATAGGAGGGAAATAGATCTGTAATTGAAGAATAAGAAAGGACTTGAAATAAAAGTCGATTTTTGATATAAATATAGGGGTAACTAAAATTTTGAGTTTATGAAATTTTAGTTACCTTTGCATTATATAAATGATAAATAAATGAAAAGAACGATTCTCGGTTTCATCTTTAGTGTGATTGCTATAGTTTGTTTTGGGAGCAAGGCAATTGAAACTTTTGTGTCTGGTTGTGGAATAGATTCAGAATCGTCGTCGGTCGTTGTTATTGATTTAGAAACAGGGGCATGGATAGAGAATTATAATTCAAATCTTTCATTATTGCCGGCTTCAGTTATGAAAGCTGTAACTATAGGTTCGTTAATCAATGAGACCGGGATTGATTATGTATATGAAACAAAGGTTTATCTGCAAGGAGAACAGCAAGATAGCACATATGTAGGGAATCTGATTATTGAAAGTTGTGGCGACCCGTCATTAAATTCAATTTATGAGCCTCTGACAGCAGATTTTGTTGCAGAGTGTGTCGCAGGTATTAAGCTTAAAGGGATTAAGAAGTTTAAAGGAGAAGTGAAATTCGTAAACGAAGTCTTTGGTGGGCCGTCTGTCCCTCCATCATGGGATCCTGCCGACCTGAAATATGGATATGGAGCAGGTTGTTTTGACTTTAATTTTGAAAATAATTCATATTTTAAAGGGAAACAATCTTATTCTATAAAAAAACCGTCGAAATTGTTTGTCGATAGATTTGTTTCACTTCTTTCAACAATAGGTATCGATTTCGAAGAGGTTAAATCTCCTAAATTGCCGAAAAAGAGAGAATTGCTTGTGAATCATCGTTCGGCAACTATTGATGACATAATGCGAAGTTGTATGATGCGAAGCGACAATTTGTTTGCAGAGGCATTATTGAAAACGTATGCACTTGTCGTAACGAATAGCAAAGGGACAACAGAAGAGGGTGCGAAAAAGGAGAAGGCTTATTGGGAGTCGAAGGGCTTAAAGACAACAGGCTGCAAATTTGTAGATGGTTCCGGATTATCTCGGCAGAATAGGCTGACGGCATCTTTTTTAGCATCTCTGCTGCAAAAAATGAGCGATAATGTGGATTATGTGTCATTTTTCCCTCTTGCCGGTCAAGATGGCACGTTGCAAAAGTTCCTTAAAGACACTCCTTTAGATAGTTATATAGCCCTAAAGACCGGTAGTATGCGTGGTGTGCAATGCTATGCCGGATATAAATTAGATGAAGATTATGCACCGACACATGTCGTTGTAATAATGATTAATAACTTCAAGGAGAGAAATAAAATAAAGAAAGCGAGCGAAGAGTTGCTTCTCGAAATATTTAATAATTAAAACAGGTAAGGTATGAATCAAGAAGAATTAAAAAAAATGCTCAATTCCGTCTATGAAATGGAAGCTTTGATAGAGATGGCATTGCGACGTGATTTGCCGGAAAATCATTCTATCTACGGGTTGATTGCTGATAAAAGTTTCTTGATAGCAAATATGGCGGCAGAATGGGATCTTGAATCAACAAGTCAAGATGAGGTTGTGAATGCTGACGTCGATGATGAGAAAGTGATAGATACATTTGTTAAAAATTGCTTGCCGGTTGATGCTGTCGATTCAGTTGAAAAGCCTGAAGAAACGACTCCTCTCGCAGAAGAAGATTATAAAGAAGAACTTGTAGAAGAAGAGACAACGGCATCAGACCTTGTGATAGATAACGAAGAATCTAATGATTGGATAAATACTGAAGAGGAAGTTGAAAACATAGATGAGATGTTTGCCGATAGCAATGAAGAAGATGTTTCAACAGAAGAATTGTCGATAGAATATGATGAAGAAGACGAAAATGAGATAGATGAAGCATTGCCGGAAATATCGTTTGCTGACGAGGCTGAAGTTTCAGCAGATAATTTTATGATAAACGATGAAGAAGAGCGACAATTTGCCTATTACAAGGATATAGAAGAGAGAAAAGACATCAGATTGTTTTTTACGATTAATGATAAATTCCGATTCAAACGAGAACTTTTTGGCAACAATAATGTAGAATTCACAGAATCACTGAATCTTGTGCAGACAATGAATACATATGAAGAAGCCGAAGATTATTTCTACAATGATTTGCAATGGGATTCGGAAAGTGAAGATGTGAAAGAATTTATGACTATCATCGGTCGCTTTTTTAAACAATAAGTAACTATGGGTAAATTATATATTGTTCCTACGCCGGTAGGGAATCTTGAAGATATGACCATGCGAGCTATTAAAGTGCTAAAGGAGGTGGATTTCATATTAGCGGAAGATACTCGCACGAGTGGAGTGTTGCTGAAACATTTTGAAATCTCCACACCAATGCAGAGTCATCACAAATTCAACGAACATGAAAATGTGAGTGCTGTTGTCGATAGAATAGAGGGAGGAGCAACAGTTGCGTTAATCTCTGATGCCGGTACGCCGGGAATTTCAGATCCCGGATTTTTGATTTCAAGGGAATGTAGGAAACGTGGCATTATAGTAGAATGTCTGCCCGGGGCAACTGCTTTTGTGCCTGCTTTAGTGGCTTCCGGATTGCCATGCGATAAGTTTGTTTTTGAGGGTTTTTTGCCGATAAAAAAGGGGCGAGCCACTCGATTGTCGATGCTTGCAGATGATGAGCGTACGTCGGTGATTTATGAATCTCCCCATCGTTTGCAACGCACACTCCGACAACTTGCTGAAGCAATGGGAGAAGAGCGAGATGCAGCTGTATGTCGGGAAATCTCAAAGTTGCATGAAACGATTCATCGTGGCACTCTGAAAGAGTTGTCGGAATATTTTACAGCGAACCAACCACGTGGAGAGATTGTTATAATTATTGCAGGTAAAAGTATTAAAAATAAAGTAGAAAAAGAATCAAACTAAATAAATTGTACGATTATGAAAAAAATGGTATTGTCTATGGGCATACTAATGTTGGTAGCGACATCATGCTCAAACACAGAAACTAAACTAAATGAAGATTCTTTAAGAATCGCTAATCTTACATCTGAATTATCTCAAGCCAACGACTATCGGGATAGCCTATTGATTTTAATGGACGATATTTATCAAGGGATTGATCAAATTAATCAGCAAGAAGGAATGCTGGTATCAATGACCGGAGTTTCTGATGATGAGAATCGGAGGGTAGCTATACGTGAGAATTTGGAATCCATTCGTCAAAAACTTCAGTCTAATAGAGAATTACTTGCCAAGATGGAGAAAAGGATAAAAGAGGCTGATGGAGATAATGCAGTATTGGCGAAAACAATAGAGAACTTGAAGGGGCAAATAGCATCGCAAGAGACAAAGATAGCTCAATTGAATGAGGAACTGGAGAGTGCTCGTGCCACTATTGAAAATCTAAATGTTCAAGTGGCAGAGACACAAGAGCAAGTAAGAGTGGAAACGGAAGGCAGAGAGCGTGCCGAGCAAGAAGTGGTGGCTGTCAACAATGAATTAAATCGTTGCTATTATGCGATTGGAACAAATAAGGAGTTGAAGAATAATGGATTGATTTCCAAGAAGTTTCTTGGTTCAACAAAGGTTCTTGAAGGTTCGTTTGATGCCTCATATTTTACTCGATCAGATAAGCGAACATTGCGTTCGATTCCATGTAATCACAAAGATGTTAAGATATGGACAAACCACCCTGAAGGTTCATACGAAATTATAGAAAATCCGGATCGCACGAAGACAATTAGAATAACAAATGCAGATAAGTTTTGGAGTTTATCCAATCATTTGATAATTCAAATAGGGTAGTATGAAAAAAAGCAATAAATTTTATGCTTCATTAATCCTTGCAATTACCTCACAAAGTGTATTTGCAGGGATTAATGTTGAAAGAATAGACCCTCCACATTGGTGGGTGGGAATGAATGAGAATTGCTTGCAGTTGCAAGTCTATGGCAAAGATATAAAATCGGCAGATGTCAGTATCGATGAATATTCCGGTGTCAGTCTGGATAGCATTGTGCGTCTTGATGGTAGCAATAATTATCAGTTTATCTATCTGACAGTGTCTGATGAGGCGAAAGCCGGCAAACTGAATATCCGTTTTTCTGATGGAGGAAAGACAATAAAAGAGGAATATGAGTTGAAAAATCGCAAGGGAAACAGAGGAGCGAAAGGATTTGATGCCGGTGATGTGATGTATATGATTATGCCGGATCGATTTGCCGACGGAAATCCACAAAACAATAAAATAGAGACGATGCGTTTCCCTGTTGGAGCTGATCGCACAAATTTGAATGTGCGTCATGGTGGAGATATTGCCGGAATGATGCAGCACCTTGATTATATTGATTCATTGGGAGTTACGGCTGTATGGGTGAATCCGGTGTTGGAAAACGATATGCCCTATGGCAGTTATCATGGGTATGCTACGACAGACTACTATTCCATAGATCCACGTTTTGGTACTAACGACGATTATAAAAATTTGATTTCTGCATTGCATGATCGAGATATCAAGACAGTCATGGATATGATTTTCAATCATTGTGGCAGTGAGCATATATGGTTCAGAGAACGCCCTTCGCATGATTGGTTTAATTTCTCTGACGGCTATGTCCAAACAAATTATCGGTTGTCGACAATTATGGACCCTTATGCGTCAGACTATGACCGGCGTTTGGCCACTGATGGTTGGTTTGTTGAAGAGATGCCTGATTTGAATCAAAATAATCCACATTTAATGAAATATCTTGTGCAGAACTCAATTTGGTGGATTGAAGAATCGGAGATCGATGGGATAAGAATGGACACATATCCGTATGCAGATGCCGACAGAATGGGCGAGTGGGTAGAAGCCGTAATCGATGAATATCCACAATTCAACATTGTCGGTGAATGCTGGTATGCAGATACTGCCGCCGAGTCTTTTTGGCAGACACAATCAAAGTTGTCTGTCGACGGCAAGGATTCTCATCTGCCTGTAATCATGGATTTCCCTTTTATGATTAAATCAAGAAATCTTGCACCATATACGGAAGAGACCGACCCATGGAATGGATTGAATAAGGTTTATGATCATTTGGCTCTCGATTTCGCTTATGCAGACCCGATGAAAATGCTCCGTTTTCTTGATAACCACGACACCGAACGTGTTATTCTTGAAGTGCCGGAAAATTTAGATTCTTGGAAACAGGCGATTACTATTCTTCTCACTGTTCCGGGTATTCCTCAGATTTATTATGGTACGGAGTTGCTTATGGCAGGCGACAGACGACCCGGTGATGGCAACGTGCGTCGAGATGTGCCGGGTGGATTTCCGGGAGATACGGTCAATGCTTTTGTCAGAGAAGGGAGAACCGAGCTTCAAAATGAGGCTGTGGATTTCATGAGCAAATTGCTCAAATGGCGAAAGGGAAGTAGGGCTATTGCCAATGGGTCGATGAAACATTTCATGCCGACAAATGGGATTTATCTATATCAACGTAAATATGGCGATGAAGAGGTGATTGTTGTCTTGAATGGGGTGAGTAAAGAGAATGTTGTCGATATGTCTCGCTATACGGAAATTGTCCCTGTTGGAGCAAGGTATGTAGATATTCTGACCGGTGAAGAACTTGAACTTATATCATCGGCAGATATGAATCGGAAATTTAATGCTCGTGAAATCAGAGTGTTGACACGAATCAAATAAGAATGCTTATGAATAAATATATGGTGCCGATAGTGGTTGTTTTCTGTTTGGTAATGATATCTGCTTGTCATTCAAACGAAAACAACTATCGTCAAGCCTATGAACTGGCACAACAAAATCAGATGGGCGATATTGAGCCAACTATCTACAATAAGATACGCGAAGAGGCCAAACCCTCGATAATGATAATCGGTAATGACAGCGTCCGTACGCGAACAGAAGCCCTGTCGGTGGTGGGCGATGCCGGATATTCTGTAAGGCCGTTGCAACGATATAATGTTGTGGTCGGACAGTATAAAATGCTTTTCAATGCCAAATCTCATCGCCAGCGTCTTCTCGATTTGGGATATGATGCTTTCCTTCTGCAAACAGGTGAGCCTCTCTATTATGTGGCTATTGGCTCGGCTGATGAAATCGAAGATGCAATATCATTAGTGAAGAAGTATAATAAAGAATGTCCCGGTCAGTTTGTCGGCATAGATGAGCCGGTGATTGAAATTCCCTTGGAGATACAATTGAAATAGAGACTCGGTGATTTCGGAAATATTAAAATCGCAATGCTT
Organism: uncultured Porphyromonadaceae bacterium; assembly: GCA_937911575.1. Taxonomy (GTDB): domain Bacteria; phylum Bacteroidota; class Bacteroidia; order Bacteroidales; family Muribaculaceae; genus Lepagella. The sequence goes on along the minus strand of CALDPR010000039.1, from coordinate 1,920 downwards.
TGTAAAGAAACGTGTTGAAAATTTTACAGAGTATTGCGATTTGTTTAATTTTGTATTAAATAAAGAAATAAAGATATTAATCTGCATTCTATGGAAGAAAACAATGATTGCCTGAAACCGGGTACGCTGTTGCAAGCCGGCAGGTATAAGATAGTCAAAGTTCTCGGACAAGGAGGCTTCGGCATAACATATAAGGCAAAATATCGGCATGAGGTGCAAGGAGCAATCGGCAAGATGTATGTCGAATCTGATGTGGCGATAAAGGAATTCTTTATCAATGATGAGTGTGAGCGAGAGGAGAATTCAAATGCCGTAACCGTCCCGTCGAAGAAGAAGGCGGGATTCATTGATGAATATCGCAAAAAGTTTGTCAAAGAGGCAAAAAATCTTTCAAGACTCAATCATGAGCATATAGTGAAAGTTATAGATGTCTTTGATGAGAATCAGACCACCTATTTTGTAATGGAATATATATCGGGAGGGTCGCTTCAAGATATGGTTGAGAAAGAGGGTCCAATCAGTGAATCGAGAGCCAAAGAGATGATAGGACAGTTGGCATCGGCATTGCATTATATGCACACAGGAGCGAATCCGTTCTCACATCTCGACATCAAACCGGCAAATATACTCCTCGATGAAACGGGCACAGTGAAATTGGTTGATTTCGGATTATCTAAGCACTACGATGACAAAGGGAAACAGACAAGCACAGGATTGACACAGGGAGTCAGTGAAGGATTCTCGCCAGCCGAACAATATAAGTTGGGAGGTGTCAAAGAATTTTCCCCTCAGACCGACATCTATTCGGTCGGAGCAACAATGGCATATCTGCTGACCGGCAAAGTGCCACCATCTGCATTAGACAATAAACTGCCGGCATTGCCATCGTCTGTCGGAGCATCGCTGAAAAACGGCATTTTCCGGGCAATGGCAAATAGGATTGAAGATCGTCCCAAGAGCATCAGCGAGTTTATGCAGATGATAGGAGGCAATATGGCTTCGCTAAAATCGGGAAATGCAGGAGTGGAAACCGATGCGACAATATATAGTAAAAGAAGAGAAGAGATTGAACAGCCAGGTGTCTACCGTCCGGCTGTGCCACCTGCCGGAGGGGGAACGGGTAGAGGGACAGAAGTACTCAATAGCGACAGCAGTAAAATGCCGAAATGGGCAAATTTGTTGATAATCGCACTCTTCATATTCATCTTTATTATTTTAGTAAAGAACTGTGATGGACCTGCACCGGAGCCTACACCGGAACCGGAAGAGGAAGTAGTTGCAGATTCAACTCCAGTTGCAGAATCAGTAGTACCAACAGAAGAAGCATCGACATCGGCATTTGCCGACAAGACGATCACTGTCAACGGCGTATCGTTCAAGATGATAGCCGTCAAGGGTGGTACATTCACCATGGGGGCAACCTCGGAGCAGGGCAGCGATGCAAAGAGTGATGAGACACCGACACATAGCGTAACGTTGAGCGACTACTATATCGGCGAGACCGAGGTAACGCAAGCCCTATGGGAAGCAGTGATGGGTAGCAACCCGTCAAAATGGAAAGGTTCAAACTTGCCGGTAGAGAATGTAAGTTGGGAAGACTGCCAAGAGTTTATCAGCAGATTGAACTCCCTGACCGGTGAGAACTTCAGTTTGCCGACAGAAGCCGAATGGGAATATGCAGCCCGAGGAGGCAATAAGTCGCAAGGCTACAAATATAGTGGGAGCAATGATATTGACAGAGTTGCTTGGTATGACGGTAATAGTGGAGATAAGAATCACCCCGTAAAGCAAAAGCAAGCAAACGAACTTGGGATATATGATATGAGTGGTAACGTGTATGAATGGTGTTCTGATTGGTATGATTATTACAGCAGTAGTTCACAGACGAATCCATCGGGACCTTCTACAGGCGATTATCGT
>CALDPR010000038.1 GCA_937911575.1 uncultured Porphyromonadaceae bacterium | reverse complement strand
GCGATTCAATAACCGGGGGTTGAGCGAAGCGATACCCTCGGAAAGCGAACACCCATAGTTACAGCGTCTGTAAAGACGCGAAACACAAAAATCTATTACTGTCTGACTACAATAATATTATCACTTATTGTTGGAATGGGAATCTGAGTCGATAGCTTTCATCATTTTTGTTGCAGTTGCAGCATCAATAACTCCCTGTTTGGCAGCTTTTTCATACCATTCGTGAGCTATTGCAAAAGGGTTGGTGTCATCAGATAGTGATTCGGGAAATAAGATTTCAATCACGTCGGGAATCATCTCTATCGTTTCGGCAATGATGAATTGAGCCGGGGCATCACCGGCAATGGCCGCATCGTAGTAAAAGGCGAGAGCTTTGTTGAAGTCATAGCTTACGCCATAGGCATGAGCATAGCATTCTCCGAGAAAAGTTTTTGCTCTGACAGACCCTTTTTGTTCGGCTATTTCAAAAAGAGTTACGGCGAGTAGGAAATGAGTGTCGTAGTAATATTTTTTTGCAAGATTCAGAGCGTCGTCAGCATTCATAAGCAGATAACGGTTATAATTCATGGCAAGCAGTTTCTGCTCGGCATCAGCAAGTCCGGCATACATGGCTTTATGGTAAAGACTATCAGCCACAATAGAGTCTTGCTTTACACCGACACCCGTTTTGAAAAGGTCGGCAAGTTGACATTGAGCTGTCGGTAATCCTTCGTCAGCCGCCCTTGAAAACCAGTAGGCTGCCTTGCTTGCATCATGCACCACCCCATCGCCTTCGAGGAGCAACCACCCCAGATTATTGTAGCTTTTGATATCCCCTTGTTCGGCGGCTTTTTGAATCCAAAAGAGTGATTTAGCAGCATCTCGTGGCACACCCTCCCCTTTGTAGTAGCAAAAGCCTAAATAATTTTGAGCCGGGGCATATCCGGCTTCGGCAGATAGGGTGTATAGGCGAATTGCTTCCTGCCGGTTTTTTTCTATTCCGGCAAGTCCATTTTCGTAGATGTAGGCAAGGTCATGAAGGGATTTAGGATCTCCTTCATCGGCTTTTTCAATAAGTTGCCGAAGAGCTTCTTCGTGTGTTGAGGCATAAGCAACAGGGGAGGGTAGCAAAAGAATTGCAAAGAAGACAAATATGTCGGCAATCAGTCTCATTTTGGAGAAAGAGTTATCAGAGGAGCCACCATCTCTTGAAGAGATATGCCTCCATGTTGGAATGTGCCGGTATAGTATTGCACATAATAGTTATAATTGTTTGGATAAGAGAAGAAATCTTCATTGCAAGCAAAGATAAATGAACTCGACAGATTGGGTGCCGGCAATCCGAAACGCTGAGGGTTAGTGATGTCGAACACTTGTTTGCGATTATAGTTCAGATTCTTTCCCACCTTATAACGCAAGTTTGTGTTCGTGTTTTTATCGCCGACAACTTTGATCGGATTATCCACCCTTATTGTTCCATGATCAGTTGTGAGAATCACTTTATAATTTTTTTCTGCCAACCGGCGAAACAAGTCGTGAGCAGAAGAGTGTCGGAACCATGATTCAGTGAGCGAACGATATGCGGCGTCTGAATTTGCGAGTTCACGAATCATCTTAGATTCTGTACGGGCATGACTGAGCATATCGATGAAATTGAGTACGACTACATTTAATTCGTTTGATTCGAGAGTCGGCAGTTTTGCAAGCAACTTGTCGCCACCGGCTGAGTCATATAGTTTGTTGTAAGAGAATTTTTCTTTTCTTCTGAACCTGTCTAATTGAGTTTGAATAAGGTCTTCCTCATACAGATTTTTCCCTTCGTCTTCATCTTCTTCAACCCATAGGTTTGGATACATTTCAGATATTTGCAAAGGCATGAGGCCGGCAAATATAGCATTTCGGGCATATTGAGTTGAAGTGGGGAGTATGGTGGTGTAGAGTTCCTCTTCGAAATTAAAATATTCGGCTATTAGAGGTTGAATCACACGCCACTGATCGAGACGGAAATTATCTATTAAGATAAAAAATAATTTTTCTCCTTTGTCGAGTTTCGGGAAGATGCGACGTTTGAATATTTCGTGGCTCATCAGAGGGTGATTATCAGTCGTTACCCATTCTTCATATTGACGTTTGACAAATTTGCAGAATCCGATGTTGGCATCACGTTTTTGCATCAACAGCAACTCGTCCATGTTTGTATCAGTCTGTGCAAGTTTAAGTTCCCAATAGACTAATGAGCGATAGACTTCATACCAGTCTTCAATCGATTGAGCAAAATTGATTTGAGTGGCTATTTTCTGAAATTCTTGCTGATAGTCAGATGTGGCTTGTGCTGCTACAAGGGCGGAGCTGTGTAGGTTTTTCTTTATCGACAATAATATCTGATTGGGATTAACCGGTTTGATTAGATAGTCGGAAATCTTATTGCCGATTGCTTGATTCATGATGTTTTCCTCTTCCGATTTTGTAATCATGATTACGGGTATGTCGGGGTGAGATTGATGAATCATCGATAAAGTCTCTAAACCGGAAAGACCGGGCATATTTTCGTCTAACAAGATAAGCGAAAATTTCTCATTGTCGAGAGCATCGAGAGCATCACGCCCGTTGGATACGGTTGCCACCTCATATCCTTTCGATTGAAGAAAAAGAATGTGTGGTTTCAAGAGGTCGATTTCATCGTCTGCCCATAAGATTCTTTCCATATTGTTTTATCTTCTGTTTTTTTGTTTTTAACAATGTGATATTCTTATTTGTTTACTCTTCCGGAAGAGTTTCCTGTGGAATCATCTCCTCTTCAGTCTCTGATGATTCGATAAGAGTATTTTCTGTCTCTTCGCTTGTCTCGGAGCCTTCTTCGGTGCCGGTTTCCGTTTCAGTGTTTTCCGACTCAGTCATAGATTCTTCATTTAAAGGGGGAGATTCGCTCTCTTCATCAGCAGAATCAGTCTCATTGAGATCATCGCCAATCACGTCGACCTCTTTCTGTCGCAAGGTTTCCTCTTCTTGGAATTGGAAATATTCTTCAAACGAACGACCTTCACGCAATAGCAGGTTGAAATTATCTTCACTAATCATAATCGGTCGCACTTGCGAAGGCAGTGTCAGCATAGAGCTTTGTTCCAAAACATTTCGATAGTGTTCAAGTTCATTCATATTTTCAAAACCTTTCACAATGAGCAATCCCACATTTCCGAAGCTCATCTGTTCAAGGTCGAAGTCTTCAACAACAAAAGAGGAGAAATTATGTCGTGCCACATCATAAAGCAATCTGTTTGCACTTACACTATCCATAGGGAAAGCAAATACTAACATTTGTGGTTTCGTCGGGTCGTAGACAAAGTTTGCTGGGTCTCCATTAGCATTTATTGAAGAATCGTTTGTCAGTCGAATATCCCAAATCATACCACGTTGATTTGTCAATCCGGCTTGAGGCGTACGTCCCTCTTTGAGATATTTCAATATTGTGCTTGCCATTGAAGTCATGTCTGTATCGGGCCATTTTTCAAGCAATTCGGTCAGGCGAGCTTTGAATTTCTCGTTGTCATTCTCTGTAACATAAGATAAAGCATCTATGAACACAAATTTCGGCAATATTGGCGACAACGGATAGTTCTCTTCCATATCGGCTGCATATTGATGCACAGCCTCATTGTCGTTGTTCAAATATGCTTGATACATCTCTTCGTATTTCACCTCTTGGAGTTCATTCATGCGACGCAGATTGTCGAAATAGTTGGGGTCTTGCATTGCTTGTCCATAGTTGCTCTCGCCAAACTCACTCAAGATCAGTTGTCGGTATTTTTCCGCCTCTACCTCATCACCTTCGCGTACAGCCATCAGATACATATTATAGTATACGTCTAATCGATATGTATTGTCGGGGTATTTTTCAAGTAGAGTGATGAATTCTCCTCGAGATGCCGGGAAATCTTCCAATTTATCCTTTAGGATAATACCCATATTGTAAAGTCCCTCTTGAATGATGTCGTTGCAAGTCTGAAGTTCTTCTTCTGTCTTAGGAATCTGTTTGAGATAATATTCCACATAGTGTGGGTCATTTTCTCTTTCAATTCGTTGCTGTTCCTCTTCAGAAATCGAATCATTGACTGCTGTCGTTTCGTCAACTTCAGAGTCGTCGTTTTCGGAGTCATCGTCATCATCATCGAAGGAGAATGTGTTTTTATTGCGACGTCGCCAATCGTCTTCGTTCTTACGAGCACCCCAACGGCGTTGGAATTCTGTCTTACCGGCATTCTTTGTCATCGTATTATAGAAATACCATGATTTGTCGGTGTTCATTTGGAAACTTGTCGGAGAATTAGATTGTGTTGTCATCTGATTTCCCATACCTTGCTGTTGAGCAAGATATTCCTCACGCTCCATAGCTTCTTGCTCCTCTTTTTCACGCTTTTTCAATTCCTCAATCAGACGCTCAGCAACTGCTGTTTGCTCTTCGGGTGTCATCTTCGAGAGTTCGATTAGAGAGTCTTGTAGCTCTACATTTCCTGCATAGGTAACCAACTCATCAAGTACGTCAGAACGCAATTTCAACACTTTATAGTTAGGATATGTGTCGGAAATTTGTGGCACAGCTTCACTGTAACAAGGTTGAGCATCTACATATTCACGTTGTGTGAACAAAATATTGCCTAATGCTATCTGTGCCAATGCTTTGTCTACTCCGTTGCGAGTGGATTTCTCTATTGCCAATCGATAATTTTCTATCGCATTGACTGTGTCTTGTCTCGACAAATAAAGATTCCCTATTGCATAATAAATCTGGTCGAGAAATTCTTTATTTCGTTCATATCGAGTCATCGAACGAAGTGAATTGACCTCTTTTTTGATGTTAGAGCCGGTATACACTTCACTCTGTTTTATTCGGGCATTGAATTTTGTGCGATAAGCCGTTCCGGAACCCGCCCCCGCTTCTTTATATGCCAAATAGGCGGCATTATTGTTCCCTTGACGTGAATAGATTTGTCCAAGCAAGAAATACAAACGATTTTTTTGAGAGCCTTTCGCATTCTTTGCTGCCGTTTCGAGATAGGGCAGGGCTTCTTCATAGCGTTGCTCACGAATAAGATAATCGGCTTGAACAAAATTATATAGCGACTTCAAATCATTTGTAGTCAGTGTTTTGTCGTCGATATGAACAAGAATATTCTCTGCTTCATAGTTCCAATCCAACGCACAATAAGAGCGAGCTTGCCACAACAATGCTTCTGTTACAATATCGGGAAGCCATGAGAAATGTTTCGATATATAAAAGAATGTAGAGGCTGCTCCGAGGAAATCTCCGTTATAGTATTGTGCTTTCCCCATCATCACCCATGCGTTGTGCAAAAAAGGATTGAACTCTTCTCTGTTTCTGAACTCTTTGTCTTTCTTTGAGTTCCCTTTTTTCTTCGGCTTTTTCTTTATGGAATGCAACTGAATAGCCTTTTGCATCTTTTCGATTGTGCGTTTGAAATCTCCTGTCGGCTGTGGCATTCGAGTGTTGGCTCGGGCTTCGGCAGGGTGCATGAGCAAGATGCGAGTATAGTCGTCTTCATACTTATCCTCCATCATTTTCAACTGCTCTTTGAAATGCTCAGACCCGTTGTAATATACGTTATATCGGGTCGTAAATGCTTGATACTGACGTGAAAACGCCGTATTCTTTTTTGTGCTGCATGCCATCAACCCGACAAGCATCACCAACAAAAACAAATATGTATATAGTTTATGCAATCGCATTCATTGGTTAATTATCCTATCAGTAGCAACGGACTACCCTATGATACAAAACGAAAAATCTCTTAAAATATTACAATCAGCTTTCATAATCTGACAAACAAAGATTTCTCCTTCCATTAGGGGGAGGGGTTTAAAGTTTGTCAGAGAGGTTCTGCTTTAGATTTTGTTTTTATCAGACACCCATAATTTTTATTATATTCTGATAAAAATTTTTGAAGAAATAAAAACCAATCAATTTTTCTGTGAATGCATATTGCCCGATTGGATTTATTTGGCAAATAGGAATTGCCTCCACTCTATACTCTCCAGACTCTCCCAAAAAGAAAAGTCGCCACCGAGGAGGTAGCGACTTCGTAGCCCATAGCAGAATCGAACTGCTCTTTCAAGAATGAAAATCTTGCGTCCTAACCGATAGACGAATGGGCCACGATATGCAACTGCATTTTTTGCATTTTGCGAGTGCAAAGGTAAATAGTTTTTTTGAAACCACCAAATTTTTTAATCAATTAACGTACTTTTTTTCTGTTTTTTTTCTTTTTTGCTCCTTTTTAAGCATAAAATCGACTGACGAAAGTTTTTTTACAATCTCCGAAAACATTATTTTGATTTATTTCAACAGATCTTTAATATGGTTTACAATGACAACAAAATTTGTTTTTTAACTATTTAATCATTATCTTTGCATTGCAATAATTATTAAGGTAGAAATAATATTTAGGTGTCATTATGAAAACTATTCAAATCAATATTAAGAATGCTGAATCATTTGTAGGTTCTGATAAAATAACATCTCTCAATGCATCTGCATCTGAAGGGATTTCCAATCTTAATGAGACAAAGGGAGCAGGTTCTGACTTTCATGGTTGGGTGAATCTTCCCAGTGAAACACCGGCATCATTAATCGCCGACATCAAATCAACGGCAAATCGATTGAAAAAAGAATGCGACTATGTGGTATGCATCGGCATCGGAGGCTCATATCTCGGAGCAAAGGCTGTCATTGAAGCATTAAGCAATTCATTTGCGGCATATGCACCAAAAGAAGAGGCTCCCAAAGTATTGTTTGCCGGGCAAAACATTGGTGAAGATTATTTATATGAATTATCTGAGTTTTTAAAAGACAAACGATTTGGCATTGTCGTGATTTCCAAATCCGGCACCACAACCGAGCCGGCGATAGCTTTTCGTTTGCTTAAAGAGCAACTTGAACGACAAATCGGCAAATCCGTTGCTAAAAACCTTATTGTAGCCATCACAGATGAAAAGCGAGGAGCCTTGCGTCAATTAGCCAATGAAGAGGGCTACACCACTTATGTCATAGCCGACAATGTTGGTGGTCGATTTTCTGTTCTTTCACCCGTAGGTCTGTTGCCTATTGCCATTGCCGGTTTTGACATTGACACTTTGATGCAGGGTGCTATTGAAATGGAAAAAGCAACTCGCAATCCGGGAGCCGATAACATTGCAGAAACGTATGCTAAAACACGCAATGCACTTTATGCCGAGGGCAAAAAAATTGAAATACTCGTTAATTATAATCCTAAGTTACACTTCTTGGCTGAATGGTGGAAACAACTATATGGAGAAAGCGAAGGAAAAGAACACAAAGGGATATTCCCGGCATCTGTCGACTTGACAACTGACCTTCACTCCATGGGACAATGGATTCAAGATGGCGAACGCACCATTTTTGAAACAATCCTTACTGTCGAAGAAGCTGACAACAAACTAACTATTCCTGCCGACAAAGACAATCTCGATGGGCTGAACTATATTGCAGGCAAACGAATCGACGAAGTGAACAAAATGGCTGAACTCGGAACTCGCATAGCTCACGTTGAAGGTGGTGTGCCGGTGATTCAAATCTCAATTCCAAAACTCAACGAACAATATATCGGTCAACTAATCTATTTCTTTGAAAAAGGGTGTGGAATTTCAGGATATATTCTTGGTGTGAATCCGTTTGACCAACCGGGTGTGGAAGCATATAAGAAAAATATGTTTGCCCTACTTGAGAAGCCGGGCTACGAAAAAGAAACCGAAGCAATAAAAACCAAAATTTAGTGTTTTTTTAATAAGTTAATAAGGAGACTGCCCGTAAAAAATCGGATAGTCTCCTTTATTTTATAAGAAACATCAATTACGAAAATTCCTCTTCAAATAAAAACATAGAATGATTCATTGCTGATATCGAAATTATAAGAATCGAGTGGCTAAAACAAACGTTGATGACCTCAACAACGACAAAATGTTAAAAACAAAAACGCTGCGGACACTTTCTCACGAATGGGTACTATTGCAGCGTTTTGTTCTAAAACCTTGGTATGCTATATTCAATTTTTGCTTTACAAAATTACTATTTAATCGCTTAAAAACCAATTTTTTTATTAAAATTTTTAAAAAATCTTACTATTTTCTTCTTTTATTGATACAAATCAGCACTTTTTATCGCCCAATCGATTTAACCACTTTAGTTGCTATATAAGCAATATTTAGTTGCATTCTGATTTTGAGATTATTTGTCGCATTAAGCCGGAGGAAAGCGACAGCGATTTTTCAAATCGGATTGTTGTCAGAGTTCGCGTCTTTGCAGACGCTGTGTCGGTGGGTGTTCGCTTTCCGAGGGTATCGCT
>CALDPR010000037.1 GCA_937911575.1 uncultured Porphyromonadaceae bacterium | reverse complement strand
CGGAGAGCGAAGCGATTCAATAACCGGGGGTTGAGCGAAGCGATACCCTCGGAAAACGAACACAAACAGACACAGCGTCTGCAAAGACGCGAAACACAAAAAAACAAATTATTGGTGTTTGATAAAAATAATTATTGAGGTCGTTAATTTGTCGGGTAGCCGATATTTTCTGTGAAAAGGGGGGCTTGTAAATTGAAAAAAGAAATCTTAACTACATTCAATCAGCGATTGAACCCTATTTTCATATACTTTTTTATTTTTATTGGACAGTAATAATAGAGAACCAATAATTGTCATTTTCAATCAGTCTAATGCGATAGTCAGACCTTCTTTATTTAGAATAGTATTAGAGAAAAATTCTTTTGCTTCTTCGAAAAAGAGATTGTCGTTGTGATAGCGAGATGAGTAGTGCCCGATTAGCAACTGTTTTGCATTGCATTTTTGTGCAATCATAGCTGCTTGTTTAGCTGTCGAGTGTCCTCTGTCAGTAGCTGCATTTCGGTCTTCTTCGAGATAAGTTGTTTCGTGATATAATAAATCGACAGGGCCTATTTTTGTTGCGATGTCTGGCATATATGCCGTATCTCCGATATGTGCGTAGGAAAGTGATGGCGTTGCTGCAGAAGTGAGCATTTCAGAAGGTATTATTGTGCCGTCAGGTTTGATGAAAGGTTTTCCCTCTTTAATAGATTTTATTTGAGCAACAGGCACATTATGAAAATCCACCATGTCGCGTTTAATATGTCTTAATTTTGGTTTTTCTTCAAAAATATAGCCCACCGTTGGCACTCTGTGTTTGAGTGGAATAGTGCGTATTGTGATTGCTTTGTCCTCATATACGATAGCTTCTTCAACCTTGATTTCATGAAAATCCACTTCAATAGCAGAATCCCGATTGAAATAGTTAAGAATATGCTTAAACATATCTATACCCTCTTTGAATGTGTGGATAGTAATATGTCCACCTTTGTTTAGTAGTGATAAAGAGCAGATAAGCCCGGGAATCCCGAAACAATGGTCGCCATGTAGGTGAGTCAAAAATATATGTCGTAAGCGAGAGAATTTTAGATGTTGACGTTGCATCTCGAGTTGTGAGCCTTCTCCACAATCAATCATAAACAGATTTTCACGATAATTAATAATTGTAGATGACGGATTGTGTCGTAATGAGGGTTTAGCAGAACCACAGCCGAGGGTGTGAATTGTAAATGTTGACATATTGAATCACAAAAGAAAAAGAACTGATAAGTCTTTATTCAGTATAAATCATATTACATTTGTTTATAATCTTTCGCAAGTCCACCAGTAGCTGTTTCTTTATATAAAGATGGCATATCGTGTCCGGTTTCTTTCATAACCGTAACAAGTTTGTCGAATGATACTCGATGGTTGCCATCAGTAAATAGAGAATATATGTTGGCATCTAAAGCACGAGCGGCAGCATAAGCATTTCTTTCAATACAAGGGATTTGAACAAGTCCGCAAACGGGGTCGCAAGTCATTCCCAAATGGTGCTCAAGTCCCATTTCAGCAGCGTATTCTATTTGAGCCGGACTTCCACCAAAAAGCTGGCAAGCAGCTGCTGATGCCATTGCACAAGCAACTCCAACTTCGCCTTGACAACCAACCTCGGCTCCGGAGATGCTTGCGTTATGTTTGACAACATTGCCAAATAATCCGGCTGTAGCAATAGCTCTTAAAATTGGAGTATCGGGTAATTTTCTACTTTTCCAAATGTGGTAAAGAACGGCAGGAAGAACACCTGAAGAGCCACATGTCGGTGCAGTTACAATTTTATTCCCTGAAGCGTTTTCTTCACTGACGGCAAGGGCATAGGCAAAAACTAATCCACGTGTGCGAAGATTGTCTTTGTATCCGTCTGCTTTCATATAATATGCCGGAGCTTTACGCCTGATGTTTAAAGGTCCTGGCAATCGCCCTTCAGAAATAAGACCTCTTTCGACAGCCTCTTTCATTGCGTTCCACACTTCTTGTAAATATGCCCATATCTCTTTCCCTTCGCGTTGTTCTACATATTCCCAATAGCAGTAACCTGTTTGTTCGCAATATTCCAGAATCTCAGTCATGGTTTGTTTTTTGTATACATCACGTCCGACCACGGGTTTGCCTTCTTCTTCAATTGCTCCACCACCGACGCTATACACTGTCCATTCATCAGTTTTGTTCCCTGATGCATCAAATGAACGGAATGTCATGCCATTAGGGTGATATGGCAAGAAAATCTCAGGTTGCCATATCAACTTTACTGGCATGCCGGTTTTCTCTAAAGTGTCAAGAATTGCAATGTCGGTCATGTGCCCGACTCCTGTTGCCGCTAAACTGCCATATAAAATGACTTCAAAGCCTTTTGCATCTTGATGGTTGTTTAAAAAAATCTCTGCTGCATAGCGAGGCCCCATTGTGTGACTTGATGATGGCCCGGTTCCGATTCTGAATAATTCGCGTATTGATTTCATAACTTTATCTATTGCTTATCGCTATAAATTTATATTAGATATATTTATTTACAAAGATACATATTTTTAATCTAATATGCAAAACAATTTTTTCGCCACTCTTATTTTAATGATTACGTCTGTATGTTCGTAGGCTTTTAATGGCTTTAGAGATATTATATGAAAATGTATTTGCTTGACTTTATGTTCCTGCCGTAAAGAATAGGTGTATTAAAAATCACAATTTTTGAGGATTGCGTAGGTATAGATTCTTTATTACCTTTGTATTCGAAATGAAGTGGTATAAGACAATATATTTTTTTGTGTTTATATTTCCTTTTGTGGTTAGAGCCGCAGACAAGGAAATATCAGATACGATATATCTCCAAGAAGTTAATGTGTCTGTAATTAAGCAAGATGCCAACCTTCGAGATGTGGGAGTGGCGTCTACTATAGTTGATAGAAAAGAGATCGAACGCATGAATGTCGTTTCGCTTAAAACAGTCAGTGACTTGGTGCCAAATTTCTATATCCCTGATTATGGTAGTCGAATCACATCATCAATTTATGTGAGAGGAATAGGTGCCAGAATGGATCAGCCGGCTGTCGGTCTGATTGTTGATAATGTGCCGATATTAAACAAAGATGCTTATGATTTTGATATAGCAGATATTGCTCATGTGGAGATGCTTCGTGGCCCACAATCGACACTCTATGGCAGAAACACTATGGGAGGATTGATTAATATTTCTACACTATCTCCGTTGCGTTATCAAGGAGTTAGAGTGCTGGGAGAGTATGGTTCCGGCAACTCATGGAAAGCATCAGTCTCATGGTATCATAAATTAGGAAATAATATCGGACTGTCGGTCTCCGGGCAATATCAATCAACAGATGGTTTCTATTATAATGAATATAATGGTGAAAAGTGTGATTGGGAGAATATGGCAAGTGGCAGAATGAAGTTCGAATGGCGAATATCTAAAAGAGTTTCTCTGTTTAATACTTTTTCCTTATCTCATCTTCAGCAAGGAGGCTATCCGTATGAGTATTTACCAACTCATACGATATCTTATAATGACACCTGTTTCTACAAACGCTTAAATATAAGTGATGGATTGACAATCCGTTGGTTGCATGATAAATTTACATTCTCAAGTATATCATCATTGCAATATATAGATGATAATATGACACTTGATCAAGATTTTCAACCACTTGATTATTTTACTCTTACACAAGCAAAAAAAGAATGGGGGTTAACACAAGATTTTGTGTTTAGATCGTTGTCATTAGGGAAATATAAATGGCTTGCAGGAGCTTTTTTGTTTTATAAAGATTTGAACATGAATGCACCTGTAACATTTAAAGATTACGGTATCAATCAATTAATAGAGAAAAATAGGAATAATGCAAATCCGGATTATCCGATTTATTGGAATGAGCGTACGTTTCCGTTGAACAGTGATTTTGAAACAAAAACTTATGGATTGGCTTTATATCATGAATCGAGGTTGGATTTAGATGAATGGCATTTTACTGCCGGCATTCGCTTGGATTATGAAAACGTAAGACTTAACTATCATAGTTATTGCAACACGGGATACACAGTATACAAGTATGACCAGATTGCAGATGAATATGATTTTTACAGAAATACAGATATAAATATTGATGAGAAAGGGGATTTAGATAAATCATTTATCGAACTCCTTCCTAAATTGAGCATCGTGTATGATTTGCCTATCGAAAATTCGGCTAATATCTATGCGTCTGTAACCAAAGGATATAAGTCGGGAGGTTTCAATACGCAAATGTTTAGCGATTTTTTACAGCAACGATTGATGCGTATGATGGGAATTGGTGCGGCATACGATGTCGAGGATATTGTAGGCTATGATCCGGAAGAGAGTTGGAATTATGAATTGGGTGCTCATTTGGAATGTGCCGGAGGAAAAGTCCGTACGGATTTATCCTTATTTTACATTGATTGCAGAAATCAGCAGTTGACTGTTTTTCCCGAAGGAACGACAACTGGAAGAATTATGACTAATGCAGGCAAAACTCGTAGCTTTGGAGCAGAAATGTCAATGACATATTCCCCAATAAATAGTTTAGCTTTCAATCTGAGTTATGGATACACAAACGCAAAATTCAGAGAATACAATAACGGTAAAACAGATTTTTCCGGGAAATATATTCCATATGCTCCATGTCATACCCTCTTCCTATCAACAGTGTATGACTTAAAAGTTAATAGCTCTTGGTTGGATAATATTGAATTTGATGCAAATTTGAGAGGCACAGGTGAGATATATTGGAATGAAGAGAATACAGTCAAACAACCATTTTATGCTATTCTCAGTGCGTCAGTGACATTTATGAAATCAAATTGCTCATTGCAGCTTTGGGGACAGAATTTGACAAATACAAAATACACCACATTCTATTTTGTGTCAATGAAAAATGAATTTGTGCAAAGGGCAAAGCCTATAAGATTAGGGATTACGGTTAGATTCAATTTTTAAAAACAATTATAATAAGTTATGAAGAAAATTTTATTTTATGCCTCAATGGCACTTTTGTTCACTTCGTGCATTGGCGACGATGAACCGAAAACAGTAACAAAAATGACAATTCGAACAGCAAATCATGTGGTTCCTGAGGTAGGAGAACCATTTATAATGGCAGATGTATTATATGAATTTGAATTTGAGCATAATCACAGTACAGCCGTTATGAAAGTGGAAGATATGGCACTTAATACTCAAACAAAATTATCATTTGAATCAGAACCAGTAAAGTTTACATTGGGGAATTTTACTCAAGGAACAATATATCGTTTCGAAGTTGATCAAATAAATACACTTGCAAATGGTGTTTATTCACGCGAATGCCAAATTGAAGATTTGGATTGTATGTTAACAACTGCATATTATGCTCCGTCAGAAATGTTTCAACAAAGTGCAGCTCCTCTCGGAACTCTCGTTGTAATGAACTATGAAATAGGTGATATGTATGAGGTTACAACATTCCCTGTTTCAGCCTTTTATTCAGGTAGAACACAAACACAATACACCACAAAAGAAGGAGAAGCAAAGACATATAGCTCGAATTCAGCATTATACGGAGTTAATATGAACTTAGCAACGAAAAAAGCAGACATTATAATATACGATGCTCAATTTGCAGAAGAGATGCCGATGAAATTGACAATGGCATTGAAAAACTTAGATATAGAGCTGACACGAGAAGGATATGTTATAAAAGGCAAAAATATAGTTCCACTTGTTGGTGATGATGCAATAGAATATCCTCGCTTTGCGTTTGATGAATTAGTAATGGTGTGTGAAGATGATGCATTGACACGAGTAAACATTAACTTCACAGTTGCCGGACAATATAAAGGAAGCTTCACAGGTTCATACGTTTTGCAGTAAAACGTGAATAAAAAAGTTTGTATAGGAGTTAGAGATTGGTCTTTAACTCCTATTTTTATTTCCTTATTTCTTTGTGAAATGTAAAAAAATGTTACAAATTTCAAAAAATAGAGAAATAAAAAATTTGTTAAATCAAGAAAATTGCTGTATCTTTGCAGTTGCAAAGTATAAGTGCTTTGTTGCGAATTTAAGATAAATTACGGTAATTAATTAATATATAGACGATTATATGAATTTACTATTGGCGATAAGCAACGGTGAACTCACGATTACGGGAGTTCTCACCGGTTTTGCTCTTGTATTTGCCGCACTGTTGATTGCACGATTAATTTCGCCTCGTTCATTCTCTGTGAAAAAAGCGGAGGCATATGAGTGTGGTATTCCATCGCGTGGAGAGTCAATGATCCAATTTAAGCCAGGTTATTACTTGTTTGCATTGCTCTTCTTGATGTTTGATGTGGAAACTGTGTTTCTTTATCCATGGGCAGTAGTGGCTCGCAGTCTTGAAGCAACAAGTTTGTTGTGTGTTGGTGTATTTTTGGTAATTTTGGTTTTAGGCCTTGCATACGCTTGGCGGAAAGGAGCATTGAAATGGCAATAAAAATCAAAAGCATGAAGCATGAAGACTTCAAAGACAATGAATATATCGACAAGTTGGTTGAAGAATTAAATGCTAATGGAGCTAACGTTGTTGTCGGTGTGTTTGATGATTTAATGAACTGGGGACGTGCAAACTCATTGTGGCCACTATGTTTTGGAACTAGTTGCTGTGCAATTGAATTTATGTGTCTTGGTGCTGCACGTTATGATATGGCTCGTTTTGGATTTGAAGTAGCTCGTAACTCCCCACGTCAGGCAGACTATATTATGGTTCAGGGAACAATTGTGCATCGTATGGCTCCTGTGTTGCGTCGTCTATATGAACAATTAGCGGAACCGAAATATGTGATAGCTTGTGGTGCATGTGCTGTATCAGGAGGGCCTTTTACAAAGTCTTATTGTGTTGTAAAGGGTGTTGATGAGATTCTGCCAGTTGATGTTTATGTGCCAGGTTGTCCTCCTCGTCCGGAAGCAATGTTCTATGGCTTGATGCAATTACAAAGAAAAATCAAAGCAGAAAAATTCTTCGGGGGAGCTAATCGTCAAGAGAAAATTAATGAGTTCTTTGCTCAGCACCCTGAATTAAAAAAGGAAATGTAGAGATAAGGAATAGATTTATAAACAATTAGACACAACTATTATATAATGGCTAATATACAAGAAAAAATCAGTAAAATTTGTCCTTCTGCTACATTTGAAGAGGGCGATGTGTTGCTGGTGAATGTGCCTAACAAAGAATGGTATTCAGTAGCAAAAGCTCTTAAAGAAGATGCTGATTTGAGTTTTGATGTCTTATCTGCAGTCGTAGGTATGGATTGGAAAGAATCATTAGGCTGTGTTTATTATTTGACATCAACAAAAAATGAATGGAATGTCATAGCAATAAAAGTGGCAACAGAAGATCGTGAAAATCCTATGCTTTATAGTGTGAGCGATTTGTGGAAAGTGGCACTTTTCCAAGAACGTGAAGTCTATGATTTCTATGGTATAAAATTCATCAATCACCCGGATATGCGTCGTTTCTTTTTGCGTAATGACTGGGTAGGTTATCCACTAAGAAAGGATTATGATGATAACCCGGAATTAAATCCTGTTAAGTTGAATGATGAAGAAAATGAAGATTATACATTCACATTACAAGAAAACGAAAAAGGCGAAATCGTAAAAATCGATAAAAAAGTCTTTGAAGATGATGATTATGTTGTGAATATAGGTCCTCAACACCCATCAACCCACGGTGTAATGCGTTTTCGCACTGCAATAGATGGAGAGTATGTTAAAAAAGTCGATGTCGTTTCAGGATATATTCATAGAGGTATAGAAAAATTGTGTGAAGGATTAACATATCCTCAAATGCTACACTTTACAGACCGTATGGACTATATGGCTGCACACATGAATCGCCATTGCTTGTGTATGTGTGTTGAAAAGGCGTTAGGAATAGAAGTTCCTCGCAGAGCTCAAGTCATACGAGTGATGATGGACGAGCTTATGCGTATATCATCTCACTTGTTGTCATACGGTTGTACGACAATGGACTTAGGTGCTACAACAGCATTCTTCTATGGTTTCCGTGAACGCGAGCAAGTATTGGATATCTTTGAAAAAACTTGTGGAGCCAGAATGTCGATGAACTATAATGTGATTGGTGGTGTTATTGCAGATTTGCATCCTGACTTTGTGAAAGATGTGAAAGCATTGATCGAAATCATGCCTAAGCGTCTTAAAGAATATCATAAATTGTTTACCGGTAACATCATCGCACAGAATCGTACGAAAGGTGTAGGTGTATTGTCGTATGATGATGCAGTTAATTATGCTATTACGGGTCCATCAGGTAGAGCTTCAGGATTCTCATGTGATTGTAGAAAGAAACATCCATACTCAATCTACAATGAATTGGAATTCAATGAAGTGCTTGGTAAAGATGGTGATAGTTTCACTCGCTATTTATTGCGTTTGCAGGAAATAGAAGAAAGTTTGAAGATTTTAGAGCAACTTGTTGATAATATTCCTGAAGGTGAAATCAGAGCACAAGTGCCGAAAATTATCAAATTGCCGGTTGGTCGTTGGTATCAACAAGTTGAAGCAAGTCGTGGTACTTTTGGAGTTTATATTGAAAGTACAGGAGAGAAAACACCTGCACGTGTTCACTTCCAAAGTCCATGTTTCAATCTTGTAGGAGTAATGGATATTTGCTGCAAGAATCATATGATTGCCGACTTGATTACAATCGGAGCAACTTTAGACTTCGTAATCCCTGATATTGATAGATAATTAAGAATAAGAAAAGATAAATAAATTATGTTTGATTTTGGAATTATCACAAAATGGATTAATGATTTGCTTGTAGGAGCAATGCCTCAATGGGCGGCAACATTAATCGAATGTGTAATTATAGGTGTCGTATTATTGTTATTATACGCACTATTGGCATTGTTCTACATTTTGTATGAACGTAAATTATGTGCATGGTTTCAATGTCGCCTTGGTCCTATGCGTGTTGGACCTTGGGGATTGTTGCAGGTTTTTGCCGATATGTTCAAAATTCTTATTAAAGAATTGATTCCGTTAAAGGGCACAGACAAGTTTTTGTTCTCATTGGCTCCATATTTAGTAATTATGGCATCAGTAATGGTGTTCACATGTTTGCCATGGGGTAATGGATTGCAAATCATAGATTACAATATCGGTATATTCTTTATGATAGCAATCTCATCAATTGGGGTACTTGGAATTTTGTTGGCAGGTTGGTCATCAAATAACAAATATACATTGATTGGTGCTATGCGTAGTGGTGCCCAAATGGTAAGTTATGAATTGTCTTTGGGATTAGCATTGATGACAATAATAGTATTGTCTGGAACAATGAATATAAATGAGTTAGTATGGGCACAACAAGATGGTTGGTTCTTGTTTAAAGGTCATATACCGGCAATTATAGCATTTATAATATATTTAATTGCTGCAACAGCAGAAACAAATCGTGGACCATTTGACCTTCCGGAAGCCGAACATGAGTTGACAGCAGGTTTCCATACAGAATATTCAGGTATTCACTTTGGTTTCTTCTATTTGGCAGAATACTTGAACCTATTTGTTGTTTCAGGTATTGCTTCATTGATGTTCCTTGGTGGTTGGATGCCATTGCATATTCCTGGTTGGGACGGATTTAATATGATTATGGACTATATACCTTCAGTGGTGTGGTTCCTTGGAAAATCATTCTTCATTTCATTTATTATAATATGGTTTAAATGGACATTCCCACGTGTCAGAATTGACCAATTATTGGCTTTTGAGTGGAAATATTTGATGCCGATTGCAATTGTGAATCTTGTATTAATGGCAATCGTTGTTTCATTTGGTTTCCATTTTTAATTAAATAGAATTATTAACACAAGAAATCTAATATATAGAATATGAGCACCAATTTAGGTACAGTAACTCAAGTGATAGGTCCAGTAATTGACGTGTCGTTTGAAGGTGGAAAAGAAATGATACCACCTATCTATTCTGCATTGAAAATTAATCGAGACAACGGCGAAAGTCTTATCTTGGAAGTAGAACAACACATCGGTGAAGATACTGTTCGTTGTGTCGCTATGGAGAGTACAGATGGTATACGTCGTGGTGTGAAAGTGGAAAATTTAGGTCAACCAATTGCTGTCCCAACCGGAACACAGGTAAAAGGACGTTTGTTAAATGTTATTGGCGAGCCTATTGACCACCTTCCTGAATTGAAGCGTGAAAATCTTCGCCCTATTCATCAACCTGCTCCGGCTTTTGATGAATTGGCAATTTCAACAGAGATATTATTCACCGGTATAAAAGTAATCGACCTTCTTGAACCATATTCAAAAGGAGGTAAGATTGGTTTGTTTGGTGGTGCCGGCGTTGGTAAAACAGTGCTTATTATGGAACTTATCAATAATATTGCTAAGGGTCATAATGGTTTTTCTGTGTTTACCGGTGTTGGAGAGCGTACACGTGAAGGTAACGACTTGCTTCGCGAAATGATAGAAAGTGGAGTAATACGTTATGGTGAGAAGTTTAAGAAAGGAATGGAAAATGGGGAATGGAATCTCAAAGATGTAGACATGAATGAGGTTAACAATTCTCAAAGTACATTAGTGTTCGGACAGATGAATGAACCACCGGGAGCTCGTATGCGTGTTGCATTGTCAGGTTTGACAGTGGCAGAACAATTCCGTGATCAAGATGGTGGAGGACGTGATATTTTGTTGTTTATTGATAATATTTTCCGTTTCACTCAAGCCGGTTCTGAAGTTTCTGCATTGTTAGGACGTATGCCTTCTGCCGTTGGTTATCAACCTACTTTGGCTTCTGAAATGGGTATATTGCAAGAGCGTATCACATCAACTAAACAAGGTAGTATCACATCTGTTCAAGCGATTTATGTGCCGGCAGATGACTTGACAGACCCTGCTCCGGCAACGACATTTAGTTTCCTTGATGCAACAACAGTGTTGAGTCGTAAGATCTCAGAATTAGGTATTTATCCGGCAGTTGATCCATTGGAGTCTACATCACGTATTCTTGATCCTAATATTATAGGAGAGGAACACTATAATGTGGCTCAACAAGTAAAACAATTGCTTCAAAAATATAATGAATTGCAAGATATCATTGCTATATTAGGTCTTGATGAATTGAGTGACGAAGACAGATTGGTTGTTGAGAGAGCTCGTAGAGCACAACGTTTCTTGTCTCAACCATTCCATATGGCAGAACAATTCTCAGGAATTCCGGGTGTAATGGTTCCATTGTCGGAGACTATTAGGGGATTCAAGATGATTCTTAGTGGCGAAATGGACGAGTATCCGGAACAAGCATTCTTGAATGTCGGTACAATTGATGATGCTATCGCCAAAGGTAAGAAAATGCTTGCAGAAGTTAAATAATTAGGAATCAACTCCAACTTATACGCATATGACACTTGAAATAATCACAGCCGAAAAGGTTTTATATCGAGGAGATGCCGAAATGGTTACATTACCTGGAGAATTAGGCTCATTCACGGTTTTGAACAATCACGCATCTATAATATCTGTGTTGGTACCCGGAAAAGTTGAATATAGAACACGTGAAGGGAAATCAGACACTATGGATATAAAAGGCGGAATAGTTGATGTTGACAATAATGTCGTTTCAGTGTGCGTCTATTAAAAATGAAAATAATGAATAAAAGATTAATTTCCATATTGATTCTTTTTGTTGCTCTTGTTGTGAGTATGCCTCAACAAGTGTATGCAAGTGAGTCAAGCGAAGAGGGAAAAGTGGATTTAAAAGAGATCATATTCCATCACTTGGGCGATGGATATGGTTGGGAAGTACCATTCTCTCATACGCATAGAATTCCGTTGCCTGTTATCGTAATAGCGGAAGATGGGACATTGCATTGTTTTTCATCAGGTAGATTGACTGAAATCAAAGATGTTGAGGACGCTAATGGAGAGGTGCATCATGAGGTTGAACATTCAGTATATAAAGCCGATAATGGCGATATGTTTATGATTGCTCCTCATTCTAGTGCAAATAAGAATAAAGTTGTTCAAATATTCCCTTTGACAGCAGAGGAAGAGTCAAATATTAAGATGACAGCAGATAGCATTTCTAAAGCAGATAGAATATCTGTTTCTGAAGTGTCTATTCCGGGTTATATGAACAATCATGGTGTTTTTTACAGAGAATATAAGCCATGGGATTTCTCAATAACAAAAAATGTATTGGCTATTTTTATATCAGCAATGGTTGTCTATCTGATGATAATGACTATTAATCGTTGGTATAAGAAAAATCCGTTAAAATCTCCTCGTAAAGCATCGGCATTTTTAGAACTAATTCTTGAATTTATCTATGATGGCGTTATTAAATCAACATTAGGAGAGAAGGCTCCAAAATTTGCTCCATACTTATTGACGGCGTTTTTCTTTATATTAGTCATGAATATTTTAGGTTTGATCGTTATTTTCCCGGGAGGGGCAAACTTGACTGGTAATATTGCGGTAACAATGGTATTAGCAATATTGACTTTCATAATGACTAATGTATTGGGAACCAAGCATTATTGGAAAGAAATATTTTGGCCTGAAGTTCCAATGTTCTTGAAATTTCCATTGCCGATTATGCAAATGATTGAAATATTTGGAATCTTTACGAAGCCGGCTGCATTGTGTGTTCGTTTGTTCGCAAATATGATGGGTGGGCACATGATTGTAATAACATTGGTTTCGTTAATATTTATATTTGCAGCTTTCGGAGCGGCTGTTGCAGGAGCAACAACTGTAGTATCTTTACTATTTACAATCTTTATGTTGACATTAGATGTGCTTGTTAGTTTCATACAAGCATACGTGTTTACAATGCTCTCAACAATGTTTATCTCTATGGCTCAAGCAGGAGAGCATCATGAATAAAATAAAAAATAAATAAATAATAATTAACTTAAAAAATTACAAGATTATGTTATCAATGATTTTAGCAGCAGTAGCACCATTAGCAGCTTTAGGTGCAGCATTCGGTGCAGGTATCGCAGCAATAGCAGCGGGTTTTGGTATTGGAAAAATTGGTGCAGCAGCAATGGAAGCAATTGCACGTCAACCAGAAGCAGCAGGTGATATTCGTAGTAGTATGATCGTTATCGCAGCTTTGATTGAAGGTGTTGCACTATTTGCTGTAATTGTATCTGCATTGGCATTGTTCCTCTAATAACAATAAAGTTTCATGGAACTATTCACGCCCGATTTTGGCTTAGTATTTTGGATGTTTGTCGCTTTCCTTGTGCTTTTTTTGGCATTAGGGAAGTTAGCATGGCCGGGAATTATCAAAAGCATGGAAGAGCGTGCAGACTTGATAGACAAAGGAGTTGAGTATGCACAAAATGCAAAAATACAACTTGATAATGCTCGCGAAGAAGCTGCAAAATATATAGCAGAAGCACAAAAACAGCAAGCCGAAATATTGCGTGATGCAGCAAAAATGAAAACACAAATCATTGAGGAGGCTCGTCAAGAGGCTTCTAATGAAGCACAGAAAATTATTGATGCTGCAAAATTGTCAATAGAGCAATCACGCAAAGAAGCTGAACTGCAATTTAGAAATGAAGTTAGCAAGTTCTCAATAACAATTGCTGAAAAGATGTTGCGTAAGCAAATGGATTCAGACAATGCACAAAAAGAACTTGTAAACAAATTGTTGGACGAAATAGAGAATAATAACTAATCAGCATGAATAACGGTCTTATCCCATTTAGATATGCAAAAGCCCTTTACAAGTATTCTCTTGAAAACGGGAATGCAGAAAAGGTGTATAATGAAATGAAGACAGTTGTCTCTTCTTTCGAGCATAATAGCGATCTTCAGAAGACTCTTTCGAATCCATATTTAAGTAAGGACGATAAGAGAGAGTTGCTTTTGTCGGCAGCAGGAACAGATAGGGAAGATGACTATGTTGGTTTTGTTAAGTTGATTCTTGAAAGCAAACGTGAGGAATATGCTCTTCAGATGGCTTTAGCGTATATTGACATATATAGAAAAGCCAACAATATTGCCAAAGTACAAATTACTACTGCGGCAGAATTAGGAAGTGAAGAGATTGAAAGACTCAGTGAGCTTGTTCAACGTTCTTGTAAAGACATGTCCCTTGAATTCACATATAAAATCAATCCACAGATAATTGGAGGATTTGTTGTTGATGTGGATTCAGTAAGGATGGATGCCTCTATTAGTAATGAAATCGAACAATTACGGTTAAACCTTATAAGCAAGTAATTTGAGATGCTTAACCCAAGCGAAATTTCTGATATATTAAAACAACAATTGGCAAATGTCAATTCCAAGGTCAAATTTGAGGAAGTAGGAACAGTACTTGAAGTTGGAGATGGAGTTGCACACGTATATGGACTTGAGAATGTCCAAGCCAATGAGTTGGTAGAATTTGAAAACGGAGTAAAAGGTGTTGCTCTAAACTTAGAGGAGAGTAATGTCGGAGTTGTGCTCTTAAATAATGTAAATAAAGTTACTGAAAACATGTCGGTGCGTCGCACGGGTGATATTGCATCTATCCCGGTTGGCGAAGGTCTTTTAGGACGTGTTATCAATATTCTTGGAGAGCCAATAGATGGTAAAGGACCTATTGAAGGAGAACGAATTCTTCTTCCATTAGAGCGTAAAGCTCCTGGGGTAATTTTCCGTCAGCCGGTGAATCAACCTCTTCAAACAGGTCTTAAAGCAGTAGATGCTATGATTCCGATCGGTCGTGGTCAGCGTGAGTTGATTATTGGAGACCGTCAGATTGGTAAAACAGCTATTGCTATTGACACTATTATAAATCAACGCAAGAATTATCTTGAAGGAAAACCAGTGTACTGTATATATGTTGCTATCGGACAGAAAGCATCGTCAATAGCAGCGACAGTGCATACGTTAGAGAAATTCGGAGCATTGGATTATACAGTTGTGGTTGCAGCTTCTGCATCAGATTCGGCAGCCATGCGTTATTACTCTCCATTTGCCGGAGTTGCAATTGGTGAATATTTCCGTGATACCGGTAGAGATGCGTTGATTGTTTATGATGATTTGTCAAAACAAGCAGTTGCATATCGTGAAATCTCATTGATTTTGAAGCGTCCGTCAGGTCGTGAAGCATATCCGGGAGATATTTTCTATTTGCACTCTCGTTTACTAGAACGTGCTGCGAAGATCATTGACAATCAAGAGGTGGCAAGTTCTATGAACGATCTTCCTGAAGTGTTGAAACCTATGGTTAAAGGTGGTGGTTCGTTGACAGCCCTTCCTATTATTGAGACACAAGCGGGAGACGTTTCGGCTTACATTCCTACAAATGTAATTTCAATTACAGATGGACAGATCTTCTTGGAAACAGCATTGTTTAATCAAGGTATTCGCCCTGCAATTAATGTTGGTATCTCAGTATCGCGTGTCGGTGGTAATGCACAGATTAAGTCAATGAAGAAAGTTGCCGGTACATTGAAGATTGCACAAGCACAATTCCGTGAATTGGAATCATTTACAAAATTTGGTGGTGATTTAGATCCTGTAACAGCAAAAGTTATTGATACAGGACGCAAGAACCAACAATTATTGATTCAATCTCAATATACTCCATGGTCTGTAGAAGATCAGATTGCGGTTATATTCTGTGGTGTAAATGGACTTCTTGAAGATGTGCCATTAGAGAAAGTTCACGAATTTGAAGAATCAATGCTTCAACTTTTGAAAGCAAAATATCAAAAGGAAGTTCTTGATGAGTTACGTAAAGGCAATTTGACAGACGAAGTTGTTTCAATATTGAAACGTACAGCGTCTGAGATAATAGCAAGTAAATATAAAGCATAAGTATATAATAAAGGAATATGTCAACATTACGAGAGTTAAAGACGCGTATTGGATCTGTTTCATCAAGCGAGAAGATAACGGGAGCGATGAAAATGATTTCATCGGCTAAAGTTCATAAGAATGAGCAAGCATTGCGAAAGTTACTTCCGTTTAAGAATCAGATAAAATCGATAATGGGACATCTCCTTGCAACTGATAGGGAATTCTCATCTCCTCTAATTGAGGAGAGAGAGATTTCTCGAATCGGGCTTGTAGTCTATGGTAGTGATGATGGCTTGTGTGGAGCATTTAATATAAATATATTTAAATATACACTTGCAGTCATCAAAGAACTTAAGGATAAATACGGCAATGATGTCGAGATTTGTCTTTATCCGGTAGGGCGAAAGATTCAAAAAGCATTAAGAAAGGCACAAACTAAAACTGTGAAGATTGAATCTGTAGAGAATGTCAATTCTAAAATGGAAGGTGGTCAAGTTACAGCCTTTACAGAGGTATTAAAGCAGAAGTTTGTTGTCGGCGAGTTAGATAAGATTGATGTGGTCTATATGAATTTTAAATCTATTAGTCGTCAAGTACTCACTCGTGAACAATTGTTTCCTATTGAAGCGAGTGAATTGACAGGTGAGTTAGATTCTAAGAATGCAAATAAGCCATATTTATTTGAGCCTGATGCGAATAGAATCTTTAATGAAGTTCTTCCGATGTTTGTTCTCTCTACTATGCAAGAAGTTACACTGGAAAATAGAGCTTCTGAACAAGCAGCCCGCATAATGGCAATGCAAAGTGCAAATGACAATGCTAAGAAGTTGCTTGAATCGTTACGTCTCGAATATAACAAACTTAGACAACAAAGTATTACTACCGAGCTATTAGATATTCTCGGTGGACAAGTAGAAAAATAAAACAAAAAGAATTTCGACTAATCTATGAGTAGTATTAAGGAGTATTTCTCATCGGTGGGAAAAGGAATTAAGAGTTTGGTTAACGGAATGGAGGTTACGGCAAAAGAGTTTGTAACACCTAAAGTAACCGAATGTTATCCTGAAAACCGAGCTACATTGCAAATTGCCGATAGATTTCGTGCAGAGTTGACCCTCAAATATGATTCAGAAGGTCGCCATAAATGTATTGCATGCGGCATTTGCCAAATGAATTGCCCAAATGGTACGATCAACCTAACAAAACGTATGGTTGAAATGCCTGATGGAAAGAAGAAACAAAAACTCGATAAGTATATGTACAATTTAGGAAGTTGTACGTTTTGTATGCTTTGCGTAACAACATGTCCGCAAGATGCCCTCGAGTTTTCAAATGATTTTGAGCAAGCAGTATTCTCACGAGGTAAATTAATTAAACAATTAAATTATATGCCGGAAGTGGAAGAAGCCCCGAAAGTTGTTCCGACAGAGAAAAAAGAGGCAGCACCTGCTCAAACAGAGGGAGCTCCTTTATCTAATAATTCTGAAAATAAAGAAAATCAATAAATATAATGGAATCAGTAGGAAATCTCGTATTGTATTTAGTGATTGTTGCAGTTATGGTGATTTTTTCCGTATTAACTGTAACATCGCGTAAAATCTTGCGTTCGGCTACCTACCTCTTATTCGTGTTGTTTGCGACAGCAGCAGTTTATTTCCAATTAGGATATGAATTTTTAGGAGCTGTACAGATAGCCGTATATGCGGGAGGTATCCTTGTCCTCTTTGTATTCTCAATAGCTTTGACCTCTAAACCTAATGAAGAGAGCGATAAATTAGCTTCTCGTCGGAAATTAGTAGGGATTCTATCAGCTGTTTTGGGAGCCGCAGTTCTAATATATGCACTTGTGAATCATGCAGGTTTTACTTGTGATTCACTTAGCCAGATGATGACTGTGGATAATGAAGTGGATATGCAAAAGATAGGTCATGCTTTGTTGGGTACAGAGAAGTTTGAGTATCTATTGCCGTTCGAAGCGATCAGTGTGTTGTTATTAGCATGTATAATTGGAGGCGTTGTAGTTGCCCGTAAAAGATAATCGGATATGGATTTGACAATATTGATGTATCTTATACCAAGCGTAATAATGTTTGCTTGTGGTGTTTACGGGTTCATTACCCGCAAAAATTTGATTGCCATACTTATTTCACTGGAGTTGATGTTAAATTCGGTTGATATTAATTTTGTAGTGTTTAACCGATTCTTATTCCCAGGTCAAATGGAAGGTATGTTCTTCACATTATTTGCCATCGGAATAGCAGCTGCAGAAACAGCATTGGCAATAGCAATTATCATCAACATCTTCAGAGCAGTGAAGAAGGTTGATATTAGTGAAATCAATAAAATGAAATTCTAAGATATGGACATGACATTACCTCTTTTAATTTTGGTGATCCCAATAACAATGTTCCTTATCTTGGGACTTTTGGGAGTGAAAATGAGCCATAAGATGGCGGGAGTGCTCGGTACGTTAGGTATGGGTGTTACTGCTGTCATAGCTTATACAGTAGCATTCACATATTTCTTTAGTGGCAATCCAGAATTTGTTACTGCAGAAGGCGTGCGATTGCAATATCAAGTGTTTGATTATACCTGGTTGACATTTACGCCTGAATTGGTTGTTAAGTTAGGATTCTTGCTTGACCCGATTTCAGCATTGATGTTGATCGTAATCACAACGATCTCATTCTTTGTCCATCTATATAGTTTAGGCTATATGCATGGAGAAAAAGGATTCCAACGTTATTATGCGTTCCTTTCATTGTTTAGTTTCTCAATGTTGGGTTTGGTGGTAGCAACAAATATCTTCCAAATGTATATATTCTGGGAGTTGGTTGGTGTTTCATCATATCTATTAATTGGATTCTATTATAAATTGCCGTCGGCTGTTGCTGCTTGTAAGAAAGCATTTATAGTGACGCGTTTTGCCGATCTTGGTTTCCTTATAGGTATCTTATTATTATCATTCTATACAGATACATTCAACTTCATTGAGTTGACATCAAATCCGGCGTCTACAATAGCTGCATTATCAGCAGAGGGAGCGTCATTTATGGGTTGCTCAGTTGTAACGTGGGCGTTAGTACTTATCTTCATGGGAGGTATGGGTAAATCTGCAATGATGCCTCTTCATATTTGGTTGCCTGATGCGATGGAAGGTCCGACACCTGTTTCTGCACTTATTCACGCAGCAACAATGGTTGTGGCAGGAGTGTATTTGATAGCTCGCATGTTCCCAGTATATTGCCTTGATGAGGCATCAATGAATTTCATTGTTATTATTGGTGCTGCAACAGCATTCTATGCAGCAGTAGTGGCATGTGCTCAAATCGATATCAAACGTGTGTTAGCCTTCTCTACAATATCTCAGATTGCATTTATGATGGTATCTATAGGAGCTGCACGTCCGGAAATTCATGAAGGAATGGGAGTTATGTCGGGAATGTTCCACTTGTTCACACACGCGATGTTTAAGGCTCTCTTATTCTTAGGTGCGGGAGCATTGATTCATGCAGTTCATTCGAACAACTATACAGAAATGGGAGGCCTTCGTAAATATATGCCTATTACACATTGGACATTCTTGATTGGATGTTTGGCAATTGCCGGTATACCTCCATTCTCAGGATTCTTCTCTAAAGATGAAATGTTGACAGCAATGTATCACAACAATACATTCTTGGGAGTTTGGATGACAATGGTTGCAGGATTGACAGCATTCTATATGTTCCGCCTATATTATCTCATTTTCTGGTGGAAAGAAAATCCTCATCATAAAGAGCATGGTCATACTCCACATGATGGACCATGGACGATGTCATTGCCACTTATTGTTTTGGCATTAGTGTCAGTTGTGAGTGGATTCATTCCGTTTGGAGAATATGTAACATGGAATGGCGAACCATATCACATACATCTTGATACGACAGTAGCTACGACAAGTATCATTGTTGCAGTTGTTGCAATAGGTTTGGCAACACTATTATATCGTAAGGAAAATAGTGTTCCGGAAAAGATGGCCAACAGCTGCAGATGGTTGTGGACAGCCGCACATCGTCGTTTCTATTGGGACGAAATCTATATGTTTATCACACATAAGATAATCTTTAATATCATCTGTAAGTCAATAGCATGGTTTGATCGCCATATCATTGATGGAACGATGGATATGTTTGCAGCAGTAACTCAAAAAGCATCTGTGGCAATCAAAGGAATGCAAAGTGGAAGCATTCAAGGTTATGTAGTATGGTATTTCATAGGAGCTGTATTACTTGGTGTAATAACATTTATTTGTGTTCTATAATTCATATTACTCACATTAAAAAAATAAAAGATTATGATACTTGAAAATATATTAATCTACTTTGTGATTATCCCGCTATTAATGATGGCAGGATTGGCAGTGTGCCGTAATATGAATCAAATACGCACTGTAATGACAGTATTGTCAACAGTGTTGTTAGGACTTGCAATATACTTGTGTGTAGAGTTCCTTGGTTTGAGAGCGGCAGGAGATACGTCAGATATGCTATTTAAAGCATCATGGGTATGGTATGAACCATTGAATATCACTTTAGCACTTGGTGTTGATGGAATATCTGTATTGATGATCATGCTATCTGCAGTGATAGTCTTTGCAGGAGTCTTTGCATCATGGAAAATTGATCCACTACCGAAGGATTTCTTTTTGTGGTTTGCATTATTGTCGACAGGAGTATTTGGCTTCTTCATTTCAATCGACATGTTTACCATGTTCATGTTCTATGAAGTGGCATTGATCCCAATGTATCTTTTGATTGGAGTATGGGGTACAGGTCGCAAGGAATATTCAGCAATGAAACTTACGTTGATGTTGATGGGTGGTTCTGCATTCCTCATGTTGGGTTTACTTGGAATCTATTGGCATTCAGCACCTGAAGGAGGCGAATTGACATGGAATATACTTGAAATATCTAAAAATGCATCAATCTCGACAGATTGGCAGTATTTCTTATTCCCGTTGACATTTGTCGGTTTTGGTGTTCTTGGAGCAATGTTCCCATTCCATACATGGAGTCCTGATGGTCACGCATGTGCACCGACAGCCGTTTCAATGTTGCATGCGGGAGTTTTGATGAAACTTGGAGGATATGGTTGTTTCCGTATTTCTATGTTCTT
Source organism: uncultured Porphyromonadaceae bacterium (assembly GCA_937911575.1). Classification (GTDB taxonomy): domain Bacteria; phylum Bacteroidota; class Bacteroidia; order Bacteroidales; family Muribaculaceae; genus Lepagella. Next base: position 86,812 of record CALDPR010000037.1, on the reverse strand, counting down.
GTTACCGGAAGCTGCAAATGAACTTGCATGGATATTCATAATTTTGACTGGTATCAGTATCGTATATGGTGCATTTTCTGCATGTGTTCAAACAGACCTTAAATACATCAATGCATATTCATCAGTTTCGCACTGTGGTATGGTATTGTTTGCAATTCTCATGTTGAACCAAACAGCTATGACAGGAGCAATACTTCAAATGCTATCTCACGGTTTAATGACAGCATTATTCTTTGCATTGATAGGTATGATTTATGGACGTACGCACACTCGTGATATTAGAGAAATGGGAGGATTGATGAAAGTGATGCCTTATTTAGGAGTATGCTACATGATTGCCGGTTTTGCTTCATTAGGTTTGCCGGGATTAAGTGGATTCGTTGCCGAAATGACAATCTTCTTTGGCTCATTTGAACATACAGACCTCTTCCATCGTATTTTCGTGATTGCCGGTACATGCTCAATCGTGATAACAGCAGTATATATCTTACGAGTTGTAGGTAAGTTATTGCATGGTAAGGTTGTCAATGATCATCATCTTGAACTTACAGATGCAAACTGGTTCGAACGTCTTTCAACAGTAACTCTAATTGTCTGCATCGCAGCAATAGGTTGCTTCCCGAATTGGATAGTAGAAACGATTTCAGACAGTTTCGACCCAATTATAAAAGTGCTTGAAAATGCAGCAATCTAATGTTAAATGTATTGAATAACTAAAAAGAAAAGAAAAATGGACTATTCACAATTTTTAGTAATGCATTCTGAGATAATGCTCTTAATCGTTTTCTTGATTGTATTTTTATTCGATACATTCGGAGGACAAAAAGTTCGCGAATATGTGGGAGGAGTTGCTCTTGTAAGTTTTGGAGCAATGACAGTACTTCAATGGATAATGCCATGCTGTGGAGGAGATGCATTTGAAGGAATGTATCATAGTTCAGTGTTGACAACATTGATAAAATCTATACTAAATATCGGAGCATTTATAGTAATGTTGCAGTCCTTGAATTGGATCAATAGCGACAGTGCAAAAGTGCGTCGTGGAGAGTTTTTTGAATTATTGTTAGTTACGCTCTTCGGAATGTATTTAATGATTTCAGCTCGCCACTTCTTACTATTCATCATAGGTCTTGAAGCAGCATCATTGCCATTGGCTGCAATGGTTGCATTTAATAAAAATGAATACGAAAGTCGCGAGGCTGCCGCAAAATATATTTTGACAGCGGTGTTCTCATCAGCTATCATCATGTTGGGAATCTCATTCGTGTATGCTCTATCCGGAATTGGTTCTTTATACTTCTCTGATATTGCAGCACAAATCTCAAATGGCGAAAACAGCTTATTACTAGTACTCGCAGTTGCATTTGTGATTTCAGGATTTGGATTTAAATTATCATTAGTGCCTTTCCATTTGTGGACTGCTGATACATATCAAGGAGCTCCAACATCGGTGACGGCATATTTGTCGGTAATTTCTAAAGGTTCTGCCGCATTTGCCTTTTTTATCGTATTAGCACAAGTATTTGGTGCTGTTTACACTCAAGTGTGGGAATGGATGATGTATGCTTTAATCATCATTACTATCACTGTTGGTAACTTGTTTGCTATACGTCAGAAAAACATGAAACGTTTCATGGCTTTTTCTTCAGTGTCTCAAGCAGGTTATATAATGTTGGGTATTGTTGCAGCAAGTGTGTATGGAATGACATCTATGCTATTCTATATTCTTGTTTACATTTTCAGTAACTTATGCGTCTTTGGTGTCATCTCAGCTATTGAAAACAAAACAGGAAAAGTAGGTATGGACGATTACAATAATTTGAGTAAAACAAATCGTTGGTTGTCGTTTGCAATGACATTGGGTGTTTTCTCACTTGCAGGTATTCCTCCATTCGCTGGATTCTTTAGCAAAATATTTATCTTTACAGGAGCAATAGAAAGTGGATCAACAGCATTATATATACTAGTATTGATTGCTTTGATTAACACAATTATTTCGTTGTTCTATTATCTACTTGTAGTGAAAGCAATGTGGATAAGCAAAGATGAGCCAGTAGTGCCAAATTTCCGTTCATCATGTTCGGAGAGAGTCGCATTGTGGTTATGTGTTGGGGGAGTAATTGCTTTAGGTATTGTAAGTTATTTCTATACATATATCTATCAAGCAGCAGAATTGACACAAGATACTTTCTTGACTTTCTTGAAATAAAAACGTAGTAAAGTTAGTAATATTAATTAGGGCTACATCTTTTGATGCAGCCCTAATTATATGGTGTTGTAGTCCTTAAGGAAGGGACTTTCCAAAATAGGCTGAAAACAGATAAATTAGTATTAGTAAAGTTGATTCCATAACGAAGTGCAGAAGTGTTAATAATTATTTAAAGAGATTTATTAGATACCAATAGTTTTTGTATTATGAGGGGTTGTCGACAACTAAAATAGACCAATCTAAAACTTTCATTTTAGATTGGTCTCAATTCTGCTTTATTGAATGTTTGACTTTGAAATCAGTTTGTGTTGTTTATTGCCACAAGAAGGTCAGCAACAATAAAAGTTGAGCCACCCACATATATAATGTCGTTGTTGTCGGCAGATTCTAACGCTGCATTGTAGGCAAGTTCCACAGAAGGATATTTAGTATAATTAAGTCCTATGTTGAGACATCGTTCGGCTAATTTATCAACGTGTAGAGCACGAGGTATTTTAGCATTTGAGATATAGTAGATAGCGTCAGAAGGAAACATCTGTAAAATATGGTCTATATCTTTGTCGGCGACGAAGCCCATCACGATATGCAGTCTAGCATTTGTAGTACGATTCGCCATTAAATTCTTAAGTTGGGAAATATTGTATTCTAGTCCGGCTTGGTTATGTCCAGTGTCGCAAATTATTAAAGGTCTTTTGTTTAAACAAGTCCAGCGTCCCATAAATCCGGTTAGTTCACAAACATTTTTCAATCCATTTTTGACAGCATCAATACTGATTTCAATGCCAATGTTTCGAAGCATATCAATTGTCGACATTACGGTATTTATGTTTTTTCGTTGGTAGTCTCCCATAAGAGAACAGCAATAATGGTTTCCGAAGATGTCTGAAAAGTTGTCTGATGAAATAAAATTTTCTATCATGCTATTGTCTTCAGCGAAGGATATGTGTGTATTAACTTGATTTGCTTTATTAATGAAACACTGCTTTATGCTGCCTGATGCTTCACCGACGACAACAGGAATGCCCGGCTTTATAATACCGGCTTTTTCAGATGCAATTTTTTCGAGAGAGTCTCCAAGAAATTGAGTATGGTCCCATGAAATATTTGTTATTACACAAGCTATTGGCGTGATTATATTTGTAGAGTCTAATCTTCCTCCCATACCAACCTCTATAATAGCATAGTCGATATTTGCTTTGCTAAAATAGTCAAAAGCCATCATCATAGTCAATTCGAAGAAAGAGGGGTGTCCGTCGTAGTTGCACTTCTGATATCTGACGATGAAATCGACGACATCATTTTCGGGAATCATTTCTCCATTAACTCTTATGCGTTCACGAAAATCCACTAAATGAGGGGAAGTGTAAAGACCTACTTTATAGCCTTGTGATTGTAGAATTGCAGCAATCATGTGAGAAGTTGAACCTTTCCCATTTGTCCCTCCAATATGAATGGATTTAAATTTACGATGAGGGTGTCCATAGAATTTATCCAAATTCAGACTTGTGTCTAATCCAGGCTTATAAGCCGCTGCTCCGACTCTCGAGAACATCGGTAGTTGAGCAAATAAATAATCTAAAGCTTCTTTATATTCCATATATTAAGTAACCGGCTATTCCGGAAAGAATTATTACTAAAATAGGGTGTAGTTTAATTTTTCTTCCTTTAAAAGGTATTGAAAAATAAACAAAACAAAAAGCGATGACACAAATGGCAATGTTGATTAATAATTCCCATATGTCATTGTTGGGATTGAAATTTTCTTTGTTCATCAGCATAATAGCAGCGGAAGCAATTAAACCTACTACGACAGGTCTCAAGCCTCCAAAAATTGCTTTTATGGAGCCACTTTCGCTGTGTCGGCGTATAAAGTGTGAACTATATAGTACTAAAATAAACGAAGGCAGAACGACGGCAATAGTTGTCAAGCAGGAACCTAAGATTCCCCACCAAATGCCGGAAAGTTCCGGATTCAAGCTGCATGGAGCAACAAAGCCTATATATGTAGCAGAATTGATTCCAATAGGTCCAGGTGTCATTTGTGAAATTGCAACAATATCAGTGAACATGGTATCGCTTATCCAACCTGGTTCAACGACTATTTTTTTGATTAGAGAAAGCATAGCATATCCTCCACCAAAACCAAAAACACCAATTTTTAGATAAGCCCATATCAATTGCCAATAGATATTCATTTAATTTTTCCTTTCGCTTTTCTTAATTTAGGAAGGATAACTTTGAAGTAAAGTAATCCCCCGATTCCACCTAATAATATATATATTATAGGATTAGAAATTATACCTAAATCCAATGATATTAACAATGCAGTAAAAAATGGTATCCAAAGGCTTTTCCAACCAATTTTAGCGGCTTTTGCTGATGTTATGACAGGAGCAATTATCAAAGCAACTACAGCAGGTCTTATTCCCATGAAAATTGCGGAAATGACAGGATTGTTCTTAATCATATCAGGAGTAAGGAATATTGCAATAATAAGAATGATTGTGAACGATGGCAATATAGTTCCTATTGTGGCAGAAACACTTCCTTTTCCACCTCGTAACTTATCACCAACGGCAATAGCAATATTTACAGCCAATATGCCGGGTAAAGATTGTGCAATAGCGAGTAGATCAAGAAAATCTTTTCGTTCGATCCAATGTTTATTATCTACAATTTCTCGCTCAATAATAGAAATCATAGCCCAACCTCCACCAAATGTGAACGCTCCAATTTTCAAAAATGAACGAAATAATTGCCAACAAATGTTTTTTATAGGGGGGTTCATGCTTGGAATTTCTTTTCATCAACAATTAATTCTTCTTCAATGGCAACAGCGTCTAACATTTTTTGAGACATGGATTTTGATGCTTTTACACCCAAGCGACGAAGTGACTCTGCTTGTGAAATTATACTGCCTCGTTCTTGCAGTCGATTATTGGCTGTATCATAACTTGTTTGTAGTTTAGTAATTGAATCGCCAATTTTCTCAAATTCATTAATGAAAAGAACGACTTTGTCGTATAGTTTTCCACCTCTGTCGGCTATTTCCAATGCATATTTATTTTGTTTATCTTGTCTCCATAATTGGCTCACAATGCTCATAACTGAAAATAGATGTGTAGGAGAAACTATTATAACACGTCTGTCATAAGCATATTTCCATAAATCAGGTTCTAATTGTATTGCAGTTATATAGGCTCCTTCATTTGGAATGAACATCATTACATAATCTGCCGAGCCCGAAATAAAATCTTGATATTTTTTTATTGACAATTCATCGATATGTTTCTTTACAGAAGATATGTGTTGGCGACCTAACAGATCTTTTGAGCTTTCATTTTCCGTGCCACAATAATCCACATATGCAGTCAACGACACTTTTGAATCAATAATCATTTTATGCCCGTCTGGCATATAAACTAATATATCGGGGCGAAGAGATTTGCCTTGCTCATTGCGAATAACATTGCCAGATGTGTCGCGTGTGAGTTGCACATCATAGTTAATGCCTTTTTCAAGTCCGGCATTTTCAAGAAGAGTCTCTAAAATCATTTCTCCCCAATCTCCTTGAACTTTGCTATTCCCTTTGAGAGCCGTAGTAAGGTTTTGTGCATCTTTACTTATTGTTTGATTCAATTCCATTAAAAGTTTTATTTGTTGGGAAAGAGATTCTCGAGAAGCATTGTCATTTTTGTAAACTTCATTAACCATGTTTCTGAAATTTTCAATATTTTCTTTTAATGGGTTCAAGATAGAATCTAATTGTTCGCGATTAGCGTCTTTAAGCCCGGTAGTGTTATCTTTAAGTATTTTTGCTGATAATGCTTCAAATTGAGCAATTGATTCTCTTTGTATTTGAGATATTTGTTTTTCATATTCTTGTTTGATGGCATTTATCTGTTGGTTATGGAATTCTCTCATAATCTGAGTTTCTTGTTCGCGTAGTTCTTTCTCCATTTTCAAGAAAGTTTGGTTACTATTGCTTCGTGTTTTCAAGATATAGATAAATAAGCCCAAAACAATGAGTGACAGAATTAATAAAATGATATATATTAGAATGTCCATGGTTATTTGACTATTAAAGAATTAAAATTTTGGGATTGCCACGATGTGCCATCGTCAAGTAATAGCAGAGCAATAAGATTATTATCTGTTATAATACGTTTTGCTGTCTTTAGGTCAGAAGCCATACATGCAGTTGCGTATGCATCAGCTATTGCACAAGAGGAAGCAATGATTGTTGCACTGACGATTTCAGTTTGGATTGGTTTTCCTGTTTTTGGACTGATAGTATGAGCAATTCTCATGCCATCAATTTCTTTATAGTTGCGATAGTTGCCTGAAGTGGCTAATGCGGCATCAGATATTTCAATGATTGTTTGTGTTTGATGGATAATATTTTTGTTGTCAATTATAGGACGATCAATTGAGATTCTCCATTTTCCTCCATGTGGATTAACACCGGCAACGACAATTTCCCCTCCAATTTCAATCATATAATTTTCAATGCCGTTACGTTTAAACATTTCTCCTACTACATCGCACCCATATCCTTTAGCTATGGCAGAGAAATTAAATGAAGTTCTCGAATCAGATTTGATTAAGGAATCATCGTTTAATGTTGTTTTTTCTATTCCGACAAAATTTAAAAGGCTGTCGATATTAATCTGTTTAGTATTGTTTAAATCTTCATAGCCAAATCCCCATGCATTTATGAGTGGTGAGATGGTTGGGTCGAATGCTCCGTAAGTTGTCTTGTTTAGATTATAACTAAGTTCATATAATTTTCTGAAATGAGAATCTATTATATGTTTTTCGTTTCTATTTATTTTACTTACAATTGAAGAGTCGTTAAAAGCAGAAACACTATTATCTACATTCTTTAACGTTGCTAAAATTGAATCAGTCAGCGATGTGTTCGAATCATACAAAATACGATATGTCGTATTCCAAACTATACCTCCATCTGCAATGTAGCTGTTGTCTCTTTTACAAGATATTGCAGAAAAAATCAGGATAAGAATTATATATGTATATACTTGCTTGAAAAAAATCATTATTGCTTAAAAAATATTTACAAAGTTACAAATAATTGCGATTTTTTCGCTATATTTACAGCCGAAAAATGCTTGTAGGATTACACGCAAAGATTTAAAACCTATTTATAGACCTAAAGGAAAGCAATTATGAAAGATTCATTCATTTTTTTAGCAGATGGTTTCGAAGAGATAGAAGCCTTAACAGTAATAGATGTACTGCGTAGAGCAGATATACCGGCAAGAACGATTTCAATAACCTCATCACGTCAGGTTACAGGGGCACATGGAGTTAATGTAACAGCAGATTGCATATATGATTCAACTTTATTTGGTAATGTGGAATGGTTGATTCTTCCTGGAGGTATGCCGGGAGCAACCAACTTATATGAGTTTGATCCGTTGAAAGGATTATTGAAGCATCATGTTGAAAATCGGGGGCAAGTTGCAGCAATATGTGCTGCTCCGGCTGTCGTATTAGGACAATTAGGACTTTTGAAAGGTAAGAAAGCTACTTGCTATCCGGGTTTTGAACAGCTTTGTGAAGGGGCTGAAATGATTGATAGCCCTGTTGTGAAATATGAAAATTTTGTATTAGGTAATGGTCCGGCGAATGCTCTTCTTTGGGCGTTAGAGATTGTCAGACAACAAAAAGGAGACCTTGTTGCTACTCAAATAGCTAACGGAATGTTGCTTTACCCACGTTCTGAAGAAGATACAGATTTTTATTTCGGTTAGTGTTGAAAGTTGAAAGGAGTATCAATTAGTGTTAAATAAATTAATAAAGGCGAGGATTTATTCCTCGCCTTTATTAATTGAATTTTATTATTTCTTTTCAACTTTTTTAGTTGTTTTTTTAGTTGGTGTATCAGATTTCTTTGTTGTGGATTTCTTTTTCTTTACTTCTGAATTATTTGAGTCGTCTGCATTGATGATATTGTTTCTTAAGATATCGATTTCTTTGTTAAGAGTTTCTATTTCAGCAGCTTGGTTTCGTATGGTGAGAAGCAAAGAGTTTAATTCTTCATTTTCAATAGATAGAGGATATTGCTCCTCTACTCTCACAATAAAATCTGACAATACATTCATATAGTTTGTGAAAGCCGAATATGGAGAATCGTAAGGGCTGAATTCAGAGTGTACGGCACCTTCAGTCAGGCTTTTAGTACTCATATAAAAGAAGTGATCCGAAGATTGAAGATATTCCCAATCTTTTTTCAAACGACGATCTTCACAAAGGTTGACACGTTCGGCAATGGAATATAGTTTTGCGAGAGCTTCTTTTTGAAGAGTATTGCCTTTCCACGCAGATACATCGCGTGCTTCATCTGCCCACGACATTGGATATGGCACGCTTACTGTGTCGACAGCATTTAGTTTTGCAACTACTTCAGAAGGAGTCATAAATGTGATACCACGTTGAGCTGCGAAACGTGGCAGAGCTTTCATGAAATCAAAAATGCCAGTGTCGGCAGGAAGGAATTCTCCAAATGTTTCCATGCTCATGAATAGATTCACTATTTGCTCTTCTGCGGGTAGTTGGGAAATCCAACTGACATATTTCTCAGCTGTTAGAGGATATTCAGCCCAATCGTAATTGTTGAAATTGCGTGATATATCATTGCTTAACTTATCGTTTCGAAGCAGTAATTTTAATTTAGGTGCTGTCGCTGCGGAGTAGACGTAGTTTGGTGATTTCCATCCTAATATATGTTTTGCACCTTCAGTCATTACTGCCTTGAATCCCATTGATGCGATAACAGCTGCAATGTCGTCATCATATATCATTTCGGTGTTTCGCAAAACTTTTGGTTTTTGACCAAAAAGACGATTGATGAGGTCATCGTGAACTTTTACTTGTCTGATAAATTCTTCTGTGTCTTCGAGAGAAGCTAAACTATGGGCGTATGTTTCGCTAAGAAATTCCACACAACCTGTTTTTGCCAATTTTTTAAGAAGGTCGATAAATTCAGGAACGTATTGTTCTAATTGCTCAATGGCTGTTCCGGTGATTGAAATAGCACATTTGAATGCTTTGCCGTTTTGTTCAATAATAGACAACAACGTTTTAGCCATTGGAATGTAAGACTGTTCGGCGATACGTGTTACGATGTCGTCGTTGGCAAAATCATCATAGTAGTAATGGTCATTTCCTATGTCAAAGAATCGATATCTTTTAAGACGAAATGGTTGGTGTATTTGAAAATAGAAACAAACTGATTTCATAATTTCTATTATTTATGTGTTACTTATTAATTACTTGATTATATATGTTGATTACTTTTTGTCCGGCTTTTTCCCAGGTGATTTCTTTCATCTCTTCGATGCCTTCAATTTTCAGTGATTCATACATTGCCGGATATGATATTATAGAGTGAATGGCATCTGCCATTGCATCTATATCCCAATAATCAATTTTGATTACATTATTTAAAATTTCTGCACAACCACTTTGTTTTGATATTATTGATGGAACTCCCATTTGCATAGCTTCGAGAGGAGAGATACCGAATGGTTCGGATACGGAAGGCATAATATAGACGTCAGAAGCTTTTAGCATTTCATAAACCTGTCTGCCTCTAAGGAATCCGGTGAAATGGAATCGATCTGCTATTCCTCGTTTTGCCGCTAACTTTATCATGGCGTCCATCATGTCGCCGGATCCTGCCATTACAAATCGTACGTTGTGGTTTTTTCGTAGCACTTTTGCTGCTGCTTCCACAAAATATTCCGGTCCTTTTTGCATAGTGATACGACCTAAGAATGTAACTACTTTTTCTTTATTCTCCGGTTTAGGAATAGATAGCAAATCGTCGCTCAAAGGGATAACAGCATTATGAACAGTCGTAACTTTTTGTGGATTAATGCCATATTTGTCAATTACTGTTTGACGAGTAAGGTCTGAAACAGTAATGATGTGGTCAGCATTGTTCATTCCGTCTTTTTCGATTCCGAAAACTGTTGGGTTTACATTCCCCCGAGAACGATCAAAGTCTGTGGCATGAACATGAATGACTAATGGTTTGCCTGTTACATTCTTTGCATGTATTCCCGCAGGATATGTCAACCAATCATGAGAATGAATGATGTCGCAAGGTATTGTTCGAGCTATGACTCCGGCAACAATAGAATAATTGTTAATTTCTTCAAGAAGGTTGTCGGGATATTTGCCAGAAAATTCAATACACCCCAAATCATTGAGACGCATATAATTAAAATCAGCATATATATGGTCTCGGAAATCGTAATATTTTTGAGGATTCATGAATTTGCCAATCCGGTTAAGTACATAGTCGTGGTTTACGTCTCTCCACGCAACCGGTGTGTTGCAAGCACCTATTATGTCGGCAAAGTCTTTCTCTTCGTCGCCCCAGGGTTTAGGAATCACAAATGTAATGTCCATGTTGCCACATTGATGCATGCCTTTGGTAAGCCCATAACTTGCTGTACCCAATCCTCCAAGAATATGAGGTGGAAATTCCCACCCAAACATTAGTGCTTTCATATTGATTCGCTTGTTTCAGTGGTTGTTTGTTGTTTATTGATCTCTTTAACAGTTTTTATAGTGCGTAAGATTTCTCCTACATTTTTTGCTGTGCTTACAGCACCTCGCCCGGTGAATGGGGGATTTCCGTCATATAGTTCCGATAGTGAACCTATGCAGCCCTCTCTCATTTCGTCTTCATATCCGATCAACATTCGTTCTATGAATGCCAATCCACTTATCCCGAATACTTTGAAGTATGCATCAGCATAGAACCCGAATAACCATGGTCGAGCCGGACCTTGGTGTACGGCATATTCTCGTTCTATCGGATTTCCGACATAAGTAGGGTTGTATCCATAACTTTTGGGACTTAATGAGCGAAGTCCTTTGGGTGTAAGAAGTTCTCGAGTAACGATGTCGAGTATTTTTTTTCGTTGTCGTCTGTCGAGAGGTGAATAATCAAGCCCAATAGCAATTGCCATATTAGGGCGAACGCTCAAGTCCATATATGTTCCATTGACGTAATCATAGAGATAGCCATAGTCGTTGAGGAATGTGTTGATAAATCCTTCCTTAAGTTTGATTATCAATTTGTCTAATTCCGTAATGTAGTCAAGCATTGTAATGTCTTCGGCAAATAGCTCTTTGAGAAAACAAAGTGCATTGTACCATAAGGCGTTGAATTCTACTATATATCCTGTGCGAGGAATGATAGGTTTACCATTAATTGATGCTGACAACCATGTTATAGGTGTGTTTGCCCCATTTGCGTAAAGAAGCCCGTTTTCATGGAGTGTGAGATTGCGTATTTTGCCATTTATGATATGTTCGATGAGTGATTTAACGCTCTCGCTATATCTGTTTCGGCATTCAGTGAGTCCACAAGTGCGTTTGTATTGTTGTATTGCCCAAATTGTCCATAAAGGAATATCTGGAAGATCAATTTCGTGAACTATATTTTCCTTTGTACCCGAATTTATATATCTGTTTAAATCGTTTAAGATTGTATCCATTATAGCATGGAAGTCATCTTTATGTTCGATTGAAAGTGTGCAACCGGGCAATGCAATCAAAGCATCTCTAGTTCTGATATTCAACCAAGGATATCCGGCCATTATATATGTGCCGTTTTCGTTTTTGAAATAGAACTGTTTTGCTGCATTTTTAAGGCAGTTGTAAAAACTGGTCCTGGTTGTGCGAGTTGCTATCTCATCAGTGTATGTTTTTGCAAATGAGCGAGGTTTGCTCTCAAATGTAGATGCTGAGAAGATTATGCTTTCGCCTTTTTTGATTGGTACTTCAAAATATCCCGGGACCCATAAGTCCTCTTTATAAGGGATTCCACGATCTTTGTCTTTGAAATATTCAATGCCTTTATACCAATGTCCGTCATTAACCCATTCAACTTTATGGCTGAATTGCATAAATAAATCAGGATACCCCTTATATAGGCAACATGAAATGCCATTTTCAATTTGTTTAATATCTTTATTAATTACACCATTTTCGATACATAAATCGTTTGCATTGCGAAATGCCAAAAATGGTCGAAATTGAAGCTTTGTGGGAGAATGAGCCTCCACCAAGGTGTATTTTATGAGAATTCTATTTTCATGAGAAATAAATACTTTCTCTTTTGTGAGTATAACCCCACCTACACGATATGTTAAAGTAGGTACGCTTTCGCAGTTGAATTCACGTATATATTTGTGTCCATTTGGACTGAATATATTCTCTTCATATTGATGTATTCCCAAATTGAAAGGGACACCATGTTGAATAACAGTTTCATCGAGTGAAGACAGCAACACATGTGCTTTATCGTTCATCTCTGGAATTTGAATGACGAGTAAACCATGTTGTTTTCGAGTGTTGCACCCAACTATTGATGTGCAGTGGTAAGCACCACTTTGGTTTGTTCGAAGCATCTCTTTGGGAAGACTCTGCTCCAGATTAATCATTAGGTTTTTATCAAATTTCAAATAACTCATTTGGTATATTTCGATTTTAGGGTTTGCATGTATGATCAAGTACTCTATTTATAAAAAATGATAATCGGTACAACAGATTTCTCTATCATTCCAACTATCCCTCTTATATAAATATTTGATTCAAAAAAACTATGAACCGACATTTCTTTATTTTACAAAATTAGTAATATTTTGTTTTTTGGCAAAATATTTATAGAAAAAATTTATTAGATTATATTGAAATACCTTAAAATCGAAAAAGTATATAAAACGTGATCTCAATCGTTTTGTTTAGAGTGATTAGAAAAATAATCGGATACGGGTAGTATTAATTAGTATCTAAGAAAAAACGGAGAATGATTATTTAATGTCATCTCCGTTTATTTATTGGTTTGGAATTAAAATTCCCTTGAGATTAGGGTTGCCGATTAGGCGTTGTTATCTTCATTATCTCTGTTTTTCGCACGAGTGCGAGATTTTGTCTGACTTGAGCTGATATCGCTTTCTTCTTTTAGATCAATCTCTTTGCCTTGTCCATCGATTATTTTGTATTGAAGGAAAGCGAGCGATTCGTCGGCAATTATTTTGAATTTATAGCCGAATGTTCTACGCCATTTTCCGTAGATAGAGAAAAACCCTTTTTTAATATATGCATCTACATATGGGTGAATATAAAGTTTAAAGCGTCGGATTTTAAGATCGTTTACGAGATAGTCAATTTTTTCTTTTAATTTGTCGGTAAAAAGGAGAGATGGTTGAATTTCTCCTTTTCCATAACAAGAAGGACAAGACTCTGAAGTTATTATATCAAGTGTCGGTCTGACACGTTGTCGTGTTATTTGCATAAGTCCGAATTTGCTGAGAGGCAAAATATTATGTCGTGCCCTATCAGTCGCCATAATTTCTCGCATATGATCATAGAGAGTCTGGCGATGTTCGGCTTTATTCATATCGATGAAATCAATGACTATTATGCCACCCATGTCTCTTAACCTGAGTTGGCGTGCTATTTCATCAGCTGCTTTTAGATTCACTTCGAGAGCATTTGTCTCTTGGTCATTTGTCAGTTTAGATCTATTCCCGGAGTTTACGTCTATAACATGTAGAGCTTCCGTGTGTTCGATGATTATATAAGCTCCACTCTTGAAAGAGACCGTTTTTCCGAAACTGCTTTTTATTTGTCTTGTGATGTTGAAGTGATCGAATATTGGTTCATCTTTTGCATATAGATTAACAATATCTTTGCGTTCAGGAGCAATCAGAGTAACGTAGTTCTGAATTTGAGTAAATGTTTCAGCTTCGTTAACATATATATTTTCAAATGTTGGACTGAAAATGTCTCGAATTACGCTTACTGCACGAGATTCCTCTTCATAGATTAAAGAAGGAGGGTCGTTGCGTTGAAGTTTTGCGATAGATTCCTCCCATGTGTTAACAAGCGTACGCATCTCATTGTTTAATTCAGCTACTCGCTTGTTTTCGGCTGATGTACGAACAATCACTCCAAACCCTTTGGGCTTAATGCTTCCGATAAGTTGTCGGAGTCGGATTTTCTCTTCTTTGGATTTGATTTTTTGGGATATTGAAATTTTATCTCCAAAAGGAATTAGGACCAAATATCGCCCTGTGAACGATATTTCAGTTGTCAGACGTGGTCCTTTTGTGGATATTGGTTCTTTTGCAATTTGCACAAGTATTTGTTGACCGACTGAAAGAATATCTTGCACTGAACCTTGTTTTGGAATGTCGGGTTCATGCTTGAATTTTGATATGTTTGGGACATTCCGTCGGTCGGCTAAAGCACTTTCTATATACTTTGTATATGTGCTGAATTGTGAACCGAGGTCGAGATAATGAAGAAAAGCGTCTTTATCGTAGCCCACGTCAATAAATGCTGCATTGAGTCCCGGCATAAGTTTTCTGACTTTTGCAAAATAAAGATCGCCCACAGCATATGCAATGTTGCGTGACTCTTTTTGCAATGAGACGAGACGAGAATCTTCAAGCAGTGCAATTGTAATGTCTTTTTGTTGGACGTCTACTACTAATTCGCTTCTCATTTTAATGAATAGAGGGAATGTTTTTGTCACTCCCAGATTGATTAATATTTATTTAGATATCAGAAAGATTGTCGTAAAATTTTTTATGCTTGTTTATCATTAATGATTGTGTTATTCTTTATTATTATATAGTTTTATAAAAACAATCTATTTTGATAACGCACTTTTGTCCTTCTTGATAAATAAAGTGTGTGTGCTATTTATTATATATGTTGCCGATTATGAATTTTATGAATAAGAAGATTGTATAAAAGACTCTTATAAAATAGAATCGAGCAAAATTTAATAGCATCTACATAAATTTTTAAAAATGAATTCTTAAAAATTCCTAAAGAAAAAGAACAAACTCCAAATGGAGACAAGGGGCCACACATTGTAAGTTTGTTCTTATGAGTTTCGTCGAAGTAATATTACCATCTATATGGTATTATTTCTTTTTATGACGATTTTTTCTCAATCTTTTTTTGCGTTTGTGAGTGGCCATTTTATGACCTTTTCTTTTCTTTCCGCTTGGCATAATTGATATTGTTTATAGTTAATAAATTATATTCTAATATGGTTATTTTACTTCTTCAAGGAAAATTTTTGCAGGTTTAAAAGCCGGCACTTTATGTTCCGGAATACGAATTGTTGTATTTTTTGAAATGTTTCGAGCTGTTTTTTCTTTTCTTGTTTTTACAGTGAAGCTTCCAAATCCACGAAGGTACACGTTTTCACCATGTGCCATGGAATCTTTTACTATTTCCATGAATTTTTCAATAGTTGTTAGTACCGCAACTTTTTCTATTCCGGTACTTCTTGAAATCTCATTTACAATATCTGCTTTTGTCATTGCTATATTTTTTAATATTATACGTAATTGCTGAATATTTTCTACGGCAAAAGGCCTTGTTTTTTATTGCCTAATTTTTTTGCAGTGCAAATATCGTAAAATATTTTGAATTATGGGGTATGATTTAGTAAAAAATATAAAAATATATACTACTTTTGTCTTGAAAATAAATAATTTAGGCTTATGAGTGGCTTGAAATCGAATTTTGAGCAATTAAAATGGGTGTTTATTGACCTTGATGATACCTTGTGGGACTTTACTGCAAATTCTGCAAATGCATTGCATATTTTATACCATAGGGTGCCTGTTTTGCAGCAGTTGTATGCAGATTATTCTGAATATGATGAGGCGTATCATTTCAAAAATGCAGAGTTGTGGAATTTATATCATCATGGGGAGATAACTCAAGAGTTTTTGAAAATTGAGCGATTTCGGTGGTTGTTATGCCGAAAGAATATTGAGTGTACAGTTGAAGAGGCTTTGCGACAAAATGATTTGTATCTGTCAATTTTAGGAGAACAAACACTATTGGTAGATGGTGCAGTTGAATTATTAGAGTATTTAAGCAAACGATATTTAATTGGTATCATAAGTAATGGTTTTTTGAATATTCAATATAAAAAATTGTATGCAACAGATTTAAATAAATATATTCAACGTATGATCGTAAGTGATGAGATAGGAATTCAGAAGCCGGATAGGCGTATTTTTGATTATGCACTATCTGAAACGGGTGTAAACAGCGATGAAGTTATTTTTATAGGAGACAATCCTGATGCTGATATAAAAGGAGCAATTCAAGCCGGTTGGCGTGCTATCTATTATGATCGTAAAAAGAAAGGAATAACAGATGTCGAACCCGATGCTGTGATATCAGATTTGAGAGAAGTAATTAAGTTATTATAATATAAATTAAGGTGGAATTTCTACATCTAAACACTAAGTCGTTATTTTTTTTTATTTGTTGATGAAAATGTTAGAAGTGTTATTAAAGGCTGAACAATAATGTTTCTAAAAGTAAAAAGAATAATAGAAAAAATAGCAAAAATGATTTATTGACAATTTTTCACATAAATCAGAAGAAAAGTTTCGAAATATGAATAAAATTATTTAAATTCGCACTTTGTAAGAATAATCTAATACTTAGTAACTAATTAATTAATACAACATAAATATGTCGAACAACGAAGAAAAATTAACACAAAATGCAGGATTACCGGAAAATGCATTTCGCGAATTAGGAAAAGGAGAGGAATATCGCCCGGTTATGGCTCCTACGCAGCCTCAGGCAGAAGTGACTCCGTATTCAGTTATTACGGGATTGCTTATGGCAATTATTTTCAGTGCGGCCGCAGCGTATCTTGGGTTAAAGGTAGGGCAGGTTTTTGAAGCAGCAATTCCTATTGCAATTATAGCTGTGGGCTTGTCAAACGGACTTAAAAAGAAAAATCCACTTGGACAAAACATTATTATCCAATCAATCGGTGCTTGTTCGGGAGTAATTGTGGCAGGTGCAATTTTTACATTACCTGCACTTTATATTTTACAAGCAAAATATCCTGAAATTACAGTACAATTTTATCAAATTTTCCTAAGTTCTCTTTTTGGAGGTATTTTGGGGATATTGTTCTTTATACCATTCCGTAGATATTTTGTAAAGGATATGCATGGCAAATATCCTTTCCCTGAGGCTACAGCAACAACGCAAGTGCTTATCAGTGGAGAAGGAGCAAGTTCAGATAAAGGAGGTCAAGCAAAAACATTGATTATAGCATCTTTAATAGGTGGTATCTATGATTATTTAGTGGCTACATTTGGTTGGTGGGCAGAAACCATTACGACAACAGCAACTTCTTGGGGGACTGTCCTTGCAGAAAAGACTAAACTTGTGGTTAGCTGTAATACAGGGGCAGCATTGCTTGGTTTAGGTTATATTGTAGGTTTGAAATATGCATTTGTAATCTTTGCCGGCTCTATCTTTGTGTGGTGGATCATAATTCCGATAATGGGAACGTATGGGGCATCTGAGATAGCATCGCTTCAACCTGGACAGATTTTCAGTGATTATGCTCGATTGATAGGAATTGGAGGTATAGCAATGGCAGGAGTTATTGGAATAGTGAAGTCATGGCCAATAATTCGTCAAGCAGTCGGATTAGCAGGAAGAGAGCTTAAAGGCAAATCTACAACAGAGAAGCCAATCCGTTGGCAATTAGATATATCAATGAAACACGTTGTGTTTTTCATAATTATTGCCCTCGTCGCTGTATTTATATTTTTCTGGATAGGTGTAATTAATACATTATGGCAAGCGGCTGTAGCGTGGTTGGTGGTTACACTCATAGCATTCCTGTTCACCACAGTGGCTGCAAATGCTATTGCTATTGTAGGTTCTAATCCAGTATCAGGAATGACTTTAATGACATTGATTATTGCATCAGCAATTTTTGTTGCTATCGGATTAAGTGGCACATCAGGTATTGTAGCATCTATGGTAATTGGTGGTGTTGTATGTACAGCATTGTCAATGGCAGGAGGTTTTGTGACAGACCTTAAAATAGGATATTGGTTGGGTTCTACTCCTAAAAAGCAAGAGACATGGAAGTTTCTTGGAACATTTGTTTCTGCAGCCACAGTAGGTGGTGTCATTTTGGTATTGAATCAAGTTTATGGATTCTCCGGAGAAGATGCACTTGTGGCTCCACAGGCAAATGCAATGGCAAAAGTGATTGAACCTCTTATGATGGGAGGGGAAACACCATGGATTCTATATATGGTGGGTGCTATTCTTGCATTAATACTTAATTGGCTTGGAATTCCGGCATTGGCATTCTGTTTAGGTATGTTTATTCCGCTTCCGTTGAATACTCCAATGCTTATTGGTGGTGCAATAGCATATTTCGTAAGTCATAGTTCTAAAGACCAAGCAATAAATGATGCTCGTCGCGATAGAGGTACGCTTATCGCATCAGGTTTGATTGCCGGAGGTGCATTATTCGGAGTGTTTGCTGCTATCACACGTTTTGCCGGTTTCCAATATGAAAGTCCTCTTGATATGACAACTACACAAATACTTGGTGTCGTTGCTTATATTCTTCTTATTGGTTACTTATATTGGGACTCAAAGAGAGTAAAACCATTATCAAGATAATGATATAAATTTTAAATAAAAAATCCTCGGTCGCGACATTAACGTTGACCGAGGATTTTTTATTCTTTAGTTGCAATATGTGAGGTTATATTTTATTGGATATTAATATTATTTTGATGGTATTGTCAATTGAAAGAAACGCATTGCGTTTGCTGTAGTTGTTGTGGCTACGTCTTCAATAGAAACAGTAAAAATCTCTGCTATTTTAGATGCGATAAGAGGTATGTATGCACTCTCATTTCGTTTGCCACGATATGGAACAGGGGCTAAATAAGGAGAGTCTGTTTCCAATAAGATCCGTTCTAATCCTATTTCCGGCAATGATTCTCGAAGCAATTGTGCATTTTTAAATGTAACAACACCATTGATGCCAAAGTAGAAATCTCCAAATTCTCGTAATCGTTTTATATCTTCCTTGTTACCGGAAAAACTATGAAACACCAATGAAGGAATCTCTCCGGAATAATTAGATAATACTTCAGTTATTTCAGTTAATCCATCGCGACAATGAATGATTGCCGGCAGTTTTTTTTCTTCTGCCCAATGGAGTTGTATGTCGAGAGCTTGCATCTGTTCGTTACGAAATGAGGTGTCCCAATACATGTCAATGCCAATTTCACCTACTGCTACAAAATTTCCTTGTTCAAGTTCGGTATGAATATATTTCAATTCGTCTTTCCAATTTTCTTTTACCTCAGTAGGGTGTAGACCGATTCCCATTGATGTGTTAATAGGAAAATTGCTGTGCAAATGTTTCATCTGTTCGATAGTTGAACGATCTACATTTGGCAATATCATATGAAAAATGCCTGCCTCTATTGCCCTTGAAACAATTTCAGTGTTTGTCCCTTCAAACTCCTTGCTAAGATAGAGGTGAGTGTGAGTATCGATAAATTTCATTATAAAATTCTAAAATAGAAAAATCAATAACTGAATTTTAAGTATTCTTTGAGAGTTTTAAAACTATTTTTTTCGATTAATCAATTTCTCAATTAGTGAGTAAAAATCATTCTTGCCACTATCGCTCATTTTAGTGTTAGAAATCATTTCTGCAGCCTTTTTAGAATATTTATCAATAGTAATTTCGCAACTTTGAGGAACACCTATTTGAGTAAAAAAGTTTCTGACAATATTAATTTTATCTTCACTTGGCGACATAGCTAATATAGTATTTAGTTCATCTGACTTTTCCTTAGGGACAATATTGAGAGCAGTAAGAGGTAGGAAACTTTTTTTGTCATTAAGGATATCACCTCCGATAGGTTTGCCAAAAGTCAAAGCATCGCCATACAGGTCTAAATAATCATCTTGAATTTGAAAAGCAAGGCCAAGAGCAACACCAAAATCATACATTCTTGAACAATCTTCTTCAGAAGCACCTGCAATGATAGCACCGATTTGAGCAGCACAACCAAGTAATGCAGATGTCTTTCCTGTAATCATTCTGATATATTCTTCAATACAGACATCATTGCGTTGTTCAAAATCCATATCTATTTGTTGCCCCTCATATACATCAATAGCCATACGATTGAACGTGTTAAGAACAGTACGTAATTTGTGATCATCTACATCAGTTATTAATTCAGTTGCAAGAGTGAGCATTGTGTCTCCAGAAAGAATTGCAGTGTTTTTATCCCAACGTTTATGTACGGTCGGTCGTCCTCTACGCAAATCAGAGTTGTCCATAACATCATCGTGTAAGAGTGTGAAATTATGAAACATTTCTAAGCCGATAGCTGCATTTAAAGCTTTTTCTATATTACCATGAAACGCATCACAAGTCATAAGGGTTAATAATGGACGAATACGTTTTCCACCACCATCTAATCCGTATACAATAGGTTCGTAAAGAGATGGTAGAGTGTCGGTAGGTAAAGTAAGATTCTTTATTGCATTTTCTATGTATGATGAATATTCAGTTAATCCTTTCATATTCTATATGTTTTAATGATTATTTATTTCTTAAGTCCAATTTATTGTTGATTAGAGTTTCCTGATTCAGCAGGAGTTTGTTCATAAGGAATGGATATTTTTCCCCCATATTTGTTAATCACTTCTTTAGGTATCTGAGAATATTCCGGTAAATTTAAAGCGATACTCAGTCCGTTGAGAACTTGTAGGTATGTTTGTTGGTCATCACCACAAGCATTTCGAAATGCTTCAATTTCATTGTCGATATCAGTTAGCGAGATCTCCTTTGTGAGCAATAACATAGCATAATCTAAACCTAATCGATATCCTAATTTATCGGGATTAACATGTGCGGCAAGATATAAAAGCTTCATTTTAGAATCGAGAGGTAGATTCTCAGCATACTTATCAAACTCATTGCAAAAACTCTGTAAATCATCATTCGAAAATCTGTTGTATGCATACATTACAGCATTATGTAAAGAATCAATACTCACATTAGTATTTAGACCTATGGCAGAATTACAAATAAAACGAGCCACAGAATCCGGGCTGACCTTATTAATCATAAAAGCAACCTTTGCAGTGTCGCATAAATTATCATCAGGAAAGAGGTTGGTAGTATTATCATTACTATTATTGCATGAAACAGAAGTAATTGATAAGATTAAAATAAAACTAAAAATATAAAATTTCATTTAAAGATAAATAAGATATAAAGATAAGTGTGGCAAAATTAGTAAAAAATGCTGGAATAATCAACCAAAATCGGAATAATAGTTGATAATAAACGCATTACACTGAAAACCTCGGAAGTATGGGAAATAGCAATGCTTTCTCCATTTCCTTACCAATCGAAAGTTGTCTACCGAGAGAGAGAACCGAATATGCTTAAACCCTCACAAAGCAATGAAAAACTTAGAAATACGAACGATTGTTATCTCGTCACCCAATTTTCACCAATTTGACCAACAGATCTATTCTAAGCAAGTTGTCTTTTCTTGCAAAAGTTATAAAAAAAAAGAAGAGAAAACATTGTTAATTGAAATAAAAGCATTAACTTCGCAGGGCAAAATCAAAAAAGCTTTTGTAAATACATAAACCAATAAAAAGGCACACAGATAATAAGGAGTGGTGCTCGAGTGGTTGAAGAGGCACGCCTGGAAAGCGTGTATACGTCAAAAGCGTATCGGGGGTTCGAATCCCCCTCACTCCGCCAGTTAGATATAATTCGGAGTGAATATAAAAATGCGGAAGTAGCTCAGTTGATAGAGCATCAGCCTTCCAAGCTGAGGGCCGCGGGTTTGAGCCCCGTCTTCCGCTCTATAAGATGCGATAGTAGCTCAGTTGGTAGAGCATCAGCTTCCCAAGCTGAGGGTCACGAGTTCGAGTCTCGCCTATCGCTCAAAATTATTAGAGAGTTGCTCGCAAAAGCAACTCTCTAATAATTTTTATATTCAGTAGATTATTTTATGAATGATTTTTGGATAATAGTATGATTTTCTGTGCTTATTTTTATAATAATCAATCCTTTAAATGAAGATAAGTCAATTTGTGAATTTCCGTGTGAATCTCCGGTAATTTGGTTTAGTAATTTCCCATCAATAGAAAATACGTCTAATTTAAATTTTGAATATTCGTTAGCAAATGAGATGTTGCATAATCCGTCGGGAGTTATGCTAACATTAATATCGTTGTTCGGATTATTAATATTGCCAATTGAAGTATACTCTTTGCATGGAACTCTGACAGTATTCATAACAATGTCTGTTTCTTTGTTAATTATGAATAAAACAGCATCGAGATTGTGTTTGTCAATGACATTTTGAGGGATTGCTATATTATGCGACGTCGTAATCTCATCTCCAACTGAAATAGTGATTGGAAGACTATTATCTACACCAGAAAAAGATGTGCTGCCTTCTCTAACAACGTCTTCAAATACCATTATATCTTGTGGAATATAAGTAGGCATTAGATAGAACTCTCCAACTTTTGGCAATGAAGTGTTGTTTTGTTGGATATAGCCATAATTTTGTGGTTGATAGACAGAGTTTTCAACTAATGCATAACCTATTTTATAGGTATCTTGAGAGTTGTCGATTTCTTTAGCAAATTTTACGATTGAAGATATATCAACAGATGTTTCATCTTCAGTTAGCATAGCTTCAGCATCTATCTGTACGATTGTTTCTTCTGTTAATACAGAATTAAACATGTCGTATTCATATTTGCCATAAGAGATATTTGTAATTGTTTTTCTATCTCTATTTGTGATTGTGGTTGGAAGATTAAAAATCCATTGGTTTAGCCCGGCAAAATAAGTTGTGCAAGCCATAGGGTCATTATAATGAGCATTTATAGTTACAAGTGAGCCTGCATAACGCTTTTTGATAGGTTTCATATAGACATCTCCATCAGGACAATTATTACACCAGGTTCCTGTGGTTTTATCAACAAGAAGGTTGCGTTTGAAATAAGAGCATATTATACTGTCAGATAAAAGTTCGGTTTTTGAGCCATCAATGTTTTTAGCATATACTTTGTAGTAAGATTGTTTTCCCACGCTTACCGGCACTTCGAATTCGAAGTTTATATAAGAATTTGTTTCAAAAGTTTTGTCTATAACAAATTCAGTTTCGTTATTTTCGGTTGCTGTAATTATTGCCTGCCAATTTAAGTTAGTTCCTGCATTGAAAATTCTTCCACTTGCAGTGATATATTCATCATCTCCACAAAAGCGAGGGGTGTTGTCAGATAGAATAATTTTCTCATCAGATATTTCTCCTATAGTAAGATTATCTATGGCAAGAATATACTTATCAGTACTTTCGCATACAAAAGCTACATATATTTCTTGACCCTTAAATTCAGCGAGGGAGATTAATCGAGTAGCCCATTCATATTCTTCTGCATCAAAAGATGCAATTTCTTTAAAAGAAGCCGATTTGTTGTCTGTCGTAGATACCATTACTCTATATTTTTCAGGAAAGGCTTTAAGTACTGAGCGAGCGTCCCAGCGAAGGAAGGCTTTTTCTGAATTAATAGCTACTTTTGGAGTAATCAGCCAATTGCTTTGTTGTATTCCATCTTCGCTGACACGAGATAGGCTCATAGCAGCATAGTTGGAAACCAAGTCTATTCGGTTAATAGACCACCCTTGAGCGATATCTACATTTCGATAATAATTTTCTTTAATTTCAGATTCGTCTAAATCCAGAATCTTAAATCCTGATGGTAATCCGCTGTTAAAATTAGTGGTATAAAAATCAGGTGTTTGAGCAATCATTTTCAATGATGCTGAAATAAAAATAGATAATAATAGAAGAGTTGTGATTTTTTTCATGTTATAGATAATGATTGTTTCGAACACAAAATTAATTAAAAAAAATGACAATTTGTTATGTCGACATTTTTTTTTAATTTTGTAGGGTTTTTAATTATGTATAAAATATGAAAATAGCAATTGTTGGAGCAAGTGGAGCTGTAGGACAAGAATTTTTGAGAGTTCTTGATGAACAAAATTTTCCTGTTGATGATTTACTGCTTTTCGGTTCTAAGCGAAGTGCCGGTAAGGAATATGAATTTCAAGGTAAAAAATATAAAGTAAAGGAGCTGAAACATAATGATGATTTCAAGGGTATAGATATTGCTTTTACATCAGCCGGGGCAGGTACATCAAAAGAGTTTGCAGATACAATAACAAAACATGGTACAATCATGATTGACAATTCTTCTGCATTTAGAATGGATCAAGATGTGCCTTTAGTTGTGCCTGAAGTTAATGGTAGTGATGCACTGAATCGCCCACGCAATATTATTGGAAATCCAAATTGTACGACAATTCAAATGGTTGTTGCCTTAAATCCGATTCATCGTATTTCACCAATTAAAAAAGTGTTTGTGTCTACATATCAAGCAGCTTCCGGAGCTGGTGCAGCGGCAATGGAAGAATTAGCGACACAGTATCGACAACTTGTTAATGGAGAAGAACCGACAGTAGAAAAATTTTCGTCTCAATTAGCATATAATGTGATTCCTCAAGTAGATGTATTTATGGAAAATGGATACACAAAAGAGGAGATGAAGATGTATTATGAAACCAAAAAGATAATTCATTCAGACGAAATAACTGTGTCTGCTACATGTGTTAGAGTGCCGGTCTTGAGAGCTCATAGTGAAGCGATATGGATTGAGACAGAGAACCCAATCAGTGTTGATGTTGCACGTAATGCTTTTGAGAATGCACCGGGACTTGTTGTCGTTGATGATAAGGAGAATAAGAAATATCCGATGCCTCTGTATGTAGCTAATCAAGATCCGGTATACGTAGGTCGTATTCGAAAAGATTTGTGTAATGACTGTGGATTATCGTTTTGGGTAGTAGGAGATCAAATTAAAAAGGGTGCCGCTCTTAATGCTGTGCAAATAGCACAATATTTGTTGGCAAATGAGTTTAATAAATAGTGTAAATTTATTATATATTTCGATATTATGAAAATAAAAAAATTATTGTCGTTGCTTGCATTACAAGCACTTATGTTATTGCCAACGACTTTGCTTGCAGACAATGGAATCTCTCAGTTTAGTCGGTTAAAAGTGAGAGAAGCAATTACGATTCGTCGTCCGATAATGAATGACTCAATTAATCCACAGGGTGTTAAGTTCGACATCAAAGATTTGTTGTCAACAAATTTGAAGATTGATCTTTCAGATGCTCCGGTAAATATTCTTGAAACCGATACGACGGGGACAATAGAATTGCAAAAATCTCAATCCGGTAGTCAGATTTATATTATTGAGACATTAATGAGAGCCGAACGATTCCTTAAAGGAGTGTTGAAAATTACGTCTCCGGCAAGATTTGAAGTTCTCATTGACGGACAATCTCAGAATTCTAAATATACATCGGAAGATAGCATTGCATCAGAATCAACGATCACAGTTCCATTAAGAATGGAGCCTGAAGTCGATTATGTGCTGACTATCAAATTGCTGTCAGATGAAGCTGATACAATTAACCCAAGTCTTGCAATAGATTTTGAAAAAGATGCAGGCTATGAGGATATTACATTGTATTCCGACCCCGAACAAAAGCAACGTTTTGCTCTTGACAACACTGTCTTTGGAGAAAAAGTTTATGCTGTAAAAATTTCTCCTAATGGGAAATATCTGATTACTACTTATGTGAATCAATATAACAATGACAGACGACATATGTATGCTACTTTGTCTGAACTTAAGTCGGGAAAGATTCTTATCCCCAATCTTGATGTTACAGCAGCATGGATGCCAAAGTCAGATAAACTATATTATTTGACAAATGCTTCTATTGGGTATGATGTGATTGTTCTTGACCCTGTTACTATGCAACAAAACGTTGTGGCTCAAAATATTCCATCAAAATATTTTACATGGAGTCCTAATGAGGATTATATGGTGTATTATGATGAAAATGAGGGTATTAAAGAAGAAGGGCCACTTCGTAGATATGTTAATCCGGACGATCGTATACCAGGCAATCGTGGTCGTCAATTTATAATTAAATATGATCCAATAACAGGCATTTCAGAAAAAATTACATTCGGGAATCATTCCACTTCAGTCGCTGATATTGATGCAACAGGTGAAAATATGGTGTATATAACATATAAAGATAATCCGACTCGTCGTCCATTCACTGATATGTCTATCTTCAATATTAATTTGAGAACTATGGAAGTAGACACATTGGCAATAGATTGTGGTTTGGTTAATGATGCCAAGTTTTCTCCTGATGGGAAGAAATTGCTATTAATAGCAAGTCCTGAAGCATTTAATAAAATTGGAAAAAATTGTGGAAATCACCCAATAGCAAACGATTTCGACTATCAAGCCTATATCATGGATATAACAACAAAAGAAGTTGATCCTATAACATTAAATTTTGATCCTATGATAGATGGTGGGGTAGTTTGGAATAAAAAAAATAATAAAATTTATTTTAAAGTTGAGGAAGGTTTTGGATATAACGTATATTCGTATGATCATGCTACACGCCAATTCGAACGTATGCCTTTTGAGGTAGATTGTGTGAGCAGTTTTTCTATTGCTGAATATGATGACTCGTATATAGCATATGTAGGTGAAGGATTTGATTATGCAGGCAAAGCATATATATATGACACTAAAAAGAATAAGAATAGGTTATATGCAGATCCGTTAAATAAATCTATTGAAAATCTTGAACTTGGGAAGACTGAACAATGGCAATTTACAACGGCTGATGGAACGACGATTGATGGTTATCTCTGTTATCCTCCACAATTTGATCCAGAAAAGAAATATCCACTGATTGTGTATTATTATGGTGGAACATCACCCACATCTAAGAGAATGACAAATCCATATGTTCCTCATCTATTTGCGTCTCGTGATTATATGGTATATGTTCTAAATCCAAGTGGTACGACTGGTTATGGACAGGAATTTTCAGCTCGCCACGTCAACGCATGGGGTAAGCGTACGGCAGATGAAATAATTGAAGGTGTTCAAAAACTTGTAGAAACATATTCATTTATTAATGGAGAAAAGATTGGTTGTTTGGGTGCTTCATATGGAGGTTTTATGACTCAATATTTGCAAACAAAAACAGACTTGTTTGCTGCTGCTGTTTCTCATGCGGGCATTTCGAATGTTACAAGTTATTGGGGAGAAGGTTATTGGGGATATAGTTATAATGGAGTAGCCGCAGCTGATTCATATCCTTGGACAAATCCGGATTTATTTACCCAACAAGGCTCGTTATTCAATGCAGATAAAATAAATACCCCATTATTGCTACTACATGGCACAGAAGATACAAACGTTCCGATAGGAGAAAGTATTCAAATTTTTAACGCATTGAAAATACTTAACAAAGAAGTTGAACTTGTTACGGTAGAAGGAGAGAATCATTTTATTGCAGATTATCCAAAACGAATTTTGTGGCACAATACAATAATGGCATGGTTCGCAAAATGGCTTCAAGATGATTCTAAATGGTGGGACGATCTTTATCCTGCTCGCCATTTGTAGGAATATCTAAATAAAAAATACTCGACTGCCGATAATGGTAGTCGAGTATTTTTTTTCGTGAATATAAAAAAGCAACAAACTGATCAGTCTGTTGCTTTTGTAGCGGGAACGAGAATTGAACTCGTGACCTCCGGGTTATGAATCCGACGCTCTAACCAACTGAGCTATCCCGCCATTAACCTCTAAATATGCTTATATGTCCGATTTGCGAGTGCAAAGGTAGGTATTATTTTTTAGATATGCAAGTTTTTTAGGGATTTTTTTAATCGTATAAATACATTAATAATAAAACAAATGAAATATGCTGAATTATTCTGTTTTTTTCTTAATTTTGCAGTATGGATTCCATTGCTGAAATATATAATAATTTTCTTGATATTATTGTAAGTCATGAAGTGACATTTGGAAACGCTGTTTTCAAATTAGTCGTAAGCATGATTTTAGGAGCAATGATTGGTTCGGAACGAAAACGTAAAGGGCAAATTGCCGGTGTTCGAACGTTTGCTTTAATATCTATGGGGGCATGTATGGCAATGTTGTTGTCAATCTATGTGCCTCAAGAATATTTAGGTTTGAAAAATGGTGATCCCGGAAGAATAGCAGCCCAAGTTATAACAGGTGTTGGTTTCCTTGGAGGTGGTGCAATAATTCAAATGAAAGGCTCAGTACGTGGTTTGACAACAGCAGCCGGCATATGGATTGCCGCCACAATTGGAATGGGTGTTGGCGTTGGAATGTATGTTGAGTCGTTAGTTGCTACAATATTGGTACTTGTCATACTATTGTCATTTGAGTGGTTTGAACATCGACGTCGTTTAATTCATGAATCTAAAGTGATAAATATCAAAGTAGAAGGAATTCTTAATGATATAGACGTATTTAAAAAAGTGTTTGATGAGAATGGAATACATCTATCAACGTATTATGTAGATTGTAATTATGAAAATAACGAATGTGATATAAGATTTGTTATTATGTCGACATCAAAAGAATATCTCTCTGTTTTTGAGCAATTACGATGTGTATGTAAGGCAAAATCAATTCGATTAGCAAGTCAAGCAGATATTTAATATCATGAAAATATGAAAAATAAGATTAGTAGTGGACTATTATTGAGTTTGCCATTGTCAGTGTCATTCGAAACATTGGCACAAGAAAATGTGTCGACACAAAATAGTGCAATATATTCAGAGCAATCAATTTCTGAAACAGTAGAGACTAAGGAGGGGCATACAGAAGGTTTAATCGCAGATCTGGCTTTGATTTTGTTGTTAGGAGCGATTGTAACGATTTTGTTTAAAAAATTGAAGCAACCGGTAGTGTTAGGTTATATACTTGCAGGTTTTCTTGCAAGTCCGAAATTTGAGTATCTGCCGTCAATTTCAAATCTTGAAAATATTGATTTCTGGGCTGAGTTAGGAATTGTTGTGTTAATGTTTACACTTGGATTAGAATTCAGTTTTAAGAAATTGCTTAATTCAGGAAGTTCTGCCATAAGCACGGCATTAATAATTATAACCGGCATGACATTTGCTGGGTTTGGTGTAGGGTATTTACTTGATTTAGATACAATTAACTCAATATTTTTAGGTGGAATGCTGTCAATGTCATCAACAACGATAATATTGAAAGCGTTTACTGATTTGGGATTAAAACAGAAAAAATTTGCTTCTTTAGTTCTTGCAGTGCTAATTATCGAAGATTTGTTTGCAGTTTTAATGTTAGTCCTATTATCTTCTCTTGCAGTAGGAAATGTAGAAGGGGGTGAGTTGCTATTTAGTGTTGGGAAATTATTGTTCTTCTTAATAATATGGTTTGTTGTAGGCGTATATTTGCTGCCTACATTATTTGATAAGACTCGGTCATATTTAAATGATGAAACATTGCTTGTCGTAAGTATGGGGTTGTGTTTCGGTATGGCTATTTTTTCGGTTGAATGTGGTTTCTCACTTGAATTGGGTGCTTTCGTAACAGGGTCAATTCTTGCCGGGACTATGATAGCAGAGCGGACAGAGCGAGTTGTCCAACCTATTAAAGATCTATTCGGAGCAGTATTTTTTATTTCTGTCGGTATGATGGTAGACCCGAATATAATTGTAGAATATTGGGGAGAGATATTGTTATTGGCAATAGTAGTTGTTGTTGGAATGATTACGTTCGGAACGATTGGAATGTTGGTAACAGGACAGACCTTGCGAATTGCAATGGAAAGTGGTTTCTCATTAACTCAAATAGGAGAGTTCTCTTTTATTATTGCATCGTTAGGCATGAGTCTGGGAGTCTTGAATGAGTCTTTATATCCGATTATTGTTGCAGTGTCAGTAATAACCATATTTACAACACCATATTTTATTAAACTTGCAGACCCGGCATATAGATTTGTAGAGCGACATTTGCCAAAAGGTTTAACATTTTTGATTGATAGATATTCAAATCAGAGTACAGATACGAATGAAACAAAGGCTCTTTGGAAAGCAATTTTGACTCGATATATTTGGCGTATAGTTCTTTATTCTGTAGTCTTGTTGGCAATTATATTAATTTCAAAGATCTATTTATTCCCATACGTAACAAGTTTGATGCCTAATTGGGCAAAATTAATAACGACGGTTGTTACATTATTGATAATGTCTCCTTTCTTAGCGGCATTGTCGTTTAGTTCAGTCAAACCCGATGAACGAATGAAGTTGCACACATCAGCGAGTTTCTACGAAGTGCCATTGGTAGTAATGAGAATAGTTCGATATTTGATAGCCTTATTGTTTATAGTAGCAACTGTCTACATGTCGTATTCAATTCTTGAGGCATGGATTGTCGGTGTTTGTTGTTTTGTGTTTATAATAATAGTAGCATCAACGAAAATAAAGGGACATTATAAAAAAATAGAAACTAAATTTATAAATAACCTTAATGTCAGAGAGAATACTCGTTATGGGACAAATAATAATCTTGTCGATGATCTCCATTTAGCATATATTAAAGTCAGCCCTAATTGTCCGTTTGTCGGAGATAAGATTATCGATTCCGGGTTAAGGTCAGACTATGGAATAAGCATATCCAGTATTCAACGAGGGTTGATACGCTTGCCATTACCGACAAAAGATGCTCGTATATTCCCGGGAGATGTGTTAGGAGTGATCGGCACAGATGATCAAATCAAACATTTGAACGATGATATAGAGATGTATGAAAAGGCAGCAGAAGAATTGCCAATATATGATTCAAAAATAGAATTGTGTAGTATCCAACTTTCAGAAACATCACCTATAATAGGAAAAAGCATTATTGAAGCAAGAATTCGTCAAGATTATTATTCAATGGTGGTGAAAATACAAAGAGGCGATAATCATTATATTCAGCCCAAAGCGACTACAGTCTTTGAAGCAGGAGATACAATATGGTTAGTCGGTGAATTAGAAAATATTAAAAAACTTAAATAAAAATGATTTATAATTTATGCAGAAAAAAATTGTTATATTAGATTTTGGTTCGCAATATACGCAAATAATTGCTCGCCGTGTTCGAGAAATGAATACGTATTGCGAAATCTTACCCTACAACAAATTCCCTCATGGAGACGATAACATAATTGGAGTGATTCTATCAGGAAGTCCGTACTCAGTAAATGACCCGAATGCTTTACAGATAGATTTGAGTGAAATTAGGGGAAAATATCCATTATTAGGAATATGCTATGGTTCACAATATCTTGCTCATATAAATGGAGGAAAGGTTGCTTCAGCCAATACTCGTGAATATGGAAAAGCACAGCTTGTGTGGCATGATGCAAATGATCCATTGATGAAAGGCGTCAGAGAAAACTCTATCGTATGGATGAGTCATGGAGATTCAATTGTTGAAACACCTTCTAACTTTGTTAACGTAGGATCTACAGCCGATGTTAAGAATGCAGCATTTCGCATTGAAGGAGAACTGACATGGGGAGTACAATTCCACCCTGAAGTGTATCATAGTGAAGATGGCGATAAATTATTAGGTAATTTTGTGATTGATATTTGTAAAAGTGATCAAGATTGGACCCCGGATTCATATATCGAATCAACAATCGAATCTTTGCGTGAAAAACTTGGAAATGATAAGGTCGTTCTTGCACTTTCCGGTGGTGTCGATTCTACAGTTGCTGCTGTTTTGCTTAATAAAGCAATTGGAAAAAATTTGACATGTATATTTGTTGATAATGGTTTACTACGTTATCGTGAATTTGAGACAGTACTTGAAAGTTATGCTCATCTTGGACTTAATGTTATCGGAGTTGATGCGAAAGAATATTTTTTAAGTGCACTAAAAGGAATTACCGATCCTGAACAAAAACGAAAAATAATAGGTAAAGGATTTATTGATATATTTGATCAAGAGGCTCATAAGTTGCAAGGAATAAAATGGCTTGCACAGGGTACAATATATCCAGATGTTATTGAGTCACTATCAATTACGGGTATGGTAATAAAGAGCCATCATAACGTTGGTGGTTTACCGGAGAAAATGAATTTGAAACTTGTTGAACCATTGCGATTGTTATTTAAAGACGAGGTTAGAAATGTAGGTCGTGCATTAGGAATTTCAGAATCTTTTATCGGTCGCCACCCATTCCCCGGACCGGGTTTAGCCGTACGTATCATTGGAGAAATCACTGCTGAAAAAATTAAAGTGCTTCAAGAAGCAGATAATTATTTCGTGCAAGGGCTTCGTGATCATGGTCTTTATAATAAAGTTTGGCAAGCGGGAGCCGTATTATTGCCAATTAAGAGTGTGGGAGTAATGGGAGACGAACGCTCGTATGAAAACACCATTGCATTAAGAGCCGTAAATTCAATAGATGGTATGACAGCTACATGGGCTCATCTGCCATATGAGTTTTTAGGTAAGATAAGCAATGAGATTATCAATAAGGTAAAAGGTGTGAATCGTGTAGTTTACGACATATCATCTAAACCACCGGCTACTATCGAGTGGGAATAAAATAAACCCTTTTAAGGTATATTCAGATGAGGTTGTGTTAAATTTATATTTGCCACAGCCTCTTTGCTTATTTATAAAAACTCCTGAAGAGGTCGTTGTATATGCTCCAATAGATAAAAATCAGATTCCATACAGATAAAATTGTTTACTCTACTCTAAAAAGTTGGTTAGAAATAATAATTTATTAACTTTGTATTATCAAAAAAATTATGTCGCCGATTTTTAGGTAATTAAAAATGCCATTAAGGCAATATGCCACTATATTTCTTAATTCATATGAAATACGTAAAGTTAATTATTTTATGCTTATTTATATTGGCCGGATATGTGTCTGTCAGTGCCGATGATTTGTCTGCTGAAGGCTCAATCAATAGTTCTATCATAGCATCATATTCCACGTCGAATGAATTTAAACTTATTTCGGAAACTACCGGTTATGGGAGGAATTATTTAGGATATTCATATGTGGAATTAGGAGCTACACCATTTGCTCGCGAGAATTCAAAATGGGCTTATGTACAATTGATTTGGGAACAGAAATTTTGGAATATGCCATTATTTCTCCATGCTGAAGTGCGTTCAACTTTTTTTAATGAGTCAAATTCCTATCAAGGATATGGAGGTCTTGCATATACATTTCCATTGCGTTGTGGATCCTTAACTTTAGAAACTCTTTATCGCTATTGTACGCAAGAGGGCAATGGTGGTCAAATCACAATATTTGGTGCATACGAATGGCAACGTATAAATTTGATGCATTATACAGATATATATAAATCTGCAAAAATGAAGACTCCATTAACGGTCTATAATGAATGCAGATTGTTTTATAAAATAAACCGACGTTTTGAAGTTGGAGTCATCGGAATAATATCATATTCATTCCAGCGATCCACAGATGTAATGTCTGCTGCCATCGCCGCCAAAATAAACCTTTAAAACCCTTTTAATCAAATAGAGAAAGAGCAAAGTCAAGAATTGCATCTTTGCCTATTGAGAGTTCTTCGGAAGTGCAGTGAACTTCACATTCTGCAGAAGGTTCAATGCCATTTTCTATTTGTCTGTCCTTATAATCTGTTATCGGGCAAGCAGAAAATCTTATACTCCAACCATTAGGCAATTCAGCAGAGAAAGGCAATCCACCTCCACCTCCTGTTTTTGCTCCGACAATCCTTACATTTGGTAGAGATTTCATTATTGCCACAAAATCGTTTGCAGCACTATAGCAAGAACGATTTGTCAAGACTATAACCGGTTTGTCCCATTTAAGATATTCGTTACCAACGGGCTCATAATAGAATGGATATGGGTCAGAAAAGTCTGAGTGGCCTGGACCTGTTTTGTGTCTTATATACCCCCCAAGAGTGGGTTGATGAATGAATCGTCGTAAAAATTTTTCAATATTTGTTAATTCTCCTCCTCCATTGTTGCGTATGTCGATTATAAGGGCATTGCATGCAATAAGATCAGAAAGCACCCAATCAATATTTCCGTCTCCAATGGCTGATGAGAAAGAAGGATAATATATATATCCCACATTATTTTTCATTATTTTGTAGATTATCCCGGCAGATTGTTTGCTGTCAAACCCAAGATAATATTCTTGTAGCACACGATAGTCAAAATCTTGTGGATAATCAGTCCACCATTTTTGATAATATGAGATATTAAAGGGTGCTATAAGATTAGTGTGTCCATCTTTAAGTTCATCAATCATCTCTGCACATACATCAAATAGTTGTGTTTGAGACATCGAAGGGATTATCCGTTTTCTATATTTATTTCCAATTTCTTCCCAATTAATATTTTTCTCTTCGAAAAAGCAGTAGTGTTCATCAATTATTGTCCATAGGGCATCAAAATTCCCTATTGGGCTATTATCCCATTCATCATATTCATGGCAAGCAGAGAGGGTGATGAATAAAGTAAGAATACAATATGTTTTAATAAAGAATGATTTCATGTTTAGAAGTAGCTGGGAATATTTACTGATTGAGAAGATGAATTATTAGTAATGTTAAGCCAATCTGAAACGATTCCAACGACGAGAGAGTGTCGGAAAATCTGAGTATTTATGTTGTTGACATATGATATGTGCATATTCAATCTGTAGCCAACTCTGAGGTTTATGCTACCAAGCATAATATCAGTGGCAATTAGATTATTTAGACGAAAATGATTTCCCCACCAACCACAGTGAATAAGTCCGGAATGGTTCCCGAGATATATTTCATAATAAGTTTGTCCATAATCGGGAGAGAAGAATAGACCTAAAGAAGGAAGAGATAATTGATCGATTAATCTTAATGGTAATCTACCTATTTTAAAAGAGTATGCAGCCATTGCATTGAGAGTTAAATCAACAGATGCTTTAGCCGATACAGGATTGTTTGAGTTCCGTCTGAGATATAAAGCCCCTGCATTTAGAGATGTACCTCCACCGGCACTTAATTGTAAGTTGTGGATTGGCAGCCATCGATATTGCATATTCCAAGCGAAGTTGAAATTAAGAGCATATAGGCTGGAATTGCGAACTTGATTTTTATTAATATCACCTATAAGAGAAACATCAAATGTCATTATAAGTTTTTGTGGGTTTTGTCGCATTGCCTTTGACCATTGACCGGATATGCTGATAGTGTGCCCGGAGTATTTCATTGGAGATAAATACGTATCAAGAATCGATGAATGTCCCCATTCAATTGAATATGCTGAGGTTGTCGGACGGCTTATATTAAGAATAGTCTCTTCTGCAAATGTGTTGGCATAGCAGAGTGTCATCAATATGACTACGACAAATTTATTCAGATTCATATTAGTTAGTCTATTTCGGAAAATAGTTGTTGTTGTCCGGTGAGCTCATCTCTAATGTCTGTTTGACTGATTATGGCATCGTCATCTGATTCAAAGTCTGTAATTAGTTCGGTACTTTGCTCTTGTGTGTCGGGTTGACGTATTGGCTCAAGTTCTGATATTTGAGCTATTTCAAAAGTGGATATTCGCTTGCCTTTAGCTTTGAAACTTTTTACGCCAATGAATTCGTCTGCATCGATTTCTATCGGGGTTCTAAATTCGTCAGCACCTCCGAATTCGATTTTGAATCGAGGATAATATGTGTCTGTAATTAATATCATAGATGATTTATCATCTTCTCCGACAAATCTTTGATGTTTATTAGAAAGTTCAAACTTAAATCTTTTTAGATATGGGTATCCTTGAGAAGCATCATTCAAAGCTACTGTCCAGATGGCATTAGGGTCGAACTTACGTATAATTTTGATATTATCTTCGTAGTGATTAGTGTCGGCAAAAGATGTAGTATAGTATTCCCCATTGTTGAGTACAATGAGAATTTGGTCGTTTGCTTGAAATTCCCCAAGATATTCACCTCTGTTGTCGTAGTTAAGACGCAAAATATCCCTGTCGAACCATACTTTTCTTCCGCCGAGAGTGCTTAATCCCTTTTCTTTCAGTGATATACGGTGAATTTCGTTTTTGGTGACGAGATTTCCTAGAGCCTCTTTGCCTTTTATGTCAAGTTCAGCAAAGTTAACGTCAAATTGTAATATTTTAAGACGAGCTTTAGGTTTAAGAGTAATACGAAGCACCTCTGCTTCTCCATTAGGATTTGCAGAGAACCACATAATTTTAGAACCGGGCAACCCTTTAGTTACATCGTATTCTTTATCGCGTGTGAGTCCTGTTATCGCAAAACGTTTCTTATATGTTGCACCACCCTTGCCATTTAGATATATAATATTATAGATTGTGCGTGCATCTCCACGTTTGAATACGTTCATGTATAATACATTTTTGCCTACATATAGTTTCTCCTGCACTTTGACAACTTTGTATTTTCCGTCTTTATAGAAAATGATGATATCATCGATGTCAGAGCAGTTGCATACAAATTCTGTCTCTTTAAGAGCAGTTCCAATGAATCCGTTTTCGCGATCTATATACAAACGTTTGTTTGCTTCTGCCACCTTTGTTGCTTCAATAGAATCGAATCCACGAATAACTGTTCGACGAGGATAATTTTCTCCATATTTATCTTTAAGTCGTTCATACCATTTGATAGTGAACTCTACAATATGTTCGATGTCGAAATTCAGTTGGGCTATCTGTTCATCAAGAGATGCAATACGCTCATCAGCTTTATCCGAATTGAATTTGAGAATGCGTCCCATTTTGATTTCCCAAAGTTTCATGATATCATCGCGAGTTATCTCTCGGAAGAATGTAGGTTTATAAGGTGTGATTCGTTTGTCAATATGGGCTACAGCAGAGTCCATATCTTTAGCTTGTTCGAGTTCTCGGTCTTTATAAATTCTATTTTCAATGAAAATCTTTTCTAATGAAGCGAATAATTGTGCTTCGCGAGTCTCTGAGAGTTGAATCATCAATTCTTGTCGAAGCATTTCTTGTGTGTGATCAACAGAAAAACGCAACAAGTCGCTGACTGTGAGGAAACAAGGTTTTTTGTCCCAGATGACGCAACAATTTGGTGATATGCTTACTTCGCAATCTGTAAAAGCATAAAGGGCATCAATTGCTTTATCGGAAGATGTGCCTGGAATGAGATGTACGATTATTTCAGCTGTTGCAGCAGTATTATCATCGACATGTCGAATCTTGATTTTTCCTTTTTCTTGTGCTGCAATAATTGATGCAATAAGTGTGGAAGTAGTTTTTCCAAAAGGTAATTCGGTGATTACTAATGTTTTGTTGTCAATTTTTTCAATCTTTGCACGTGCCTTTATAGATCCACCCCGTTCGCCATCGTTATATCTGCTAACATCGATAAGTCCGCCTGTTTGAAAGTCGGGATAAAGTTTAAATGGTTCATCGTGTAAATAGGCTATAGCAGCATCTAATATTTCGTTGAAATTGTGAGGCAAAATTTTTGAGGAAAGACCGACTGCAATCCCCTCAACTCCTTGTGCTAACAATAATGGGAATTTAACAGGAAGCGTAACCGGTTCTTTTTTCCTTCCGTCGTAAGAAGATGTCCATTCAGTGATTTTAGGACTATATACTGTATCAAGAGCAAATTCGGAAAGGCGGGCTTCTATGTATCGAGGAGCTGCCGCACTATCACCGGTTAAGATATTTCCCCAATTACCTTGTGTGTCGATCAGCAATTCTTTTTGTCCTAATTGCACTAATGCATCGCCAATAGATGCATCGCCATGAGGGTGATATTGCATCGTATTGCCAACAATGTTTGCTACTTTATTATATCGACCATCGTCGAGAGTTTGCATTGAGTGCAGAATGCGTCTTTGCACCGGCTTAAGACCATCTTCAATATGAGGAACTGCTCGCTCCAAAATGACATAACTTGCATAGTCAAGAAACCATGTTTGATACATCCCCGATAAATGAGTCTTTTTGTCTGAGCCGGGGAATGTGTAATGAGTGTTGTTATTTTGTGATTCCTCAAAGTTTATATCGTCGTTCTCTTCTGTCATAGTTCAACTATAAATAAAAAGTGCTGATTAGATATTTCGCTGTAAAATTACAAAAAATCTCGAATGTTTACAAACCTTTTCATTACTCCTCTTTGAAAATTGATGTAAGGATATAATATCTTGTGAATTGAATAAATGGTTTGATGATTGAAAAAAAATGTGTAAATTTGTCAATCATTTTAATCAATTAAATTTTTAATATGGAACATTCAATGTATATCGGACTTGCTCGCCAAAGATTAAATGGTATGTGGTTGATGTCGGCAGTCGCTTATTTATTGTATTCTTTAATTATGAATGCATCATTATCTGCATTTATAGGTATTATACTTATTGGTCCATTAGAGTATGGATTGGTTAAATATTTGCAAAAGCAGGCTGATGAGGGGGTGAGTTCCATCGAGACTATGTTTAGTGGTTTTAATCGTTTCGCAGAAACAATGGTGGCAAGTTTGTTGAAAGTAATTATAGAGTCGATAGGTTTAGCATTATTTATAATACCTGGAATTATGGCATCACTTGGCTTATCAATGACATTTTATATTATGGCAGATGAACCAAACATCAGTGGCATTGATGCTCTCAAGAAAAGTTGGCAGATGATGGAAGGATATAAAATGGATTTTTTATTGTTTAATTTACGATTTATTGGGTGGGGTTTATTGTCTATTCTTACTTGTGGATTAGGATTTTTATTCTTGGTGCCATATTTTAAGACAGCTCAATTATATTATTATCGTGAGTTAAGGAATAATAGAAGGAGCATTTATTATTAAAAAAACAGAAAAAAACAAATGTGGTTTAAACCATTTAGAATTTGGATAGTCTGAAAAGCAGATTATCCAAATTGTTTAAAAAATATATAGAATGAATAGATTGTTTAGTTTATGTCTGGCTATTGTTGCAGGAATATTTTCAGTAGTTGCAGATGGAGTTGTTACAGGAGTTGTTGCAAATAAAGAGACAGAGGAAGTTATAGATTATGCAATGGTTCAACTTATTGATGCCAAAACAGATAAAGCAACAACAATAGGTGGCCATACAGACGAGCAAGGAGCATTTCGATTAGTTAAAGTGCCGAATGGTAGTTATATAGTCAGAATATCTAACTTAGGGTTTATCCCACAAGAAAGAACAGTGAAAATTCAGAATAATAAGATTGATTTGGGAATTATTCACCTGGCAGAAGATACAAAAGTATTGCAAGAGGTTGTAGTCGAAGGGATACGTTCACAAATGCGATTTGAACTTGATAGAAGAGTTTTCACCGTAGATGCCGATATCGTTGGTGCGGGGTCTTCAGCGAGTGAATTATTGGAATCTATACCATCAGTTGAGGTAGACCAAGATGGTGAAGTTTCGTTGAGAGGTAATTCGTCTGTTACAGTTTGGATAAACGGGAAGGAATCAGGATTAACAGCCGACAATAGGGCTCAAATATTGGAACAGATACCGGCAGAGACAATTGAGCGAATAGAAGTAATAACAAATCCATCAGCAAAATATAGTCCTGAAGGAACAGCCGGAATTATAAATATTGTATTAAAAAAGGATCGTCGAGGAGGGTATTTTGGTAGTGCCGAATTAGGAGCGAACACACAAGGTGGAATGAATGCAAGTTTTAATATTAATTATAATAATAGTCGGTGGGATACGTATGCGAGCATCGGTTTTAGAATGCGACATAACAAGGGAGAATCATGGTCATTACGCACCTATGACGATGCCACTTATCTAAATTCAGATAGTGAAAGTAAAAATCATGGAAATAACCTATTTGTTCGATTAGGAGCTACATATCATTTGACTGACAAAGATGATTTTTATGTCAATGGATTCGGAATGTTTGGTCATCGTTGGGGACACAGCACAACAAACTATATTTCAAATGTGCCGGGGCAATGGCAAACAAACCTTAATCGTTCAGTAGACAATAATGACATGAGAGGCTTACATGCCGAGTTGGGATATACACATAAGTGGTCGGATAATCATTATATAGATGTAATGGGAGCATTCAATCATTGGGGAGGACCTCGTTGGAATAGCTATCTTCAGTCTCAATCGTATATTAATGATGAAGATTATAATATCTACCAAGAGCAGGAGCAGGAAGTCGGAACAAACAACTGGGAAGCCAAGCTTGATTATACGAATCATCTAACAGAGTGGCTAAAATTAGAAGCCGGATTCAATGGTAACTATTCACATGAAGATTCTCCGGTAACGACACTTGAAGGAACTTCATCAAGCGATATGCAACTTAACCCGGCTCTATATAATAGGTTTATATATAACAATAATATATCAGCACTTTACTTAACACTCGGAGGGAAGTGGAATAAATTGTCGTTCTCGGCAGGTTTGCGAGGAGAAGCATGGCAAGTAGAAGCCAAATCACTTGGATATGGGGATACGGAGCAAACAGTCAAACCATTTAAGAAGAATAATTTTGCATTGTTCCCATCGGCATATTTGTCGTATTCACTGCCAAAAGATAATGAACTGCAAATAAACTTCACTCGCCGTATTCGCCGCCCGTGGGGAGGTCAGTTGAATTCATTCCAAAACATATCAGACCCGACGAATATCAGATATGGTAATGAAGAATTACAACCTCAATATTCATATGCGTTTGAGTTGAATTATTTGAAATCATGGATAAATCACATGGTTAGTGTTTCAGCATATTATCGCACAACCGAAGATGTGATGGAACGTATTAGTTATATGTATGGAGATGTGATGTATACGACAACTGAAAATGTAAGTAATTCGGTATCGGCCGGTTGTGAAATCGTGTTGAAAAATTCATTCTTTCGCAACAGATTGGATTTGACGACTACAGCAAATCTGTATAACTACCATCTAGATGCTTGGGAAATAGACTTTGATCACATGGGAACACTCATACCGGTTTCCGGAAAAAGTCAAGATAGTTTCTCATGGGATATTCGTTGTATGGCCAATGTCAGATTGCCATGGGGAATTAACTTTCAAGTCAACGGAGGCTATAATGCACGAAGAATTTCGGCACAAGGCTCTCGTGAACCAGGTTGGAACGTAGGTGCCGGATTAAGAAAGAATGTTGGGAATTGGTCATTTTCAATCAACTGTCGCGATATATTCAATTCACGAAAATGGCATAATATCACGTACGGTGATGGCTATGTTCAAGAATCAGAACGTTGGAGAGGAGGCTTCAGAATGCAATTCACAGTGAAATACTCCTTTGGGAATATGAAAGCTCAACGAAC
Organism: uncultured Porphyromonadaceae bacterium; assembly: GCA_937911575.1. Lineage (GTDB taxonomy): Bacteria > Bacteroidota > Bacteroidia > Bacteroidales > Muribaculaceae > Lepagella. The sequence goes on along the minus strand of CALDPR010000037.1, from coordinate 45,383 downwards.
GAAAAATAATGCAAGTGGTGCTGAAATGATGGAAGGTTCGTATGAAGGAATTGAAATGATGGAATAATTAAAGATTAAAATAGAATGTGCCGGTTGATAACACAACATAAAAATCATATTCTTCATTGCAATGAGTGAAATAAGTGTTGACAGCCGGTATATTTATGTTATTATCCCAAGTTTCAGTATTAGTGTTCCATGCGTCTAAAACAATAGCAACATATTGAAATCCATTATAGTGATATTTAATATGCAGAGGGACTGTTCGCCAGATACCCATATTGTCATATCCACAAGCAATTACAACAATATGCCCATTGTCTTGCCAATCTTTATGAGTAACACCTGGAGGAGGCATATTTGAATAATTTACGCCGTTAAGTGTGAAATTGTCTAATCTAATTAATCCATTGCTGTGAAATATTGCTACAGAAGCAAATAGTGTAGTATTTATACTTAAGATGTATAAAGATATAATACGTGTTTTCATATTCTAAAATAGTTTTTATAGATATTAACAGAAACCAAGCATAAATGTTGATATGATATATGCAATATAAAATTTTATCAAGAAAAATTCTACAAACACACTGAAGTATGTATAAAAAAATGTAATTTTGCAATCAATAAAAAGAATATGTATGAAGAAAGTTCTATTCATAAGTATAATACTCATATCTGTTATTATGCTTTATTCATGTGATACACAACAATATTCAAATGAAGATACGAAAGAATTAAAAGAGGCAATGCTTCAAGGAAGAGAAGCCGGTAGAATATTGGTAAATAGAGAATGGAAAGATTCAATTCAACTGCAATATTATATTTTAGAAGCCAAAGCAAAACAAAGCAAATATATCATTGAAGGGAAAACAAAATCAGCAGAAGCATTTGATAGAGGATTTGTGTCAATGATAAGATGTGTAAACCCACAACTAGCTAACCTTATATTTCCTGATTCTTTGCTCAACATAAGATGAAAAATAAAGTCTTTTGTTTGAAAAATTGTCTAATCAGATAAAAATTTGTAATTTTGCAATCTGATTTAGATGTGATATTGAAATTTACGCAAATAAAAAATAAAAAAGCATGAAGAAAAGTGCATTACAAAGAGTAAGATCGGGATATTTACCTAAACTTCCTCGTACGTTGCAAGGAGCAGTTAAAGCAAAAGAGGGAGCATCAACAGAATCAGTGGCCGATCAAGAAGAGATAAAAAAATTGTTTCCCAACACTTATGGTTTGCCTATAGTTGAATTCGAACAAGATGAAAATCCACAGCGAGTGGAAGAACCATTCAATGTTGGTATTGTTTTGTCAGGGGGGCAAGCACCCGGAGGACATAATGTTGTAAGTGGTATTTTTGATGGAATAAAGATGCTAAATAGAGAATGTCGATTATATGGTTTCCTTATGGGTCCGGCAGGATTTGTAAAGCACCAATATATGGAGTTGACAGCAAGCATAATCAAAGAATATCGTAACACCGGTGGTTTCGACATAATTGGCTCCGGACGTACGAAATTGGAAACACCTGAACAATTCGATGAAGGTCTTAAGATACTAAAGGAGTTAGATATCAAAGCACTTGTAATTATTGGGGGTGATGATTCAAATACAAATGCTGCAGTGTTGGCAGAATACTATAAAGCAAAAGGTGAAGACATACAAGTAATAGGTGTGCCGAAAACCATTGATGGAGACTTAAAGAATGAATGGATTGAGACATCTTTTGGTTTCGATACTGCATGTAAAGTATATAGCGAAGTAATTGGTAATATTCAAAGAGACTGTAACTCTTCAAAAAAATATTATCACTTTATAAAATTAATGGGACGTTCTGCATCACATATAGCATTAGAATGTGCATTGGAAACACAACCTAATATATGTTTGATTAGTGAAGAGATTCTTGCAAAACGAATGACTCTTGACAATATTATAAGTCAGGTTGCATACGTAGTTACAGAGCGTGCTAAATTAGGTTGGAATTTCGGTACAGTCCTTATTCCAGAAGGGCTTATTGAATTTATTCCGTCAATGAAAGTGCTTATTGGTGAATTGAATGAAGTGCTTGCCGAACATAGTGAAGAGTTAATCGGTCTTGATGATGATAATAAACTCGTTACAATCCATTCTTATTTGACACCGACAAATGCTGAATTGTATAAAAGTTTGCCTAAGCAAATTGCTCTTCAATTAAGCCTCGATCGAGATTCACATGGAAATGTTCAAGTATCATTGATAGAAACAGAACGATTAATTAGTGAAATGGTTGGTGAACGCCTCGCTGAAATGAAAGAACAAGGTTTGTATAGTGGTAAATTTGCTGCACAACATCATTTCTTCGGTTATGAAGGTCGTTGTGCTGATCCATCAAATTTTGATGCGGACTATACTTATGCACTTGGATATAATGCGGCAATGCTTATTAATGCCGGTCTGACAGGATATATGTCGTCGGTAAGAAATCTGACCGAGCATACAGAAGATTGGATTGCCGGAGGAATTCCAATCACTATGATGATGAATATGGAACGTAGAAATGGTAAACTCAAACCGGTAATTCAAAAAGCATTAGTGAATTTGAATGGTCGTCCATATTTGAAATTTGCATCGCAACGTGAGACTTGTGGTTTGAATACTCTTTACCAATATCCGGGACCTATTCAATATTTTGGTCCGTCTGAGGTATGCGATCGTCCATCAATGACATTGCTTCTCGAACATAATAAAGAAATATACTAATTTTAATATAGTTATTCATTATTAAGAAACAGCATCTCAGTTTTACAGAGATGCTGTTTCTTATTCTGGAGATGAATTGATTCGACAAAGTGGCATCAATCGAGAATCTATATATGTAGACATAAGCAATTTACAAAGAGGAATATATATAGTATCTGCAGAAACACGTTTGACGAAAAAAACGATGAAGATTATGGTTAAATGAAATAAAATTTTTTCTGCACCATTGATTTTTTATATAATACTTAATTTGGCGATAAAAGTTTTTGCTATCTTTGCATAAATGAAATTATTGTCAATAAATACAGTCGCTATTAATACGAATGCACCAGCCGATATTATGTATAAGATTTCGGCTGCTGCTTCAGTGGGTGGGTATAAATCAATGATTTGTTATGGAAGAAGAGGTGTTTCACCGTTTCAAATTTCGCACAATCAACAAGACATAAGATTTTATAAGTTTAATACAAACATTGATGTTTATGCTCACGCACTATATAGTAGGTTAGGAGATAGTGAAGGGTTGCATTCAAGACGTGCTACGATACGTTTGATTAACCATATATGCGAATTCAATCCACAGATCATTCATTTACATAATATTCATGGACATTATTTGCATTATCCTCTATTATTTGATTTTCTCAAAAGATGTAAAATTCCGATAGTTTGGACACTGCATGATTGTTGGGCATATACCGGACACTGTGCTTATTATTCTTATTCACAATGCAACGCGTGGAAAAGTGATTGTAAGAAATGTGGTTATAAAAGAGATTATCCCCAATCCTATTTCATAAGTAATTCAAAGAAAAACTTAAAGTTGAAAAAGGAATATTTTTCAGGAGTGCCGAATATGCATATTGTTGCCGTATCAGATTGGTTAAAAAATGAAATAGAGGAATCATTTCTTTCCGATTACCCTATACACAGAATATACAATGGTGTTGATACAGATGTTTTCAAACGAGTCCCTACATATCAAATAGATAGCAGAGAGGAGAAAATAATATTAGGCGTAGCATCGCAATGGGACAGGCGTAAAGGATTAGATGATTTTTATGCATTATCATCGCTATTACCCAACGACTATAAAATACATATTGTGGGGTATGTACCAAAAACATTAATCCGGAATACAGATAATATAATTTTTTTGGGAAAATTGTCGAAGAATGAATTAGTCGAACAATATTCAAAAGCCTCTATATATGTCAATGCATCAAAAGAAGAGACATTTGGAATGACAACAATAGAAGCACTTTCGTGTGAAACTCCTGTAATAGTAAATTCATTAACGGCTCTTCCGGAAGTTGCCGGAGTATATAATAATTCGAATGTATGCATTATTGACACTGCCGATTCAAATTGTTTGATGAATGAAATAAAGCGAATAGTTGATAGAAAAATTAACCTTTCTGAAAGAGAAAAATTGCGACAAATTACAGATGAAAAATTTTCATCAACCATAATGGAGCAAGAATATTTAAACCTGTATGCATCGCTAATTTGAATAATTTACGGTATAGTTTAATTAGTTGTTAAGCCACAATATACCTGTAATAACACAACTAAGGTATAGATAAAATGAGATAGGTGTTTTTCTATCTCATTTTTATTACGTACCTTTACACTCAAATTTAGAAATTTGAAAATTATATCTGAAAAGTTATCATGTCTGAATTATAGAGAAAAATAATGAGGATAATAAAGAAATTACATATTTTTATACTACAAAGTTTTTTGCCTCTTTTTGCGATGACATTTTGCATCGTACTCTTCATCGTATTGATGCAGTTCTTGTGGAAATATATCGATGATTTGGTAGGTAAAGGCTTGGAATTAACTGTGTTGGCAGAATTGTTTTTCTATGCCGCAGTGTCAATGGTGCCAACAGCCTTGCCATTGGCTATCTTGTTGGCATCGTTAATGACATTTGGTAATTTAGGTGAGAAATTTGAGTTGACAGCGTTGAAAGCGTCGGGCATCTCATTGATAAAAGTAATGATGCCATTAATAATTTTTATTTCCGGCATAGCAGTTGGCGATTTCTTTTATCAAGATTATGTATTGCCGAAAGCACAAGTAAAGATGTGGACATTGTTGTTTTCAATGAAGCAAAAATCTCCTGAATTAGAAATTCCTGAAGGTGTGTTTTATGACCAGATCACCGGTTATAATCTATTTGTTCAGCAAAAAAACAAAGAAACCGGAATGCTCTACGATGCGATGATCTACGATGTCAACAAAGGTGGAGACAATGCTACAATTATGCTTGCAGACTCTGCTCGATTGGCATTTACTGAAGGAATGGATCATCTATATTTGCATCTCTATGAGGGTGAGCAATTTGAAAATTTGCAAGACCAAAGGGGAGCTAGGCAACATGTGCCATTTCGTCGGGAGACATTTAAAGATAAGCAAATTATGATTGCTTTTGATGCTAATTTTAATCGCCTCGATGATAATACAATGAGGAAACAATATGTTGGAAAGAATATTGCTGAACTGCAACATACCATTGATTCTGTTGTCGCTCGTGTTGATTCGATAGGGAATAATTATGCTCGAATAATGCTTCAAAAAGAATATGGAGGAATCGCTGCAGAGGTGGATCGACAGACTGATAGCATTAAACCATATGTTGCAGTTTCTATGCCGGTGAATGACATTAATATTGACTCAATTTTCAAATGTGAAACAGCAGCAAAAGAGCGAAGTTTACTGCGTTCGGCTATGTCAATAGCTCAAGGACGTCAGCAAGAATATGAGTTTAAAGCAGTTTCTATGGCTGATGATAGGATGTCTATTCGTAGGCATAAGATTGAATTGTTGAAAAAGTTTACACTATCTTTAGCTTGTATTATCTTCTTTTTTATTGGAGCTCCTCTCGGAGCGATTATCCGAAAAGGTGGTATTGGAACACCACTGGTGATTTCGGTTTTATTGTTTATTGTTTATTATATTATCGACAATTCAGGATATAAGTTAGCAAGAGACGGGCGTTGGGAAGTTTGGTGTGGAATGTGGCTGTCGACTGCTGTGCTTGTCCCTCTTGGTGTTTATGTTACGATAAAAGCAATGAATGATTCAGCCGTATTCAATCCTGATTCATATCGTAATTTTATGCGTAAAATTTTAGGTGTTGTCGAATTTCGAAATATCCAGCCTAAAGAAGTTATAATCAATGATATATCGAACGAAATAGCATTGTCTCGTCTTGAAGAATTGCAAAATATGTCAGCATCATATATCAATAAATACAAACGCACACAACACTATTTTGAATATTGGCTAAAAGGTTATGATATGCAAGCATTAGTTGAATTATCTAAATATTTAGATACAACTGTTGATTACCTGACAGATTGCAAAGACAGGCTTGTTGTCAATAAATTAATGGATTTCCCTATATTACGCCGTTTATGGGTGTATCGACCGACAGAACGCAAATGGTTGGGCATGGTGTTTGCGATATTTTTACCATTCGGTTTGCCAATATATCTTATTGGATTATCTCAACAAAAACGCTTAAAGCATGAACTGCGAACCATTATTGATGTCTGTGGCAAACTAAAAGAGATGATTAAATAGTTGTTTGGAGTAAAAATCGATTATTATATATTTTTATTCTTTGTGGGTATTTAATTTCACAACAATCAAATAGGTCTGTTTTTTTATTATAAGAAATGAACTATTCTCGAAGTTGTCTGTTTTAATTATGTGAATCAAAGAATATTAAATAATTAAAATAAATAAAATGACAACAATTCGTTTAAATGATTTAGAAATGCACCTTTGTGGTGAAGTTATAAAAGAAGGGGCTCAATTTCCTGCTTGTGAATTAGTAAGTAATGAATTAAGAGATGTATGTCCTTGCGAATACAGAGGCAAGAGAGTTGTGATGAATGTGTTTCCGAGTTTGGATACAGAAATATGTGCCAGATCAGTTCGTAAATTTAATGAAGAGGTGTCAAAGATGCCAAATACAGTGGTGCTTTGCATCTCAAAAGATTTGCCGTTTGCTTCAGCACGTTTTTGTGCTACAAATGGTATTGAAAATGTGGTTTCATTGTCGGGATTTCGTTCTGATTTTGGTCAGAAAACAGGATTGGAAATTGCTGATGGTCCGATGAAAGGGCTCTACGCTCGTTGTCTTATTATCCTTGATGAAAATGGTAAAGTCTTAAAAGTTGCTCTTAATGAGCAAATAACAGAAGAGCCGGACTATAAGGTGGCAACTGAAGTCTTGGTGTAATATTAGATTGTTGAAAAAATGATGGGGATATGCCTAAAGTCAGGTTATATCCCCATTATTTTTTTATTTTGTCAGATATAGATAAATTTATTGATTATGATGGTTGCGGAATTCAGATGGCGACATACCGGTCTGATGCTTAAAGTATTTTCCGAAGAAAGATTGGTTTGTGAAATTGAGTTTTGTGGCAATTTCCTGTATGGTCAAGTCTGTTGTGCGAAGCAGCACTTTTGATTCCATCGTTACATAACTTTCAATCCATTCACCGGCAGTGCGACCGCTTATTTCTTTGACAACAGCGGATAAATGCTTGGGTGTGATGCAAAGATCGTTTGCATAGAATGAAACTTGCCTTTCTTTTCTAAAATTTTCACTGACAGAAATGATAAACTTTGCCATAATCTCTTCTTTGCGTGTTTTAGCTAATTTCTCTGTCAAGCCATTCCGACATTTAATGTCCATTATTTCATACATGGCAGCCTGCATAACGCAAATTACTTTGTTCTTAAGAAATGTAGTGTGTTCGCCTTGAAGTTTTAACTTTAGAAAATTGAAGAATCCGTTCAATCCGTCAGTATCTTGTTGCGATAAGTTCATAATCGGATCAGTTCGATGACTGATAAGCATAGGTAGAATATCAGTCAGTTTAGGCATCGAATGTTCAATAACATTTCGAGAGCAAGCGACTACCTTTGCTTCAAAATCGTTGGAACAGCTAATCGACGTAATATAGTTTTTGGGTTGCATCACGACTAAAGTTCCTTTGTTGATATGATATTGGTTAAGGTCTATGCCTATTTCTCCCGTTCCGTTAAGGCATAAGACTATAATAAAAGCATCTATTCTGAGAGGAAAAGATTCATTATATTCGTTAGCATATGGGTGAAAACCATCGAAAACTATTAATTCATCGTTAAGTGTGACGTTATTAACGTGGTCGGCTATCTGCTGTATAGTAACTAATTTTTCTGTATTTCTGACTTTAGTCATATTGAGATATTTTAATCAGTAGCAAAATTAATAATTAATTTAATACAGAGTTATAATTTATGATATTTTAGGTTTTTTTGTATATTTTTTAGGAATTAATGACGATATAACTTGCGAGTGGCATATCTAAAAAGAAAATTCAAGTGGCGAAGCATTGTAGGCAAAGAGCCATAGTACTTACACATAATTTTATATCGTTCGATAAGCGAAGCCTTATGGTTCTTATCAGTTAGACCATCTGTGAGGTAGTCGATGACAATAGTATTAAGATTTTTACAATTGTCTGAGTTACTTTTTTTTATGCATCGTAAGCACCATTCATAGTCAGCAGAGAAACGATAATCTAAATTATAAAGAGGGGCGATTTCTCGCTTGACAGCGAATGCTTGGTGGCAAATAAGCATGCCGGCTTTGAAACTTTCGAAAGTCAGTATTTTGGGAGCAGACAAATGCCTATTGCCCACAAATTCGCGATTGGCATTAACTAAAATGGTGTCTCCATATATAATGTCGGCATTTTCAGTTGTTGCATCGGCATACAATTGTAAAATATCGGGAGCATGAAATGCATCACCGGCATTCAAGAATAACAAGTATTTCCCTGTTGCTGCTTTAATCCCTTTGTTCATTGCATCGTATAGACCCTTATCAGGTTCGCTGATTATCTTGACATTGGAAGACGCATATTCTTTAATAAGTGTTAAAGTATTATCTGTTGATGCTCCATCTACAATTATATGTTCAAAATTTCGGAATGATTGTTTTTGAATTGAGTTTAATGTAGCAACAACTTCTTTTTCAGCGTTGTATGTAATAGTAATTATAGAAAAGAGTGGAGATGTGTTCATGAAAATATTATTTTGCTATTACGATTTTACGTCGAGTTCCTTTTATTTTTGCGTTAATAAGAATTTGACACACTTTTGTGGCTTTATTTGCAGGTATAGCAACTAAAGAGTAGTGGTCGCGAATGTCAATTTTTCCGATCTCTTCAGCAGTGAGATTGCCTTGATTGATTAAGAATCCGACCACGTCTCCTCGAGAGATTTTTTCTTTTTTCCCGGCAGAGATATATAGAGTGGTTAGATTACTTTTTAGATTGATGTTTATTGATGGTGATGCCGAACAGTAGAAAGAATCATCAAAAGAGATGAATTCAGCAATGTTCTCTTCCGGACTTACAATCACATATATGTCTCCTTCTGCATTTACACGAGCTGTTCGTCCGTTTCTGTGCAGATAAGTCTCATTGTTGATTGGCTGATGATAGTGAATGATATGTTTGACATTATCAATGTCCAGACCACGAGCTGCTAAGTCTGTTGCAACAAGAATATTTCGAGAACCATTGTTGAACATTATGATTGCTTTTTCCCTATCCATTTGTTCTAAAGCTCCATGATATATAGTTGCATCAATATTAATTTTGTTTAGAAAATCAGCTACTCTGACGGCACTCTCGCGATGATTAACGAAGATGATTGTGCGTTTAATTTGTCCGTCGTGAGCTAACGAAAAAAGTAGAGATGCAAGGGAATTCAGTTTGTCTTTTCCGTCAGCATCAACTCGATGTATGCGAAGTCTACTGCGTAATTTTGTATTCTGTTGGAGATAGTTGTGAGTTATGGGCTGATTGAGAGATATAAAATCAGGAAGAGAAATAATATTGGTTGCTGATGTGAGTATTGTTCGACTGATATTTTTAAGATGTCGAATAATTTTTTTCATTTCTTCTTCGAAACCAAATTCAAGAGATTTATCAAATTCATCAAGAATTAGAATTCTAGAGGGAAGGAGATCGATGTTACGTCTATTTATATGGTCGAGTAGTCGTCCGGGTGTAGCTACAATAATATCAGGTGTTATTTTCAAAGAATTAACTTCATCTTCAACTTTGTGACCTCCATAGAGAACAGAAGTTTTGAAGCCTGATGCAATCTCTCTAATGATATTATATATTTGTATTGATAGTTCGCGAGATGGGGCAATAATAACCACTTGAACGCGTCCGGTAGAGGGCTTCAATAATTTGAGCATTGGCAGAATGAAAGCAAGAGTTTTACCCGAACCTGTTGGTGCAAGTAAAATAGTGTCTTTATTTAATGATGCCGATTGCATCATTTCTTTCTGCATTGGATTCAATTCTTGAATCCCCAAACGACTATTTATTAATGGTAAGAATTCTTTTTCTCTCATAGTTGTTATGAAATTTTAGACCAATCATGTTCTTTAGCAAAACGAAATTGGAGTTCTTGTTTTAGTAAGGATATGGAGGTCGGAGAAAGAACAATTGCACCCTCATTTGAACTTTGAGAAGTGGGTGCATTAGTCTCGAGAGCAGACATTATAGAAGGGTTGCAATCAATCAGATTAGATGCATATTCTCTTGCTCTTTGAATGATTTGGCCATCAGTGGCAAGGTTTGAAATTTTAAGATTAAAAGCTAAACCACTTTGTTGAGTTCCTTCCAAATCTCCTGGCCCTCTCATTTGCAAATCAGCTTCAGATATTATGAATCCGTCAGATGTTTCAGTCATAATCTCTAAACGTCGACGTGTCTCTTTGGTTATCTTATGATTACTCATTAGAATACAATAACTTTGGTCAGCTCCTCGTCCGACACGTCCTCTAAGTTGGTGAAGTTGAGAAAGTCCGAAGCGTTCGGCATTCTCGATAATCATAACTGATGCATTAGGCACGTTGACACCGACTTCAATAACTGTTGTAGCTACCATTATTTGAGCTTGACCATTGACAAAGAGGTTCATATTGTGTTCTTTTTCGGCAGGCGACATTTGTCCATGTACACAACAGACAGTATAATCACTGAATGTGCTACATACGTTTTGTAGTCCTATTTCAAGACTTTTTAATGATAGCTTTTCATTTTCTTTGATTAAAGGGTAAACAATATAAATTTGTCTTCCTTCTTTTAGTTGTTGTTTAATGGCTGAATTCACTTGTTGGCGACTTTCGTCGAAACGCAGTAGAGTTCTTATTGGTTTACGCCCAGGTGGTAATTCGTCAATTATTGATACATCTAAATCTCCGTAGACAGTCATGGCAAGAGTGCGAGGTATTGGTGTTGCAGTCATTACTAATACATGAGGGGGAATATTATTTTTATTCCATAATTTTGCTCTTTGAGCGACACCAAAACGATGTTGTTCATCAATAACGACAACACCTAAGTTGTTGAATTTGACAGTATCTTCAATCACTGCATGAGTGCCAATTAGGATATTGACATCTCCATTTTCAAGATTAGGCAGAATGTCGCGACGTTCTTTTGGTCGGATACTTCCTGTAAGTAATCTGACATTAACTCCTAAAGGATCTGCCCATTGACGAATATTCTCATAGTGCTGAGTGGCAAGAATTTCAGTGGGAGCCATTAAACAAGCTTGACAACCATTATCGATAGCAATTAGCATAGACATAAAAGCTACCATTGTTTTGCCACTGCCTACATCTCCCTGAAGGAGCCGATTCATCTGTCGGCCGTTTCGCATATCAAAACGAATCTCTTTAATAACTCTTTTTTGAGCATTCGTTAAGGTAAAAGGCAGTACTTCAGAGTAGAATTTATTGAAAAATTTACCTATTGTTGAGAATATATGTCCTTTGGATACGATGCTTCGTTGACGGCTATATCGAAGCATATGAAGTTGGATATAGAATAATTCTTCAAATTTCATTCTTTCCTGAGCCTTCCGAAGCGAACGAAGGTCTTTAGGCCGGTGAATTGTAGCTAATGCTTCATGAAGAGGCATTAAGTGGAGTTTTTCTACAAGCTCTTTAGGTAGAGTATCGTTAATTATCTGTGTGTTGTTGAATAAATTATTGATTAATATTTGAAGTGTTTTATTAGATACACCTTTGTTGCGAAGTTTATCAGTTAGAGAATATACACCTCTGTTTCCTTCTTCAATGATTGTTGAAGATAAAGGTTCAATTTCAGGGTGTATCATTGAATAAGTTCCCTTAAATAAATTCGGTTTGCCGAAAATGATGTAGGGAGTGTTTGTTGAATATATATTTTGAATGCTTTTAATGCGATGAAACCATACTACTTCTAAGAACCTTTCTCCATCGTGGAAAATACCGATTAAACGCGTTCTAACTCCTTCACCTTCTTTAATAAATCTTTTGAATTTACCTTTTACTTGAACATTAGGCATATTGTCTCCTTCAAATTCCGCAATTTTATAGAACCGAGATCTATCAACGTATCTGAATGGAAATGTGTAAAGCAAATCTCTGAAGGTGCGTATGCCTAATTCCTCTCTGAGTAATTTGGCTCGTGCATCTCCCACACCTTTCAGGAATAGTATGTCAATGTTCCCAAGTCTGTTCATTTCGTTCTTAATAATAAATCTGCAACAGCAAAATCTTGGGGATTAGTAACTTTTAGGTTATTAGGTTCGCCTGAATATAACCATATTTTCTCTCCGAGATATTCTACAACAGACGCATCATCAGTAAAAGGAGGAATACCATATTTGCCCGATGCATCTGAAAATCGAAGATCTTCAGGCATTGTATAAGCACGCTTAATTAATAAAGAATTGAAAATTTGAGGAGTCTGAACAGCAACAAATTCATTTCTATCAACACTCACACTGTCGCACATGCCATTGCTTATATTGCGTATAGAATCAGTTAATGGAACGACAGGTATTGCAGCATTATGAGCTTTTGCACACTCCCAACCACGCCTAATCATATCGATTGACAACATAGGGCGAGCACCATCGTGTATTGCAACATACAAATCTTCGTCGGCATCAATCGATAGTAAACCATTATATACAGAGTGCCATCGACTTCGTCCACCACAAAGTGTAGTGTGGGGGATATAATTAGATTTGCCAATCTCTGCAACTAACTCTTCCCATAGGTCGAAAAAGTTTGGGTGGAGCATAACAAAAATGTCAGTCAGAGCATCTTCTTTATGGAATGCTTCTATAGACCACCATAACATAGGTTTGCCATTGATTTTTTGAAATTGTTTAGGCAAATCACCTCCGGCTCTTGTTCCGACTCCACCTCCTAATATGATTGCTGCTTTCTTCATTTTAATTCTGAATTATTTCTGACTACAAAGATACAATAAAATCTGTAAATTGTTTAATACAGACAAGTGTAATTAAAAACTGATATTTAAAGGAACTACTTTCAAAAAAATGTATATGTAGGTTAATATAGGAGAAATAAGATTAATTTAATTTTGATAATTGATTTTGAATGTGTAACTTTGCAGTGCATTGTAGATTGTCTTTTAGGATATATCTACGATGCAATTTTAATGTATAAATAAATGATTGAACAACCGACACTTGCAGAGCTCAAAAAGTCGTTTACAATATTTCTTGAAGCAAAAAAATTAAGGAAAACACCTGAACGTTTTGCGATTCTTGAGAAAATATTGAAAATGAAAGTGCATTTTGATGTTGAGGAATTGTATCTTTCTCTTGAAGATGACGCATACCATGTGAGTCGTGCCACAGTATATAATACAATCGATTTGTTGTGTGAATGTGGTATATTAAGAAAACATCAATTCTCATCTCAACAAGCACACTATGAAATAGCAGGAGGCAATCATTTTCATCTGATTTGTATGCAATGTGGAAAAATAAAAGAAGTGAAAGATGATGAATTTTTGACAACAGTCATGATGAGAAAATATTCCGCATTCACACCTTCATATTTTTCCGCATATCTCTATGGCTTATGCTCCACTTGTGTAAGACATAATAAAAAATTAAGAAATAAAAAATAAATATAGAAAATTACTCATAATAAAAAGATATATGAAAGTAGATGTCTTGCTTGGTCTCCAATGGGGAGATGAAGGGAAAGGAAAAGTAGTCGATGTTTTGACACCTCACTACGATGTCGTAGCACGATTCCAAGGTGGTCCAAATGCTGGTCATACACTCGAGTTCGGTGGTCAAAAATATGTGTTACGCTCTATTCCTTCAGGGATTTTTCAAAACAATAATGTCAACATAATCGGAAATGGTGTTGTTCTTGATCCGATATTATTTATGGCTGAAGCGAAAGCCTTGGAGCAGAGTGGTGTAGAAATAAGAAAAATATTGAAAATTTCAAAAAAAGCACACCTTATCATGCCGACACATCGACGTCTCGATGCAGCAAATGAAAAAGCAAAAGGAGATAGCAAAATAGGTACTACCGGAAAAGGTATTGGTCCAACATATACAGACAAGATATCTCGCAATGGACTTCGTGTAGGTGATATATTCAATAATTTCGAAGAGAAGTATGCTAAAGCGAAATCAAAACATATATCAATACTTAATCAGTTAGGAGGAGATATAGATGTCGCAGAGTTGGAAAATGAATGGTTTGATGCAATAGAATATCTTAAACAATATGATATAATTGATAGCGAATATGTTATCAATGAATATTTGGCTAAAGGGAAATCAATCTTATGCGAAGGTGCTCAAGGCACAATGTTAGATGTTGATTTCGGTTCGTATCCATTTGTTACTTCATCAAATACGATTACAGCAGGTGCATGTACAGGATTAGGAATTGCCCCAAGTAAAATAGGAGATGTGTTCGGGATATTCAAGGCATATTGTACGCGTGTCGGAAGTGGTCCGTTCCCTACAGAATTATTTGATGAAACCGGTAAGAAAATTCGTGATCTTGGTCATGAGTATGGCGCTGTTACAGGACGCGAACGCAGGTGTGGATGGATAGACCTTGTTGCGTTGAAATATGCTATCATGATTAATGGGGTAACAAAACTGATAATGATGAAAAGTGATGTTCTTGATGGTTTTGATACAATAAAAGCATGTACGGCATATAAAATCAATGGCGAGCAAACGACATATTTCCCATTCGATGCACAAGGCATTGAAATAGAACCAGTCTATACGGAATTGAAAGGTTGGAAAACAGATATGACAATAATGAAGAATGCAGATGAATTTCCGGTTGAATTCAACGAATACATCTCATTTCTTGAAAATGAATTGAACGTGCCAATCTGTATTGTATCAGTTGGTCCGGATCGTTTACAAACAATTATCAGAAAAAATTTAAAATAGAAAACAAACAAGTCTCTTGCACGAATGAAAATAAATAATTAATTTTGAATGTTGAACAATATTCGTCAGAGACAATACAACAATTTATAATTAACAACAATAATCTATAAGCCATGGCAAAAGTAAAACCATTTAAGGGCGTACGCCCTCCGAAATCAATGATTGAAGAAGTTGCTTCACGTCCGTATGATGTGCTAAATTCAGAAGAAGCACGAAAAGAAGCAGAAGGAAATCCAAAATCATTGTATCACATAATTAAACCTGAAATAGATTTCGAACCGGGTACAGACGAACACGATCCTAAAGTTTATGACAAAGCTGTTGAGAACTTTAAGATGTTCCAAGAAAAAGGCTGGTTGGTTCAAGATGCAAAAGAAAATTATTATATCTATGCTCAAACAATGGACGGAAGAACTCAATATGGTTTCGTCGTAGGAGCATGGGTTGAAGATTATATGCAAGGACGCATTAAAAAGCATGAATTAACTCGTCGCGACAAAGAAGAAGATCGCATGAAACACGTTCGTATTAATAATGCAAACATTGAACCGGTATTCTTTGCATTTCCAGATAATGAAGTACTTGAAAGAATCATTCGCGAAGTAACAGCAGGCGAACCTGAATACGACTTTGTTGCTCCAGATGACGGCTTTGGGCATACATTCTGGGTAATTGAAGACGAAGCAACAATAGCTAAGATTACTGAAGAGTTTGAAAAAATTCCTAACCTATACATTGCTGACGGACACCATCGTTCTGCTGCAGCTGCACTTGTAGGTAACGAAAAAGCACAAAATAATCCAAATCATAAAGGTGATGAAGAATACAATTATTTCCTTGCTGTTGCATTCCCTGCATCACACCTTAAGATTATTGATTACAACCGTGTTGTCCGCGATCTAAATGGTTTGACACCGGCTCAGTTCCTTGACAAACTAGCAGAAAATTTTGTAGTTGAATTGAAAGGTGAAGAGATCTATCATCCGAATGCACTTCATAATTTTGCTTTGTATCTTGATGGTAAATGGTATTCATTAACAGCAAAAGAAGGTACATATAATGATCAAGATCCTATTGGTGTTCTTGACGTAACAGTATCAAGTGACTTGATTCTTCGTGATATTCTTGGTATTACAGACCTTCGTTCAGACAAACGTATTGATTTTGTTGGTGGAATTCGTGGTCTTGGAGAATTGAAACGTCGTGTTGATAGTGGAGAAATGAAAATGGCACTTGCACTTTACCCTGTAACAATGGATCAACTTATCAATATAGCAGATACAGGTAATATCATGCCACCGAAGACAACATGGTTTGAGCCTAAATTACGTTCAGGTCTTGTTATTCATAAACTTGACGATTGATTTTTTGTTGAGTAAAAAAATAAAAAGGGTGTCTCAATCGAGATATCCTTTTTATTTTTATTTGGCAGAAATAATATCGTAATCATGTTATATTGATAAACTATATCTGTTGCCCGGATATTTAATTATTATGCCATTGAATTCCATCTCCATCAATAGTGGCAATAGTTTTGATATTTGTATGCCTGTATGATTATGTAATTCATCAATACTTACCTCAGTTTTACTTCTGCTAATAAAATTATAAATTAGTTCTTCTTCTAACGTCAAATCAGGGAATATACATCGTTGTCGAGCATCTATTTTAATGTCGGGAATTGACCAATTCATAATTTCCATTATGTCGGCAGCAGACTCTATTAAAGATGCTTTATTATGTCGAATAAGATGATTACAGCCTTTGCTCATTTGGTCTGTTATCCGACCGGGTACAGCCATAACTTCACGATTATAACCGAAAGCTAATTGTGCAGTAGACATTGCTCCTCCCTTTATGTCACTTTCGACAATTATTGTTGCATCTGAAAGTCCTGCTACGATACGATTGCGTTCAAGAAAGTTATTGCGATGAGGTTTCTCTTGAGATGAATATTCCGTCACTAAAGCTCCTCCTGATTTAATAATTGTTTCTGCAATCGACCGATGTGCAGCTGGATATATCATATTGAGTCCATGAGCAAGAACGGCGATTGTCGGTAATTGGTTTTCTAAACAAGCTGTGTGAGCGTATATGTCTATCCCATAGGCTAATCCACTAATAACGCTGAAATCAATTAATCTTTCTTTAAGATCAGATATTATTGTTTTGCAAAAATTGGCTCCATATGGTGTGGCTTTTCGTGTGCCGACAAGGCTGAAAATTTTGTCGCAATTCAAGTTTGCATCACCAAGCACATATAGCATTGTTGGGGCATCGTAACACTCGGATAATCTGTAAGGATAAACCTCTTTGTCGCCCAAATATAAAGTTTTAATTCCATGTTTGTTGATAAAGTCATATTCTTTTTTTGCTTTTATCAATGCTTCATCTCGATCATTGTGTTTAATAATTTTATTTAGAGATAATGATAGTTCTTTGCTTAGTGATGTGGAATCAAGTTCGAAAAAATCTTTAACCGACATTCCAATATCGGTCATTCGATTGACTACTTCTGCATTGACTCCTTTTGTCATCGAGATTGCTATCTTAAATATTTCAGAAGCCATATCTTCGTTTTTAATTACTTAAGATAATTAGAGAATATTTCTGCTAATTCATCTCCACGAGTTAGTCGTCCGTCTTTTATACTTACGCAAGTAACAATTGCTGTTGATGCTATTTCTCCGTTTTTTTTAATTATATCTTGGTGAAATATGAATCGAGCTCCTTTACGTTCCACTCGTAAACAACTGATGAATTTATCTCCTCCTCGCAGGGAACTTATATATTCGATTTCAATTTTTCTTACAACAGGATCAAGACCTCGTTTATGCATATCAATAAATGAAACTCCGGCTTCTTCACAAAATGAATGTCGGGTGTGTTCCATATAATGGAGATAGTTTGCATTATTAACAATTTGTTCACAATCTAACTCATAGTCGCGAACAGACATCTCTAATGCAAAACAATATTTTTTGTTGTTCTTAAGTATTGGCATAGTTGTATTAAATCATTAATTTTACCTTTTGGAACAATTTTTATATGCTGTCTTATGTGAAATCTGAATGTTGTCTTCTATTATTGTGTCTAGTGAATAACAATTTCCAAATGCTTCTTTGCCTATAATTTGAATATTTTTTAGTGTTGCTTTTTTCAGTTTTTTGCATTCCTTAAACGTTTTCTTTCCGATGATTTGTATGTTGGATATGTTGACATTAGTAAGAGAATCGCATTGAAGGAATGCTTCATCTCCAATGATTTGAATGTTTGAGATATTAAGATTGGTAATATTATTACAGTTTGAAAATGCTTTTTCTCCAATGATTTGCACTCCGTCAAGGTTTATATCTTTTATTGTGGAATTTGCAAAAGCATTAGTTCCAATTATTTTGATATTTTTACTTATTTTAACAGTGTCAAGTAGCCTGCAATTTTCAAAAGCCTGTTCTCCAATTACTGTTACAGGATATGAATGATTATTGAAGATTACGGTTTCCGGGATATTTATAGTGCCATTATATGAATTCTGTGAATTTGCAATTACACTTACGCCATCACTATTTTTTATTTTGTTTAATTCATATTGAATCCCGTTTGTTTCAAAATGAAAAACTTCAGATTTATCTTTATAGTTTTTAAAAAATAGTATTGCATCGCAACTGCTAATTAAAACCAGGTGTGCGATTGTTATAATTATGAAAGTAGTCTTTTGAATTAACTTATTCATGTTTTGTTTTTGATTTAATGAGAGATAAAAGTTCGCTTATTTCTTCTTTTGATTGTAACTCAGAAAAGGGGATTAATAAAAAGCCAAATTTAGGCTTGTTGAGAATAATGACAATATCATTAAAATTATAAATAATTCTGGAAATTGAATTCCATTCTATTGTCCGTTCGATTAATTTTTCTTTTTCACTACAATCATCTTCATATTCAGAATTAGTTGTGATATGTCCAATTAGCTTAATATATTGATTGGAAAATTCCATTTCATGATTTATAATATTGATATAACAATTATCAAGTAACCCATAGCTGATATATAAAAAGGCGAGCAGCATAGGAATTATTATAAATAGAATCATTAATGCCACAATAGCATATCGAATGTCAGTTGTAAAGCATGTTACTAAAACAGCCACAATGAGAAGAAGTATAGGGAAAATTAACCATTTTAGAGCAACAAGTTTTGTCAGCAACAAAATAAATTGTCGTTGATTAAGTCTAAATATGTTGGTTCGAATACTTTGATTCATTTAATATTCTATTTTCTATTTATTATCTCTTAACTTGCGAATTCTATCGTATGTTTGATAATTAATTTTTGTGAGTTGTTGCACATATCCGGTCTCTTGCTGATTGAAGAGTTTATTCATATTGATATATTTGTTGCCATTGCCTCGTTTGATTGAGAAAACATCATCACGACGCGATTTCACAATATCACCAAGTGGGGAATGTCCGTTTTCTCCAATACCACGTAGTGAATCATCGACTCCATCAGGTTTGCACCAAACGGGGATAATTTCTGAACAGGGAGGATATCCAATACCGGTCCACATAATATATTGATCAGCAATATCACTGGGAGTAATATTTTGACAATCATCAATCGGACGAATTCCTTCAATTACAATAGTAGCAGTTGATTTATATCTTGGAATGAAATCTTGGTCTATCACCCATTGTTCATTTTCAGTAGAATAATTTTTTTTCTTTAAATCATGATAGAAACTGCGAGAAACTACTTCTGTAAGCACTTCTGCAGTTACGGATTTTGTTTCGATATAAGGGCGTAGCAGATATTTGGCATTAGCTTCTCTAATGTATCCGTATCCTTCATTTTTACGTCCACTATGGCTATAGTTTGTGCGAATCAATACGTTGCCTGGAGCATCATTAATATTGAATTTTACAAAAGAATGATTATTCGTTTCAAAAAATGCACCATTCCCTTCTGCATCAATAACTCCAAAATTTGCTTCTACTCCCATCGGACGAGGTAAAGTGTTGAGTAAAGTTTCAAAATCTTTAACAGAGCGACAACTTCGTAGAGCTATAGTCATCAGATAACCCTCTTGGTCCATTTTATTTTGGGAGACATCATCGTCTTTTATATTATAAGATGCTGTATTCATAATTGCAAATCCGACTTCATTCATGCCAATCCATGCCTGTTCACAATTTTTATCATTAGCATTGAATAGTGCTACATATGAGTACGAACCATTTTCAGAGGCAATATATTCAATCTTATTATCAGTAGTGTTTGTGTCACGAAGTTTCCATAGAAGAGGTCGACCATCAGGAGTGGCATCAGCCCCAATTATTGCAGACGTACAAGCTAATATATGTTGAGGTAACAAACATAAAAACATTAATAATATGATTGATTGTTTTTTTATCATGAAGTAATCTTTGCTATTATTGTATGTGAGTTGAGTAATAATATGGTTCCTAATTGAATACTTAAATTTAAGTTGTCATATGTTTTTTTAATGATAACGAACAATATTTTAATAGAGGATTTTCATTGTTATCATATTGTTCGATTAATTGCATAGCAAAAGGAAGATATTTCAAAAGGCGAAAACAAAGCATATCTGCCTCTTCTTTTGTTTGTAGATCTTCGATAAGTGAGATTGCTTTTACTTTATTTATATGTTCATGAGGATAGAGGTATGTTGCCAATAATCGAGATTCTCTTACGTGTTTGTCTGCCCAAAGAGAGTCTGCAAGTTCAATTGATTTTTCTAAAGATTTGGCAATTTCAGCTAATTGAGGAATATTCAAACCAAAAATAATCTTGTAGCAGTTCATGCCGGCAGAGCGTAGGTGGTCTGAAATTATACCATTACGATATGTAAGGAATTGATGTTTAATTTGTTTAATTTTTTCGTGCATAGTATAAATCAAGGGCCTTACTTACTTTAATAAGTAAAGCCCTTAAGGATAATTGATTATTTTGTTAAAGGAGAGTAATCTCGACTTAAGCGTAGCATTTGTTCGACATAGCCTTCTGAGTAATCGATAGTAACATCAATAATATCACCATTGCTGTCAAACACAGGGTTGTATATTGGATTCACAAATCCTCTATACGGAGGAATAGAAAGCGTAGAATAACGTTGAAGTATCTCTTCGTGAAGTTTTGGATCTACTTTTACAGCATAGGTTTGCACAAGTTCGTTTCCGGCATTATAGTCTCCTTCACTCTTAATGCGTTGCACTTCAGCGAGTAATTCTCCAATCATTTCACGCATCTTTTCGTAGTCATTAATTTTAAGATATGTTTTACCTTTTTTCTTGACAAGTTGAACGGCTTTATTTTTCTTGCTTTGTTCAAGAATCCATTTAGCAATTAATTGACGATTACGCATATGAGCTTCTTCAACATCTTTGCCAGGCTCAATGCGGTTTAATTGTGTCATTAAACCATTAAGCATATATTTATAATATTCTGCTTTGTATGCTTCCGGATTGTCAATGATTCCAAGTTCTACCAATTTTGGGTCAGCAAGATAATATAGAGCAAATAGGTCAGCACGAGTCTCTTCGAGAGTTGAACCATGTTCTTTCAAAGCATCGGGATCTACACCCGGTAGTAATTGACCTGAACCGTGACCTAGACACTCATGAAGGTCTGTATGAAGCATATCTGTGATATAAAGATAATCATCTAATAGTTGAGATGTCTTTTTGTCGATAACAAATTCTTCATTAAAACCATTACCAAGTGATGCCATAGCATAAGCTTCGGTAATGTTTTCAATAGTTACAGATTTTGAACCATGAGCTGCACGAATCCAGTTGGCATTTGGTAGGTTGATACCGATTGCTGTGGCAGGGAATGCATCACCACCAAGCATTGCAGCTGTAATAACTTTTGCTGAGACGCCTTTTACGACAGGTTTGCGAAAACGAGCATCAACCGGAGAGTTGTCTTCAAACCATTGAGCATTATCGCTTATTATTTGTGTGCGTTGAGAAGCTTTTTGGTTTTTATAGTTAACATATGATTCCCATGAACCTGTCATGCCAAGAGGATCTCCATAACTTTCAATAAAACCATTTACAAAATCAACTTCTGATGCTAAGTCTTTAACCCATGCAATTGAATATTCGTCGAATTTGCGAAGGTCGCCTGTAACATAGTAGTCAATAAGGGTAGTGATATAGTTGCGTTGAGATTCATTTTCAGCCACTTCTTTTGCCTTTGTCAGCCAATATATAATTTCGGCAATAGCTTTACCGTAAAGGCCATTCAAATGATATACTTCCTCTTGAACATTGCCGTCGACTTTTATTACTTTGGCATTTAATCCATATGAAATTGGTGTAGTATCGTTAGGGTCTTTTAGGTCTGCATAATATGCTTCAACTTCTGCTTGAGTAACTCCCTCGTATAGATTTGTAGCTGATGTTGCTACTACATCTTGAGAACTATCTTGGTTCACTCTCTTTGGCATTACAGTCGGATCAAAAATAACTGTTGCCAATTTTTCGATCATTTCTTCCTTTGTTTCTCCATCTGCCAAAGGAAGGTTTTCTATAGGAAGGTTGTTTGCTTGTTGAATGAAAAATTCTTGGCTGAATTCAGGAATAAACTTATCAGTAGAGTAGTGGTGGTGAATGCCATTGCCAAACCATACTAATTTAAGATATTTTTCAAATGCAATGAAATCATCTGTCGTTTTATCTCCATTGTAATTTGTGTATATGTTTTCAAGGAGTTGACGGATCTGCAGATTGTATTTCCCTTGTTGGTCGTAGATTATGTCGCGACCCATTTGAGCTGCTTGAGAAAGATAATAAATCATTGCCTTTTGGCGAACTGATAAGTTTTCAAAACCAGGAACTTCATAACGAAGCACTTCAATATCAGCAAATCGGTCAACATGATAGTTGAATCCTGGTGTTGCTGCTTGTGTTGTTGCTGTTGATAGGATTGCTCCTAATGCTAATGTTGGAATAATTTTTTTCATTTTTATATTTTTTACGTTAATTTATTCTACAGAAAGTACTAATCCTTTAAGATATTCTCCTTCAGGGTGATATATGTTGATAGGATGATCGGCAGGTTGAGTTAATTGGTGAAGAATTCTAACCTTTCTGCCTGATTGTGCAGCTGCACTGAATACAGCGAGTCTAAACATTTCGCGACTTACAACTTGCGAACATGAAAATGTGAATAATATTCCCCCGGGTTTTATTTTTTCAAATGCTTTTGCGTTTAATTTTCGATAGCCCAATAATCCGTTTTTTAATGCATTCCGGTGTTTTGCAAATGCCGGTGGGTCGAGAATAATAAGATCATATTCATCTTCCTTCATTTCAGTCAAAAACTTAAAGGCATCTATAGCGTGTGACTTATGACGCATGTCGTTAGGAAAATTTAGTGAGATATTGGCATCGGTAAGTGAAATTGCTTTTGCTGAACTATCAACGGATTCAACACTCAATGCTCCTCCTCGCATTGCATATACAGAGAATCCACCTGTATAGCAGAACATGTTAAGCACTTTTTTCCCTTGCGAGTATTTTTCGAGCAGACTACGATTATCGCGTTGGTCGACAAAGAATCCGGTTTTTTGTCCACGTAACCAATCTATATTGAATTTTAGATTGTTTTCAATGGCAATATTTGTGTCATATTCTCCTCGTATATATTCATTGATTGGATCAAGATGAGCTTTATATGGGAGTGTAGTTTCACTTTTATAATAAATGTTTTTTATGTTTGCATTAGGAATTTCAAGGATTGCATCAGCAATTTTTTCTCTAATAAAATGCATTCCGGGCGAGTGTGCTTGTACAACAGCAGTTGAACCATATATGTCAATGATGAGTCCCGGCAAAAAATCTCCTTCTCCGTGTACCAGACGAAAACAATTGTTGTCTTTGCGAATAAGATTAAGCGAATTCCGAAGTTCGTATGCTGTATTGAGTCTATCCTGAATGAAATTATCTGAAAGTGAAGATACTCCAAATTCAAGTATACGAACAGCAATGCTACCGATTTGATAATGTCCGACACCTATAACTTTCCCTTCAAAGGATTTTACGATAACAATATCCCCTTCTTCAATAGATTCTGGAAGAGAACTTATTGCTCCTGAGAAAACCCAAGGGTGATAGCGTTGCAATGACTCATCTTTACCTTTTCGGAGTGTAATTATTTTTTCTGCCATAGAGTTGTTCGTTATTTAAATAGTCTGATAATATCCATGCCATTTGCATAGAGTAGTAACAAAATGAGGAGTCCCATTCCAATCATTTGAGCCCATTCTAAAAAATTCTCACTTGGTTTTCTACGAGTTATAACTTCGTAGATAAGGAATAATACATGGCCTCCGTCGAGTGCCGGAATAGGTAGGATATTCATAAATGCCAATGCCACTGACAAAAATGCTGCAATATTCCAAAATGACAACCAATCCCATGTATTTGGGAATATACTTCCGATCGTTCCAAACCCTCCAATGCTTTGAGCACCTTCTTTTGTAAATATTAGTTTCATTGAACTAACATAAGATGTGAGTTTGTCGACACCCATTTCCCAACCACGAGGAATTGATTCAAATAGATTATATGAAATCTCTTTGTATTTATAGAATTTTGATGGATCGATTTCTAATCCGATTCCTAATTTTGAATTATCAGATAATGTGGCTTTTGTGTTTATTGTGTCAAGATGAGATGTCGTTTCATTAGCTCGAATGATTGTCAAATTAATAGTTTCGTTATTATGCCCTTCAAGATTGTTATAGAAAATATCTAAACTTGGAGTGGCTGTATTGTTAATTGCCACAATACGATCACCGATTTTAAGCCCTGCTTTGTCGGCCGCTTCACCATTCACAATCTGTGTTATTTGAACGGGAATACGATATGCCATTAAATTTATAGTCGTATTTTCATCTTTTGCTTCTTCTTCAAGTTGGAAGATAAATTTTTCTGGTATATTTATTTGTAGTGTGTCTGTGCCATTTCTTAAGACCGTAACTGTCGAGGCTTCAATAATTTTCATTCGTGCTTCAAGAGGATTGTCTAATGATTCATCATCTGCAAATAAAGGTATATCCCCGTCTTGAAATCCTACTTGTTTTGCAACATCGGAATACATCATGCCCATTTTTGCTTCAGTAAAAGGGACGTATTTTTCACCGGTAGCAAATACAATTCCTGCATATATAACTATAGCTAATAGAAAATTGAATAATACACCGGCAACCATAATCAACAGTCGTTGCCATGCCGGTTTTGATCTGAATTCCCATGGCTTTGCGGGTTGAGACATCTGTTCTCTGTCCATTGATTCATCAATCATTCCTGCAATTTTGCAATATCCACCAAGTGGAAGCCAACCAATTCCATATTCTGTATCGTTCCAAAATCCGGGCTTTTTATCAGTACTTGAAAGTTTGCCATTCTCTTCTTTGCGTAAGCGTTTAGGCTTCCATTTAAATAAAGAGAACCATGGATCGAAGAAAATATAAAATTTCTCAACTTTAACACCGAATAGGCGAGAGAAGAAGAAATGTCCAAATTCGTGAATAATAACTAAAATTGCAAAAGCTAAAATTAATTGTGCTGCTTTTATAAGAAATGTTTCCATTTGTTTATTCTATTTGAAAAGTATTAATTGTAGTTTTTTAATATTGATTTTGCGAATGCTCTTGCTTCATTGTTAGTCTCAACAAGATTCTCGTATGATGGCTTAGGAATGAAACATATTTTGTCTAATGTTTTTGCAACAAGTTTTGGCATATCAATAAAGCGTATTTGTTCTTTTAAGAAAGCCTCAACAGCAATTTCGTTAGCCGCATTTAGCACACAAGGTTCATTCCCTCCCATATGAATTGCATCAAAAGCGTAGGCAAGTAGAGGGAATTTATTCATATCAGGTGCTTCAAATGTAAGTGTGCTGTATTGAGATAGTTGCAGAGGAGGTTGTTTAGTTGCTAATCGTTCAGGATACCCTAATGCATATCTGATCGGTAAGTGCATATCAGGAGTTCCTAATTGTGCTTTGATTGAACCATCTTCAAATTGCACCATAGAATGAATAATGGATTGGGGGTGTATGGCAATTTCGATTTGTTTGGCTGGACAACCAAATAACCAGTGTGCTTCAATCATTTCAAATCCTTTATTCATCATTGATGCCGAATCAATTGTAACTTTTGCTCCCATAGACCAATTTGGGTGATTAAGAGCATCTTTGACCGTAACATATTGTAGTTCATCAATGCTTTTTGTTCGGAATGGCCCACCACTGGCTGTTAGTATGATTTTCTGTGCATGTTCATATTTTTCACCTTCAAGACATTGAAAGATTGCAGAATGTTCGCTATCGACCGGTATTATTTTTGAATTTGATGTTTTTAGTAAATTAGTGATTAATTCTCCAGCAACAACAAGAGTCTCTTTATTAGCTAATGCAATAATTTTATTTGATTTGATAGCTTCTATTGTTGGAGCAAGACCACTATATCCCACCATTGCTGTTACAACAATATCTATATCTTCTTCTTTTACAGCTTCAGCAATGTTTCTGCTACCACTTAATACTTCGATAGGATAACTTTCAAGACGTTGCTTTAAATCAGAATAAAGAGATTCATCTGCAATAATAACTTTCTTTGGGAGATATTTGATTGCTTGTTTTACCAATAGATCTATATTGTGATTGGCTGTCAACAGATATGCTCTGAATTTTTGTGGGTATTCAGATATTATATCAAGGGTTTGTGTGCCAATGGACCCTGTACTGCCTAAAATTGCGATATTTTTTACCTTATCCACGAGTTTATTATCTGTTTTAAAATTTATTTATTTTCCTCTTCCTATTTCTTCATCTATTTTAGGAACTTTTGAAAAATCTGTATCTTTGATATAATCGTATGGGTTGAGGGCAACTCCATTTCTCCAAATACGAAGAGTAATATATGGTTCTTTTTTGTTTGTTGAATTTGGATATAGAGCAATACGTTGTCCGGAGATGACTTTATCTCCTTGTTTCACTATAGGTTGTCCTAAGCCGGTGTATTCAGAAATAAATCCCTTGTTGTGTTGTATTGTTATTGTGTATGCTCGTTCTGAATGGTTGAAAAAAACATTTATGACGGTTCCATCTGTAATGCTATTAATTGCAGCTCCTTGAGGGATAATTATATTTGCAGCTACTGAAGATTTTGAATCTTCTGTTATTATCCCGGCATCACATGGCATGGTGAAAATCATGCCATCGGCCGCCAATGGAGCTAAAATAGAAATATTATACTTTTCTCGCTCTTCCATCATTTGAATGAATTTTCTTTCTTCTTCTGATTGTAAAATTAAAGAGTCTGAAATCTCGTTTTGGGGAATAGTGTCAATAGATGTTTTATCTGATGATGTCCTTTCTGTATCATATACGGTCAAAATATTGTTTAAATATATTTGATTTTGATTAAAGGTATTTTGTAAAGAGTCGAGTCGCATAATTGCTTCAATAGTGTCTATGCGTTGAGATTTTTTCATATATCCCGGAAGAAGCGTCTTTAGTGGAGTTAACATTATCAAGCAGATAGATAATGTGATAATAACGATAAATGAAGTAACCGACAACAGAATAATTTTTGGAAGTGATAATTGAAGTTCCCAAATATTCTGAAGTCGAGATTCATCGTTAAAAGAAAGCTTATATTTTCGTTGTCGACGCATTATCTCTAAACTAATAAATTTAGTGCGAAGTTAGTCAATAATTGTGAAGTCTGCAAATTTTTGATACCTACTATCAAAAAGCAAATGCAAAATTATTTATGAACCAATGTTTTTTGGATTTGTTAATAAGATAAATTAAATTTATTTATGTATCATTAATTAAAGTTAAAGTACTATGAAAAACACTTACAAATTATTTGCATGTTCTGCATTGTTGATCAGTTTAACACAAAATATCTATTCGCAGAACAATGATGTGGAAAAGATTGTGGTTGTGTCGGAATATACATGTGATTATACCGACAGGTTTTATTCATCATGGCGTGATAATTGGTTCTTGCAAATGGGAGCAGGAATTAATCAGCCGATTGTAGAGCGAGGAGTGGGAGCGACCTCAGGTTCGAATATGCTTGAACGCTCACAAATGACAGTAGTTTATAATTTTGGATTTGGACGATGGATTTCTCCTTATATGGGATTTAGACTAAATGCTCTTGGAGGAGCATTGCATTGGAATAATCCATCGCTATTACAGCCAACTAATGGGTGGTCAAGAGCGAAGCATGTGAACTTGAATTTTGAGATTATGTGGGATATGTTGAATTCTGTTGCAGGAGTTGACCAGCACAGAGTGTTTAGTATCCTTCCGTTTGCAGGTATTGGGGGTGATTATATCTGGAATGTCTACGATAGAAATGATAATCCGGCTGCCGCAACCAATATTGTAGGGAATGATGGAATAAAAACATCGTCATGGGCATTGCCCGTAAGTGCAGGAATTCAATTTCGCTTCCGATTGTGTAAATATATTGATTTTTTTGCAGAAGCAAGAGCCAGTGTTTATGGCGATAATTGGAATCTTTGTTCATATGGCGAACCTGTTGATCTTAATATCGCATTCCTCGGTGGTTTTAACATCAATATTGGGGGGCGAGGCTGGAATGTATATAACGAATGTGATTATGTATCGCAGATGGCTTCATTAAATAATCAAGTTAATGCTATGAGAGTGGAATTGATGGAAGCAGAAAGAGAATTAGCTCAATGTGAAGCTCAATTGCCATGTCCTGACGTTGAAACTGTTGTGGTTAAAGAACAAATAAATGTAGAAGCGCCACTTATGACTACAGTGATATTTACAATCGATTCATATAAGATTTCATCAGCTGAGGAAGTGAATATATACAATATGGCAGAATGGTTGAAAGAGCATCCAGATGCTACAATTAATATAGTCGGGTATGCAGACAAAGCAACAGGCACATCGACTTACAATATGACACTTTCACATAAACGAGCAAAAGCTGTTGCTGATATGCTTGTAAATAAATATGGCATAGATGCGAGTCGTCTGAATGTGAAATTTGAAGGCAGTGAAAAGCAACCTTATAATGCTAATGATTGGAATAGGATTGTAATCTTTAGTCAAGAGTAGTAAAAACAGACAATAAAAGTAAATAATCGGGATTTTCCCCGATTATTTTTTTGATGTAAAAAAGAGAAAAAACGAACCTTTTAATTCAAAAAAAAATTAAAACAAACAAAATGAAAGGAATAAGAGAAATAAATATAAAAAAAGAACAATTATTAAGAAAATAAATTTAGAGTGGATAGAAAAATTATTTAATAAAACTTGCAACTATCAAAAAAAGATTCTAATTTTGTAGTCAGTTATTTTAACCAATAAATCTAAACGGTAAAACATGGATATTAAAGCAATTCTTGCCAATCTTGAGGCAAAACATCCAGGAGAACACGAATATCTCCAAGCAGTAACAGAAGTGCTTCATTCAATTGAAGAAGTTTACAATCAACACCCAGAATTCGAAAAAGCTCGTATCATCGAACGTATGGTTGAGCCGGATCGTATTTTCACATTCCGTGTAACATGGGTTGATGACAAAGGTGAAGTGCAAACAAACCTAGGTTATCGTGTGCAATTCAACGGAGCAATTGGTCCTTACAAAGGAGGTCTTCGTTTCCACAAAGCAGTTAACCCATCAATGTTGAAATTCTTAGGATTTGAACAAACATTTAAAAACGCACTTACAACACTTCCAATGGGTGGTGGTAAAGGTGGATCAGACTTCGACCCAGTTGGTAAATCAGATGCTGAAATCATGCGTTTCTGCCAAGCATTCATGCTTGAATTATGGAACAACATAGGTCCTGATACAGACGTTCCTGCAGGTGACGTTGGTGTTGGTGGACGTGAAATAGGTTATCTATTCGGTATGTATACAAAACTTGCTCGTGAATACAACGTAGGTGTATTGACAGGTAAAGGTGCAACATGGGGAGGTTCAATCCTTCGTCCGGAAGCAACAGGTTTTGGTGCGTTGTATTTCGTAGAACACGTTCTTAAAACAGCTGGTAAAGAACTTAAAGGTTGCACAGTAGCTCTTTCTGGTTTCGGTAACGTAGCATGGGGTGCTGCTTTGAAAGCAACAGAACTTGGCGCAAAAGTTGTAGCAATTTCTGGTCCTGATGGTGTATGTGAAATACCTGGTGGAATCACAAAAGAAATGATCGACTATATGCTTGTAATGCGTGCTTCTAACCGTAATAAAGTTGAAGATATGGCTACTCAATTCCCTGCAGCAGCTAAATTCACTCCTGGAAAGAAAGCATGGAGCGTTAAATGTGATATCGCACTTCCTTGTGCATTCCAAAACGAGCTTAATGGCGACGATGCTAAAGAACTTATCGCTAATGGTACATGGTGCTGCTGCGAAGTTTCTAACATGGGTTGTACTCCAGAAGCTATCGAAACATTCCAAAGCAATGGTATCCTCTTTGCTCCTGGTAAAGCAGTAAATGCTGGTGGTGTGTCAGTATCTGGTCTTGAAATGACTCAAAATGCAATGCACATCAGTTGGTCTGGTGCTGAAGTAGATGAAAAACTTCATTACATCATGGAAAGCATTCACTCTGCTTGTGTTAAATACGGTAAGAAAGCTGATGGCACTATTGACTATGTTAAGGGTGCAAACATCGCTGGTTTCATGAAAGTTGCTCAAGCAATGTTGGAACAAGGTATCGTATAAGACCTTTAAAAAAATTAAAATCTCGAATTGAAAAATAAAGGCACTCCAAAAGAGTGCCTTATTTTTTTAGATTTAATTAATGAGATTTTGCAAAGATTAAATATTATATGATTTAGTTTTTAAGAATACTTCTGAGCCTGCGATAGTCCGGACAATATCTTTCGACAAGTTTCCAAAAATCAGAACTATGATTTGGGTGAATAATATGGGCAAGTTCATGTATTATTACATACTCTACACATTCTGTTGGTTTAGTAACTAAATTAAGATTAAATGTTAGCGAACGACTTTGACTTCTGCAACTTCCCCAACATGATTTCATTATACGAAAAGTTACCTTATTCGCTTTTATCCCCATAATCTCTTCCCATTTTTCAAATAGAGGAATAAAGGCATTCCGAAAATTGCGATACATCTCATAAGTCGGTTTCGGTCTAGTTTCTGCTTTAAGAATAATCTTATTGCGTGCCTTTTCAATCCAATTAATTTTAGAAGTTACATATTGTTTAATCTCATCAATACTTAAATTAAAAGGGACACTTACTTTTACTTCCCCATTTGGAGAAGTTACACGAAATGATATGTTTTTGACCCTTTTGCGAGTTACAAAAATAGAAATATTATTTATGTCAATGATAATACTATTATTCATATAACAAAATTACGAAATTATTTTAAAGTGTAAATATTAGTATAAATAAAAAAATTAAAAACTATAAAAGTAATCTAAAATTTAGATGAGAATTTTGTTGTTTGTTAAAAAATGCTTAACTTTGTAGAAATAATTAAAAATATAAGAGATGAAAAAAATATTAGCTTTTGTACTATTATTCACTTTCTCAGTAAGTCTTTTTGCTGAAGAGTTAACACGTGAAGAGAAGAGATTTAGAGGTCAGATTGAAAATTATGTAAAAGAAGAAGGATATGCTCCATACATAGATACTGATGAAACAGTAACCTTTAAGAATAAAGGAGAACTTTTTTGGATTGCAGTAGATGAATATAAGAAAGGCTTTTATGTAACAATGACCACTTCTATTTCGATTGAAGATGCAAATCTTCGCAATGCACTGATAGCAGCAGATGAAGCACAATCAAATTGGAAGTTCTTGCAAATTCATCGCACAAGCAATAAGAAAAGTTTTTTGATAAGAGTGAATGGCTATTTCACATCAATAAGCCAATTTAAAGATTTATTTTCAAGTTGGCTATATATTCTTGAAGAAGGGAAAAGCGATTTAGAGGAAAAATACGAAAGCCTATAAGATAAAAAAGAGCAATTTAATTATTGCTCTTTTTTTTGTTTATACGCAATTTAGATATTTATTAAATATGCTACACGATATTATTGTTTAGACATACTCTTGGAAAATAAATAGTAAAAATTAGTTGTGGAATAAGAAAAAAAGAATTAAATTTGCACTGCAAATAATAATTTGCCGCAATAGCTCAGTTGGTAGAGCATTTCATTCGTAACGAAAAGGTCCCGGGTTCGAACCCCGGTCGCGGCTCCTGATTAAAAATAGTAAAAAATGAAAAAAGAAATTAAATCAACAAAAGCACCTGGAGCAATTGGTCCTTATAGCCAAGCAGTAGTGGCAGGTAATTTAGTGTTTGTATCAGGTCAACTGCCAATTAATGCAGAGACAGGAGAAATGCCGGAAGATATTAAAGCACAAACAGCACAATCAATAGCAAATATTAAGGCAATACTTTCAGAAGTTGGCGCAACACTCGACAATGTGGTGAAAACAACAGTTTTCCTTAGCGACATGAGTCTGTTTGGTGCAATGAATGAAGTATATGCTTCCGAATTTAAAGAAGTATACCCTGCTCGTTGTGCATTTGCTGTAAAAGAACTTCCAAAGCAAGCTCTTGTGGAAATTGAGGTTATCGCAATAATCTAAAAAGATTAGTTTTTCATATTTTTTAGTTTTTGTTTGAAGGGATATGCTTAAAGCATTATCCCTTTTTTATAATTTATCAGAGAGACGTGGTTAGTTATCTACAAATAGAGAATTTGACAAAATCATATGGCGACAGAATGTTGTTTGCCGATATTACATTTGGTATATATGAAGGTGATAAAATAGGGATAATAGCGCAGAATGGTAAAGGAAAATCAACACTTTTAAGTATCATATCCGGTAAAGAAGATTATGATAGTGGGAATGTGGTTTTTAGAAATAATCTTAAAGTAGGTTATTTAGAACAAATACCGGAGTTTAATTTTGATGCAACAATAATTGAAAATATAATTCCAAGCGAAATGTCGACAGATGATTGGAACTACGAAGACAGAGCCAAGCAAATGTTGACACAGTTGAAAATTACCAATCCATATCAACCTGTAAAAGAATTATCCGGTGGACAGTTAAAACGAGTTGCTTTAGCTCGAGTATTATTAGAAAATGCAGATTTATTAATACTTGATGAACCGACTAACCATTTAGATATTGAAATAATTGAATGGTTGGAAAATTATTTGTCTCGCCAACGAGTAACACTTTTAATGGTAACCCACGATCGTTATTTCCTCGATAAAGTATGTAATAAGATCATAGAGATAGATAGGGAACAGACATTCACCTATACTGGAAATTATGATTATTATTTACAGAAACGACAGGAGCGAATGGAAAATCTTACGTCAGAATTGGCAAAGGTTAAGAATTTACTTCGTACGGAATTAGAATGGATGCGTCGCCAACCACAAGCACGAGGATCTAAAGCAAAGTATAGAATCGACAATTTCTACGATTTAGAAAAACGCTCTCAAGTAAATTTGACTGAAAGAACTGTAGAATTAAACGTAAAAGGTTCGTATATAGGTTCTAAAATTTTTGAAGCAATTAATGTATCTAAGTCTTATGATGATAAGATAATTTTAAGTAATTGGAATTATACTTTTGCCAGATATGACAAAGTGGGAATTGTTGGTGAAAATGGTGTTGGGAAATCAACTTTTATTAAATTATTGTTAGGTCTTGTAAAGCCTGATTCCGGACATTTTGACGTAGGTGAAACGGTGCGATGGGGCTATTATAGTCAAGAGGGAATCGAATTTGATGAGAATAAAAAAGTTATTGATGCTGTAAGAGAAATTGCCGAGACAGTTAGAATTGACGATAAAACCACTGTGTCGGCATCACAATTTCTCAATCATTTTTTATTTACACCAGCCACTCAACAAAAATATATTTATAAATTAAGTGGAGGAGAAAGACGAAGACTATATCTTGCTACAGTGCTGATGCGTAGTCCTAATTTCCTAATTCTCGACGAACCGACAAACGATTTAGATATAATAACATTAAGCCTATTAGAAGATTACTTAGCAAACTTTAAAGGCTGTGTTATTGTCGTAAGTCATGATCGCTTCTTTCTCGACAGGATAGTCAATCATTTATTTGTATTCAAAGGAAATGGAGAAGTGAAAGATTTTCCGGGTGATTATTCCACATATCGTCATTGTTTACTGAATGAAGAGAAAGAGAGAAAGGCAAATGTTCAGTCAAACCAAAACGTTTCAAAAAATCAGGATAAACCTAAAAAAGTTTCATCTAATAGGCTTACTTATAAAGAGAAGAAAGAATTAGAGGAGTTATTGATTTTATTGAAAAATTTAGAGACTGAAAAAATTGACCTTGAACAGTTAATGTCGTCGGGTGAAATGCCGACAGATGAATTATTGAAGGCAGGAAATAGAGTCTCTGAATTGATAAATATTATTGATGAAAAGGAGATGAGGGTTTTGGAATTAATGGAGAAAGAATCATAAATTAATTTAATAAAATAAAGGTCGGAGTTTTATAATCCGACCTTTATTTATATGAATAGAAAAAATCTATTAGAATTCTATTTCAAGACCCATAAGAGGTGCATGTTGTTGTGCACCATATACATCAGTTTCGCCAAGAGCTCCACTAGGGATTGGACGACGAATAGTGATTTTTACAGCTTTTGCAGGTTCGAAATATACAAGGTGGAAAATATCGCTTTCCGGAATGCCATAAATTTCACAGAAATTTTGCTTATTAATGGCTTGTGCGTCTTTCACCTTATAGAATGTTTCGAAATCCTTGAAAATAACATCGAAAGTTAATTCGTAAGGACCTGAGTTTTTACTTCTGATTACAGATGCAAGATCTGTCAATTTATATTTTGCCATAATTTTTAATCTTTACGAATATAATTTTTAAAATTCTATAAATGTCATAGGGAATGGTTCGCAAGTGTCTTCAATACGCATCAAATGATATACGTTGAATTCATATACAGCACCCATTTTGCAATCGCTTGGGGAGAATGGGAATGCAAGATTTCCGGCTGTTGAAATACGTCCTTCGTAACCATAATGTAGCATTGTTGAACGAGCAAATCCACAAATTGTATTTGCTTCTTCTTGAGTTGGAGCAACAGCTTCAATAATGATAAGCAATTCATCAGAATTTGAATCAGGAGTTTGTGGGAACATATTCATTACTCCCTTCTTACCATAGATTTTGAAGTCAAGATAGAAATCCTTCATTCCGGAGTTGCGGAAGTTGTCGATTACACGCTCACGAACTTTTTCAACTATCGTATCAATTTGAGAGATCATAATTGGGTCATGTGTTGCCGCTGGCGACATCGTACGATATCCAACACGACGAACACCTTCCAATTTAACAAAATATTCTTCCGTTGGAACAAATTTTGTTCCGCTTACTTCAACTTGCGTATCGCTTAATTGATTGAATTTTGTTTCATGTAGATCAAGAGCTCCACCAGGGCCTGGAAGGAAATATGGATTTGATTTTTCATATAATGAATGTGCAGCTACTGATAGGGCAGTACATTTACGAATTGGATTTAGTGGCTCTACTATAAAACTGTTTTCTTTTAGTGTCCCTAACATACAATCGCTACCACTTCCTGGCAATGCTGTGATTGCAGCGCATTCAAGAATTTTACCCATATGGATTGCTAATGCACGATCGAAACCTTGTTGAATAGCCAATGCTGAGAATTCACATGGGTCGTAACTGCGACCTGCCAATATCACTTGAGCTCCACTTTCTAATGCTTTGATGAATGGTTCCTCACCCATTTGTGCTACGATATGGATTGATTCATCAACATCAGATTCTTTTAATTCGTCAACAGGACCAAGAGGAACAATATCCCCTTTACGGATTTTTTCTTTAACAAATTCTTTTTCAAATTCAGATTGGATAACTGCTAATTTGAAATGAAGAGATTTTTCAGTGGCAATTTCTTTGATTATACCCACTGTTTCTTCTACGTGTGGACGAGCACCACTGCCACCGGCTGTTCCAATCATTACAGGAATGCCTGCTTCTAATGCTGCAGGAATCATGATTGATAGGTCTCTTTTTACGGCATTTCTGTCAGTAAATGAGTAACCGGCACCTAAATAATAAGGACCCGGGTCAGTTGAACCGGCATCTACTGCTATCACGTGTGGTTTGCGACGCATTCCCTCGTTAAATGATTCTTCAGGAAATCCATATCCAAGAATTGCAGTAGGTGATAATACGCGAATTTCTTTCATCTCTTTTTTTATTTTTCTTAAGGTGATAAGCACTCCTGAATTCAGAGTCCTTATCACCTTGGATTATGTTTTTATTTATTTGTTTATGATTATTTTTTCAATGCAAGGATACGAGACATTTCATTGAATACAATCATATATCCTTCGTCAACACCCATACCCGGTTTAGCCAAGTATTGTTTTGGTTGTGTTGCCATTGCCACGTGAGCACATACTTCAGCAGAACGATTTGTCTCGTTGCATGTACCACCAAGATATGCTCCCATATCGTTTTGACGACAATATAGAACTGCTTCAATTGAGTTATTGATACCTCCCAAATCAGGGGTCTTGATTTGAGCCATATGACCGGCTTTGGCTTTTGTGAAATCAATGACATCTTCAAATGTGTTGCACCATTCGTCGGCTACTATTTCTGCTTTTGAGCCTTTTGCTTCCATGTGGCGACGTATTGTTGCTAATGCATCGATTTGTGCTTGTTTTTCGCCCATATCAACAGGACCTTCTACTCGTAGGTGGAATGGGTGAGCAATTTTTTCCAAGCCACAGATATAGTTTGCGATTGCTTCAAAATCGTTGTTGAACACAAGTCCTAATGTTCCGTAAACATCGATATGGAAAATAGGATTGTAGTTTTCAAATGGTTTTTGTGATATTACGCGATCGCGTAACCATGCAATATATGCTTCTATTTTTTCTCCTTTTAATCCCACTTTTTCTTCTACGTGGTTGAAAAGAGCATGTGGCAATACTGCAGCACCTTTCATTATCATTTTGTCAGCATTCATGTATCGGTCATCACCTGATTGTGTGAAGATTGGAACCATTGTGTCGCTAACTTGTGTGCCATATTCTTCTGCAATAACTTCTGCCATTAATTTATGTTGACTCTTTGCAACGGCATCAAGACATGCTTGAGTTACTCCATAACGAATTGCTGTGTGGTAAACTTTACCTGTAGATGGTGATTGCATCTTATCTACAATGTCAGCTAATTCACGGAAATTTGTGATTTCACGACCTTCATATAATGGTGCGATCTCTTGTTCTATAACTGGAATAAAGTTTTTAGCCAAGAATAGTGGATCACGACCTCCTGCTCCTGAATATTGAACTGCTGCACAATCTCCGAATGCAACTTGTCCGTCTTCAAGAACAAACATTACTGAAATTGATTCACCCATTTGACGAACAGATGTGAATCCCGGTGTCATTGGTTCTCCTACATAGAAGTTACCATCATTTTTAGCTCCGGCTTTAATTGCTTTTTGATCGTCGAAATAGAACCCTGTCTTTCCGGCTGAACAAACCACTTTTTTAATTTTCATCGTTATATAAAATTTTAAATATTATGACATTAATTTTTTTGTGGACGACCTACAAGTCTTCCTTTTTCAATTGCACTAACATCGTCAATCACCATTTGCAATGAAACTTGGCGATTTTCAAACTTCGCTCTTTCTTCCAATTTGCCACGATGGAAATCTTTTAGCTCTTTGCTTAATGGAAGATTACCCATTTCAAGTATGCGAATTGCACCATCATTGTCGCGTGCAGGTAATACTTTGCCGGCGTTGTAACGGTTTGGAGCAAATGGAATATCAAGAATACCGGATTCAAATGCTGCAACTGTACCAATTGCAATGTCTCCTTTACCTAATTCTTCAACTTTGTCCATAATGCATTTTACTTCTGCATTGATGATCTCGCTTTCTTTAACTACGTGTGGAATTTCACGCAAATCTTGGTCGCGAAGCATTGAAATAACTTGTTTTGTCGCTTTCAATCCACATGCATTTGCCTCTTTTGTTGGAACACCGTATGCTTCGTGAGGTGTCTTTACAATAACTTTTGTCGCTTTTGATAGTGCTGCAGCTGCCGAACCCCATGATATTACACCAAATGCTTTTGACTCGTCTTGAGGGAATCCTCCCATCCATTGATGGAATACAGTTGTAACTCTAACATCATTGAATCCGTATTTTGCTAAATATTGACGTGTAAGATTTTCCAACGAACGCATTGCTGCAACGTCTTGAATAAGATTACCTATTTGTCCGTATCCCACAGTAATATCTTTCACACCTTGTGTAGCTGCTAAAAGTGCCTCAAGGATTGCTACTGTTGTAGAAATACATGGAGGGATAAGTGTGCCGGTTAATGGTCCAAATGGCTCACGGTTAATGCTTACACCGGCCTCTTCATACATTCCTACCAAACGGTCTGTATATTGCCAATATTTTATTGTTTTTTCTATTGAGTGATTTTTTGAATATGGAATATTATATGAAATACCACCACCTTCATATGATGTGAAACCTCCGGCAATTGCTATTTCTGTAAGTAATCGAGCATCAGGAGTACCATGACGCACTTGAACAGGATTCTTTAATGCTGATGTAACCATACGACATACTTGAGCACCATAGTTAACTGCAGGGAAACCATTAAGCATTGAGCGTCCTGATTCTTGACTTTTTTCAATACCGATTTGGCATTCGTTGTAACGATTTAAACGAGTATAACTATCAATAGTTGTAGGTAATAAGTCTGCTCCTCCCACATTTTCAAGATATTGAAGTAGTTCAATTTGTTCTTGATAAAGGGCAACTCCGGCACGAGGCTGTATAAGTGTTACACCCTCTTTTTGTGCTTTTGCTAATTTCTCTCCAAATCGTTTTTCTTTTGCAATAGATAGTTGGTAATCTACAGCTTCTTTAAAATCGATATCTTTCCCGGTTGGCCATTGTTGTAGAACTTCTGCACGTTCTGCCATGAAATCGGCTTCCGAAATCTTTTGATTTTTTAATTCTGTACTCATGATATTATAATTTCTAATTTATTTCTTCTTTAATTATGCATGATTTAGTGTTTAGCTTGATCAATCTATTGAGATGGTTTCTTTATCTAATAGATAAAATGCCAATTCTGGTGCTATCGTACTTAATAGTCCCATAGAAGCAAAAATATATTTTTTGTCGAGGAAAAATTTTGGATTTTTAGGTTTCGTGCATTCCGGCTTAGTGTAGTCATATAAAGCCCCTTTGAGAATTTCTTTAGGGTGATTGCTATTACGAATCACTCCTCCGATGCCAATAACAATAGGCACTTCCATGAGGTCTTTCCCTTCCTGAGTATGCATTAATCCTAATGGAGTATACACATCTGCAATACGCCCACAATGGCGTTCTACTGCTATGGATACAGCCGAACGTCCTAAAAATTCTTCTATCTTTTCTTCTTCAGAATCCGGCAATGCTAATGTGTCTGGTTGCAAAGAGCATCTTTCCACCCATTTTCCGACTTTCGTCATTTCTATCTCAGAATGATTAACTCCTATAAGTTGATCATAAACATGTCTTAAGCTATATCTCATGCCTAAGTCTCCTTCTACCGTACGTTTGCTCCATGGCTCAGGCAATCCTTTCGACATTGTATTGTCAATAGTTGGTGTACCACTTGCCATTGAATAGACGTCTGTTGTTGCTCCTCCGACATCAATTGCTAAAATATCTCCTTTCCCACTTTGAGCTTCTGTCCCTTTGCTTAAGAGTTCACAAGCGTGAAGCACGGCTAATGGTGTAGGTATGATTTTATATGAAGTCATCTCTTGAATCTTATTAAGCCCTTTAGCTTCAATGATTCGAGAGATGAATAGATTGCGTATTGCATCGCGTGCCGGTTCAATGTTAAGTTTGTTGAATTCAGGCATGACGTTTTCTGTTACGACAACCTGTTTGTTAGCTTGTTTAAACAGTTGTTCTATTTCGTCTGCGGCACTTTTGTTTCCAGCTACAATTGTTGTGAATTGACGATCAATTGAAATTAATCTCTTTGCATTTGCTATTATTACTTCTTTGTTTCCTCCATCAGTTCCACCACAAAGCAATACTAAATCAGGATTGATTTCGAAGATTTCTTGTTGTTCGGCATTGCTGATCTCATATGCATATGTCTTGACAACTTTTGCACCGGCATTTGATGCTGCTGTCCGTGCTGCTTTGGCTGTCAAATCAGGTACTAAGCCGAGTGCTACCATTTTAAGCCCACCCGCGGCTGAACTGCAAACCAGCAGTGTATCATACTTGAAATTCGCACATGGATTATCTTTGCGATCTTCTGTCAATTGAGAAAATGCTGCATTAAAACCGTAAGTTACATCAGTCTCAATTGTGGTGAACGCTTGTGATGTGCCGAGTATGCATCTGTTTTCACTATCGATTGCTGTCAGCTTTGTGTATGTGCTGCCTACATCAACAGTTAGAATCTTCATATATTGTGATTATTGGTTAGTCTATGCCTAAACGTTTTTTTATGTCAACAATAGTATGTTCGATTGGTGTGCTAGGTGGATATACGAAGTCAAAGCCCATGTTGATGAAGCGTTGTTTGACATCTTCAAATTCTTGTTTTCCGACAACTAAATTTCCTCCAACAAACAAAGGAATGCCAACTAATCCGGCTTCGTCGCATTTTTGTCGTAGTCCCATGCAATCGATTTCTCCATGTCCATATAGTGAAGATACAAGAATTGCATCTGCATTTGTCTCAACAGCTGCTTCAATAAATTCTTCTTGAGATACCATAACCCCAAGATTTACGACATTAAATCCTTCATTGTGAAGTGTTAAATCAATAATTTTGTTGCCGACTGCATGTGCATCAGCTCCAATAACCCCTATTACAATAGTTTTTTTCTCCATGGTATGTTAATGCTTTTAAAAACAATATGCAAAGGTATACTTTTTTTCACTATTACACAAAAAATTACATTTGCTTTTTAAAAAAAATGATAAAATAATATTTTTGACTCGCTTATTTGTTTTTTTTCTTGCTGATATTTGCCTTATTTGGATAAATAGATTATTTTTGCAAAAATTAATAATTTGCTAAATTTAACAAACTTTTTTATTATGGCATCAGTACCGGAATTTAAGTATTCTCCAATGTTTCAAGTCGGAAAAGACGAAACAGAATATTATTTGTTGACTAAAGAGGGTGTCTCTGTTAGCAATTTCAATGGCAAAGAAATTTTGATGGTTTCTCCGGAAGCATTAACACGTTTGACTCAGCAAGCATTTTGTGATGTATCATTCCACATGCGTAGAGCTCATAATGCTCAAGTGGCAAAAATCCTTAGTGATCCGGAGGCTTCTGAAAATGATAAATATGTGGCATTATCTATGCTTCGTAATGCTGAAGTGGCTTGTAAAGGTCAATTGCCTATATGTCAAGATACTGGAACTGCAATCATTCACGGTGAAAAAGGTCAACGTGTTTGGACTGATTTCTGCGACGAAGAAGCATTGTCAAGAGGTGTGTATAATGTATATACTCAAGAGAATTTACGTTATTCGCAAAATGCTCCTCTCAATATGTATGATGAGGTGAACACTCGTTGCAATCTCCCTGCTCAAATCGATATTGAATCAACTGAAGGTGATGAATATAAGTTCTTGTTTATCGCTAAAGGTGGAGGTTCGGCTAATAAGACTTATTTGTATCAAGAGACTAAGGCTTTGTTGAATCCTGAAAAATTGATTCCTTTCTGTGTGGAAAAAATCAAATCTCTTGGGACAGCTGCTTGCCCCCCTTATCACATTGCATTTGTTGTCGGTGGAACAAGTGTAGAGCGTAACTTGCTGACTGTGAAATTAGCTTCAACTCATTTCTATGATAATTTGCCGACTACGGGAGATGAAACAGGTAGAGCTTTCAGAGATTTGGAACTTGAAAAGATTCTGACAGAGGAGGCTCAACGTATTGGTTTAGGTGCTCAATTTGGAGGTAAATACATCTGCCACGATATTCGTGTAATTCGTTTGCCTCGTCATGGTGGCTCTTGCCCTGTAGGTATGGGCGTAAGTTGCTCGGCTGACCGTAATATTAAAGCAAAAATCAATAAAGATGGTCTGTGGATTGAAAAGCTTGATGATAAACCGTATGAATTAAT
Organism: uncultured Porphyromonadaceae bacterium; assembly: GCA_937911575.1. Taxonomy (GTDB): domain Bacteria; phylum Bacteroidota; class Bacteroidia; order Bacteroidales; family Muribaculaceae; genus Lepagella. Next base: position 3,025 of record CALDPR010000037.1, on the reverse strand, counting down.
TCCGGAAGAGTTAAGAAAAGCAGGTGAAGGAGATGCAATTCAAATTAATCTCGACCAGCCAATTCGCGAAGTATGTAAAGAATTATCAAAATATCCGGTAGCAACTCGTGTGAGTCTTAATGGAACAATCATAGTTGCTCGCGATATTGCTCATGCAAAACTATATGAGCGTCTGACTTCGGGAGAAGGATTGCCGGAATATTTCAAGAATCACCCTGTCTATTATGCAGGTCCGGCAAAAACTCCGGCGGGAATGCCTTGTGGTTCTATGGGACCAACAACAGCACAACGTATGGACCCTTATGTAGACCCATTCCAAGCTGCCGGTGGTTCGTTAATCATGCTTGCTAAAGGTAATCGTAGTCAACAAGTAACCGATGCTTGCAAAAAACATGGTGGATTCTATCTCGGTTCAATTGGTGGTCCGGCTGCTGTATTGGCACAAGACAATATCAAGTCAATCGAATGTGTGGAATATCCGGAATTGGGTATGGAAGCAGTTTGGAAAATACGCGTTGAAAATTTCCCGGCATTTATCCTTGTCGACGATAAAGGCAATGACTTTTTCAAGCAAATCAAACCTTTGACTCCTTGTGGTAGATAATTAACTATCCGATAAAACAGATTGTGAGGGTGACCAAATGGTAACCCTCACTAATTTTTATGTCAGATTTCGTTTGGTTAGTGAATTATAATTTCTTGTTGCAATAAATCTACATGGTTGCTAAAGAATTACACTTCACCACTAATGATAATAGGAACTACATTTCCGAGTTGCTAACTTCGGTTTTAAAGTTATAATCATGAGCTTGAATATCATCAGCTTATGAAAGTGCTGACACACGTAGTGTCTCAAAAAATTTAAGCATTAAATAAATGGTGGTTCGCAATTTTGGAGCCCACCATTTATTATTTATTGCTTATTGATATAATTTAGAATCAACTATTTTGCTTCTTGAATAAAATAGAATGTCGCAAAACGATTGATAATATTTTGTACATTTATAGATATAATCCTTTCTTGATCACTTTCGTTGCTAGAAATCTTGCATTTCAAAACGGAATTTCCGGGTGAATATCCTCTTGTTTCTACAATTTCACTTTTTGTATAAATCCATTCTCCATTAAATACAAATTCTGCACATTCAGTTAAAATCGTGTATGTCGCCGGTTTTTCAGTAAGGGATTCACTAAAACCCTCTTTAAAGAAGTTGTAAGGGCTTTCAATATCAAGTTTATATAATTCTTTATAATCTTGAGAAGTCATATCCAACAATCTTACATAATTGAGTACATATATATCATTTGTTAATAATTCAAATTCACACTCCTCTGCAGGAAGATAGATGGAATATTCGTGTCCGAATTTAGAGCCTGTTTCTGCATTATAATGACGTTTTGAAGGATATTTCAAATTTGATAAATCAAAACTAATCGAGCCTGGAATTCCGACAATTTCCTCATGTTCGTTATCATCAATGATTATTTTTGTTCCATATATATTATCTGAATCAGACAGATATATGTGGAAATGTCTATAATTATACGTATAACTTAAGTCGAAATCTCTGCTCAACGACACTTCAAACGTATCCTCACTTTTTTGAGTTATATTCAGAATCCCGGCTTCATACATCGGAAACCCATCTTCTTTTATCTCTGAAATTTCTACATTTTCAAACTTGCCGTCTTGCTCTTTTACAATCTTTTTTACTTTTATATCCGGCACATGATATCCTTCCTTGATTTTATATGTTACGATTCCACCAATTATTTTAGTTGTATATATATTCTTTACGGCATTATATTCTGTAAGCCAATCTGTGTTTTCAGTTTCAAATATTATTGGTTTTACGTATTCCACATCTGATCCATTCTTTATTGCGAACTCTTCTTCGGGAGTAAGCATTGGCTCATCACTATTGCAGGCAACAAACAGCATCGGCAGAGCCAACGCTATCGCTATCGCTATAAGTCTGATTTTAAATCTCTTTGCTTCCATATCAATATGAATTAATTTAGTTATATCAAAATTCTCTTTTCGTGTACTATTTTTAATAATTCGGTATGAATCCACCGAGATAACGAACGTCTATACCATAGTTTAAATTTGGCTTATTCATTTGAAATTCATTATCTTCCTCTATCGGATTTCCTGAAAAACTATTTGTTCTTGCCCAATAAAAATAGCCATTGGATAGTCCGTCTTGCCAACCCCAAACACAATGATATAATACATCGTGTAATTGTTCACCTCCTACAATTTGATTACTAATGGTTTTATATTGTACAAAACCATCAATAACCCATGCGTGGCCGTTGTCACTGCTGTATCCTGATACAAAAACCGGTCCTCCTCCGAGTTGATTGTTTTTACCTTTTGTAAGATATGTTGTAATATTATTTTCATTAAAGTTTTGTAAAGTTCCCGGGTTTTGATAACCCGAATTAATAAACGCAATTCTTACTATTTCTGGATTTGCACTACTCCCAATTAGTTGGTCGGAACTATACGTGATATTTAACAAATTACCATTCCCTAATATACGTAAAAATTTTGCCACTCTTTCATTTGCATATCCAGCATTCATCGCTTGCCATGGGAATGTTTCGGATACTATATTTGTAGGCCATTGATAATATGACATTATCATTCCAACAGCTACTGCAGCACAACCAACATAAGAATTTGTTCCGTTAATTATAGGGCAATAAATATTATACGGATATTCTTGATGCCATAATCGTTGATGTGAACCCAACAATGGCTCAACTTGACGATACACAACCACTTCATGATACGGAGGATCAATTATCGGAGGTCCAATATAAATAAATGTATCTCCATATTCAGTAAGAACAGGGGAATTTGCTATTTCAGCTTCTGTGTTGCGAAAGAATAAAGCCAATCCTTTATTTTCAACAGTATCTTCCATATTCAATCTTCCCTCATCAGAAATAGCATATATGGGACGAACTCGATCATCGGCTCCAAGCAAAGCAAATCCGGCATTATCTTCGTAGT
>CALDPR010000036.1 GCA_937911575.1 uncultured Porphyromonadaceae bacterium | reverse complement strand
ACCGGAGAGCGAAGCGATTCAATAACCGGGGGTTGAGCAAAGCGATACCCTCGGAAAGCGAACACCCATCGACACAGCGTCTGAAAAGACGCGAAACACAAAAATCTATTACTGTCCGATAAAAAAATTATTGAGGTCGTTAATTTGTCGGACACCATTATTATCGGGCACTAATAATAATCTTAGGGGGCATACTTGTCGATGATTTGTCGGTTGAATTGTCGGCGTTCTTTATCGAATATCCAACCCCACTTGTTGAAATAACGAATCATGTTGATGATGTGGATACGTAGCATTCGACCATTTTTGTATGATGCGGCTCTGTGGTCGTGAATGATGTTCACTTCCGGAAAGTAAATGGTTTTGAAATGACGATGCATTCTGCGTGTGATGTCGATATCTTCAGGATACATAAAGAAACGTTCGTCGAATAATCCTATTTTGCGAATTGCCGATGTGCGAAAAAGCATGAAACTGCCTTGGTGATATGCGATGTTCATTATTTTATTGTGGTCGGCAAATTTCAATAGATAGCGATAGTCATTTTTGTCAACTATTGATTTAGGGAGGAAGCGTCGAAGAATCAAATCTCGAGGTGTAGGGAGCATTCTGACGGTGTATTGTAACTCCCCACCGGGATATGTGATTTTAGGTTGAATCTGACCAACATCAGTATTCTTATCCATATATTCAATGAGTGTTTCCAACACTTGAGGCTCAAATCTGACATCTGAATTAAGCACTAAATGATAATCAATATTTTGATTCAACGAGTAGCGAATTCCGATATTGTGTCCGGCTCCATAGCCGATGTTTTCATTTGGTATATATGTTACTTTTTTAATTGATTTGCAGTAATGTGCTATATATTCCTGGTTTGAATTGTCGATGATCGATATATTGCCCACAATAGGGCTATCCAACGATTGCAGACAGCGTTCCAACTCGTGCAAATCAGTGTTATACGTCACTATGGATACGGATAATCTGTCGTTCATCGAGAAGGCTTTTTAAGGTTGAACATAAATTTAAGGAAAGACAATCCGAGCAATGAAGTCAATGCTCCAACTCTGTTTTTCAGACGAGATTTCGGATTGAGCAGAATCTCTGTTCGCAGCATTTTGATATTTCTCCAACAGCGCTTTTCAACTTCCAAAGAATAGATATTCGAACGAGTCATCAACCATAGAATATTCATATTTGCGGCAAACTTACGGTCGCGAGCTGCCGGCAGAAGTGTTGGGTGAGAAGTGTACATATATTCCACAATTTCATCTGTGATGTCGAGCACGTCTGTGCGTCGAAGAGAGAAATTGCCGGTAATGCTTTCGGAGCGTAGGCGATAGAAGTATAATGGTATTCTTTTATGCACCACTTTTTTCGATTGCTCAATCAATTTATAACAAGAGGCTAAATCTTCATAGATTTTGCCTTCCGGAAATCGAATTGTTCGGAATAATTCTTTGCGAAATAGTTTGCCCCATGCAGAATTGTTAAGGATATTCTGATATAGGATTTTTTCGATTGCGTCGTCTGAATTTAAGACATGAGTGTCGGCATTAGCGAGGTTTGAGATCTGTGGTATCTTACGATCGAAAAAGGGTAGAAATTCTACTGAAGCAATATCAGCATTGTGTTCGGAAATCAGTGCATATAGGGTATCAATACATCTGTTGTGCAAAATATCGTCAGAATCGACAAAAGCAATAAATTCTCCCGAAGCCAATTCCAAACCCGCATTGCGAGCAGCCGACAATCCTCCGTTTTTCTGTTTTTTTAAAAATACACGTTTGTCGGAATCGGCATATCTGCGACATATCTCGCCACTATTGTCGGTTGAACCATCGTCAACGACAATAATTTCTAATGCATCATAACTCTGATTTATGATGCTATCGATACAGGCAGACAGGTATCTCTCTACGTTATATACGGGAACTATGACAGAAATCAGAGGTCTATTCATTTTTGATTAGTTGCGTTGTATAGATAAAACGTATTCAACTGTATAAAATTGCATCATACATTGCCGACACCGAGATCGGTGTTGTTAAGAAGCACTTCAATTCGATTATCATCGGCAAGAGAGGGCATCACTTCTGTTTCAAACCATTTGGCAAGTTTTTCGTCGCGTCGCACTGAAGTAGAGTTGTTGCAAAAGAGGTTGATGCTGAAATATTCGAAATGTTTCTTTGCAATTTCAATATCATGAAGGATACGTTGAGGCGTATCACCCTCTACGCAGCAGAGGAGACAGACTCCGGCAAAATAATTTGCCACATCGGTTGGCGAGACATAATCAGGCACTCCTTTATTCCATTTGCGGCGTGTCTCGGCATCGAAAGATTCTATTCCACAACGAAATTTCACATTCACGTTTTCAAATTGTTTGGCAAAATCGGCAAGTTGATTCCTATACATATAGTGTGCTTCAAACCAAAGAGTATGTATCTTCTTCTCTTTTACTACACTTTTGATTCTCTCCATTGTTTGAGAATCTAATTCCACGCATGAGCCGGAATTGATGATGTCTAACACACCATATTTGCCGGTTACTTGTTGAAGTGTGTTGCAGTTTAATTCATAAGCAATATCGCTGACATCGTCATAATAGTCGCAAAATCGGCATTTATGCCAACGGCAACCGGTGCCTTGCAAAAGGAGAAATTCGCGAGGCATTTTAGTCGATATTAACTGATAGCGTGTCATAGCGATGATAGATATTTGCGTTTGATAAAGCCTACGATAAGATATGTGGAGGGGGTTGCCAATATTATCTCTATTGATAGTTTCATCAGATATTGAAAGGCAATCATCAAAAGGAGTTCCCTCTCTGAGACCGTTCCATAGAATGCGATAACGATAAATATTATCGAATCGAGCAGATAGCCGACTGCCGAGCTGCCGATTGTGCGAATCCACAATTTGCGTCCTTGAGTCAGTTTTTTTATCCACGACATTATTCGAGCATTAGCCAATTCGCCTGTAAGAAAGGCTGCCAATGACGCCACTATTATGCGAGGCACATAGGAGAAAATATGGTTATATGCCGTAGTTGTAGTGTCTAAATAGTCGGGCGATGGCAGATATACGCCTATCTGAGTGAAGAAGACAAGAATGAGATTACAGACAAAAGTCATAAAAATCGTGCGACGTGCTATCCGATAGCCCCAAATTTCAGTGATTACGGCTCCCAACATATATGTCAGGGGGAAAGTTATGGTGCCGGCATCAAAATAGAATAAATTCATCAATCCGATGACTTTGACTGCCATTATGTTTGATGTGAGATAGAGCGTTACAAAGAGAGCTGTAACAACGATAAGAGGCAATTCGTCGCCTCTACGGTTTTTTGAAGGGTGTTCCGTTACCTTATCCATAAAATAGTATTTGATTTCGAATGCAAAATTACACAAGAATTCTTTATCTTGCAAACATTAATCTGCCATATTCGTGTAGCAGAGAGTTTAAGGGCGAGGGGCAGTCGCAAGTGAAAGGGTGGAGGTGGGAAGCATATCGATAGGGCAGACGAATTCTCTAATATCAAAAAAAAGGAAAACTATTTTGTGTTTCTGATTGTGAATATATAATTTTGCAGTGGCAAATTTTAAATATAGATGAAAAATCAATCGATTATCGGGCATATAGCATGCTTTATTGCATATGCTATTTTTGGATTTAATATTATCGTTTGCAAAGATTTGACAAGTAGCCAGTTGATTTCTCCAATGACGATATTCTGTCTGAGATCTATTGGAGCCGGTGGTCTGTTTTGGTTGATTTCGTTGTTTCTTCCCAAAGAGCGTGTCGATAAAAAAGATTATATCAAGATATTTGCAGCCTCTATATTAGGATTTTTTGCTTGCCAACTGACATTTCTTGTTGGCATACCTCATATCACGCCGATGGATTGTTCGATTCTCACATCGATTTCGCCGATCTACACAATGATTATAGCCGCTATAGTGTTGAAAGAGCCTATTACGTTGCAAAAGGCAGGTGGAGTTGCGATCAGTTTCATTGGTATTATTTATCTGATTGTCAGTAGAGTTTCAGTCGGAGGAGTTGCGGAGACAACATCGTTTGGCATATTGATGCTTGTGTTGAACACATTGAGTTTTTCTTTATATCTCGGAATATTCCGACCATTGATTAGCAAATATTCGGTCGTAACATTTATGAAGTGGACATTTTTGTTTGCGTTTGCAATGTCAATTCCTTTTTCAGCATATGAGATTGTGTCAATGCAATGGTCGGCTATACCCACTGTTCAATTGTTTGAATTGTCGTTCCTGATTATCTGTGCCACATTCATCACCTATTTCCTCATTCCCATAGGTCAGAAACATGTAAGACCGACTTTGGTTAGCATGTATAGCTATGTTCAACCGATTATAGCAATAATAATCAGCATATGTGTCGGTATGGAAATGCTTACATGGCAAAAGATTCTTGCTGCAATTATGGTTTTTGGAGGAGTTGTAATCGTGAGTTATAGTAAAAGTAGGGTGAGATAGATATTTTGAAAATATCCTGCATAGGAAACATAGCCCTCCCCGATTTAGTTACGGACGAGACAAGAATGAAGAATCGCCGTAAGAGAGGAAACGATAACCTCTGTTGAGAGCTTCGTCATACATTTTTCGCCATTGAGGTTCAGCCGTCGACTCATTGTCAATGAATGATGATACCAAAAGCAAGAGCGTTGATTGAGGCTGATGAAAATTGGTTACTATATCGTTGACCATTCTCCATTTAAAACCGGGAGCAATCATAATCGAAGTCGAAGCAGTCAGGAATTGGATATCATGTTTGCTCATATAGTGAGCCAGATGTTTCAATGCTGATATGGTATCGAAATCGTCGGTGGTGTAGGGCGACCATTGGTTGACGTGTAGTTCTTCCACCTTGATAGAATCATTGTCAGAAATCAGTTTGCCAAGATACGGGAGTGATTCAAGCGTACGCACAGATGTGGTTCCAACGGCTACTATTCTTCCGGCAACTTCTAATTGAGCGATTAATTCATTTAGAAGTTGAGCACTGATAGAGAACACTTCTGTGTGCATAGGGTGCATACCGATAGTCTCGGATTTCACAGGTTGGAAAGTTCCGGCTCCGACATGAAGTGTCAATTCACGCACTCTGATGTCTCGATTGGCTATGTCGTCGATAACCTTATCAGTGAAATGCAATCCGGCTGTCGGGGCGGCAACCGAACCTTTGATTTTTGAATATACGGTTTGATAATCTATTTTGTCGGTATCTTCAGATTCACGATTTAGATAGGGTGGAATCGGTATGTAGCCGGCAGCTTCGATGATAGAAGCAAATGTGATGCCGGGATTATCCCAACAAAACTCTATCTCCCATGCATTGTTGCCATGTGGAGCAATCCTTTCTGCTGTCAAATTGACTATTGCTCCATTTTCAGGCATGGAAATCACTTTAGATAATTTATCTGTTTTCCAGCGTTTCAGATTACCCACCATGCAAGCCCATCGGCAAGAGACCGTCGTCTGAAACATTTGAGCATAATCGACAGGCAATATTGGTTCAAGACAAAAGATTTCTATTGTGGCACCGGTATGTTTCCGAAAATGCATACGAGCATTAATGACACGAGTATTATTGCATACAAGCATTGAGCCTTCCGGCAACATCTGTGGCAATTCAGAGAAGATATGATGCGAGATTTCGCCTGCCGCATTTCTGACAAGCAACTTGCATTGATCACGCTCTTCGATGGGGTGCTTGGCAATCTGCTCGTCGGCAAGTGAATAGTCGAAATCAGATATCTTTATTTCGGAAACATTGGCATACATATTCAAAAGATATATATAAGGAAGATAGATAGGGGAGATGGTCCCCTATCTATCCATAAATCAGAATCCTGTATAATTTAGTGGAGTGAGAGCATGAAGTTCGGCTTTCACATCTTCGGAAACATTTAGAGTTTCGATAAACTCGGCAATGCTTTCGGCTGTAACTTCGCTGTTTGTGCGAGTGAGAGCTTTAAGCGTTTCATATGGCTTTTCATAACCTTCACGACGAAGAATTGTTTGAATAGCTTCAGCAAGCACATTCCATCGAGAAGCCAAATCAGCCGTAATGGCCTCTTCGTTGAGCAATAGTTTGCCAAGTCCTCGAATTGTTGATGAGAATGCTATTATGGAGTGAGCCAATGGAACACCGACATTACGCAACACAGTAGAATCGGTCAAATCGCGTTGCAAACGTGAGATTGGCAACTTTGTTGCAAGATGTTCGAAAATAGCATTTGCAATGCCAAGATTGCCTTCCGAATTTTCGTAGTCGATAGGGTTCACTTTGTGAGGCATTGCCGACGAACCGACTTCGCCCGCTTTAATCTTTTGTTTGAAATATTCCATTGAGATATATTGCCAAAAGTCGCGATCGAGGTCAATGACTATCGTATTGATACGTTTTAGAGCATCGAAAAGTGCGGCAATATTATCGTAATTCGAAATCTGTGTTGTCTTTTCTTCTCTTTGAATTTTTAGTTTATCAGCCAGAAAAGAGTTGGCAAATTTTTGCCAATCATGATTCGGATAAGCCACACGATGAGCATTCATATTGCCAGTCGCTCCACCAAACTTGCCACTGATTGGCACTGCTTTTAGTTGACAAAGTTGATTGCGAAGACGATATGTAAACACTTCAATTTCTTTCCCAAGACGAGTAGGAGTGGCAGGCTGACCATGAGTGCGAGCCAACATAGGCACATCTTTCCACTCTTTTGCATACTCTTCAAGAGTGGCGATAAGTTGCTCAATAAGAGGATAATACACTTCATCAAGAGCATCTTTTATCGACATTGGCACAGATGTGTTGTTGATGTCTTGCGAAGTCAATCCAAAATGAATAAATTCTTTGAAAGATTCAAGATTCAACAAATCGAATTTCTCTTTGATGAAATATTCCACTGCTTTGACATCATGGTTGGTTACCGATTCAATTTCTTTGATACGTTTGGCATCATCAACACTGAAATCTGTATAAATAGCACGCAATTTCGGGAAAACGTCGGGAGCCACACTCGCTAATTGAGGAAGAGGCATTTCACAGAGGGCTATAAAATACTCTATTTCTACTTTCACACGATAGCGAATAAGAGCAAATTCAGAAAAATAAACATCTAAAGCTCCACATTGGCGACGATAACGTCCATCGATGGGAGAAATTGCTGTTAATGAAGTTAATTCCATATTTAGTTGATTATTAGTTGTTTGTGGAATTGACAGATTTGAATGTCAATTGAGCCATAAAATTTTTTTGCAAAAATAAGAAAAAAATTTGGCAGTTGAAAAAAAAACTATTAACTTTGCACTCGCAAAAGGAGATACTAATCTCTTTATTGCAAGAGGACATTCAAATAGATATGAAAAAGGGCGTTTAGCTCAGCTGGTTTAGAGCATCTGCCTTACAAGCAGAGGGTCGGCGGTTCGAATCCGTCAACGCCCACAAGAAGACTCATAAGCATCTCGCTTATGAGTCTTTTTTTATGCCCATGCCGCAGGAACTGCATGCACAAGTCCGTTCAAGGAAGAGAGGAGGGCGACAGCCCCCTAAAGACAAAAAAGAGATTCTAACAAACGAAAAATATATTTTCTTCGTCACTCGTCACCACAACAGCGCAAATATTTGCAAACTAACGCGTTAAGATAGTGACGGATGTTTTCTTATCCGTCACTATTCGTCACCATCCGTCATTCAAAAGCATTGAGAGTTATTCCTGCTCCGTTTTTTCGTTATTTTCTATTCCACTTCCACTTTTTCTCTATAACGCAATAGCAGTCAGCCGTTTACCCGAGTGGAAGATGACAGCGTCACTTCCACTCACTTCCACTGTGGAGGGGATGAACGGATTAGATATTAAAGATTAAGGTTTTGAGGTCGTGAGGTATTGAAGGCAATAAAATTTAAGATTTGCCATTAAAAACAACATACTGCTGCAGCCTGTAAAGAGCAAAAGAAGAAGTAACACTTTTCTTTACATAAAAACGGCAAAACCTCCAGCGGAACATGATACTATCTTCGCCGAAAAACATACTTTTTGAGATAATGTATATCAAAAAGTAATGTTTTAATGATTTTTTTATAAAAGCATGAAGTGTTTTTTCAAGAAAATGATTACCTTTGCACCGAATCCCACGCCGAGGACGTTGAAATACGTCAGGGGTAAAGTATATGCCACAGGTGGCAGCATGCAGGTGGGTATCATATATAGAAAGGCGTTTACACGCGCTTTG
>CALDPR010000035.1 GCA_937911575.1 uncultured Porphyromonadaceae bacterium | reverse complement strand
GGAATCTACATAGTCAATGGCAAGAAAGTAGCAATCAGATAATTAAGAATCAAATTCTAAAAAATAAAAAGCACTGCACTAAAAGCAGTGCTTTTTTATTTGAATGACTTGATAAAATAGTTGTCGGATTAACGTTATTGATGTGAGATATTGTAAAGAACAGAATAATATCAGAAATGCTTGCATGAAGAGTTCCGATTTATATATGCTTGTGGCATTGAACTAAATTGCGTAACTTTGTAACTTGAAAAGAGAGTAAAAATATGTTAAGAAGATTGATATGGGTGAGTCTGATGATGTCAGCAATTTTGAGTGTATCGACACAAGAAGCAGTCGGCATGCAGACAGCAACAGATACGATGCAAAAAGATTTGGCTATAAGCTTAATAACTTGTTATCCGGGTCCGGAGGTATATGAGTTGTATGGTCATTCTGCAGTGAGAGTAAAAACGGAGAATTTGGATATTATATATAACTACGGAGTATTCAATTATTCAGACCCTAATTTTGTGTATCGATTTGTTAAAGGAGAAACCGACTATATGGCGGCAATGCAATATTTCGAAGATTTTCTTTATCAATATAAGAAGAGAGGTTCTAAAGTTGTGGAGCAGAGATTGAACCTGTCTGACGATGAGGCAAAACAATTATGGCATATTCTTCAAACCGATGCATTACCACAAAACAGAGTGTATAGATACAATTATGTAAAAAATAATTGTGCTACAAAAATATTGGATTGTATCGACAGAATAGATGGGTTGAATGCTTCATATCCTGATACGATTAGATTTGGCTCGTTTCGCAAAGAGATGCGTCATTATGGTAAAAACTACGACTGGTATCAGTATGGAATAGATTTGGCACTGGGAAAAGGTATTGATTACGAATTGAATGCAAGAGAAGAGATGTTTGTGCCTCTCATTATGATGGAGCAGATGAAAAATGCAACACGAAGTAATAATTCAAAATTAATAAAGTCAACAGAAGTGCTCTACGAAGGCGAGGGAGACGCTATATTATCTGCTACACCATTTCTCTTATCCCCGTTATTTGTGTCGTGGTTAGTGTTGGTGCTTATGTTGGTGGTAGTGTATTTTGGTATCAAGCATAAACGCTTATTTAAAGGTGTCTATGCCTTATGGTTTTCTATCTGTGGCATTGCCGGTTGTCTGCTGTCATTCCTGGTGTTTTTTTCTGAGCATGAGGCGACATCTCCAAATGTATTGATTTGGTGGTTGAATCCGATATGCCTGATAGTTCCACTGATGATATGGTTTGATAAAGGGCGAAAAATATTGATGGTTTATATGTTATTGGAAGGGTGCTTTTTAACAGGAATATTGATTGGCACGATATTTGGAGAACAATCGTTGAATAGTGCTGTTTATCCACAAATTATAACTACAATCATATTGGCGATTGGTTATATAATAACAATGAACAGAAAAAGCCGTTGTGTAGAAATAAAATTAAAAAAAGCATAAGATGAAAAATAGGCTGATAACTTCCGTTTTAATGGGTATAGTCTCGATGAGTGTATTGGCACAAGTAGATAATGTGTCGTCGAGACCAAAATTAGTTGTTGGTATAATGGTTGATCAACTGCGTACCGATTATGTGGAATATCTGCAATCTCTTTTTGGAGAAAAAGGATTCAAAAAATTAATGAATGAAGGGGTGTATTTTCGAAATATAGATTTTGAAGTCCCCAATCTTGATGCAGTCAGTTCAACAGCGATGGTGTTTACAGGAAATTATCCATCAAAAACAGGAATTACGTCAGCATATGTATATAGCCCTGAAACACTGAAAGAAGAAGCCTCCCTCAACGATCCCTCATCAATAGGAAACTTTACGACAGAGACCTATTCTCCTCGAGCATTATTATTGTCGACAATAGCCGATGAATTGAAAATTGACGGAGAAAATATAGGCGTGGTTTATTCATTGTCGTCGGATCCTCAACAAGCTATTGTAATGGCCGGACATGCGGGTAACAGTGCATTTTGGATCAATGAAAACACAGGAAAATGGAGCACATCAACATATTATAAGGATCTTCCGTCATCAATAACAAAAAGAAATTATGAAAATTCTATTTCATCAAGGCTAAGGTCGATGCGATGGGAGCCATCATTAGATATAAACAAATATATTGGGATATCTGAAATAAAAAGAGAGTATCCATTCAGTTATATTTTCCCGTCATCAAATAAAGATGTATATAAAATGTTTGCGACATCTCCATTAGGAAATGAGGAGATTACATCTGTTGCAATAGACTATCTTATAGGGTTGAAATTGGGAAATAGGGGAGAATCGATTGATATGTTAAATATCGGTTATACGTTAGCTCCGTTTAGTTTTGATTCAGATGAAGACTATAGACTGGAACTTCAAGATGCATATATCAGGTTAGATGAACAATTAGGGCGTCTGTTTGAAGCAATAGATAAGAATGTCGGGCTTAATAATACACTGATATTTCTTTCTTCTACAGGCTATTTTAATGACGCAACTAAAGATGATGACGTCTATAACATACCAACCGGAGATTTTTCTGTAAAAAGGGCAACATCATTGTTAAATTCATATCTTGTGGCATTGCATGGCAATGGTAATTATGTCAAATCATACAATAAAGGACAATTCTATCTTAATCATTCAACTATTGAAGATAAGCAAATCCCGATTAGTGAAGTGGCAGTTGAAGCAAAACTGTTCTTGCGAAAGATGAGTGGTATATCAGATGCATATACACTTAAAGACGTTTTATCGCATACTAATCCGGAACTTGAAGGATTTAGATTATCAGTTGACCCTAAAAGATGTGGAGATATTTTTATTGAGGTAACACCCGGTTGGAACATTGTTGACGATAGCAAATATCCACCTGAAACGAAACCTGTCAGATATGGCAAATTTTCTGCCCCTGCATTTATATTTTCCCAAAACATAAAGTCGCAGACCATCAACACTCCGGTAGCTGCCATTGTTTTGGCTCCTACAATAACCCAAATTTTACGTATTCGTTCTCCTAATGGGGCGATTTCAAAACCATTACCTCTTTAAAATCACTCAATTACCGAGTGGTATATCAAAAAATTCACAGAATTATATTACCTTTGCAAAATATTTGCAAATGGAATAATTCAGTTACTTATATTTAGGAAACAAAAGAAAAACATATAAAATGGGAATTGGAAATATTTTAAAAAAAATATTTGGAGATCAAAGTGAACGAGCTGTTCGTCCACTTTGGAACAGATTGAAAAATGAAATTAATCCTGTTACGGAGCAGATACTCAATATTTCTAATGATGAATTGCGTGAACGTATCAACGTAATCAAAGAGTCAATAAGAATGGCAGCACAGCCATTCAAAGATGAGATTATTGAAGTAAGAAAAGAGATTGAAACTCTTGAATACGACAAACGTGAACCACTTTGGAAGAAAATTGATGACTTAAAGGAAGTTTATTTCGAAGTATATGCAAAAAAACTCGATGAGGTGCTTCCTGAAGTCTTTGCTGTTGTAAAAGAAACTGCCCGTCGGTTTAAAGAAAACGAAGAGATTGAAGTTACAGCATCGCAATTTGACCGCGAATTAGCTGCCGAAGGGAAAGATTTCATAAGAATAGAAGGCGATAAGGCGATATACAAAAATGAATGGGTTGCCGGTGGAAATACCATTAAGTGGGATATGGTGCACTACGACGTTCAGTTGATTGGTGGACAAGTTCTCCATGGTATCATGGTTCAAGATGGCAAAACAAAGGGTAATATTGCAGAAATGGCTACCGGTGAAGGTAAAACTCTTGTGGCAACATTGCCGGTATTCCTCAATGCATTGACAGGAGAGGGTGTGCATGTCGTAACAGTCAACGATTATTTGGCTAAACGTGACTCCGAATGGATGGGTCCATTATATCAATTTCATGGATTGAGCGTAGCTTGTATCGACAAAACACAACCAAACTCTAAAGAGCGTCGTGCTGCTTATCATGCAGATATAACCTTCGGAACAAACAATGAATTTGGTTTTGACTACCTTCGCGATAATATGGCTATGTTGCCTGAAGAATTGGTGCAACGTCATGACCATTACTATGCTATTGTCGATGAGGTAGACTCAGTGCTTATTGATGATGCTCGTACGCCTTTGATTATTTCAGGTCCGGTGCCGAAAGGAGATGATCAGATGTTTGTGCAATTTAAGCCAAATGTTGAAAAAGTAGTAAAGGCACAACGTGAATTGGCAAATCGTCTACTTATCGAAGCAAAAGGAAAAATTGCAGCTGCTTGGAGTGATGACCCTGCAGAAGTGGCAAAATACGATAAACCGGAACCGGATAATCCGAATAAGAAACCATTAACAGCACAACAGTTGCTCGAAGATGGGGGATTGGCCCTATTCCGTGCATATAAAGCATTGCCAAAATATACACCATTGATTAAATATTTGAGTCAAGAGGGTGTGAAGCAATTATTGCTCAAAGTTGAAGGCAAATATATGCAAGATAACAACAGAGAGATGCCAAAGGCTGTCGAACCACTATTCTTTGTGATCGACGAAAAGAACCATAGTATAGAATTGACAGATAAAGGTATAGATGTATTAACCGGGACAACACAAGATGCAGAGTTCTTCGTATTGCCTGATATTGCTGCTCAACTATCGCAAGTTGACAACGAACCATTAACTGCCGATGAGAAGCAAGAAAAGAAGGATTCTTTGTTGCAAAACTATGCTGTTAAGGCAGAACGTGTACATACTGTAAACCAATTGCTTAAAGCATATTCATTGTTCGACCTTAATGTAGAATATGTTATTGATGACAACAAAATCAAGATTGTTGACGAACAGACAGGACGTATAATGGAAGGTCGTCGATATAGTGATGGTTTGCATCAAGCAATAGAGGCAAAGGAAGGGGTCAAAGTAGAGGCAGCTACACAGACTTTCGCTACTGTTACGTTGCAAAACTATTTCCGTATGTATCGCAAACTTGCCGGTATGACCGGTACGGCAATGACAGAAGCCGGTGAGTTTTACGATATATATAAACTTGAAGTTATAGAAATACCGACAAATCGCCCGGTGCTTCGTAATGATATGAACGATCGCGTATATCGTACGAAGAAAGAAAAATATGCTGCTGTGATTGAGGAGGTACAGGAAATGGTGAATCAAGGTCGTCCGGTACTTGTCGGTACGACATCAGTAGAAATCTCCGAACTCCTTTCACGTATGCTGACACTTCGAAAAATTCCTCATCAAGTCTTAAATGCAAAACTTCACCAGAAAGAGGCTCAAATTGTAGCTCTTGCAGGTCAGCCGGGCACAGTAACAATAGCAACAAATATGGCCGGTCGTGGAACCGATATTAAACTGACAGATGAAGTAAAAAAAGCGGGAGGTTTAGCAATTATTGGTACCGAACGCCATGAATCACGTCGAGTCGATCGTCAGTTGCGTGGGCGTGCAGGTCGTCAAGGAGATCCGGGTTCTTCAGTGTTCTTTGTGTCTTTTGAAGACACTGTAATGCGTCTGTTTGCAAACGAAAACATTGTCAAAACGCTTGATAGACTTGGATTTAAAGAGGGCGAAATGATTGAGTCGAAGATGGTTACTCGTTCAATAGAAAATGCCCAAAAACGTGTTGAAGAAAATAATTTCGGTATTCGTAAGCGTCTTGTCGAATATGATGATGTGATGAATGCTCAAAGAAAGGGAGTCTACGGGCGTCGTCAAAATGCACTTAAGGGTGAACGTATTGGTACGGATATAGCAAATATGATTCTTGAAATTTCAAATGAAATTGCTCAACAATATGATGCGGCTGCTGACTACAATGAACTTGAAGCAGCTACTCTCAAAGCATTCGCTATGGAAGTGCCATTCACTGCTGAAGAGTTTGCTAAATTAAGTAAGCGTGAAGTGGCTGAAGCTTTAACTGAGGCTGCAATGACTACATTCACTCGCAAAAAAGATAAGATGGCTCAAGCAGCTATGCCTTGGATTCGTAAATTTGTAGAAGAAGATAATGCTAAAGGAATCATAGGTATTCCTGTAACTGATGGACGTAGGGTTTTGAATCTGCGTACAGACATCGAAGATGCATATAATTCAGAATGTGCGACAGTAACAAAAGCATGGGAAAAGACGGTATTGTTATCATCTATCGACAAAGCATGGCAAGAACAACTTCGTGAAATGGACGAACTACGCAAATCAGTTCAAAATGCCAGCTACGAACAGAAAGACCCTCTTGTTATATATAAACTTGAGGCATATGAGCTTTGGAAGAAGATGCTTTGGGACATGAACTCTAAATCGGTGGCTACTTTGTTGCGTGGCAAACTTGCAGTGCCCGACTATGAAGAAGCTAAAGCGGCAGCCGAGGCTCAAGCGGCAGCTGCTCGCGACAACAAACTAAATCAGATGAGAAGTGCATCATATCAAACTCCTAATTATGCCAACTACTCAACAACTCGTGATCAATATCCTGAAGAATCAGCCCAACGAGCTGCTGCGTCAGCTCCTCAAGGGGCACAACAGCGTGTGGTGCAACCGATAAAAGCGGCTCCTAAAGTGGGACGTAATGACCCTTGTCCATGTGGTTCAGGTAAGAAATATAAAAACTGTCATGGTAAAGCGAGTGAATAATAAAGGCTTTTAGGCTTACATATAAATAAAACAGAGGATATCATATTCGATATTCTCTGCTTTATTTATGGAGCATTTCTTTTTATTGGTGTCCGATAAAAATAAAATCTAAAGCAGAACATCTCTGACAAACTTTAAACCCCTTCCTCTCCATTTTGTGTAATTATCTACCTACTCATTGAGTGAACCTCCAACTGCATAGGGTGCGAAGCACCATTATTGATTTAGAATCGTCAGACGGCTATCAGACATTATTTCGAGGACAATCCGATGGTATAGGGTGCGAAGCACCGGAGAGCGAAGCGATTCAATAAGCGAGGGTTGAGCGAAGCGATACCCCCCGGAAAGCGAACATCCACCGACACAGCGTCTGAAAAGACGCAAAACACAAAAAACAAATTATTGGTCAATGCTCTGTGTTGTTGTCTGCATTAAGACGTTGAGTTTCCAACCAATCATCAATAAGTTGTCGGGCAATGCTTGGTCGTGTCGGTATCATCGGCAGATTGTCGGCTCTGAAAAATCCTCCTTCCGATAGTTCTCCGTCGGCAAAACGCAGTTCTCCACCGGCATAGTCAGCCGTAAATCCAATCATGAGATTTGCCGGATAAGGCCATGTTTGACTGCCAAAATAGCGAATATTATTAATCTCAAGTGATGTCTCTTCTCTAACTTCTCTTCTGACACATTCTTCCAGATTCTCTCCTGTTTCAACAAATCCTGCAACCAAACCAAAAAATGGGCGTTTGAAATTGCGTGCATGAACGAGTAAAGCCTCATTGTCTTTCTTAACCAGCACTATAATTGCCGGCGACAGTTGTGGAAATATCTCCCAATTACAATTCGGACACAATTTGCTGATTTCGGTGTGGCGTTGCATAACTGCCCCACATCGTCCACAATAGAGAGTGTTATTGTTCCAAAATAATAGTTCTTCGCCTTTCGATGCCATAGAGTATTCTTTATCACTGATGTGATTGAACGCTGTGCGAAGATTCATGAACTCTAAGTCGTCGGGTAGCGAATTGTTGCCTTTAAAAATGCTGCTTATACAAGGAGTCGTGTCATCACCTACTGCAAATTGTTCGCCTTGAATTTCGACAGGAGCAGTCGAATTGTAAGGTAGGCTATAATCACCTTTGCTCCCTTTTTTTAGCAATAGATCTCCATCACGAAAGATGACCCAAAATTTATTCCCGTTGTTCATAGATTTTAGTTAAAGAAACATCTCAAATTCATATTAAAATATTAAAACTGTCAGAAGTCATATTATCTTTTGTAGTCAATAAAAAGAAAGATACGAAACAGCTTTATTTACCAACTTTTCAGTTGGTTTATTCTCGGAAATAGATGCGTTTAACACGTGGAGACACTGATGTGAGTATTTCATATGGAATTGTTCCAAGCACATCTGCAAGTTCTTGAACAGAAATATTATTTCCAAATATTTCAACATTGTCTCCAACGGTGCAATCAATATCAGTAACATCAATCATGCATGCGTCCATACAAATATTTCCAATCGTAGGAGCATATTTCCCGTTAATGTAAACTCTGCTATTTCCATTTCCAAATCGTCGGTTCATTCCGTCGGCATATCCTATTGGTATGGTTGCAATTTTTGATTTGCGTTTCAATGTTCCTTTGCGACCATAGCCAATGGTTTCTCCCTCTTCCCATTCACGTATTGAGATGATTATTGTTCTCAATGTGGATACTACTTCTAAAGGCTTTTCTATGTTGTAGGGTAAGGTGTTTGCACCATATAGTCCGATTCCTAATCTGACCATATCGTAAGAATATTGAGGGAATCTTAATATTCCGGCAGTGTTGAGTATATGACGGCGTATATGTCTGCTATAGTTGCTGAGCATATATTGAGTATATTCTTCAAATCTGGATAATTGCAGGTTGGTATATTTATCCATGTCTAAGCAATCGGCTGTCGCAAGGTGAGAAAAAACTGATGCTGCAACAATGTGGCTTTGGCTATTGAGTATTTGCATCAAAGTTTCTAATTCTTCTTTGATGAATCCCATGCGATGCATTCCTGTATCGAGTTTAATGTGTACGGGGTATTCTTTCATTCCATTCTTTTTGGCTTCTCGAATCACATCAGACAGCATCTCCATGCTGTAGATTTCCGGTTCAAGATTATACGCAAACATGGATTTGTAGTTTACCACTTTGGGATTCATCACCATGATAGGCATCGTTATTCCGGCATTCCTCAAGTCGATGCCTTCATCAAGGACTGCCACTGCAAGGTAAGCTGCTCCTTGTGCTTGTAGAGTTTTTGCAATTTCATAGCTGCCGGCTCCATATCCGGAGGCTTTAACCATGGCTACAATCCCTGTTCCAGCTTTTGCATTTTGTCGGAAATAGTTGTAGTTCTTGACTATGGAATCAAGGTTAACTTCAAGTACGGTCTCGTGTTTTTTAGCTTCTAAATTTTCTACTATGTGGCTGAATTCATGTTCTGGAGAACCCTTGATCAGTATTAACTCATTTGAGAAGTCTGATGTTGACATTGCCGACATGAATTCTTCCGTAGACGAATAGAATTGGGAGTTGCTGATAAAGATATTCCTATAATTGAGATATGATTCGCCGATGCCGATAAATCGGTCGATTTTTGCTTTCTCTATCAGATATGCAATAGCAGCAAACAGCTCGTCATTGTAGGTCCTTTCATGTTGTAGCTCTCCGAGTATGAGTGTGCGAGATTTGTCGATGGTGGCACGTCGGCACATAAAATCCAATGCACTCCACAAAGATGTATAATCACAAGTGAAAGAATCATAGATGATCGAACAATTGTTGACTCCATCACTGACATTCAGTCGTGTGCCAATTTTATGTAATTGTAAAAAACGTTTGTTGATATCTGTGGTTGCTACACCGAGTGATAGCAGCATGGCTAATGCATTGATACTATTTTCAATATCGTGTTTCGATGTGAACGGCAATGAGAGAAGATCGCTTTTGTTGCCAAATTTATATTTGATTGTTGTTGTTGTGTCGTGGTGTGAAATCTCAATATGAATTGATGCTTTTCCTGCAATTTGCGACCAGCCTATTAATTTGTTTTGTTGATATTTTGATGCTAATTTTGAGGCAAGCTGTTCATCGTCAGCGTTATAGATGATTGTCTGAGCAGATTCGGCAAGTATTATCTCCTCTTCGATTTTCTCTGTTATAGAGGAAAAATCTGAGGAGTGGTCGTCCTCTATATTAGTGATTATAACTGAGGTGGGGTTTATTAATTGTTTCAGCACTTGCATTTCTCCTTTCTGAGAGATGCCGGCTTCAATTAATGCTAATTCCGTTTGTGGGTTAATCTCCCATAAGGATAAGGGTACGCCTATTTGTGAATTAAAACTTCGAGGACTTCTTGTAATGTTGTAATCATCTGTCAATAGTTGGAAAAGCCATTCTTTGACAGTAGTCTTTCCTTTCGAACCAGCTATCGCAATTGTCGGTATTTTAAATTTCTGGCGATGAGCTTTCGCTAATAATTGCAGTGCTTCGACCACATTTTCGACCACAAGGAAATTAGCATCTTTTTTGTGGAGTAGGTTTTGAGGAATTTTAGTTATAACAAAATTTCTCACACCGGACTCATATAAAGATTCGATGTATTGATGTCCATCGTTCCCTTTTGTTTTTATCGCAAAAAAGAGGGAGGAAGAGGGGAATGCGAGTGAACGTGAATCTGTCAGTAAGACATTTATCTCATCATCATGCCTAATAATAGATTCAGGAGATATGATAGATGCTATTTCAGAAATCTTATATTTCATATTGAGATGTCTATTTATGTGCAAAATTACAACAGACTGATGATACTGCCAAACTCGAACAACATATTTCATTCGAATTATGATAAAAAATAAGATTGCTGCTTAATCATTATTCAGACAGCAATCTTTTTATGTGTTGGGTTGTTGCAAATAAGCGATACAACCTTATTTCTCCATCATGAAGCGTCGAGATGTCAGTCTGTTGCCATCACAGAATATTTCAACTGTATATTCACCTGTTGTTAAAGTTGTGTTGACGTCCCAATAAATTGTGGTCGACAACTCTTCATTGGCATATTCCACAGTTCGTTTTGCTGTATATTCCAAAGCGACACCATCGAATTCAAATGTGCCATTTCCTTTAAGGAGAGACCCTTCCGGAGACAGTATGCGTATATAGACCTCTTTAATGCCCGGTTTAGCTGTGTTGTTAGGTGAAATAGTAAAACTTACGCCTAATTGTTTTGCTTTTTTGATTTTCTTTTCGTTTTTCCCTTTTTTGTTGTATGCTTTTAGAGATACGCCTGTTACATTGAGTTTTTCTGCTAATTGTACCTTTTGAGTCAACTCTTCGTTTTGAGTTGTGGCTGTTGCCACTGCTGTCGACAACTCTTGATTATGTGCAGTGATTTGTTCAATCTCTTTTTTCAAGCCTTCATTCTCTTCGCCAAGGCGTTTGATCTCTTCAAGATAATGACGTACGATTCCTTTGAGGGTTTGAATCTCTGTTTCCAACTCTTTGATTCTCGCTCTGTTTTGTTTGTTAGAACGCTTTTCAGCATTTAACTCTTGGAGTAATCCTTCTACTTTGAGGCGTGCTTGATCATATTTTTTTACTAACGAGTCGTTTTGAAGATAAATTTGTTGATCTTCATATGCTTTGAAATCAGCATTTAATTGATTGAATTCATTTGTTAAAATGAGTTGGTCATTAACAAATTGTAAACTATCCAAGCGAGCTTGAGTGTCGTCATATTTTGCTACTTGCACTGAATTGTTGACTATTAGTGCTACAGCTAAAATGATAAGAGCTGTGATCACTCCGATTCCTGAAAATAGGATTATGCGTTGTCTTTTATCCATAAAAAATTTTTTTATGCCACAAATTTAGTCAAAATCTTTATTATAACGAAGTGTAATAGCAAAAGTTTTTGTTAAGAATACTTAAAGATGGTTTTTCATTGTTAATATGAAACATTAACGCTCATAATGAGGCATTGTTTCGGGTATCTCCATTGAGATCTCTACGAGTCCTGCCACTTCTCCGTTAATTCTCCAAGGAGTTTGATAAATCATCTTTTTTATGCCATTTTTATGAATGGTGTAGGAGTTTGAGTGTCCGGTTTCTATTAATTGATTGATAATGGCTTTCGAACGATCGCTATGGCATGGCATTAGGCTTTTGCCAACCATATCGCCGTATTTTGCAAATGTGGCACGTGCTTTTTCGTTCATAAATATTATTATCCCTTCTTTGTTGCATACGGTTATGGCACAGTTCATCTGTTCTGCCCAGTTAAGTTCTGTTGGTATCATAAGTTTTTAGTTTTTAAAAGGCTAAATATAAATTTCTGTTTCAGTTAAATCAACAAAATGTTGGTAATTAACGTTGATGATTATAAAAAATAAAACCGGCTCCATCATCGATGGTCCGGCTTCTAACTCTTACTTACTGTAAAAATTATTCAGCTTTGTTAGTGTCAACTGCGTTAGTGTCAACTGCGTTAGTGTCAACTGCGTTAGTGTCTTCAACAACAACTTCTTCAGTTACAACAGTAGAATCGCAGCAAGAATCTGTGCATTCTTCTTTAGCACCACCGCAAGAAACCATAGCTACGCTGAACAATACAGCAAGAGATAAAACTAATTTTTTCATTTCTTTAAAACTTTTTAAAATAATAAAACAATATTTTTTGCTATCAAAAACGGTGCAAAGGTAATGCTTTTTTTTTATTTGCAAATAATTTCTATTAAAAAAAATGCTTTTCAAGGCTAATTTTTTTGATTTAACACTTCAAATGTTAAAATTCGCACTGTTTTTAACACTTGAAATCTTTTATCAATTTGATTTTCATAACTATATTTTTTTTTGTAACTTTGCACTGATGTTTTTTGCTGACAAATTATTACGCATATATTTGATTTTTAGTATTAACAATTATAATTAGCTTTACAATGAAATCTTACATTTCTACATTAATTTTATTGTTGGCAGTGGCATTTGGAATGAAAGCTCAAATAGTTTCTTCCGAACCTTCACCATTGCAGCACAATAGTGAAAACATTGTAGTTTATTACTATGCAGACCAAGGTAATAAGGGGTTGATTAATCAACCGGAAAGTCAACCTATTTATGCTCACACCGGAGTTATTACAACTGAAAGTGCAAATGGGGCTGATTGGAAACATGCTCCTGAGTGGAAAGATAATTCGGAAAAATACAAGTTGACATATGTGAGCCCTAATGTGTGGAAACTTACTATCGGGACTATAAAAGAATATTACAATCTAAATGAAGGAGAAGAAGTCGTAAAACTTGCTTTTGTATTCCGTAATGCAACAGCTACTAAAGAGGGAAAAACAGCTGAAGGAGCAGATATTTTCCTTGATGTTCATAAAGAGGGGTTCCTTGTTGAACTATCATCGGACAACGACGGAACAGTGATTAGTAGTGGCAAAACGACAATTAACTTTACTGCAGCTTCAACTTCTGCAGCCAAATTAAGCATATTGGTAAATGGTTCTGAAATTGCATCAAAAGATAATGTAACAACTCTTACGGCTGCTTATACTTTCTCTCAACGTGGTAATTTCACTGTTACAGCTAAAGCGGTGAGTGGTTCGGAAACTGTTGTCGACGAAGCTCTATATTGTTTCCCTGACAATTCAGTTGCTGAAAACTATCCGGGTGGAGTGCCAAAGATGGGTGCTGTGAAAAATGCTGATGGAACAGTTACATTCTGTATTGCTGCACCAAATAAAAGTAATGCCATCATAGTTGGCTCTTGGGACAACTATACTGTGCTTAATGCTAATGTTATGAAATATCAAGACTATAATGGCAATCGTTATTTTTGGACCACAATCAGTGGGCTCGAAAGCGATAAACAATATCCTTATTATTATATGATTGACAACACATATAAAGTAGGAGACCCATATGCAAAATTAATTCTTGATCCATATAACGATAAATATATTTCAGCTGAAGTATTCCCAAATTTGATTCCTTATCCTCAAGATAAAGTCAATGGAAATATTATGCTTGCCGTATATGATGAAAAAATCAACGAGTATAATTGGCAGATTACTGATTTTAAGGGAGTAAAAAAAGAGGATTTAGTTATTTATGAGCTTCTTTTTAGAGACTTTACCGGAACAGAAGGTAAAGCAAATGGCGATGGTACAATACGTAAAGCGATCGAAAAACTTCCTTATTTGAAAGAATTAGGTGTTAATGCGATTGAATTGATGCCTATCATGGAATTCAATGGTAATAATTCATGGGGTTATAACACAAACTTCTATTTTGCTCCCGACAAAGCATACGGAACGCCAGATGAGTATAAAGAATTTATTGATGCATGCCACAAAAACGGTATGGCTGTAATACTCGACATTGTGTTCAACCAATCAGACGGTCTTCACCCATGGTATCAACTTTACCCGATAGCATCAAATCCATTCTATAATCAATATGCTCCACATGATTACAGTGTGCTTAATGACTGGAAACAAGATAATGCTCTTGTGCAACAACATTTCGACGATGTGTTGAAATATTGGATTGAAGAATATAAAGTAGATGGTTATCGTTTCGACCTTGTTAAAGGATTAGGTAATAATAGTAGTTATGGTTCAGGAACAGAAGCCTACAACCAAAGCCGTATCGACAGAATGAAACATTTCCATAGTGTGATCAAGACAGTAAATCCAGATGCTTATTTCATTAATGAAAATCTTGCTCAATCCTCAGAAGAAAACAAAATGGCAGAAGATGGTCAAATGAACTGGGCAAATGTGAATTATGCAGCAGCTCAATTTGCTATGGGACATTCTACTGGCTCAAGCATGAATAGAATGTATGCGATTAATGATAGTCGCACATATGGTAGCACCGTTGCATATTGCGAAAGCCACGATGAAGAACGTATGGCTTACAAGCAAAATCAATGGGGAGCAACAGGTGTTAAAGGCAGCAAAACAGTTTCTTTAATGCGTCTTGGCTCCACTGCTGCTCAAATGATCCTTGCTCCCGGAGCTCATATGATTTGGCAGTTTGGTGAACTTGGAAATGACCAAACAACTAAAAAATCAGATGGTGGAAATAATACAGATCCGAAAATTGTGAATTGGAATGTATTGAATAATGAAGAGACTAAAGGTCTTTACACAAGTTATAGTGAACTTATCTATCTTCGTACACTTAATCCGGAAATATTCACTCAGAATAATTATTCTATGTCATGTTCTGAATCAAATTGGGGAAATGGCAGATTCATTTATGCAAGTGATGGCTCAAAAGAACTGATTTGTGTAATCAATCCGAACATCACAGGACAAAAAACATTTAATGCTTCATTCAAGAGCAAAAACAATTCTGACTATTATATAGCATCTCAAACTTATGGCATCAATGCTTCATTTGATGCAAATGCAGGGACTGTTACTGTGCCGGCAAATTCATATGTAGTCATAGTTAATAATAAGACTTCCGGAATTGAACAAGTGGTTACAGATTCAGACGATAGAGCGAATAATGTATATGCTCTTAACGGCGAAATTGTCGTAACCGGAGAATATAATCAAATTGAGGTTTACAACATGGCCGGCATGCGTTTTAATACTCTTAACGTTCCGGTGGGAATCTACATCGTGCGTGTTGATGGCAAAACATATAAAGTAGCCGTACGTTAACAGGCAATTCATCGATTACTATAATATAACAGAGGGCGATTCAAGCGAATCGCCCTCTGTTGTGTTCACAATTAAAAATCATTATTGTCCGATAAAAACAAAATCTAAAGCAGAGTCTCTCTGACAAACTTTAAACCCCACCCACTCCGTTTTATGTAATTATCTACCTACTCATTGGGTGAATCTCCAACTGCATTGGGTGCGTTTGCGTGGCATTCCGATTATGTTGGGTGCGAAGCACCGGAGAGCGAAGCGATTCAATAACCGGGGGTTGAGC
>CALDPR010000034.1 GCA_937911575.1 uncultured Porphyromonadaceae bacterium | reverse complement strand
TTCGCTCTCCGGTGCTTCGCACCCAATATAGTCGGATAATCTTCGAAATAATATCTGACAGACGTCTGACGAGTCTCAATCGGTAATGTCGCCACACTCAATATAGTCGGAGGTGTCGCACCCTATGTAGTCGGAATGTCATCGGAGTTTCGCGTCTTGCAGACGCTGTGTCGCTGGTGTCCCCTTCCGAGGGTATCGCTTCGCTCTCTATGACACATCAGCCTCACCCACCCTTTTACCCTACGTATCAGTCAGATAAAACAATGATTCCGGAATTTCTTTAAAACTCCGGAATCAATATTGAAAAACTTTTTTCAGTTATTCCTCTATCTCTATCTCATCGGCAAGAATGTCTTCCGCATCAAAGCCCTCTGCCGGTATACGTTGCGATTCGTTTGGATTAGGCAGGAAGGGAGTTGCTGCTGTTCGGGGAGCCTCTTCAGGTTTCTTGCCCATAGCCTCTTTGATTTTTTCTGTCAGCTCATCGGCAAGGTCCGGATTATCAGCAAGCACACGTTTTGCCGAATCGCGTCCTTGTGCAAGTTTTGTGCCATCGTAAGAGAACCATGAACCGGCCTTTTTGATGATTCCATACTCAACACCCAAGTCGATTATTTCACCCGTTTTTGAGATACCCTCGCCAAACATGATGTCGAATTCGGCACGACGGAATGGTGGTGCAACTTTGTTTTTCACCACTTTCACTCTTGCCGACCGGCCAATGATATTCTCTCCCTCTTTAATAACACTTGTCGGGCGAATATCTATGCGTACGGAAGCGTAGAATTTGAGTGCATTTCCACCTGTTGTGGTTTCCGGACTGCCAAACATCACTCCTATCTTATCGCGTAATTGGTTGATGAATATGCAGGTCGTGCGAGTGCGTGAAACAGTGGCTGTCAGTTTACGCATCGCTTGCGACATCAAGCGTGCATGTAATCCCATGTTCTTATCTCCCATTTCGCCCTCTATCTCGGCTTTCGGTGTCAACGCTGCCACTGAGTCTACAACCAACACATCGATAGCTCCGGAGTTGATGAGCTTTTCTGCTATATCAAGGGCTTGCTCGCCACAATCAGGTTGAGCTATCCACAGACTATTCGTGTCTACTCCTAATTGTTCGGCATAGAAGCGATCGAATGCATGCTCAGCATCTATGATTGCTGCGATGCCTCCTTTCTTCTGTGCTTCTGCTATGGCATGGATTGCCAATGTGGTCTTTCCTGATGATTCCGGACCATAAATCTCAATGATTCGTCCTCGTGGAAAACCTCCAACTCCAAGTGCATGATCCAGCCCTATTGATCCTGTAGAAATAACCTCTACATCTTCTACATTATCGTCTCCTAACAACATGATCGACCCTTCTCCGAAATCTTTCAGTATATGGGACGTTGCCATTTCAAGAGCTTTCAATTTTTCGCTCGCATCATTTAATTTGCCGGCTGCCGGCGTCGATTTTTTCTTTGCCATATATTTTTCTGTTTCGGAGTTTCTTTTTTCTAACTACTTATCGAGCCGACAAACTCCGAATTTATTCTTTTTCTACGTCGAGTTCGCTAAGTTTATATCTCTGCAAAGTTAAGAATTTTGTTTCGATTTCCAAACTTTTGACATCGCAAAGTTAAGAATCAACATCTGCCAAATTATGGCATTATATTGTTAATATAAGTTAAAAAATCGTATGCCTACTGCATCATCAGAGTATATCGCTAAATCGAGTGGCAGTGCAATCAGAAATATGTCGGAAAGTGGACACAGCGACAATCCTACTCGATTTTCGACGATATACTGACGACACCTCCGACTATATTGGTGCGAAGCACCGGAGAGCGAAGCGATTCAATAGCCGGGGGTTGAACGAAGTGA
>CALDPR010000033.1 GCA_937911575.1 uncultured Porphyromonadaceae bacterium | reverse complement strand
GTTCGCCTGCTACCGTTCCGTTAACTTTGATATATCCGTTGGCAGCCGTTACACGTACTCTATCAGAATTGACCACTTCAGTTACTCCTGTTACTATCTCAAATACCACATTGAGTGTCGCTGCTTCTGTCAATGCCGGTGTTGTGTAGTAATTCTCGATTATTGAACCTTTCACGTCAACACCATTCAATGTAAGGCTATGAAGCATATATCCGTCGTCGGGTAGCAGTTTGAGGCTTTGTGTCTTCCCATTTTCTACTATAAAAACAATTGAACCATGCAACGCCGATGTAACAGTCAATTCCACTCCGGTGGGTGCTTCCCATTCCGGTCCTGTTACTGTTGCTTCGGTTGATTCCAAATCATATTGTGTTTCATCAGCTTGGGTGAAGATTATATTATCCAATTGAATAACGGCTGTCCCGAAAAAGTTTGATGCTGCTTTAATTTTAAAATTCACCAATACGGCTGTGCCTACATCGGTAGCACTATAGAATGTCCAGTTGTTGTTCGAACTTGAGACTATTCTGCGACTTTGAGGATCTTCTCCTATCTCGGCACTCGAAATCGAATGGTCGTCTTTCCTTTCTGTCAGTGTAAAATAGTATGCCGGCTTTCCTTTGCTGATTTCTGCGGCTGTTCGCATATCGGCAAAGGCTAATCCTTCAGGCAATATGACATCGGCTTGAAAGGCAGCAAAGTCTACATCGTTGTCCAAGATGATACCCACCTCTTTTGTCTCACCGGCTTCTATTGAAAAGTCTTCTATATAGAATCGGTTTACTCTCTTTTTCACTGTTACTTCGCAAGTTGCTCTACAACCTGAACCGTCTGTCGCTGAAACTGTGATTGTGGCACTACCATCGGCAATCGCTTTCACCAAGCCGTTGGAATCAACTGTTGCCACTCCCGAATTGGAAGTCTCCCAGTTCAAACTCTTGTTGGTCGCACTTTCAGGCAATACGGTTGCCGTTAAAGAGGCACTCTCTTCCGGTTCAAGTGTCAGCGTTGAGGTGTTGAGGCTTACGGATTCTACTTTTGTCGTTGGCAACGAGACCACTGCTGTCGTCGTTACTAAATTATATTGCGTCTCATCAGCTTGGGTGAAGATTATATTATCCAATTGAATAATGGCTGTCCCGGCAAAGTCGCTTGATGCTTTAACTTTGAAATTCACCAATACGGCTGTGCCTACATCGGCAGCACTATAGAATATCCAGTTGTTGCCCGAACTTGAGATTATTCTGCGACTTTGAGGATCTCCTCCTATCTCGGCACTCGAAATCGAATGGTCGTCTTTCCTTTCTGTCAGTGTAAAATAGTATGCCGGCTTCCCTTTGCTAATTTCTGCGTCTGTTCGCATATCGGCAAAGGCTAGTCCCTCAGGTAATATGACATCGGCTTGAAAGGCAGCAAAATCCACATCGTTGTCCAAGATGATACCCACCTCTTTTGTCTCTTCCGGCTCTATACTGAAATCTTCGATATAAAAGCGATTTTCAGCAAACATATTCATAGTGATGCCACTAAGGAGCATCACTATGAATGTGTTAATTATTTTTTTATCTATCCTCATTTTTATATTATTTTATTACTATTTTTTTTGCTTTTTCGCCATAGCGAACAATATACATTCCATCTTCAGACACTGCATATTCATTTCTTCCGGCTTTGACTTTCACTTGACGAGCCACTCCGTCAATGCCGGATATTACAGCGATGCCGTCAGTCGGTGATTCGATGATGATGCTTCTTGCTTGTGAATAGATGCGTGTCGCTGTCGGTGTGGTCCCTATTGATGTCGTACCGGCAACTTCCATTACTACGTCGTCGAGGTTATATCCAATAGCTTGTGGGGTGGTGAAGATGATGTTTTCAAGGCTTAAGATTCCTGTTTCGCTATTTTCCACTTTCAGTACGAGTGTAAATAGTTTACCTTGATTGTCTGCATACGCTTCATTAACCATTGAATATGATATCAGACGATAAGAACCATCGGCTTGCATAGAGTGGTTAATTGAGTGTGAGTTGCTTGCTCTGTCGCTCAAAACCACTTCTTGCAATTCCACTCCTTCCGGCAATCTCAAGTCGGCTTGAAAGGCTGTGAAACTGATATCGTTGTGCAAGGTTACGTCGATGGTTTGGATTCCGTTTTCGTCTCTGCCGTTGCTTGTCATTGTAAGCTCGCTTGTTGTAGTCGATTCCGTTGATGACGGTGATTCATTCACTTCGCCTACTCCGAGTATGATATTGGTTACGGCTACAACGTCGGTGATGTTGATGTCGCCGTCGCCATTCACATCTGATGCATCTGTCTGGAAGTTTGCAGAGGTTGTGCCTAAAATATGATTGGTGATTGCTACAACGTCGGTTACGTTGACTGACATATCGCCGTTTGCATCGCCAAGATCAAATGCCGGTCCTCCGATTACGATTACTTGCAATGATTTTGCTACTCCGGCTTCTGCTACCGGTGTTGTGAATGTGTTGCCCACAAGTTGACTTGTTACATCTTCTCCATCGTAAAGCACGCGATCTATCTCATAACCCTCTTGTGGAGTGAGAACGAATGTTACGCACTCTTCGCCTTCCACAAAGACTGATGAGCCTGAGTAGGTGATTGCTTCTGCTGTGTATGTCGATTCTTCTGCTGCTACTCTATTCATACCCGGCATGTGGTGTGGTCCATGTCCTTTATGTCCTCCTTTATGATAGTGAATATCGCAACCATGCTTGTCGTGGCCATATCCATGACCGTTACCATTGTTGCCATGGCCGTTGCCACCATTCTCTATCTCCTCTTCTGTGCCTACTTCAACATTGATTTCCTCTTTCTCTGCTATTGATACGAAGGCTCCCCAATATTGTGCGATAAGGTAGTCTGTCATGCTATCTTTCGGTATTGATAGTATGCACTCAAGGTTGTCTACATGTTCGAATGGTTTGGAATCGTCAACAAGTGTCGGTGGAGTCATTGTAGGCACACTCATCTCTGTTAGTGAACGGCAATTTGCAAATGCCGACGCTCCGATTGAGGTCAATGATGTAGGGAAGTTGATTGTCGCTATTTTTGAACAATTTGTAAATGCCCCACTGCCGATTGATGCTAATGAGGTGCTTTCTTTCAAGTCTATAGTTGTCAGTGATGAGCAACCATAAAATGCATCATTCCCAATCATTGTTATCGCTGTCGGGAATTCGAATTCAGCAAGTTTTTGACAACCATAGAACAAGTTTGATGGTATTGATGTCAGTGTAGTCGGCAATGTTGCTGTTGTCAATCCCGAGCAACGATTGAATGCTGAATTGCCGATGGAGGTTACAGAGTTCGGAATTTCAATGCTTGTCAATCCCGAGCATCCATAGAATGCATTACTACCGATTGAGAGCAATCCGATTGGCAATGTGATGGCTGGCAATGACTTACAGTTATAGAATGCTGAATTGCCGATGGAGGTAACTGTTGTCGGCACTTCAATTGTGTCTTCCAATGCCACACAACCACTGAAGGCTTCTGCTCCGATGCTCTTCAATCCTTTTGGCAATTTGATGTCCAGAAGTGTCATTTTATCTTTAAATGCTTTATCCGGTAGGGCTGTATAGTCTGTCTCGCTAATGTCGAGGTGCAACAATGAGGTCATATTCGATTTGATTGCTGCAAGGTCGGTGTCGTTGAGTGTGCCACTGACTTTCATGCCGGTAACGAGTGCCGGTGTCTGACGTGCTTCTGTCGCTATTACTGTCATCAGTTGGCCGGCTGTCGGATTAGACACTTCGATTTCACAACTTCCCTCTTCGACTATTAACTCTATATCTTTCCAAATTAGAGCCGATTTATATGCATCTTTAGTCCCTGACGGAACAATCAATGTCTCTAAGTTTGAAGGGAAGGTGCCGGATTTGAGCAGAACAGGTTCTTCGATAAGCACTCGGCATACCTTATATTTTGTGTTTGCAAAAGCCCCATCTCCTATTGAATTCAAAGATGATGGCAATGTTAGAATACCTGTCAATCCAGGGCAATAAGAGAATGCATCTCTGCCGATGGAGGTTACAGAGTTCGGGATCTCTACGCTTGTCAAGCCCGAGCAACCAGAGAATGCTTGACTGCCGATGGAGATTACAGAGTTCGGGATCTCTACGCTTGTCAATCCATCGCAATTAGCGAATGCATCACTGCCGATGGAGGTTACAGAGTTCGGGATCTCTACGCTTGTCAATCCATCGCAATTAGCGAATGCACCACTGCCGATGGAGGTTACAGAGTTCGGGATCTCTACTGATTGTATATGGGATAAGCCATAGAATAAGTAGTCAGATATTATTTCAACTCCCTCCGGTATTACCAAATCCTCAATCAACTCCCCATTCAAATATAAATTTTCAGCAAAATATACAGGATTTGTACCTGTGAATTCAATATTGCAATATGCTTCAAGGTCACTTATATACACGCTTGTCAATCCAGTGCATCCATTGAATGCATAACTGCCGATGGAGGTTACAGAGTTCGGTATCTCTACGCTTGTCAATCCCGAGCAACCAGAGAATGCAGAACTGCCGATGGAGGTTACAGAGTATACAATTTCATTGTAGGTTACCGATTCCGGGATTACAACATCACCGGAACAGCCGCCACCCGACGACACTCCCACTTCATACGGTTCTGTTGACGATTTGATATAGTAAGATATCCCATCAACACTAAAACTTTGAGAATTGGCACTGATGCCAACGATGAGCATCATCGCTATGGCGACGACGACTCGCAATTTGTCTGTAAGTTTGTTCATATGAGTTACGATTAATTGTTAATAAATCCATTCTACTACACGAAATTTAATTTTTTGTTGATTCATAGGTCAACATTACTTAAATCATCTGTTTTCTCAATGTTCATCAACCCTCAAATGAACTTTCTCTTCTGTTTAGTTAAAAAATAAAAAAGCGTGAGGATCGTATTTAATTTTATCTAATATCAAAGATAAAACAATAACTCCACACACATTTAAATACAAACAAAAGCCTCACCGGCAATGCCTATAAGTAAAATTCTGCCTATTATTGCCATTTTCTCTTTGTGTAATTATCCGAACTGCCAAGTTTGAATGTAGAAGATAAAATTTCAATAACACTTTTTTATATTATTCTGCCTTACCGAATCTTCCTCTGAAGATGACCTCATAGATAGTCGTTGCAAAAATACATATTTTTTTTAATTGCAACAAATTTTAATGATTTTTTTATATTGGTATCCGATAAAAATAATTATTAAGGTCGTTAATTTGTCCGACAGCCGTCTGTCAAATCTAAATCGGTAATGCTGCTTCGCTATGAGTTCGCTATCCGGGAGTTGAGCGAAGCGATAGACTACAATCTGACTGCATAGGTGCGAAGCGACATAGTCGGTTGAGATTCGTCGAAAATTCGCGTCTTTGCAGACGCTGTGCCTTTTATATCCCCTTTCCGAGGGTATCG